>NZ_JBCFOK010000005.1:0-528520 GCF_039605595.1 Streptomyces odontomachicola
TTCATGAGCTCGATAGCGGACACTATCAACCAGATCAACTTCTGACCGCGCGCCCGCGCACGCACACGGCCGCACGCGCAGAACGGCCGCGGCCGTGTGTGGAGCGGGCGACGGGAATCGAACCCGCGTAGCTGGTTTGGAAGACCAGGGCTCTACCATTGAGCTACGCCCGCATGCGCCTCAGCCGACACGATCCCATGATCAGCACTCACTGGCACCCGCCAGAGCTCCGTCACAACAGGGGGCCGTCGGAGCGGCACGATGAGCATCGTACGGCATGTACTCTACGTGTCGCACCGACGGGGTGTGGCGCAGCTTGGTAGCGCGTCCGCTTTGGGAGCGGAAGGTCGTCGGTTCGAATCCGGCCACCCCGACCACGTACTATGAATGACGCGCGTGCCTGTGCCGTGTCCGCATACTCCTCGAGTTTCCTGCCGAGCCGCATATGGGGCGCCGCTCAAGCGTCTAACCGCAAACGTGTAATCCAGAAGTCAGCCCCAAGGAGACCGACCGTGAAGAGCGCCGTGGAGACCCTGAACCCCACCCGGGTTCGGCTCACTGTCGAGGTGCCCTTCGAGGAGCTCAAGCCCAGCCTCGACGCGGCGTACAAGAAGATCAACGAGCAGGTCTCGGTGCCTGGCTTCCGCAAGGGCAAGATCCCTGCGCGAGTCATCGACCAGCGGTTCGGCCGCGGCGCCGTCCTGGAGGAGGCCGTCAACGACGCGCTTCCCAAGCTCTACCAGTCCGCCGTCGAGGAGGGTGAGCTCAACCCGCTCGGCCAGCCCGACGTGGACATCACCGAGCTCAAGGACAACGAGCTGCTCGCCTTCACCGCCGAGGTGGACGTGCGTCCCGAGATCGAGATCCCGGACTACTCCGGCATCGAGGTCGAGGTGGACGCCACCGAGGTCTCCGACGAAGACGTGGACAAGGCCGTCGAGCAGCTCCGCGAGCGCTTCGCCTCCACCAACGCCGTGGAGCGCGCCGCCGCCGAGGGCGACGTCGTCAAGATCGACCTTGAGGCCAAGGTCGACGGCGAGGTGCTCGAGGACGGCGTCGCCGAGGGCGTCGACTACACCATCGGCTCCGGCGAGCTGCTGGACGGCATCGACGACGCCGTGACCGGCCTGGAGGCCGGCGGCAGCGCCACCTTCACCTCCGAGCTCAAGGGCGGCTCGGCCGCGGGCCAGGAGGCCGAGGTCACGGTCACCGTGCAGACCGTCTCGGCGCGTGAACTGCCCGAGCTGGACGACGAGTTCGCGCAGCTCGCCTCCGAGTTCGACACCCTCGAGGAGCTGAAGGCCGACAGCCGGACGCGCCTGGAGCAGCAGAAGAAGGGCGAGCAGGCCCAGCAGGCCCAGGAGAAGGTGCTGGACGCCCTCCTGGAGCTGGTCGAGGTCCCGATCCCGGAGAACCTCCTCCAGGACGAGGTCAACACCCGCAAGGACCAGCTGGTCAACCAGCAGCTCGCGCAGATGGGCCTGGACCTCGCCACGTACCTGAAGTTCCAGGACAAGACCGAGGAGGACTTCGACGCCGAGCTCAAGGAGCAGGCGGAGAAGGGCATCCGCACCCAGTTCGTGCTCGACGAGCTGGTCAACAAGGAGAGCCTGAACGTCAGCCAGGAGGAGCTCACCGAGCACCTCATGCGCCGTGCGCAGTCCTCCGGCATGAGCCCCGACCAGTTCGCGCAGGCGGTCGTCGAGGGCGGCCAGGTGCCGATGCTCGTGGGCGAGGTCGCCCGCGGCAAGGCCCTGTCCACCGTCGTGGAGAAGGCCACCGTGAAGGACACCAACGGCGAGACCGTCGAGCTGGACGACGAGGACGAGACCGCCGAGACGGTCGAGGCCGAGTCCGGTGAGGCCGCCGAGGGCGAGACCGCCGAGACCGAGGGCAAGGCCGACGAGGCCAAGTCCGAGGAGAAGTCCGAGGGCTGAGCCACCCGCTCACCCTCTCCGTACGGGGCTGCCCGGCGCCTTGCGCGCCGGAGCAGCCCTGTTCCGGTTTCCAGGGACCCGGACCGGAGCGCCGGACCGGCACGCTCCGCCACGGTGGAACCGGGGCGGAGTCGGGGCTCCCCGGCGGCCGCCGCGCGCCCCGCGCCGGCGCCCCCGCCACCCCCTCGCCGACCGGCGGACCTGCATCGCAGCCCCATGCGCTCACAGCGAACAGGTCAGAGACCGGGATGGCTATGTCCGACCCGCGCGTTAGGGTCCCAAGTACACGCAGACCCCAGTGACGGCCAGCCGACGAGCGACCGTCCGGATACGAGCAGGTGGACACGTGACGCTTCCGATGCCTTCCGCCGCCGCTGAGCCCAACATTGGTGGTGGCCTCGGCGACCAGGTCTACAACCGGCTGCTCAACGAGCGGATCATCTTCCTGGGCCAGCCCGTTGACGACGACATCGCCAACAAGATCACGGCGCAGCTTCTGCTCCTTGCCGCCGACCCGGACAAGGACATCTTCCTCTACATCAACAGCCCGGGCGGCTCGATCACGGCCGGCATGGCGATCTACGACACCATGCAGTACATCAAGAACGACGTGGTCACGATCGCCATGGGCCTCGCGGCGTCGATGGGTCAGTTCCTGCTCAGCGCCGGCACCCCCGGCAAGCGCTTCGCGCTGCCCAACTCCGAGATCCTGATCCACCAGCCGTCCGCCGGCCTCGCCGGCTCGGCCTCGGACATCAAGATCCACGCCGAGCAGCTGCTGCGCACCAAGAAGAAGATGGCCGAGCTCTCGGCACAGCACACCGGGCAGTCCGTCGAGCAGTGGACCCGCGACGCCGACCGCGACCGCTGGTTCTCCGCCCAGGAGGCCAAGGAGTACGGCCTGATCGACGAGGTCTACGGCTCCGCTGCCCAGGTTCCGGGCGGCGGCGGTACGGGCGCGTGAGCCCCGCCGGATTCGAGCTCCGCACCCCCACCGCACCCAGCCCTTCACAGGAGAGCCTGAAGATGAGCAACCTTCCGGAATTCCCCGGCGCGGCCGAGCAGTTCGGCGCCTCCGGGCGTTACACGGGCCCCACCCCCGAGTCCCGCTACATCGTTCCGCGCTTCGTCGAGCGCACCTCGCAGGGCGTGCGCGAGTACGACCCGTACGCGAAGCTCTTCGAGGAGCGGGTGATCTTCCTCGGCGTGCAGATCGACGACGCCTCGGCCAACGACATCATGGCGCAGCTCCTGTGCCTGGAGTCGATGGACCCGGACCGGGACATCTCCCTCTACATCAATTCGCCCGGCGGCTCGTTCACCGCGCTCACCGCGATCTACGACACGATGCAGTTCGTGAAGCCGGACATCCAGACCGTGTGCATGGGCCAGGCCGCCTCGGCCGCCGCCGTGCTCCTCGCCGCCGGCACCCCCGGCAAGCGGATGGCGCTGCCCAACGCCCGCGTCCTGATCCACCAGCCGTACAGCGAGACCGGCCGCGGCCAGGTCTCCGACCTGGAGATCGCCGCGAACGAGATCCAGCGGATGCGTACGCAGCTCGAGGAGATGCTCTCGCAGCACTCCACCAAGGACATCGAGCAGATCCGCGACGACATCGAGCGGGACAAGATCCTGACGGCCGAGGAGGCTCTGGAGTACGGTCTGGTCGATCAGATCGTCACGACCCGTAAGTCCTCTGTCGGAGTCTGAAGCAGTACGACGGGGACTGTCGGAGTCTGACGGACTGCGAAGTCCCGTGCCCCCTTGGGCCGATGGCGGGTTCAGCGCGTCGGTATCGAGTCGGCCCAAGGGGGGCCCATTCCGGCGGCCGGGCAAGGTACCGTCGGAGAGCACGTAGCTCGGTCCGTCCGGCCGACGGATCCCAGGCGAAGGGGAAGCTCCTCGTGGCACGCATCGGTGATGGCGGCGATCTGCTCAAGTGCTCGTTCTGCGGCAAGAGCCAGAAGCAGGTGAAGAAGCTCATCGCGGGCCCTGGCGTCTACATCTGTGACGAGTGCATCGACCTGTGCAACGAGATCATCGAGGAGGAGCTCGCCGAGTCCTCCGAGGTGCGCTGGGACGAACTCCCCAAGCCCCGCGAGATCTACGAATTCCTCGAGGGGTACGTCGTCGGCCAGGAGGCCGCGAAGAAGGCGCTCTCGGTCGCGGTCTACAACCACTACAAGCGGGTGCAGGCCGGGGAGAACGGCACCGCCGGCCGTGACGACGGCATCGAGCTGGCCAAGTCCAACATCCTGCTGCTCGGGCCCACCGGCTCCGGCAAGACGCTGCTCGCGCAGACCCTCGCGCGGATGCTCAACGTCCCGTTCGCCATCGCCGACGCGACGGCGCTGACGGAGGCCGGCTATGTCGGCGAGGACGTCGAGAACATCCTGCTCAAGCTGATCCAAGCGGCCGACTACGACGTCAAGAAGGCCGAGACCGGGATCATCTACATCGACGAGATCGACAAGGTCGCCAGAAAGAGCGAGAACCCGTCGATCACCCGCGACGTCTCCGGCGAGGGCGTCCAGCAGGCCCTGCTCAAGATCCTCGAAGGCACCACGGCCTCGGTGCCGCCGCAGGGCGGGCGCAAGCACCCGCATCAGGAGTTCATCCAGATCGACACGACGAACGTGCTGTTCATCGTGGGCGGCGCCTTCGCGGGCCTGGACAAGATCATCGAGTCCCGGGCCGGCACCAAGGGCATCGGCTTCGGCGCGGACATCCGCTCCAAGCGCGAGCTGGAGGCGACGAACCAGTTCGAGGAGGTCATGCCGGAGGACCTGGTGAAGTTCGGGATGATCCCGGAGTTCATCGGCCGCCTCCCGGTGCTCACCTCGGTGCACAACCTCGACCGCGAGGCGCTGCTCCAGATCCTGCTGGAGCCGCGCAACGCCCTGGTGAAGCAGTACCAGCGCCTGTTCGAACTCGACGGCGTCGAGCTCGACTTCGACCGCCCGGCCCTGGAGGCCATCGCCGACCAGGCGATCCTGCGGGGGACCGGAGCGCGAGGGCTCCGCGCGATCATGGAGGAGGTCCTCCAGTCGGTGATGTACGAGGTCCCGTCCCGCAAGGACGTGGAGCGCGTGGTCATCACGGAGGAAGCGGTCCACGACAACGTGAACCCGACCCTGGTGCCCCGCTCGCGCAACGCGGGCGACCAGAACACGCGGCACGAGAAGAGCGCGTAGGCGCCTTCGGCGCCTCCTGCACGACAGGTGCGCCGACTTCACGTCTGACGGCGGTCTGAGCGCGAGCTGCGCTCAGACCGCCGACGCGTTCAGCGCGGTTCCTGGGCCTCTTGGCGGATCTTGGCCGTCTTCTCCGAGAGCTCCTCGGCGCTCATGCCCGTGATGTTCGGGTTGCCCGGGGAGGCGGCGCCGATCTGCTCGACCAGGCCGACCGCGTACTCGTCCGCCCACGCGCAGCTGCTCACCGTGTTGCTGGCGGTGGTGGTGCCTATCGTCTTCGAGGACTTGTTGGTCTCGCACTTCATGACCGTGCCGTCGAAGCCGGACGGCGAGTAGGACTCCAGCGGCTTCGTGCGCTCGATCTCGGCCCCCTGCTCCTGGGCGTTCTTCTCCTGGCCCCTGTGCGCCTCGGCGAAGAGCTTGTCGACCGCCTGCTCCGGGTCCTGTACATCGCCGTTGACGCCGTAAAGCATCAGGCTCTCCCGCTTGATGCTGGTGTAACCGCCGCCCACGCCCTTGGCGTTGTCGACGCCGAGCATCCTGGCCTTGCCGTTCCGCGTCAGGTCCTTGCTACCCATGAGGTCCTGCTGGTTCTTGTCACGGGCCATGGAGTATTCGCCCGACAGCAGCGTCTTCGGCGTCGTCACGTTGTACGGGTCCGGGCCGCCGCCTCCCGCGAGGAAGACCACGCCGCCGCCTATGACCGCCACCGCCACGACCACCGCGGCGATGATGCCGACCGTCTTGCCGGTCTTGTTGCCGCCGTTCTGCGGGGCCATCGGCGGCATGCCGGGCTGCTGGCCGTAGCCGTAGGGCCCGGGCTGCTGTCCGTACGGGCCCGGCTGGGCGAACCCGCCCTGCTGCGGCGGCTGTTGCTGGCCGAAGCCGCCCTGCTGCGGCGCCTGCGGGTAGCCGTAACCGGGCTGTCCCTGCGCACCGCCGTAAGGATTCGGCGCGCCCTGCGGCTGCCCCGGCGGAGGCGGCGGGGGCGGCGTCTGGCCGTACGGGCCGGGCTGGCCCGGCTGCTGGCCGTACGGTCCCGGTTGGTTGAAACTCACGGCGGTGTTCCCTCCCGTTGGCGGCCCGGCTCCCTGCTGGGCATGTGCATGCACGCTTATGCGCGTCCTACATCCTGTCGGATGGGTCACAGGGCCGCCGCACCCCCCTCCAAACCGATTCGAGACCGCCACATTCGCGCCCGTACACTGGCCCCCGTGACCGAGAACACTCAGCAGCGCCCGGACACCGACGGGCCCATCGCAGCCGCCCCCGCAGATCTGCCGACCCAGTACACGCCGGCCGAGGTAGAGGGGAAGCTGTACGAGCGCTGGGTAGAGCGGGGCTATTTCGAGGCCGACGCGAAGAGCGAGCGCGATCCGTACACGATCGTCATCCCCCCGCCGAACGTCACCGGTTCCCTGCACCTCGGGCACGCCTTCCAGCACACGCTGATGGACGCGCTCACCCGCCGTAAGCGCATGCTGGGCTACGAGTCGCTGTGGCTCCCCGGCATGGACCACGCGGGCATCGCCACGCAGAACAAGGTCGAGCAGCAGCTCGCCGAAGAGGGCAAGTCCCGCCAGGACTTGGGCCGCGAGGCGTTCACCGACCGCGTCTGGCAGTGGAAGGAGGAGTACGGCGGCAAGATCCTCGGCCAGATGCGTCGGCTCGGCGACGGCGTCGACTGGAGCCGCGAGCGCTTCACCATGGACGAGGGCCTCTCGCGCGCCGTCCAGACCGTCTTCAAGCGGATGTACGAGGACGGGCTGATCTATCAGGCCGAGCGCATCATCAACTGGTGCCCGCGCTGCCTGACGGCCATCTCCGACATCGAGGTGGACTACCAGGAGGACAACGGCGAGCTCGTCTCGATCCGTTACGGCGAGGGCGAGGACTCCCTGGTCGTCGCCACCACCCGCGCCGAGACGATGCTCGGCGACACCGCGGTCGCGGTCCACCCCGAGGACGAGCGGTACGCGCACCTCGTCGGCCGCACCATCAAGCTCCCGCTCACCGACCGCGAGATCCCGGTCGTCGCGGACGAGCACGTGGACCCGGAGTTCGGCTCCGGCGCGGTCAAGGTCACCCCGGCACACGACCCCAACGACTTCGCCATCGGCCAGCGGCACGGCCTGCCCATGCTGACCGTCATGGACGAGCGCGGCGTGATCACCGCGCACGGCCCGTTCGAGGGCCTGGACCGCTTCGAGGCCCGCTCCTCGATCGTGGCCGCGCTGCGCGCCCAGGGCCGCATCACCGCCGAGAAGCGCCCGTACGTCCACAGCGTCGGGCACTGCTCGCGCTGCGCCACCACCATCGAGCCCCGGCTGTCGATGCAGTGGTGGGTCAACGTGGGCCCGCTCGCGCAGGCGGCCGGCGACGCGGTGCGCGACGGCCGCGTCCAGATCCACCCGTCGGACATGGCGTACCGCTACTTCGACTGGGTCGACAACATGCACGACTGGTGCATCTCGCGCCAGCTCTGGTGGGGCCACCGCATTCCGGTCTGGTACGGACCCGAAGGCGAGGTCCGCTGCCTCGGCCCGGACGAGGAGCCGCCGACGGGGGAGGGCTGGTACCAGGATCCGGACGTCCTGGACACCTGGTTCTCCTCGGGGCTGTGGCCGTTCTCCACGCTCGGCTGGCCGGACGACACGGCGGACCTGCGCAAGTTCTATCCGACCGACGTGCTGCTGACCGGCCACGACATCATCTTCTTCTGGGTGGCCCGGATGATGATGTTCGGTCTGTACGCGATGGACGGCGTCGCCCCGTTCCACACGATCGCGCTGACCGGACTCGTCCGCGACGAGCACGGCAAGAAGATGTCCAAGTCCTTCGGGAACGTGGTCGACCCGCTGGACTGGATGGAGGCGTACGGCTCGGACGCGCTCCGCTTCACCCTCGCCTCCGGCGCCAACCCCGGTACGGACGTGCCGATCGGCGAGGACTGGGTCAAGGCGTCCCGCAACTTCGCCAACAAGATCTGGAACGCCACCCGCTTCGCGCTGATGAACGGCGCGACGGTCGAGGGCCCGCTGCCGTCCCCCGAGGAGATGGGCGCGGCCGACCGCTGGATCCTCTCCCGGCTCAACTCGGTGGTCTCCGAAGTGGACGGGCACTACGAGGACTTCCAGTTCGCGAAGCTCTCGGATGCGCTGTACCACTTCGCCTGGGACGAGGTCTTCGACTGGTACGTCGAGCTCTCCAAGACCACCTTCGCCGCGGGCGGCCGCGCCGCCGAGGTCTCGCAGCGCGTGCTCGGCGAGGTGCTGGACGTCATGCTGCGGCTGCTGCACCCGGTGGTCCCGTTCGTGACCGAGCAGCTCTGGACCACGCTCACCGGCGGTGAGTCGCTGGTGGTCGCCGACTGGCCGTCCGACTCCGGCTTCCGCGACGAGGAGGCCGAGCGGGAGATCGCCACGGTCCAGCAGGTCGTGACCGAGGTCCGCCGCTTCCGCGCCGACCAGGGCCTCCAGCCGGGCCAGAAGGTCCCGGCCCAACTCGCCCTGGACGGCACGCCGTTGGCCCCGCACGAGCCCGCGATCCGTCAGCTCCTGCGGCTCCAGCCCGCGGGCGAGGGCTTCCAGGCGACGGCCTCGCTCCCGGTGCAGGGCGCGACGGTCTCGCTGGACCTGTCCGGCGCGATCGACGTGGAGGCCGAGCGCAAGCGGCTGAACAAGGACCTGGCGGCGGCGGAGAAGGAGCTGAAGCAGACCACCGCCAAGCTGGGCAACGAGGGCTTCCTCGCGAAGGCCCCGGACCATGTGGTCGACAAGATCCGCACGCGCCAGTCCACCGCCGAGTCGGACATCGAGCGCATCAAGCGCCAGCTGGAGACGCTCCCGCAGGCGTGAGCACCGGCTCTTGAGCAGAGGCGACCGTACGGCGGTGGCAGCGCACCCCGCACCGCCACCGCCGTACGGCTCTCCGAGAGGGCCTGCGCGGGCGCCGTGTACGCCTCTCCGTGCACGGCGCGTACGCCTCTCCGCGGGCGAACGAGGGACGGTCCCGGCTTGTCGTAGCCGGTCCGTAGACTGGGACGCGTGAGCGACCAGCACCCGCACCCGCCCGAGCCCGACGACCCGCGCGACGAGACCGGAGACGACGGCGACGACCTCGCCGTGCCGGACATCACCAGCTTCGAGGACGACTCGGACGAGGCCGGGCTGTCCGACAGCCTCTCCGACCTCACCGGCATCCCCGACCCCTCCGAGTTCGACGGCATCGTCGGCGAGGAGACGGAGCGGGACGCCGATCTCGCCGTGATCGAGGCGGGCAGCCGCACCCTGCGCGCCCAGTCGGGGCCGCCGCAGTCCGAGGTGCCCGCGCGCCCCGAGGATCCGGAGACCGACAAGGCGCTGCGCGCGGTCGAGGCCGAGCTGGCCACCCGCTGGGGCGAGACCAAGCTGGAGCCCTCCAAGGACCGCATCAGCGCCCTGATGGACGTGCTCGGCGACCCCCAGCGGTCGTACGAGACCATCCACATCACCGGCACCAACGGCAAGACCAGCACGGCCCGCATGGTCGAGGCCCTGCTCGGCGCCCTGGACCTGCGCACCGGGCGGTACAGCTCGCCGCACGTCCAGTCGATCACCGAGCGGATCAGCATCGACGGCGCCCCGGTCCCGGCCGAGAAGTTCATCGAGACGTATGAGGACATCAAGCCGTACATCGGCATGGTCGACGACAGCCAGGACTACCGGCTGTCCTTCTTCGAGGTCCTCACCGGCATGGCGTACGCGGCCTTCGCCGACGCCCCGGTCGACGTCGGCGTCGTCGAGGTCGGCATGGGCGGCACCTGGGACGCCACCAACGTGATCGACGCGGGCGTCTCCGTGATCACCCCCATCTCGCTGGACCACACCGACAGGCTCGGCGACTCCCCGGAGAAGATCGCCGTGGAGAAGGCCGGAGTGATCAAGCCGGGCGCCACCGTGGTGCTGGCCCAGCAGCCGGTCGAGGCCGCCTCGGTGATCCTCAAGAAGGCCGTCGAGGTGGACGCCACGGTGGCCCGCGAGGGCATGGAGTTCGGCGTGGTCTCCCGCGAGGTCGCCGTCGGCGGGCAGCTCCTCACACTGCGCGGCCTCGGCGGTGAGTACGGGGAGGTCTTCCTCCCCATGCACGGCGCGCACATGGCGCACAACGCGGCGGTCGCGCTGGCCGCCGTCGAGGCGTTCCTCGGGGTGGGCCGCGAGCCGGGCCGCACCCTGGACGCCGAGGTCGTCCGTACGGCGTTCTCGCAGGTCACCTCGCCCGGCAGGCTGGAGCTCGTGCGCGCGTCGCCGAGCGTGCTGCTGGACGCGGCGCACAATCCGGCGGGCGCGAGCGCGACGGCCGAGGCGGTGAGCGAGGCCTTCGACTTCAGCCGCCTGATCGGCGTGGTCGGCCCGAGCGGCGACAAGGACGTGCGCGGTCTCCTGGAGGCTTTCGAGCCAATCTTCGCCGAGGTCGTGCTCACCCGTAACTCCACCGCCCGCTCCATGGACGTGGACGAGCTCGCCGGCATCGCCGTCGAGGTCTTCGGCGAGGACCGGGTGCAGGTGGAGCCGCGTCTCGACGCCGCGATCGAGGAGGCCATCACGCTCGCCGAGGAGGAGGACGAGTACTCCGGGGCGGGCGTCCTGGTGACCGGTTCGGTCATCACGGTCGGAGAGGCCCGGCTGCTGCTCGGCGGCGCGGGAAGGAAGAAGTAGCCATGCGGACCCTGTGCGCCTCCACCCTGATCGGGGAGTTCTTCATCATCGGCTTCGCGGGCCTGGTCGCCATGCGGACCACCGATGTCGGTACGGGCACCATCTGGGCGGTCAGCGGCACCGCCATGCTGCTGTGCGTGCTGCTCAGCGGAATGCTGACCCGTCCGGGCGGCATACAGCTCGGCTGGGCGCTCCAACTCGCCCTGATCGCCTCGGGGTTCGTGGTCCCGATGATGTTCATCCTGGGTGTCTGCTTCGCCGGTCTGTGGTGGTGCTCGGTGCACTTCGGCCGGAAGATCGACGAGGCGAAGGCGCGCTTCGCGGCGCAGAGCGAGCAGAGTGCGCCGGGCGCGTCGGGCGCCGAGCCGGGCACGGCGTAGGCGCCCGCGCCGCCGGCCGGTGGCCGGGACGAGCACGGTCCGGGTGCGGGCGGCTCCCGCCGACCCGATAGCCTCTGGCACTCGTATACATCCTGACCTGCACATCCTGACCCGCTAGGAGTCGCACCATGTCCGAGCGCACTCTCGTTCTCCTCAAGCCGGACGCCGTCCGGCGTTCCCTCATCGGCGAGATCATCGGCCGGATCGAGAGCAAGGCGGGGTGGCGGATCACCGCCCTCGACCTGCGCACCCTGGAGCGCAGCGTCCTGGAGACCCACTACGGCGAGCACGAGGGCAAGCCCTTCTACGAGCCGCTGGTGGAGTTCATGGCCTCGGGCCCGTCCGTGGTGATGGTCGTGGAGGGCGAGCGCGTGATCGAGGGGGTGCGCGCGCTGGCCGGGCCCACCGATCCGATCGCCGCCGCTCCCGGTTCGGTGCGGGGGGACTACGGCACGATCGTGCGCGAGAATCTCATGCACGCGTCGGATTCCCCCGAGTCGGCGGAACGCGAGCTGAAGATTTTCTTCCCGGATGCGGGCTGATAACCACAGGGCGGACAACTGACGGGGCGTCACAGCCCGCGCCCGTGTTGACCTGGGGCGACCGACGTGATTCGGTCGCCCTTCAGCATATGCACGGCTGTTCGGGGGAACGCTTCACCCCGACACGACGTCACAACTGTCGAGGACGACCGGTGTTCCGCTGACAATGGCGGAGGAACCCTCGCTACGTGTTCGAGCGACCGCGTCTACGATGGAACCTCGCGCCGGGCAGCCCATGCGCGTTCACATCTCCTGCCGTCCTCCTACACACCATCGCTCCAGTTGGAAGGCCAGACGCATCCTATGGCGAACAACATGTCGTTCATCGGCCGTGATATGGCTGTCGACCTCGGGACCGCCAACACGCTGGTGTACGTCAGGGGTCGCGGGATCGTCCTCAACGAGCCGTCCGTGGTCGCCATCAACACCAACACCGGCGGCATCCTCGCGGTCGGAGCCGAGGCGAAGAAGATGATCGGCCGGACCCCCGGCAACATCGTGGCGGTACGTCCTCTCAAGGACGGTGTGATCGCCGACTTCGAAATCACGGAGCGGATGCTCCGCTACTTCATCCTCAAGATTCACAAGCGCCGCTGGATGGCCCGTCCGCGCGTCGTGGTGTGCGTGCCCTCCGGGATCACCGGAGTCGAGCGCCGCGCCGTGATCGAGGCGTCCACCCAGGCCGGTGCCCGACAAGTGCACATCATCGAGGAGCCGATGGCGGCCGCGATCGGCTCGGGCCTCCCGGTCCACGAGGCCACCGGCAACATGGTCGTCGACATCGGCGGCGGCACCACCGAGGTCGCCGTCATCTCGCTCGGCGGCATCGTCACCGCCCAGTCGATCCGGGTGGCCGGCGACGAGCTGGACAACGCGATCATCCAGCACATCAAGAAGGAGTACAGCCTCCTGCTCGGCGAGCGCACCGCCGAGAGCATCAAGATCACCATCGGTTCGGCGTACGACCTGGACAAGGACGAGCACACCGAGATCCGCGGCCGGGACCTGGTCAGCGGGCTCCCCAAGACGGTGGTCATCTCCGCGGCCGAGGTGCGCAAGGCCATGGAGGAGCCGGTCAACGCGATCGTCGACGCGGTCAAGACCACCCTCGACAAGTGCCCGCCCGAGCTGTCCGGGGACGTCATGGACCGGGGGATCGTGCTCACCGGCGGCGGCGCCCTGCTGCGCGGCCTGGACGAGCGGCTGCGGCGTGAGACCGGAATGCCGATCCACATCGCCGAGGACCCGCTCGACTCGGTGGCACTGGGATCCGGAAAGTGCGTGGAGGAGTTCGAGGCACTCCAGCAGGTGCTCGACGCGCAGCCGCGACGATGACCTGAATTCAACGATCCGCCGCCGGATGGCTACCCATCCGCGCGGCGGATCGTTAACTGTTCCGGAAAACGGCACCTTCGATACAGCAGCACAGAGCCAGCGCAGCACCGAAGCAGCAGCACCGAGGCAGCACCGCACCGAGACCGCACTTTCCGACAGCAGAAAGGGCACGGCCGCCGCACGTGAGGGACACACGAGAAAGCCGGCTGCTGCTCGTCCTCCTGATCGCCATCGCGTTCGCACTGATCACGGTGGATCTCAGGGGAGGCGAGCGGACCCCGCTCGACAGTGCGCGGCAGGGGGCCGCGTCCGTATTCGGTCCTGTGGAGAACGGCGTCTCCTCCGCGGTCGACCCCGTGGGGAATGCGATCGACGCCGTACGGGATTCCGGTGAGCGGCACGGCCGCATAAGCCGACTGGAGCAGGAGAACGCCTCCCTGCGGCAGAAGCTCGGCTCCAGCGACCGGACCCGTGCCCGTGCCAAGGAGCTGGACAAACTGATGAAGACCGCCGGTTCAGGCGGTTACGGCATCAAGGGCGCCCAGGTCATCGGCATCGGCGCGGCCCAGGGCTTCTCCTGGACGGTCACCATCGACGCGGGCAGCGAGGACGGGCTGGCCCGCGACATGACCGTCATAAACGGTGACGGACTGGTCGGCAGGGTCACCACCGTGGGGCCCTCCACCTCGACCGTGCTGCTCGCCACCGACCCGGACTTCACCGTCGGCACCCGCATGGAGAAGAGCAGCGAGCTGGGCTTCGCCACCGGACGCGGCAGCGACGGGCTCAACGTCCAGCTCCTCAACGGCAAGGCCGAGGTCAAGCGCGGCGAGCGCCTGGTGACCTTCGGGTCGCAGGACGACAAGCCGTTCGTGCCCGGCGTCCCGGTCGGCAAGGTCAGCCGGGTGGACAACGCCGGCGACCTGACCCGTTCCGTCGACGTCAAGCCGTATGTGGGCTTCAGCAAGCTCGACGTGGTCGGCGTCGTCGTCGAGGCGCCGAAGAAGGACCCGCGGAACGAGGTGCTGCGCCCGGAGAAGCCGAAGAAGCCCAAGCCCGCACCCACGGTGACCGTCACCAAGACGCCCGGCGCCTCCGACGCACCGTCCCCCAGGAGCTGATCATGCGCCTCAACCGGATGCTTCTCTCGACGTGCCTGGTGATCGTCGCCCTGATCCTCCAGGTGAGCGTGCTCGCCAGACTCCATCTCCCGGGCGCCGTCCCCGACTTGCTGCTGCTGGTCGTGCTCGGCCTCGCGATGGTCTACGGACACATGGCGGGCGCGCTGATCGGCTTCGGCGCCGGACTGCTCGCCGACCTCGCGCCGCCGGCCGACCACGCGGTGGGCCGCTACGCGCTCGTGCTCTGCGTCGTCGGGTACGCGGCGGGGCTGGCCAAGCCCGACGGCGGACACCAGCACCGCTCGGTGACCGTTCCCATGCTGGTGGTCGCCAGCGGGGCGATCGGCTCCACGCTGCTGTACGCGGGCGTCGGCTCCCTCGTGGGGGACACCGCCGCCGGCGAAGTGGGGCTGCTGGGGCTCGTGTTCACGGCGACGCTGTACGACCTGCTGCTCGCCCCGTTCACGGTGCCGCTGATCATGTCGCTGGCCCGCCGCGGCGAGCCGGACCCGCTGGGCGGGGCCGAGGCCTCGGGCGGCGGCAGCGCCTCCACGGGCGGCCGTGAGTACGGCTGGCTCACCGGCGGCACCGGGCTCACGGTCGGCGGCGTCGGCAAGAGCGGCGGGCTGTTCGGCAAGGGCAGCCGCACCTCGAAGAACGGCAAGGCGGCGGCCAAGTCCGTCAAGGAACCGCACATCGGCACCCAGCGCGGCTCCCTCCTGGGCCGCTCGGGGCGCAAGGGCCCGGGCAAGCTGAAGGGGGTCAAGCGGCTGTGAAGGGTGCGGACAGCACGGGCGGCCGCGGCGCGCGGGTCTCGATCCGCCTGATCGTTCTCCAGGTGCTGGTGCTCTCCCTGCTGCTGACCCTCGGCGGCAGGCTCTGGTACCTCCAGGTGCGCAACGGCGAGCAGTACCAGAAGGAGGCGTCGGGCAACCACGTACAGCAGGTCGTGCAGCCCGCGACCCGCGGCTCGATCCTCGACTCGCGTGGCGTGCCCATCGCGGACAACGAGACCCGTCTGGTGGTCTCCGCCTCGCGCACCGAGCTGATGAAGATGGACGACGGCGGGGACAAGGTGCTCACCCGCCTCGCGCACGTACTGCGGATGAAGCCGGACGAGGTCAAGAAGAAGGTCCGGCTGTGCAACGCGCACACGCCGCAGCCCTGCTGGAACGGCTCGCCCTTCCAGCCCATCCCGGTCAGCGACGAGGCCACCACGCAGCAGGGCCTCCAGATCCGCGAGCGCTCCGAGGACTTCCCCGGCATCACCGCGCAGCCCACGGCGGTGCGCCGCTATCCGGCGCCGTACGGCGCGGAGACCTCGCAGGTGCTGGGCTACCTCTCGCCGGTCACCGATGAAGAGGTCAAGAAGTCGGAGAAGACGAACTCGCCGTTCCTGCGCTCCGACGAGATCGGCCGCTCGGGTCTGGAGAGCGAGTACGACCCGAAGCTGCGCGGCTCCTCGGGCGTCACCCGCTACGAGGTGGACAACCTCGGACGGGTCATGGGCGAGGGCCACAAGGACGAGGCCACGCCGGGCTCCAACCTGGTGACGAGCATAGATTCACGGGTCCAGTCGGTGACCGAGAAGGAACTCGACAAGGCCATGAAGGCGGCCCGCAAACAGCACGACAAGAACACGGGCACCAACTACAAGGCCGACGCCGGCGCCGCGGTCGTGATGGAGAACAAGACCGGCCGGATCGTGTCGATGGCCTCCCAGCCGCAGTACGACCCCAACGACTGGGTCGGCGGCATCGACCCCGCCCAGTACAAGAAGCTCACCGGCAAGAACTCGCACTACCCCCTGCTGAACCGGGCCATCCAGGGCCAGGCGGCGCCCGGCTCGATCTTCAAGGTGATCTCCACGGGGGCCGCGGTCCGCGCGGGGTACGACTTCAACGGCCGCTACAACTGCGGGTCCTCGTACAACGTGGGCGGGCAGGTCTTCAAGAACTTCGAGTCCGAGAGCCACGGGCCGATCAGCCTCGGGCGCGCGCTGGAGGTCTCCTGCGACACCGTCTTCTACGACCTGGCGTACAAGCAGTGGAAGAAGGACGGCGGGAACAAGCCGAAGAACCCGAAGGACTGGTTCTACCGCACCGCGCACGACTACGGCCTCGGCAAGAAGACCGGCATCGACCTGCCGAACGAGGTCCCCGGCCGGGTCCCCGACCGCAAGTGGAAGCGGGACTACTACGAGGCCAACAAGGACGCCTGGTGCAAGCAGGGCAAGGACCCCAAGTCCTACGCCGACAAGATCGCCAAGGAGAACTGCGTCTCCGGCATGAAGATGCGCGCCGGTGACAGCGTCAACTACTCCATCGGCCAGGGCGACACCCAGGTGACCCCGATCCAGATGGCCACCATCTACTCGGCCATCGCCAACGGCGGCACGCTCTACGACCCGACCCTCGGCAAGGCGGTCATCAGCCCCGACGGCAAGCACACCAAGGAGATCCAGCCGAAGGCGCACGGCAAGCTGCCGGTCAGCCCGCACACCATCAAGCAGATCGACGGCGCGCTCGCGGGCGTGGCCGAACGGGGCACGGCCGCCTGGCGGTTCGGGCAGGCCGGCTGGCCGCAGAAGAAGATCAAGATGCACGCCAAGACGGGTACCGCCGAGGTCGCGGGCAAGCAGACCACGTCCTGGTTCGCCACGTACACCAAGGACTACACGGTCGTCATGACGATCTCCCAGGGCGGTACGGGCTCCGGGGCCTCCGGGCCCGCCGTGCGGAAGATCTACGACGCGATGTACGGCGTCGGCAAGAAGGGCGGGGTCGACCCGAAGAAGGCCCTGCTGCCGCACCCGGAGAAGAACCTCCCGAAGATCAACAAGGACGGCACCATCCAGGCGCAGCGCGACAAGCGGATGGACATCGGCGACGGCGGCAAGTCCAAGCCGGACGCCGGCAAGACCCCGGCGGGAGGCGAAGGTTGAGCACCCACTCCTACTCCCTCGGCGGCTACGGGCCGCGGCGCCGGACTGCCTGGCAGCGGCTGGTCGCACGGGACTCCGCCGTCTGGCGGCTGGACTGGGTGATAGTGCTCTCCGGGGTCCTGCTGTCGGTGATCGGCACCATGCTGGTGTTCTCCGCCACCAGGAACCGCAGCGACATCAACAACGGCGACCCCTACTACTTCCTCACCCGCCATCTGCTGAGCCTGGTGGTCGGGGTCGTGCTGATGGCCGGCACCGTGTGGCTGGGGCACCGCAGGCTGCGCGGCGCGGCGCCGGTGCTGTACGGGGTCGCGATACTGCTCGGCCTGATGGTGCTCACCCCGCTGGGCGCGACCATCAACGGGCAGCGCGCGTGGCTGCACCTGGGGGCGGGGATCTCGCTCCAGCCCGCCGAGTTCATGAAGATCACCGTGATCCTCGGCATGGCGATGCTGCTGTCCTCCAAGGTGGACTCGGACGAGTACCCCTCGCACCGCACCGTGCTCAAGGCCCTGGGCCTGGCGGCAGCGCCGATCGTGGTGATCATGCTGATGCCGGACCTCGGCTCGGTGATGGTGCTCGGCGTGATCGTGCTCGGGGTCCTGATGGCCTCCGGCGCCTCCAACCGCTGGGTGCTCGGGCTGTGCTTGGCGGGGGCCGTCGGCGCGGTGTCGGTGTGGGCGTTCGGGCTGCTGGACGAGTATCAGATCGACCGGTTCGCGGCCTTCGCCAACCCGGCGCTCGACCCCTCGGGCGTCGGCTACAACACCAACCAGGCCCGGATCGCGATCGGTTCGGGCGGGCTGTTCGGCAAGGGGCTCTTCCAAGGCGACCAGACGACCGGGCAGTTCGTGCCGGAGCAGCAGACCGACTTCGTGTTCACGGTCGCCGGCGAGGAGCTGGGCTTCCTCGGCGCCGGGCTCATCATCCTGCTGCTCGGCGTGCTGATCTGGCGCGCGTGCAAGATCGCCCGCGAGGCCGGCGACCTGTACAGCACGATCGTCGCCGCGGGCATCATCGCCTGGTTCGCCTTCCAGTCCTTCGAGAACATCGGGATGACGCTCGGCATCATGCCGGTCGCGGGGCTTCCGCTGCCCTTTGTGTCCTACGGCGGTACGTCGATGTTCGCGACCTGGATCGCGCTGGGGCTCCTGCAGTCGATCACGACCAGGAGACCGGTCTCCGCATAGCGTGCGCCGCGCCGCCGCCGTTCCCCGATGCCCCTGCACGGTCTCCGTGCAGGGGCATTGCGGTGAGGTGGGGCCGACATTACGTTCCGGGCATGGCGGGCGTTGTGCGGGAAATCGAGCGGAAATACCAGGCGGCGGACGGCGCGGACGGAGCGCGCGCGGCCGCGCCGCCGCTGCCGGAACTGGGCGTGCCGGGCGTCCACCGGGTCGTGGACGCGGGCACCGTCGACCTCGACGCGGTCTACTACGACACCGAGGACCAGCGGCTCGCGGCCGACGGCGTCACGCTGCGCCGCAGGACCGGCGGCGAGGACGCGGGCTGGCACCTGAAGCTGCCGGTCGAGCCGGGCGTACGGGACGAGGTCCAGGCACCCCCGGGGCGGGACGCCGAGGTCCCGCGCACCCTGCTCTCCCTGGTCCGCTCGCGGCTGCGCGGGGAACCCCTGGTGCCCACGATGCGGCTGCGCCAGGAGCGGCAGCGGCGCCGTCTGCTGGGCCCCGAGGGCGAGCTGCTGGTCGAGGTGGTGCGGGACCGGGTCTCCGCCGAGCGCTTCGGCCCCTCGGGCGGCACGGCGAAGTGGACCGAGACCGAGTGCGAGCTCGCCGAGGGGCGGGACCCCGTACTGCTGGACCGCGTCGAGGAGCGGCTGCTCGCGGCGGGCTACACCCGTGCAGGGCACGCGTCGAAGCTGGCCCGCGCGCTGGAGGAGACGGCGTTCCCGGCGGAGAGGAAGGACAAGCGGGCCAAGTCCGCCAAGAAGCACAGGAAGACGCAGCAGCCCTCCCTCACCGCCGCCGACGTCGTGCTGGGCTACGCGGACGAGCAGGTGCGGGCGCTGGTCGCGCTGGACCCCGCCGTGCGCCGCGACGTGCCGGACTCGGTGCACCGGATGCGGGTCGCCACCCGCCGCCTGCGGAGCTGCTTCCGCTCGTACGGAAAGGTGCTGGACCGCGCCGTCACCGGGCCCCTCGGCGACGAACTGAAGTGGCTGGCCGCCGAGTTGGGCGTGGACCGCGACCAGGAGGTGCTGGCCGAGCGGCTGCACACACGGGTCGGCGAGCTGCCCCGCGGGCTCCAGCTCGGACCCGTACGGGGGCGGCTGCGGACGTTCTCGCACGCGCGGCGCGGCGGCTCGCGGCGGCGGCTGATCGCGGTGCTGGACGGCAGGCGCTACATGGAGCTGCTGACGGCGCTGCACGCGCTGCTGGAGCGTCCCCCGCTGCTCGGGAAGGCCGCCGAGTCGCCGCCGGACAAGGTGGTGGCCGCCGCCGTGCGCAGGGACTTCGACCGCCTCGCCGGACACATCGGGGAGGCGCTGGCCGCACCGCCGGGGGAGACCCGCGATCTCGCGCTGCACGAGGCGCGCAAGGCGGCCAAGCGCACCCGGTACTCGGCCGAGGCGGCCCGCGCGGTGTTCGGGCGGCGTGCCAGGGAGTACGCGGTGCGCATGACCGCGCTCCAGGACCTGCTGGGCGAGCACCAGGACAGCGTGGTCGCGCGCGAGGCGCTGCGGGAGATCGCCGTGCAGGCGCACGCCGCGGGGGAGCCGTCCTTCACGTACGGAGTGCTCTACGAGCGCGAGTGCGGGCTGGCGCGGGAGTGCGAGCGCGAGCTGCCCGTGCTGTGGCGCAGCGTGGCCTCGGAGGAGCACCGGAGGCTGGGCTGAGCCCCGGCCGGACCGGGGCACGGGCCGGTGGCGTTACGCTGGATGGTCACCTCTGTACGAGAGATACACCTGCCCCGAGGACACCACCCATGCCTGTCGAGTCGGTCTTCCCGCGCCTGGAGGCCCTCCTCCCGCACGTATCGAAGCCGATCCAGTACGTCGGCGGCGAGCTCAACTCCACGGTCAAGGACTGGGACGAGTGCGACGTCCGCTGGGCGCTCATGTACCCGGACGCCTACGAGGTGGGCCTGCCCAACCAGGGCGTCATGATCCTCTACGAGGTGCTCAACGAGCGCCAGGGCGTGCTGGCCGAGCGCACCTACAGCGTCTGGCCGGACCTGGAGAAGCTGATGCGGGAGAACGACGTCCCGCAGTTCACCGTGGACGCGCACCGCCCCGTGGGCGAGTTCGACGTGCTCGGCGTCTCCTTCTCCACCGAGCTCGGCTACACCAACCTGCTCACCGCGCTCGACCTCTCCGGCGTGCCGCTGGAGGCCAAGGACCGCACCGAGGACCACCCGGTCGTGCTGGCCGGCGGGCACGCCGCGTTCAACCCGGAGCCGATCGCGGACTTCCTGGACTGCGCGGTCGTCGGCGACGGCGAGCAGGCGGTGCTGGAGATCACCGAGATCATCCGCGCCTGGAAGGCCGAGGGCCGCCCCGGCGGCCGGGACGAGCTGCTGCTCCGCCTCGCCAAGACCGGCGAGGTGTACGTGCCCAAGTTCTACGACGTGGAGTATCTGGCGGACGGCCGCATCTCCCGCGTCGTGCCGAACCGTTCGGGCGTCCCGTGGCGGGTCTCCAAGCGCACCGTCATGGACCTCGACGAGTGGCCGTACCCGAAGCAGCCGCTGGTCCCGCTCGCCGAGACCGTGCACGAGCGGATGTCCGTGGAGATCTTCCGCGGGTGCACGCGCGGCTGCCGGTTCTGCCAGGCGGGCATGATCACCCGGCCCGTGCGCGAGCGCTCCATCACCGGCATCGGCGAGATGGTCGACAAGGGCCTGAAGAACACCGGCTTCGAGGAGGTCGGCCTGCTCTCCCTCTCCTCCGCCGACCACTCCGAGATCGGCGACATCGCCAAGGGCCTCGCCGACCGGTACGAGGAGGACAAGGTCGGCCTCTCGCTGCCCTCCACCCGCGTCGACGCCTTCAACATCGACCTGGCCAACGAGCTGACCAGGAACGGCCGCCGCTCCGGCCTCACCTTCGCGCCCGAGGGCGGCTCGGAGCGCATCCGCAAGGTCATCAACAAGATGGTCTCGGAAGAGGACCTGATCAGGACCGTGGCCACCGCGTACGGCAACGGCTGGCGGCAGGTGAAGCTCTACTTCATGGCGGGGCTGCCCACCGAGACCGACGAGGACGTGCTGCAGATCGGCGACATGGCGATCAACGTGATCGCCAAGGGCCGCGAGGTCGCGCAGTCCAACGACATCCGCTGCACGGTGTCCATCGGCGGCTTCGTGCCCAAGCCGCACACCCCGTTCCAGTGGGCGCCGCAGCTCTCCGCGGAGGAGACGGACGCGCGGCTCGGCAAGCTGCGCGACAAGATCCGCGGCGACAAGAAGTACGGCCGCAACATCGGCTTCCGGTACCACGACGGCAAGCCCGGCATCGTCGAGGGCCTGCTCTCCCGCGGCGACCGCCGCGTCGGCGCGGTGATCCGCGAGGTGTACGAGCGGGGCGGCCGCTTCGACGGCTGGCGCGAGTACTTCAGCTACGACCTGTGGATGGAGAGCGCGGACAAGACCCTTCCCCCGTACGGCGTGGACGTCGACTGGTACACCACCCGCGAGCGGTCGTACGAGGAGGTCCTGCCCTGGGACCACCTCGACTCCGGCCTCGACAAGGAGTGGCTGTGGGAGGACTGGCAGGACGCCCTGGATGAGACCGAGGTGCCGGACTGCCGCTGGGACCCCTGCTTCGACTGCGGTGTCTGTCCTCAGATGGACACCGACATCCAGATCGGCCCGACGGGCAAGAAGCTGCTGCCGCTGAGCGTCGTGAAGTGACGCCCGGCGTCCGGTAGTTGAGCTGGTGCCCCGCCCTCCTGGGCGGGGCATTAGTGTGTCCGGCGCCGATTCCGTGAAGGTGCCGGCCGTCGTGAACCAGCGAGCAGAGGGAAACGTCCCGGCCGGTATGAGCAGCCCGCACGCCCCGCAGCAGTCACCGGTGTCCCTCGCGAAGACACCGCCACGCACCACCGCTCAGGACGGCGAGGGCTGCCTGGTGGTCGCCTTGCGCCTGCCCGTACGGATCATCACGCTCGTCCTCGTGGTGCCCGTCCGCCTCCTGTGGGACGCGCTGTGCGCGTGCGGCCGCGCGCTGGACCGGGTGCTGTGGCGCCCCTTCGCGCGTGCGGCGGAGTGGCTGTGGAAACGGCTGCTCGCACCCGTCCTGTACGCCGTCCTCGCCTGGCCCTTCATCGCCCTGTGGCGATACGTCCTCGCCCCGGTCGGCCGCGCCCTCGCGTGGCTGGCGTCGGTGGCGGGCCGCGGCCTGGCCGCCGTGGGCGGGGGCTTCGCCGCCGCCGGCCGGGGCATCGCCGCAGGGGTACGGGGTCTCGGCGCGGGCCTCGCGTGGCTGGGCCGCGTCCTGTTCGTGGTCCCGGCGGTCGCCGTCTACCGCCATGTGCTGACGCCGGTCGGCCACGTACTGCGCGCGGCCGTACGGGGCTTCGGTGCCGGAATGGGGTGGCTGGGGCGGTATCTGCTGGTGGTGCCCGCGGTGTCGGTGTGGGCCGGGCTGGTCTGGACGGGCCGGTATCTGCTGGTGATCCCGGCGGTCGCCGTCTACCGTCATGTGCTGACGCCGGTCGGCCACGTACTGCGCGCCGCCGTGCTGGGCTTCGGTACGGCGATGGCATGGCTGGGGCGGTATCTGCTGGTCGTCCCCGCCGTCGCGGTATGGACCGCGCTGGTCCGGCTCGTCCGCGTCCTCCTCGTCGTTCCCGCCGTGGCCGTCCACCGCCACGTGCTGGCCCCGCTGGGACGCGGCATCGCCCTCGTCGTACGCGAAACCGCCACCGCGCTCGGCCACGCCTGGCGGGTCGCCGGCTACATCTCGCGCGCGGTCTTCGGCTTCCTCGGCCGCGTGCTGCGGCTGCTCCTCGTGTCGCCCTTCGTGTGGGTCTGGCAGTACGCCCTGGCACCGGCGGGCCGCGGCGTACGGGATCACCTCTGGCGGCCCGTCGCGCGCGGCGTCCGCGAGGCGGCGCGTGGAGTGCGCCAGGCGCTCCGCGCGGCGCGCGCCTCGGTGCGGGAGACCAGGGCGGAGATCAGGAAGGCGCTGTTCGGTGCCCCGCGGAAGGAGGAGCGGGGGCCGCAGCCGTGAGCGCGGCGCGTACCCTGGACGGAAGGATCATCCGTACAACCGCACAACGGCGCGGCCCAGGAGCAGCGCGCGCAGTGCGCGGCGTGCGGACTTCCGCCCCCTTCGACCGGGTAAGGCCCGGCCGACCGACATCGATACCGAGGGCGCCCGCGTAGCAGCGGAGGCGCCCCGCAGCACCGAGGAGAGAGAAGCTCTGGGCAAGCGACAGCCCGAAGGCCCGCCGCCCGCACCCGCGGTGCAGCGCATCCGCTTGCGCTACACCAAGCGCGGCCGCCTCCGGTTCACCAGCCACCGCGACTTCCAGCGCGCCTTCGAGCGGGCGCTGCGCCGGGCCGAGGTGCCCATGGCGTACTCCGCGGGCTTCACCCCGCACCCGAAGGTCTCCTACGCCAACGCCGCACCCACCGGCACCGGCAGCGAGGCCGAGTACCTCGAGGTCGCCCTCACCCACAGGCGCGACCCGGGCGAGCTCAGGGACCTGCTCGATGAGTACATGCCGAACGACCTCGACATCGTGGACGCCGTCGAGGCCCGCACCTCCGACTTCACCGACAGGCTGCAGGCCTCCGCGTGGGAGCTGCGGCTCGACGGGGTCACCCAGGAGGAGGCGGCCCGCGCGGTCGACGCCTTCCTCGCGGCGGAGTCGGTCGAGGTGCAGCGGCAGACCAAGAAGGGCATCCGCACCTTCGACGCACGCGCCGCCGTGACGTCGCTGACCTTGGCCGGAGCGGATGCACCGGCCGGGGGCGATAGGCCCGGCGGCGGTCCTTGTGCGATACTGCGCCTGGTAGTTCGGCACTTGACACCTGCCGTACGACCCGACGACGTCCTGTCCGGTCTCCGCGCTACGGCCGACCTGGCGCCGCCGGTCGCCGCAGCGGTGACCAGGCTGGCGCAGGGGCCGCTCGATGAGGAGACCGGCGCGGTGACCGACCCGTTGGCGCCCGACCGCGACGCAACCCCCGTCGCGACGGCGCCGGGAGTCGGCGCGTAGCCCAGAGCCCACGGGTTCTGGACGCCAGGAGCGCCGTCGAAGCGCCACCGCCGACGCACACGCCAGGGAGCCACCCGGGTCAGCCGGCAGGCGAGCGCATTGACCAGGAGACTTTCGCCGTAGCCGTTCCACGCGATGGGCCGGAACCGGCGAGTGAGACAACAGCTCCCGCGCGGCGCCCGCGCCCCGGAGAGCGGCCCCGACGAGAGACCGGGCCGCACCGGTACGAACGAGGCGCGGCGCCCGGGAGCGTGACGGGAGAACCGCCCGCATGCTCGAAGCGAACGAATCCGCAGCAGCGGAGAGCAACGAGAATTCCACAACCGCGCCGCAGGCCGCCGCCAGGGGAGCCGAGCAGGACAGCAGCTCCCCGAGCGACACCCTGCCCCCGCGCCGCAGGCGTCGCGCCGCCTCCCGCCCGGCGGGACCGCCGAGCGGGACGGCCGAAGCGCCCGCCGCGCGGGACACGGCCGACGCTCAGGACACGACAGGCACGGCCGGCACGACCGGCGCCCAGGACACACGGGACGCCGCGGGCACCACCGCCGCATCCGGAACTTCCGGCGCCGTTGCCGCATCCGCCGCTGAGCAGCCCGCGGAGCAGCCGTCCTCCGCCGCCGCCATACGAGACGAGGACCAGGCCCCCGCGCGCACCCGCCGCCGGGCCACCCGCAAGGTCTCGGCCCCCGCTGGGTCGCCGCAGGCCGCCGCCGAGGACACCCGGGAGAGTGCAGTGGCCGAGGCGCCGGACGCCGGTACGCAGACCGACGAGGCCGGCGAGGGCGCCGCTCCCTCCGCACCGGCACGCAAGCGCCGCAGGGCGACCCGCGCGGCGGGCTCGGCCGAGGCCGGGAACGGCGCGGCGCAGCAGGAGACCGCCGGCGCCACCGGTGCCGCCGACTCCGCCGAGGCCCCGGCGACCGGGGAGGCGGAGGCCCCGGCACGCACGCGCCGCCGCAGCACCCGCAAGACGGCCGCTTCGGCTGAGGGCACCGCGAGCACGGAGAACGCCGCGGACACCAAGGGCGCCGCGGACACCAAGGACACCAAGGGCGCAGAGGCCGCCGAGAGCGCCGCGCCCGCCGGTGCCCAGGGCGCCGGTGAGGACGCGGAGAAGCCCGCGGCCCCGGCCCGTACCCGCCGCCGCGCCTCCCGCAAGGCCGGCGCGGCCGAGGGCGCGGACAAGGCCGAGAGCGCCACGTCGGAGCAGCACGCCACGTCGGCGCAGCAGGAGCAGCCGGAGAAGGCCGAGGCCGCTGCCGCCGGCACGCAGGAGCCGGGCGACAAGCAGGAGCCGGCCGAGCAGGACGCCGGGCAGGGCAAGGCCGCCAAGGGCACCCGGTCCAGGAAGTCCGCGAAGTCGGCGAAGTCCGCCAGGTCCGAGGCGAAGCCGGAGACCGGGGGCGAGTCCGCCGCCGCCGGGTCCGGCGCCGAGGAGGCCCCCGCTTCGCGGAAGAAGTCGGGCGTGCCGCCGGTGGCGATGTTCCAGGCGCCGGTGTTCACCGAGCCCGCCTTCCAGACGCCGCAGAGCGCCGCCGCGGCTGCCGCTGCCGCCGCCGAGCAGGACGAGGCGGAGGACGAGGAGGAGACCGGGGCCGAGGCCGCGCACGAGCCGGCGGCCGCCTCAGGCTCCGGCCAGCGCCGTCGCCGCCGTCGCCGCCCGGACGCACAGGGCGGCGCCGAGAGCGCCCGTAACGGCGGGGAGGCCGAGGAGCGCGGGAGTGCCGTCGCCGAGGCCGACGAGGCCGAAGAGGACGCGGGCGAGGACGAGGCGCAGACGCAGGCCGAGGGCGCCGAGGAGACCGGCGAGCGCCCGGCGCGCCGCCGTCGCCGCGGCGGCCGTCGCCGCAGGCGCGGGGAGAACGCCGAGGCGGCCGAGTCCGCCGAGCGCGAGGGCTCGGAGGACGAGAAGGGCGCGGGCCGCGGCCAGGCGCGGGACGCCGAGGACGGCTCGGGCGCCGAGGACGCGGCCGGTGACGAGGACGCGGCCGGTGACGAGGAGGGCGACGAGCAGGAGAACGGCGGTTCCGCCGGCTCCTCCAGCAGCTCGCGCCGCCGTCGCCGCCGTCGGCGCCGCAGCGGTGACGCGGGCCAGCAGGACGGCGGCAGCGGCGAGGCGTCCACCGGCGACGACCCGGAGCGGACCGTCGTCAAGATCCGCGAGCCGCGCAAGAAGAAGGAGAGCGAGCCCACCGACGAGGTCCAGGCCATCAAGGGCTCGACCCGTCTGGAGGCGAAGAAGCAGCGCCGCCGCGAGGGGCGCGAGCAGGGCCGCCGCCGGGTGCCGATCATCACCGAGGCCGAGTTCCTGGCGCGCCGCGAGGCGGTCAAGCGGGAGATGGTCGTCCGGCAGAACGGCGACCGCACCCAGATCGGGATCCTGGAAGACGACGTGCTGGTCGAGCACTTCGTCAACAAGGAGCAGTCGACCTCGTACGTCGGCAACGTCTACCTCGGCAAGGTGCAGAACGTCCTGCCCTCGATGGAGGCCGCCTTCGTCGACATCGGCAAGGGCCGCAACGCCGTGCTGTATGCGGGCGAGGTCAACTTCGAGGCGCTCGGCATGGCCAACGGGCCGCGCCGCATCGAGACCGCGCTGAAGTCAGGGCAGTCCGTGCTGGTCCAGGTCACCAAGGACCCGATCGGCCACAAGGGCGCCCGCCTGACCAGCCAGGTCTCGCTGCCGGGCCGCTATCTGGTGTACGTGCCCGAGGGCTCCATGACCGGCATCAGCCGCAAGCTCCCGGACACCGAGCGCTCCCGCCTGAAGCAGATCCTCAAGAAGATCGTTCCCGAGGACGCGGGCGTGATCGTGCGCACCGCGGCCGAGGGCGCCAGCGAGGACGAGCTGCGCCGGGACGTCGAGCGTCTGCAGGCGCAGTGGGAGGACATCCAGAAGAAGGCCAAGAAGGGCAACGCGCCGACGCTGCTCTACGGCGAGCCCGACATGACCGTCCGGGTCGTCCGGGACATCTTCAACGAGGACTTCTCCAAGGTCATCGTCAGCGGCGACGAGGCGTGGGAGACCATCCATAGCTATGTCTCGCACGTCGCGCCCGACCTCCAGGACCGGCTCCAGAAGTGGACCTCGGAGACCGACGTCTTCGCCACGTACCGGATCGACGAGCAGCTTCTGAAGGCGCTGGACCGCAAGGTGTGGCTGCCCAGCGGCGGTTCGCTGGTGATCGACAGGACCGAGGCGATGATCGTCGTCGACGTCAACACCGGCAAGTTCACCGGCCAGGGCGGCAACCTGGAGGAGACGGTCACCAGGAACAACCTGGAGGCGGCCGAGGAGATCGTGCGCCAGCTCCGGCTGCGCGACCTCGGCGGCATCATCGTGATCGACTTCATCGACATGGTGCTGGAGTCCAACCGGGACCTGGTGCTGCGGCGCCTGCTGGAGTGCCTGGGCAGGGACCGTACGAAGCACCAGGTCGCCGAGGTCACCTCGCTCGGCCTCGTACAGATGACCCGTAAGCGGGTCGGTCAGGGCCTGCTGGAGTCCTTCTCCGAGCCGTGCGTGCACTGCAACGGCCGCGGCATCCACGTCCACATGGACGTGCCCACCGCTGTCGGCGGTGGCGGCAAGAAGAGCAAGAAGAAGGGCAAGGGCGGCGGCGAGCGCCAGGCCGAGCCCGAGGCCAAGCAGGAGCCGAAGTCCGAGTCCAAGCCCGAGGGCAAGGGCGAGCCCAAGTCCGGTGACAAGGCCGGTGGCGGCAAGGCGGCCGAGCCCGTCGAGGCGGGGGAGACCCCGCCGGAGGACGAGTTCTACAGCAGCGCCGCAGAGGCGGAGGCCGCCGTCGGCGGCAGCCGTCGCAGCCGTCGCCGCGCCTCCCGCAGGGCCAGTGCGCCGGCCGGTGCGCCCGGCGAGCGGAACGAGGCGGAGGCGCGGACCGAGGCCGACTCCGAGAAGGCCGAGAAGGCCGAGCAGGCCGAGAAGGCTGAGCAGGCCGGCAAGCCCGAGCAGGCCGAGAAGGCCGAGAGGTCCGGGAACGACGCGGCGGGCAAGGACAACAAGTCCGGCAAGGGCAGGGACAAGCGCGGCAGGGGCCAGGCGCCCGAGCCGCAGTCGCAGCCCGAGCCGCAGCCCGAGCCCGAGCCGGTGCGGGAGGCCGCCGCGGTCGAGGCCGAGGCGTCGGCCGAGTCCGCGGACTCCGGGCGTACGCGTCCGGGACGCCGTCGCCGCCGCGCGGTGTCGGTGCCCGCGGGCTCGCCCTCGGCGGGCACGCAGGACGCGGGCGTCACCGTGATCTCCGCCGCCGAGGAGAGCGCGGCCGAGGCCGCGCCCGCTCCGGCGGCCGAGCCCGCAGCGGCGCAGCCGGCGCCGGAGGCGGCACCGCCCGCCCGCCGTCGCCGCGCGGTGTCGGTGCCCGCGGGGTCCCCGAAGGACTCGGAGGACTCGGTGGTCACCGTGGTCGCCCCCGACCGCGCCGCGCAGCAGCCCGAGCCCGAGCCGGTGGCGCAGGCCGCCGCCGAGCCCGTCGCCGAGCCCGCGGCGCCGGCGCGCAGCCGCCGCAGGGTGGAGCGCCAGGTGTCGGCCCCGGTGACGGACGAGGGCGGCGCCGCGGTGCTGACCGTCCCCGCGAACGGGAACGGCGAGGCCGCGGCCGACGGCAGCGCCCCCGCTCCGGAGTCCGGACCGGCCGCCGAGGCCGCGTCCGAGGAGGCACCGGCCGCACCCGCCAAGAAGACGGCGAAGAAGGCAGCGGCCAAGAAGTCGGCGGCCAAGAAGACGGCCGCGAAGAAGACCGCTTCCACGGCGAAGAAGTCGACCGCCAAGAAGTCCGCGGCGAAGAAGTCGGCGGCGAAGGCGGAGGACGAATCCGCCGGAGCGGCCGACGGCACGGCCGGTGCTCAGGCGGACGGCGCGGAAGGCGCCGAAGCGGAAAAGGCGGAGAAGCCCGCCAAGAAGACCGCGGCGAAGAAGTCGACGGCCAAGAAGGCGGCGGCCAAGAAGACCACCGCCAAGAAGGCCGCGGCGAAGAAGTCAGCGAGCAAGTCGGCGTCCTCGTCCGAGGAGGCCCCGGCGGCCTCCGGCAGGACGGCGGCCGCCGAGCAGCAGCAGCCGCCCTCCGTCTCGGCGTCGGCCGAGGACTGAGCGGTACGAGCGGCAGCGGGCCCTGCGCCCGGCCCGCCCCGGGTACGCCCGGGGCGGGCGCCGTTTGACCAGGGATACGGCGCCCCCGTAACCTTGCCCTTCGGTGTGTCGTCGAAGCTTCGGTGACATGCCCGCTTCTGAGCAACTACCTCCCGCCCCGCGTGGGAGAGGCCGCTCGATCCATTCGGATAAGCCCGCGGACCCTGTTCCGCGCTGGGCGGCTGGCATCAGAGGTTCCCGTCGCGAGTTAGAGAGAGAGCTGTACGTGTACGCGATCGTGCGCACCGGCGGCCGCCAGCAGAAGGTTGCTGTCGGCGACGTCATTGAGGTTGACCGTCTTTCGGAGAGCAAGGTCGGCGACACCGTCGAGCTCTCGACCCTGCTCGTGGTCGATGGCGACGCGGTCACCAGCGACCCGTGGGTGCTGGCCGGCGTCAAGGTCTCGGCCGAGGTGGTGGACCACCACAAGGGCGACAAGATCCGGATCCAGAAGTACAAGAACAAGACCGGTTACAAGAAGCGGATCGGTCACCGTCAGCTGCACACCGCGCTGAAGGTCACCGACATCCCCGCCCCGGCCAAGAAGTAAGGGACTGAGGAGACATGGCACACAAGAAGGGCGCATCGTCCACTCGGAACGGTCGCGATTCCAACCCGCAGCACCTCGGTGTGAAGCGCTTCGGCGGTCAGCGCGTGAACGCCGGTGAGATCCTGGTCCGCCAGCGCGGCACCCACTTCCACCCGGGCAACGGCGTGGGCCGCGGCGGCGACGACACGCTGTTCGCGCTGGACGCGGGCTCGGTGCAGTTCGGCACCCGCCGCGGCCGCAAGGTCGTCAACATCGTTCCGGCAGTCGCTGAGTAATCAGCCGCCGGTTCGGCAGCATCTCTCCGAGGGCGGACCGCGCCTTCTCCCCGCGCACGGGCTCCGATGGGGCCCGGGCGCACGGGAGAGCGGGTCCGCCCTCGGCGTGTTAAGACACAGAAACCGCGTCGCACAGATACCGACGCAGCAGTACAGACAGCTTTCGTAGCTCGCCGGGAGGCATCCTCATGACCACCTTCGTGGACCGCGTCGAACTGCATATCGCCGCGGGTAACGGAGGCCACGGCTGTGCCTCCGTGCACCGCGAGAAGTTCAAGCCGCTGGGCGGCCCGGACGGCGGCAACGGCGGGCGCGGCGGCGACGTTGTCCTCACCGTCGACCCGGACGTGACGACGCTGCTGGACTACCACCACAGCCCGCACCGCAAGGCCACCAACGGCCGCCCCGGCGAGGGCGGGCTGCGCGCCGGGGCCGCCGGCACCGACCTGGTGCTGCCGGTCCCCGAGGGCACCGTCGTGCTGGACACCAAGGGCAACGTGCTGGCCGACATGGTCGGGCGGGGCACCACCTTCGTCGCCGGACAGGGCGGCCGCGGCGGGCTCGGCAACGCGGCGCTGGCCTCCGCGCGGCGCAAGGCTCCCGGCTTCGCGCTGCTCGGCGAGCCGGGGGAGACCCGGGACGTGGTGCTGGAGCTCAAGACCGTCGCCGACGTGGCGCTGGTCGGCTACCCCAGCGCGGGCAAGTCCTCGCTGATCTCGGCGCTCTCCGCGGCCAAGCCGAAGATCGCGGACTACCCCTTCACGACGCTGGTGCCCAACCTCGGCGTGGTGACGGCGGGTTCGAGCGTGTTCACCATCGCCGACGTGCCGGGGCTGATCCCGGGCGCGAGCGAGGGCAAGGGCCTGGGCCTGGAGTTCCTGCGCCACGTGGAGCGGTGCTCGGTCCTCGTACACGTGCTGGACTGCGCCACGCTGGAGTCTGACCGCGACCCGGTCTCCGACCTCGACGTGATCGAGCGGGAGCTCGCGCAGTACGGGCACGGGCTGGAGGACAGGCCGCGGCTCGTGGTGCTCAACAAGACCGACATCCCGGACGGCAAGGACCTGGCCGACATCATCCGGCCCGACCTGGAGCAGCGCGGCTTCCCCGTGCTGGAGGTCTCCGCTGTCTCGCACCAGGGCCTGAAGGAGCTGTCGTACGCGCTGGCGAAGATCGTGGACGAGGCGCGGGCCGCGAACCCGGCGCCGGAGGCGCAGCGCGTGGTGATCCGTCCCAAGGCGGTGGACGACACCGGCTTCACGGTCACCAAGGAGGGCGAGGAGTTCTTCCGGGTGCGCGGCGAGAAGCCGGAGCGCTGGGTGCGGCAGACCGACTTCAACAACGAGGAGGCCGTGGGCTATCTCGCCGACAGGCTCAACCGCCTCGGCGTGGAGGACGAGCTGCTCAAGGCCGGTGCGCGGGAGGGCGACGGCGTGGCCATCGGGCCCGAGGACAATGCCGTGGTCTTCGACTGGGAGCCGACCATGGCGGCCGGCGCCGAGATGCTCGGGCGCCGTGGCGAGGACCACCGCATGGACGCGCCGCGCCCCGCCGCGCAGCGCCGCCGCGACCGGCAGGCGGAGCGCGACGACGAGGCGGCGGGCGAGTACGAGGCGTTCGACCCCTTCGAGTGAGCGTGGCCCCGTACGGGATCCGGCGCGGGGTCCCGTACGGAATCCCGCGCGGGAACCCGTAAGGGCGTTCCCTGTCAGGGCAAGCCCCGTAAGGGCAAGCAAGTGGCCCCGGAAGTCCTGGACTTCCGGGGCCACTCGTGTGCCGGGTGCGGGGAGGGTCAGAGCTCCTGGCCGCCGCCCGTCGCGGTCAGCGGCTCGCCGGACTCGTCGAACTCGGCCGCGTCGGCGGACTCCGAGGCGACCTGGGCGTCCTTGCCCAGCTCGGGAGCCGTCTCGTTGCGCTCCTCCGCGCGCCGGGCGACCCGCGCGTTGCGCCGGTCGGTCTCGGCGCGCAGCTCGACGGACGCCGCGTTGAAGCGGCTCAGCGACGGCGGGTCCGAGGGGCCCAGCAGGTGCACCTTCAGCTCGGCGCGCTCGCCGGCGAGGGTGTCGCGCTCCGGGTTGCGCACCGAGTCCAGCAGCGCCGGGACCTCGGTGGCCTCCGGCGAGAGGATGGTGGCCGCGCGCACGGTCGGGAAGCCCTCGCGGAAGGCGTCCTCGCTCAGCCCGCTGGTGTTGGCCACCGCGTACGGCTTCTCGCTGCTCAGGTAGTCCGAGACCACCGAGGAGACGTCGGAGATGAGCAGGTCGGCCTCGTTGAAGCAGGCGTAGATCGCCGGGCGCGGCTTCGTGATGATCTGGTGCTCCCACTCCGGGAAGGACGCCCAGTAGGCGCGCTGCCACGCGGCGGTGGCCTCCTCGACGCGCTCCGTGCGGCCGCCCTCGGGGGTGCCCTGGAGCAGCATCCGCTCGACCTCGTCGGCGCCCTTGCGGAACGCGGTCGTGGTGAGCTGGTTCAACGCCTCGGTGCAGCGCTCCAGTTCGGCCGCGGCCTCGGGCCCGGGGCGCTGGGCGCCGGGCTGCGCGGCGCGCTCCGCGTTGGCCTCGCGGATCATGGCCTGAATGGCGCGGTTGGCCTCCTTGGCCCGGGGGTCAACGGACCCCGTCATCGGGTGCGGCTTGTAGAGCAGCCGCACCGAGGGGTCGGCGAGGAGGGCCCGCACGATGTTCTCGCCGGCCAGGATGATCGAGGTGTTGCCCGGGTCGTTGGTCCAGCCCTCCCAGGTGGGGGCGTAGAGGACCGTGGTGAACTCGCCCTTCGGCGGGCCCGCGTAGGGCTCGATGGGCGCGAGCTGGGGCCTGCCGACCTCGACCACGTCGCGGTCGTCCACGCCGATGTCGGCGAGCTGGTAGCGCTCGCGCGCGGCGGGCCCCGCGACCCAGATCTCGTCGTACGCCTTGGCGTACGGGTTGCACGAGGAGAGCTTGTCGCTCTCGCCGTGGTTGATGAACGCGTGCTTGATGGTGGGGATCCGCAGCACCTGCGAGGTCTTGCCCGAGTTCGCGGGGTGCAGCAGCACCTGGAGCGTGGAGTGCTCCAGCGCCATCAGGTGCGAGACCTTCGGAATGCACACGATGGGGATGTCGGTCGCGTCGATCTTCTGCACCATGAACCGCTCGCGGAGCACGATGATCGGGTTCCCGTCGAGCTTGTCGAGGGTGGAGAGCCACATATTGGCCTGGTACGCCGAGGTCGTACCGCCCGAGAAGTACATGCCGGTCGTCGGCCGGTAGTCGGCGAGCCACTGCTCCAGCCACTCCAGCGCGCGGCGCTCGTCGGCGATGCGCTTCCTGGGGAGCAGCCAGCCGCCGAGGTACACGGCGCTGCCGAAGGACAGCAGCAGGCTGAGGCCGACGCCGGTCAGGCCCCACACCTCGTTGCCCAGGCCCGCGGTGAGCATCAGCCCGGCGGTGCCGGGGAGCGAGAAGCGCAGCAGGCGGCGGCTCGGCTGGCGGGAGAGCAGCCGCGGCGGCGCGGGGCTCAGGTGCAGCGGCGAGGCGTCGATGTTGCGCGTGAGGATCGGCAGCGTGCGGCGGCGGCGCACGAGCTGGGCCACGGCCTGGCACAGGAAGTGCGCGGCGAGCGCGGCCAGCAGCAGGAGGGTCAGCGGGCGCTCGAAGTCCGGCGGCACGTCGGGCAGCCTGACCAGACCGATCACGATCAGCATGTCCCGCAGGAGCTGTCGCGCGGTCACGTCGAAGCGGACCTTGCCCAGCAGGGCCAGCAGGCGGGGCTGTTTGTGGGTCAGATAAATGTCGAGCGCGAGGCCCGCTGAAGAGGCCGCGATGAACGTCGGAACGTTCGGCAGCAGTGCGCCCACGAGCTGTGCGGTGAAACACACCACGAGGGTGAGCAGCGCGGCCAGCTGAACAGCGCGGCGGGAGGAGAGTCGTCCGGCAGAGGGCACGAGCTGGGCTCCTGGAAGGAGGTCGAAGCGGAATGGACGGGGACGGCCTGGTCTAGGGGGGAGGGCCGTGGTCGACCACTGACCGTATGACGGCCGCGGGCCAAGTGACAATCTTCCGAGGTACGCCTCACTGCATAACCGCGTCAAACGGAATTTTCCCCGGTGTTCTCCGGACGCCTTCACCGCAGAACTGATGGCCGGGAATCCGCGGCCTTGGCGTAGATTGCTGCCGTCGGAATTCCGGCACCCGACAGGTGACCGGGACGAAAAGCGAGTGGCGGGAGACACAACGTCGTGGCGCGGACAGCGGGCGAATCGGTACCGGGCGAATCAGTACCGGGCGAATCGGAACACCGCCTCGGCCGGCGGGAGGTGCTGGAAGCGCGCCGGATCGTGGTCAAGGTCGGCTCGTCCTCGCTGACCACGGCGGCCGGCGGCCTGGACGCCGACCGCGTGGACGCCCTCGTCGACGTGCTGGCCAAGCACGGCGAGCAGGCCGACAAGGAGATCGTGCTGGTCTCCTCCGGCGCCATCGCCGCCGGGCTCGCGCCGCTCGGCCTGGAGAGGCGCCCGCGCGACCTCGCGGGCCAGCAGGCGGCGGCGAGCGTGGGCCAGGGCCTGCTGGTCGCCCGCTACACCGCGTCCTTCGCGCGGTACGGCCGCCGGGTCGGCCAGGTGCTGCTCACCACGGACGACACCAGCCGGCGCGCGCACTACAGGAACGCGTACCGGACGCTGGAGCAGCTCCTGAGCATGGGCGCCGTGCCGGTGGTGAACGAGAACGACACCGTCGCCACCGACGAGATCCGCTTCGGCGACAACGACAGGCTCGCCGCCCTCGTCGCCCACCTCGTACGGGCCGACCTGCTCGTGCTGCTGTCCGACGTGGACGGCCTGTACGACGGCAACCCGAGCACTCCGGGCACCTCCCGCATCGAGGAGGTCGCGGGGCCCGAGGACCTCGCGGGCGTGGAGATCGGCAGCGTGGGCAGCGCAGGGGTGGGCACCGGCGGCATGGTGACCAAGGTGGAGGCCGCCAGGATCGCGGCGGCCGCCGGGGTCCCCGTGGTGCTGACCTCCGCGATACACGCGGCCGACGCGCTGGCCGGGCGCGACACCGGCACCCTCTTCAAGAGCACGGGACGGCGTACGGCGGGGCGGCTGCTGTGGCTGGCGCACGCCTCCACGCCGCGCGGCGCGCTGGTCCTGGACGAGGGCGCGGTCCGGGCCGTGACCGAGGGCCGGAAGTCGCTGCTGCCCGCCGGGATCGCGCGGGTGGAGGGCGAGTTCACCGCGGGCGACCCGGTCGAGCTGCGGGACGAGCGGGGCACCGCGGTCGCGCGCGGTCTTGTCAGCTTCGACGCGAAGGAGATCCCCCAGCTCCTGGGCCGCTCCACCCGCGACCTGGCCCGCGAGCTCGGGCCCGCGTACGAGCGCGAGGTCGTGCACCGGGACGATCTGGTGCTGCTGGACTGAGGTCCGCGTGCGGGGCTCGATCACGGGGTCCGCGTACGGGGTCGTCGCCGGGCTCGGGGCCCGCCTCGGGTCCGGCCCGCTCACGGGGTCGCGCGCGTGTGGGGCTCGGCGCGCGCACGGGCGCGTGCGGGGATGAGCGGGTGTGCGGGGCACCGGCGGGTGTGCGACCGCACAGCCGGGAGGCTTCGGACAAACTGCGGAGTCAACCCGCACACCTTCCGGAAAACCGCCACGCGATCGTCGCTCGGCTGGTCAACTTTGTTGCGGGGCCCGTTCCGCCGAGCGGCCCCGGGGAGCGCGCACGGCGCGATGGCACCGCACGACTTGAGCAGCACAACAGGAGGCCACCGGTGAGGCGACTGGCCAGCGTCGACATGGGGTCCTCTGCGTCTCCGGAGGAGAGAGAGGAGACGGAAGGGCATCCCACGGCGGGAAGACCGCGGCTGTGGCACGTCACGCTCAGCGTTTCCGGACCCGCGGCGCCGCTGCCCGAGATCAGGCGCGGGCTCGAACAGCTCGCGCACGACCACCCCTTCCTCCTCACCAGCAGGTACGCCACCGACCACGCCGAGATCAGGTACTGGGAGGAGGCCCGTGACCTGCACGACGCCGCCGCGGTCGCGCTGCGGCTGTGGGGCGAGCACCGCTCCACGGCGCAGCTCCCGCCCTGGGAGATCGTCGGCCTCGAGGTGATCGGCAGGGAGACCTACCACCAGAGGATCGCCGAGGGCTACGGGCCGCCGCCGGCCACACCGGTGGGCGTGCACCCCTTCTGAGGCAGCGGGGCTTCCTCCGAGGTTCCGGACCGTTGAGGTTCCGGACCGTGGACGGCCCGCCGGGGGCGCCGGGGCTGCGGCTATGCTGCGCGGCATGACCGCCGCCCAGCATTCCCAGGACACGGACACCGCCGTCACCGCGACCGCACGCCGCGCGAAGGAGGCGGCAGCGGACCTCGCGCCGCTGCCGCGCACGGCGCGGGACGGTGCCCTGCTCGCCGTCGCCGACGCGCTCGTCGCCCGTACCGAGGAGATCGTCGCGGCGAACGCGCAGGACGTCGCGCGGGCGCGGGCGGCGGGCACTCCCGAGTCGATCGTGGACCGGCTGACGCTGACCCCGGACCGGATCGCCGGGATCGCCGCCGACGTACGGGACGTGGCCGCGCTGCCCGACCCGGTCGGCGAGGTGGTGCGCGGCAGCACCCTGCCCAACGGGCTCGAACTGCGCCAGGTCCGCGTCCCGCTCGGCGTCATCGGCATCATCTACGAGGCCAGGCCCAATGTGACCGTCGACGCCGCCGCGCTCTGCCTCAAGTCCGGCAACGCGGTCCTCCTGCGCGGCTCCTCCTCCGCGTACTCCTCGAACACCGCGCTGGTGGACGTCCTGCGCGACGCCGTCGAGGGCGCGGGCCTCCCGGCCGACGCGGTGCAGCTCGTGCCGGGCGAGAGCCGGGACAGCGTGCGCGAGCTGATGCGGGCGCGCGGCCTGGTGGACGTGCTGATCCCGCGCGGCGGCGCCTCGCTGATCCGCACGGTGGTGGAGGAGTCCACGGTCCCGGTGATCGAGACCGGCGTGGGCAACTGCCATGTGTACGTGGACGAGGCGGCCGACCTGGACATGGCCGCCGACATCCTGGTCAACGCGAAGGCCCAGCGCCCCAGCGTGTGCAACGCGGCGGAGACGGTGCTGGTCCACGAGGGCATCGCGGACGCCTTCCTGCCGCGCGCCCTGGAGGCGCTGTCCAAGGCCGGCGTGAAGGTGCACGGCGACGCGGCGTGGCAGGCGGCCGGCGCCGCCGCGGGCACCGAGGTGGTCCCGGCGACCGACGAGGACTGGGGCGCCGAGTACCTCTCGTACGACATCGCGGCCGCCGTCGTCCCCTCGCTGGACGAGGCCGTGCGGCACATCAGGCGCTGGAGCTCCGGACACACCGAGGCCGTGATCACCCGGGACACCGCGGCGGCGAAGCGCTTCACGGCGCTGGTGGACGCGACGACGGTGGCGGTGAACGCCTCGACCCGCTTCACCGACGGCAGCCAGTTCGGCTTCGGCGCCGAGATCGGCATCTCCACGCAGAAGCTGCACGCGCGCGGCCCGATGGGGCTGCCCGAGCTCACCTCGACCAAGTACGTGGTGACCGGCGAGGGCCACATCCGCGAGTGAGCCGGGTGGGGCCGGTACCCGTGCGGGCCGGCCCCCCGATCGGGCCCGTCGGATTCCGGCGGGCCCTGCCCAAATCGACCGTGCGGGTCTACGCTGGAGCGCGTGCCGGACGACGTGGGGGGCCAGCCGTTCGAGGGCGGCGAGGAGCCCGACAACCGCCACCACGGTGACGCGGACGAGGAGTTCGCGGCCGTGGTGTTCGACGAGGACTTCGTGCGCGCTGCCGCGGTGCACGAACCGACCGCGACCGAGCGCATGCTGGCCGCCGCGCAGTCGCGCGCCGAGCGCGAGGCGGCCCGGCGGCGCGATGCGCGGGACGAGGGCCACCGCGGACAGCCGGGCGCCGACGGGGAGTTCGGCGACGACGAGGGCCTCGACGAATTCGGCGACTACGACGGATTCGGCGATGACGACGACGAGCGCCGCTATGACCGCTCCGGCTATCCCGACGGGTATGGCCCCGACTTCGACGGCCCCGACCCCGATCCGTACTCCCCGGGCTATGGGTACGGCTATGGCGTCGACCCCGCCTTCGAGCACGGCAGCGACTACGGCTACGGCGGTGCGCGCGGCGCCTACCGCGGCGGCCGCCCCTACCCGCACGGCGGCTCGCTCCGCCCCTACCGAGGCCACGCGCGCTGGCAGCGCCCTGTGGCCTGGGTGCTGGCCGTGGTCATGGGGATAGGCATGGTCGCGCTGGCGCTCAGCGCGGTGCGCGGCGCCGGAGGGCAGCGCGAGGAGCCCGCGCCGCCGCCCGCGACGACCGGCGTGGGCGCGGGGCAGACCGCGCGGCCCGCCGCCTCGGCCTCCGCGGAGACGGCTCCGCCGGCGGCCTCGGCCGCACCCCGCTGACCGCTTCCGCCGCACCCCGCTGGCCGGGGAGTACGCCGGGTTGGGGGCGTAGAACGGAAGTTGTGGGGTACCGGGGCGTTTACGATCGCGCCGGTCGACCTACCCTGTTCCTATGGCCGGGCGAGGAGATCCTCCCGAGGGCGCGAGCGACGGGGTCCCGGGAGGCGATGACGAATTCCGGGACGAGTACCGTTCCGTCGTCTTTGACGAGTCGTTCATCGAGGCTGCGCGGCTCCAGGAGTTCTCGGCACGGGAGCGCCTGGAGGACGAGGCGCATGCCGCGGTGCGCAGCCGCCCGCCCGAGCCGGAGCCGGACAAAACGGGTATCGGGGCATCGAAGCAGGGAATCGTGCTGGTCCTGCTGATAGTTCTCGCCTTCGGCACCGCGATCTACATGGGCATCCGCAACCCCTACCAGTCGCCGGCCGAGCCGCCCACCGAGCCGATGCGGCTCACCCTGCTGCCCCTCGCGCCCCGCGAGCCGGTGCCGGGCGCCAAGCCCGCCGACCTCTATGAGCACAGCCCCGCCGCGCAGTTCCGCACCGGCGCGGCCGGTGTGACGCTGCCGCCGGTGCGGCGCACTCCGCACTTCTCGGAGAGCCAGGTGCTGGCCGCGCTCACCAGCGCCAAGGAGTACGTGACCGAGTCCTCGCTCAATCCGGACGTGCTGACCGGCAACGGCGAGCGCGGGCTGCGGGTGATGCTCGACCCGGCGCAGCACGGGCAGTTCGACCAGAGCCTGGAGCACCCGCGCGGCGACGGGCGGCACGCGGCGACCGGCTGGATGATCCGCTTCGACCCCGCCAAGGTGGCGCTCGCCGACCCGCGGGTACGGGTCAGCGGCACGCTCTCGGTGCGCGAGTCGGGCGCGGACGCGCTGGAGGTCGTCGCCGACCACGTCTTCGTCTACGCGGTGAAGCGCGCCGACGCGGGCAACAGCGAGAAGGCGAAGGAGAACTCCTCGCTCTTCACCGTGCGGCGCGAGGTGCACTTCCGCTTCGACCGCTCCGACCTGCGCGAGCAGCAGGTCAGCGTGCAGCAGGTCGCCATGCGGGCCGGGCCCATGCCCTGCTCGGCGGATGCCTCGGGGGCGATGGCGCCGCTGCTGTCGGGGCAGCGCGCCAAGGACGACCAGCAGGCGGGGACCGACCCCTTCGCGAGGGGCCGGTCCACCCAGTCGATGTGCGGCGTGCTGGCGGCTAGCTCCCAGCCGAGTCCGGCCCATCCGGCCCAGTCGGACCAGCCGGCCCACCGGGCTCACTCGTCCCACCACTAGCGCCGGGGTCCTGGCCAGGACCGGCCTTGCCGCCCTGGCCCTGGCCGCTCTGGCCCTGGGCGCCGCGCCCCGTGAAGGTGTCCCGCAGCCTGCCGCCGAGGTCGCCGGCGCCGCCCGCTATGTCCCGCACGAGCCCCATCAGGGGGTCCTTGCTCGTGCGGTAGGACTCCGAATAGTGGTCGGCCGACTGCTGGAAGGAGTCGCGGACCGAGGTGTTCCGGTCGTCCTCGCGCTTCTCGTAGTGCCCGTCCATGATCCGCTGGAAGTCGCGGCTCTCCGCCCACTTCTTCAGCTCGGCGGCGCGCACCGTGGTGAAGGGGTGGGTGCGCGGGAGCACGTTCATGATCTTGAGGACGGAGTCGCGGAGGTCGCCGCCCTGCTCGTACTCCTCGGCCTGCTCCAGGAAGGCGTCCACGTTCATCTGGTGCAGGTGGTTGCCGCCCGCGAGCTTCATCAGGCCGCGCATGGACGCCTTGAGGTCCTGGCCCACCAGCAGTCCCGCGCGGTCGGCCGACAGCTCGGACTTGCGGAACCACTCGCGCAGCGCGGTCACGATCGCCATGATCGCCACATTGCCCAGCGGGATCCACGCGACCTTGAGCGCGAGGTTGGTGAGGAACAGCAGGATCGTGCGATACACCGAGTGGCCCGAGAGCGCGTGGCCGACCTCGTGCCCGACGACTGCGCGCATCTCCTCCTCGTCGAGCAGCTCCACCAGGCCCGTGGACACGACGATGATCGGCTCGTCGAGGCCGATGCACATGGCGTTGGGCTGCGGGTCCTGATTGACGTACATCGGCGGGACCTTCTCCAGGTCCAGGATCCGGCAGGCGTCCTGCAGCATGGCGTCCAGGTGCGGGAACTGCCGGTCCGAGACGCGCACGGAGTCGGAGAGGAACAGCAGCCGCAGGCTCCGCTCGGGCAGCATCGCGCTCAGCGCCTTGAACACGGTGTCGAAGCCGCTCAGTTTGCGCAGCGCCACCAGCGCCGAGCGGTCGGCGGGGTGCTCATACGTGCGCGAGGAGATGCCGGGGAAGCGCCGCCTCTCGCGGCCCGGCAGTCGCTCGCCCTCCCCGGCGCCGCCCGTCCCGTGGTTCTCATCGGTCATGGCTGTGATCCCCCTCGATGCCTCGTCGGCCCGCGCGGGCCGTTCTCGGTCGGCTGGTGACCCAGCCTAGACGCAGCCGCCGACAGTGGGAGGGAGCGAGCGGCGCTGTAACAGCTTCGGGCAACTCCCGCCACCGGGGGTGTGGTTGACCCCCGCTCTCCGTATTCTGACCGACAGCGCGCATGCCGAATGCGGCGATTGCGGGGGGTGGGGCAGCGTGGGCGAGTACGTCCGGATCGCGGTGGACTCGGGGGATCGGCCTGGCGAGGTGGCGGCGGCCACCGAGGTGCTGCGGCGCAGGCTCGCGCGGTTCGCCCTGCGCAGCGACGGCACGTGGGAGGAGCCGCGGGTGGAGCCGCGCCCCGGCGCCCCCGGCACCCAGGGCCCGGTGAGCGACCTGCTGCTGAACTTCGCCGTGGACCATGTGGCGCCCGACGCCGCCATGCTGGCGGTGCAGCACCTGGTGCGGGCCGTCGTGGCGCACTTCCGCGCCCAGCCCGACCAGAGCCAGCGCGTCACGGTCACGGCGGGCGGCACGACGGTCGAGCTGCGCGCCGAGGGGATGCCCCCCGAGGAGGTCGCGCGGCTCGAACTGCTCATCGTCCAAGGGCTCCTGGACCGCCTCGAGGAGTGAGCCGTGGCGGACACCGGGGGACGGCGCCGCACCGCGGTGTGCGTGCTGGCCGGGGTCGACGTCTTCGAGGACGAGCGGCACTTCCCCTCGTTCGCCGGGGGCAAGGCGCGCGGCAACGTCAACGGCCTGGCCGCCGCGCTGCGTTCGGGCGGCGGCGACTGGCACGTCCGCTGCGTCCCGTTGATCAACCCGGCCTCGGCGGAGCAGATCCGGGAGCGTCTGCGGGACTTGAGCACCCCGCCCGACCTGCTGTTCTTCTACTACTTCGGGCACGGCTACCTGGATCCCGCGCCGCACGACCCTGATCGCGGCGACCGGCTGTACCTGGTGCTGCGCGAGAGCCGCGCCGAGGCGATGCCGCACACCGCGCCGTCCTTCTCCGAACTGGTGGGAATGCTGGGCGAGGTGCGGGCCGAGCGCACGGTGATCGTGCTGGACTGCTGCTTCTCCGGGGACGCGGTGGACGTGCAGCTCCCGATGGAGCGCTCCTTCGGGCTGCTCACCTCCTCGTACCGGGGGATGCTCATCTCGCCCGGCGCGGAGTCCGATCCGATGACGCCGTTCACCGCGAACCTGGTCAGGGCGCTGCGCGAGGAGCCGCGCACGCTGATCGCGCTGGGCATCCGGATGAACAGGCTCGCCCGCGACAAGGCCAACCAGCCGCCCCCGCCCTATCTGCCGTGGCAGCCGGTGCAGTACGCGATGCAGGAGGCGGGCGACACGGTGCTGCCGCCCGCCTCCGCTCCGGGCGCGCGCCCCGGACCGGACCCCGAGGAGCAGGTCCCGTCTTCTCAGGGGAGCGCTCAGGGCAGCTCTCAGGGGACTTCTCGGGGGACTCCTCAGGGGCGCGGCCCCCGGTGGCCGTTCGCCGGTGCGGCGTCCGGGTTCCCGCGCGCGCTCCGCGGCCTGGCGGAGCGCCGGAGATCACGCCCGCTGCGCGCCGGGGGAGGGGTACGCGGATGGTGGCGGCGCCAGGGCGGCCGTGCGCCGGGCCAGGGGAGACGGCCCCCTGATGAGCCCGTTCGCGGACCCGGCACCAGCCCCGGCACCGACGTCCGCCGCGCCCGCCGCCGCAGGCTGGTCGTCGTCTGCGCGCTGGCCGCCGCGCTGGTCGGCGGCGGGACCGCCGGTGTGGTGGCCCTCTTCGGCGGCGGGGGCCCGGGGCGCTGCCCGCCGCCGCTGGAACTGCGCCTGGCGACCGCGCCCGAGGAGGTCTCCGGGGTCAGCACGCTGGTCCGCGCCTTCGAGCGCGCGCCGGAGAACCACCACGAGGCCGGCGGGGAGAGCTGCAGGACCGCCGGGTTCACGGTGTACGGCGCCAGCCTCGACGGCCTCTCCACGGCCTTCGCCTCGGCGGGGAGCTGGGCCACCGGGTCCTCGCTCGCCGAAGTGGGCCCGCAGCCCGATCTGTGGGTCGCGCAGACGAGCGCCGAAGTCGCGCGCGTACGGGGCGAGATGGTGCCGCCCGAGGGCGTGCGCAACGAGGACTTCCTGACCGCGCCGCAGTCCCTCATGAGCGACCGCCCGGTGCTCGTCCTCACCGAGAAGGCGCGCGGCGAACTGGGCCTGCCGAGCGCGTACGGACAGGTGGGCCGGACCGACTGGCGCACCCTGCGGGCCCGCTTCGAGCAGTTGCAGAAGCGGCAGGACCAGCAGAGACAGCAGAAACAGCAGCAGGCGAAGCAGGCGGCGGCGAAGGGCGGCCAGGGGAGGTCCGGCGGCCGGGCGACGTCCGGCAAGCAGGGGCAGGCCGCCGGGCGGCTCCCGCGCCTGCTGCGGCCGAATCCGATGGTCTCGGGCGCAGGGCTCGCGCACGCGCTGGGGATGTACGCGAGCCGCGGCACCGGCGCGTTCGACGCGGGCAGCGGCCAGTTGTCCGACGCCGAGATCGGGCGGCTGGAGAACGGGCTGATCAGCCAGGGACGGTCCACGGCCGGCAGCGACCGCGCGCTGTGCGGGGTCGTGCGGGGCGACGCCGAGGGCGCGCTGGTCACCGAGCGGCAGGCGCGCCGCTACGAGGCCGACCCGTACGGGTACTGCCTGCCCGACGGCGGGGGCGCGCAGGGGGCGGACACCGGGCAGTCGGGAGCCGGGGGCCAGGGGAGCGGCGGCGCCGGTGCCACCGGGGTGCCGCTGCATCGGTACGTACTCGGCGGCGGCCCCGTACTGGACTACCCGCTGGTCAAGGTGCGCTGGCCCGGCGACGACAGGGACGCGCGCGGCGCGGCCGTCGACGCGCTCCTGCGCTGGTCACGCGGCCGCGACGGCGCGCGGCTGCTGGACGAGACCGGCTACAGGCCCGCCGCCGCGCACTCCTTCCCGCTCTCCGACCGCGAGGTGGAGGACCGGCTCGCGCTGTTCCGCAGCGCGCATCCGACGCTGCGGCTGACCGTGCTCTTCGACCGCTCGGGCTCGCTGCGCGAGCGCGGCAGGTTCAAGGCGGCCGACCGCGCCGTCGAGACCGCCCTCAGCAGGCTCGCCGACGCCGACAGGTACCGACTGATCACCTTCCCCGGCGCCGGCGACCCGGCCGCGCGCCAGGATCGTACGAACGGCTGGCGCGCGGCGACAGGCAAGGGCGGGGTGTCCGGAGTGCTCACCGAGAACGACCTGCTGCCGTCCGGCGACCGGGAGGCCGACCTCTACGGGGTGCTGAAGGCCGAGACCGCGGGACTGCCCGAGGGCGGGGCCGGCGAGCAGGACGCCGTGCTGGTGGTCACCGACGGCGACTACCGCAAGGGGCAGCCGCCGCAGACCGGGAAGCTGCGCGCGCTCGGCGGCCAACTGGGCCGCGGCGGCGTGCCGTTGATCGTCGCCTCGCTGCGCCCCTACGGGTGCGCGGCGGGCCGGGACACCGGCGCGCTGGCCGGCGGATCGACCGGGGTCTGCGCCTCCCTCACCGGAGACCTGGAGGCGACACTCTCCCGCGAGGTCGCGGCCCTGACGGAGGGGAGGCGGCCCGGATGAGGGGTGCACCGGAGCGCGTACCGGAGAGCACGTCGGGGGCGCGGAGGCCCGCTCGTCCCCGGCTGCGGCCGAGGCCGGCGCACTCCCTCCCCGCCCTGCTGGCCGCCCTGGCCGCGCTCCTGCTGTCCTGCCTCGCGGCGGCCTGCGGCCCGGGACGCGCGGGCGCCCCCGAGAGCGCTCAGGAGCGCCCCTTCCGGGTCGCGGTGGGCCAGGACCTCACCGCCAGCGGGGTGCGCCAGGAGCTGATCCGCGAGGCGGCGCGGGACGCCGGGGCCCGCCAGGTGGAGATCGTGGAGCTGCCGGACGACACCGACCGGCAGCGCGGCCAGCTCGTCGCCGCGCTCCAGGGCGGCGACCGCGCCGGGTACGACCTGGTCGTGCTGGACGTGACATGGACCGCCGAGTTCGCCGAGCTGGGCCTGATCGAGCCGCTGACCGGCGACCTCGACGTCCAGCGCGCGAAGCAGTACGCGGATGTGTGGCCGGCGGTGCGCGAGACCGTGCGGCACGACGGCAGGAGCTGGGGCGTCCCGTGGAACACCGATGTGGGCCTGCTCTTCTACCGCGCCGACCTGCTGGACGCCGACCCGGCGCTGCGCACCTGGCAGGGCCTCACCCGCGTCGTGCACGGTCAGCGCCCAGGACACGGGCTGAGCGCCGGAATGATCACCCAGCTCATGACGTACGAGGGGCTGACGGTGAACGCGCACGAGGCGGTCTGGCGCGACGGCGGCGATCTGGTGGACGCCGCCGGACGCGTGCGGGCCGGCGAGAGCAGGGCCAGGCAGGGGCTCGGCGAGCTGCGGGCAGGGTTCACCGCGCCGCCCGGCAGGCTGCCGATGTTCGACGGCGGCTCGCTGGTCTCCGACGAGACCGCCTCGGTGGAGCGCTTCCTTGCGGGCGAGGCCCTGACCATGCGCAACTGGCCGTTCGCCCGCTTCCCGCTGGAGGAGCACCTGAAGAAGGTGCGGGACGGCACCGCGTACGGGGTCACCGCGCTGCCCGCGGGCGATCCGGACGGCGACGGCACGGGCCCGGAGACCGGCGGCCCCGCTGTGCTCGGCGGCCAGAACCTGGCGGTCGCCGCCGGCACCCCGAACGGCGCGCTCGCCCGCGAAGTGATCCGCAGGCTCACCAGCAAGGACATGGCGGGACGGCTGTACGCGAAGGGCTTCGTCCCCGCCCACCGCGACGCGGTCGGCGCGGGCGGCTGCGACGCGGGCTCGGGCTCCTGGTCGCTGCCCGAACGGCCGCCCCAGGAGCCCTCGTTGGCCGCGCAGTACCACGAGGCGCTGTGCTGGTCGATGGAGCACGCCAGGGCACGCCCGGCGACCCCGTACTACGCGGCCGTCACCCGGGACATCCAGGAGGTGACGGCCCAGGGGCTCGCGGAGGAGGCCGGCATGGACACCGGGGAGCTCCAGCGGCGCCTGGAGAGGTCGCTGCGCGGGGAGTGAGGACGGGTGGGACGCGCGCCCCTTGCGGGTACCCGTAAGGGGCGTGGCGGGATGCGCATCGCGCGCGGCTCGGGACGCGCTTGCGCGCGCGGCTGCTGAGTCGGCGTGAGACGCCGGAGGCCCGCCGCTTACGATTGCCTGCACACGCGTGCTCCGGCACGGCGACACCGCACACGGTGACGAACACCGACGACACACGGGAGAGGTCCTGCCGCCATGACTCTTGCCAGCTCCGCGCACGCCCTGACGACGCTCGCCGCCGAGGAAGGGCACATCAACCCGCTGCTCACCGGCGGCGGCGCGTTCGTCGGCCTGCTCCTGCTGCTCTGGATCACCACCCGGTTCAACCGGGACCGCTGAGCCGCGGGCACGGCCGCGCGGCGCAGCGGTTAGGGTCGGCTCGCATGGGAGAGGACATAGTGCCCGGCAGCGGCAAGCGGCGGCTCGGAGTGATGGGCGGGACCTTCGATCCGATCCACCACGGCCACCTGGTCGCCGCGAGCGAGGTGGCGGCGCGGTTCCACCTCGACGAGGTGGTGTTCGTGCCGACCGGGCAGCCGTGGCAGAAGAGCCACAAGCGGGTGTCGCCCGCCGAGGACCGCTATCTGATGACGGTCATCGCGACCGCCTCCAACCCGCAGTTCTCGGTGAGCCGCATCGACATCGACCGCGGCGGCAAGACGTACACCATCGACACCCTGCGGGACCTGCGCGCCGCCAACCCGGACACCGACCTCTTCTTCATAACCGGCGCCGACGCGCTCGCCCAGATCCTCGGCTGGCGCGACGCCGAGGAGCTGTTCTCCCTCGCGCACTTCATCGGGGTCACCCGCCCGGGGCACGCGCTCGCCGACCCCGGGCTCCCGGACGGCGGTGTGTCCCTGGTGGAGGTCCCGGCGCTCGCCATCTCCTCCACGGACTGCCGGGAGCGGGTGGAGCGGGACGACCCGGTCTGGTATCTCGTTCCGGACGGCGTCGTGCGCTACATCAACAAGCGGGCGCTGTATCGGGAGGAGGGCCCGCACGCGTGAACCAGGGCTACGGACACGACCCGTACGGGCACCAGCCGCCGCCGCAGCCGGAGATCCTCGGCTACGACGAGTACGGCCGCCCCATCTACCGCCAGGAGCCGGAGCACGGCTATCCCGGCTACCGCCCCCAGGGCACCCCTCAGGGCCAGGACCCCTACGGGACCTCCTACGACCCCTACGGGTCCGCCCCGTACGACCCCGACGCGGCCGACCCGTACGCCGGTTACGCCGCCCAGCAGCAGGCCCCCTTCCAGCAGGTCCAGCAGCCGCAGCAGACCCAGCAGCAGGACTGGATCCCGCAACAGCAGGGCTACGGCGGGCAGTACGGCTATGAGCAGCAGCCTTACGCGTACGACCCGCAGCAGGCCGGGTACGGGGAGCAGCAGGGCCCGCAGGAGACCGCGTACGGACAGCAGCAGGCGTACGCGCCCCAGCAGGAGCAGCAGCACGCGCAGGCTCCGAACGCCCAGGCTCCGAACGCCCAGGCTCCGAACGCCCAGGCTCCGAACGCCCAGGCTCCGAACGTGCAGGCCCAGCACGCGCAGCAGGCCCAACAGACCCGGGAGCAGCCCCCGTTCCCCGGCCAGCGGCAGGGCGAGGGCGTTCCGGCGACGGGTGACGGCGCGCAGGGCGCGGGGCAGGCCGGCGCGCAGCGGGACGGCCAGGAGGAGTACCGCACCGAGCAGTTCGCCTTCGTCGAGGAGCCGGCCGAAGAGTCCGAAGACGTCATCGACTGGCTGAAGTTCACCGAGAGCCGCACCGAGCGCCGCGAGGAGGCCAAGCGCCGCGGCCGCAACCGCGTCACCGCGCTCGTGGTCGTGCTGGCCCTCGCCGTGGCGGGCGGCGGGGGGTACCTCTGGTACACCGGCTCGCTCCCCGGCGTCGACACCAAGGGCGGCAGCACCGCGCCGCAGGGGCAGCAGCGCGACGTGATCGCCGTGCATCTGCGCCCCACCGGCAGCAAGTCCAGCTCCACCGCGCTGCTCGTGGACAACGCCTCGACGGGCAAGGGCAACACCGTGCTGTTGCCCAACACCCTCGCGGTCAGCTCCGAGGACGGCACGGCCACCACCCTCGGCAAGTCCGTGGTGAGCGGCGGCGCCGCGCCCACCAGGGAGTCCCTGGGCAGCCTGCTCGGCGCCGACATCAAGGGCACCTGGCGCCTGGACACCCCCTTCCTGGAGAACCTCGTCGAGCTGGTCGGCGGCATCACCGTCGACACCGACGCCGCGGTCCCCGGCGAGAAGAAGGGCGATCCGGCGCAGGTGGAGCGCGGCAAGGGCCAGGAGCTCGACGGCAAGGACGCCGTCGCGTACGCCACGTACCGCGCGACCGGCGAGCGCGCCGACCGCCAGCTCCAGCGCTTCGGGCAGGTCATGCAGGCCACGCTGCGCAAGATCTCCAGCGATCCCAAGAGCGCCACCAGGACCGTGCAGTCGCTCGGCCAGATCCCCGACCCCTCGCTGTCGGAGTCCCAACTGGGCGCCTCGCTGGCCAAGTTGGCCGAGCGCGCCAAGAGCGGCGAGTACAGCACCGAGCTGCTCCCCGTGCAGGCCAACGGCAAGCTCGTGCACGGATCGGGGCAGAACCTGGTCAAGCAGGTGCTCGGCGGCACGGTCAAGGACTCGGGCGGCGGCACCCCGCGCGTCGCGCTCACCGACGCCACCGGCTCCAAGGGCAAGGAGAACGCCGCCTCGGCCGCGCTCACCAACGGCGGCTACACGGTCGTCGACGGCGGCTCGGGATCGGCCTCAGGCGGCTCCCGCGTGACCTACGGCACAGCGGCGCAGAAGGCCAAGGCCGCCGAGGTCGCCAAGACCCTGGGCCTGCCGGGGTCCGCGGTACGCCAGGGAAAGCCGCAGGCCAACGCCGATGTGGGCGTGGTGCTCGGCCGCGACTACCGCGGCTGAGCACCCGTCCGGCGCGCCCCGTCCGGTGCGCGGGCGTGTCCCGCGCACCGGGGCGCCCGCCTGCGGCCGTGAGACCCTTGAGGCTGATGCCCACGCGGCACCCCGCGCGCCGCCACGCGCACCGTCCGACCCGTTCCTGACCCGAAAGCCTTGCCTGTGACCGCCACGGACCGTTCCCTCGAGCTGATCAACACCGCCGCCCAGGCGGCGGCCGACAAGCTCGCGCACGACATCGTCGCCTACGACGTCGGCGACGTGCTCGCCATCACCGACGCCTTCCTGCTCGCCTCCGCTCCCAACGACCGCCAGGTCAAGGCCGTCGTCGACGAGATCGAGGAGCGCCTGCTGAAGGAGAAGGGCGCGAAGCCGGTGCGCCGCGAGGGCGAGCGCGACGGCCGCTGGGTGCTGCTCGACTACGTCGACATCGTGGTGCACGTCCAGCACAGCGAGGAGCGCGTCTTCTACGCCCTGGAGCGGCTGTGGAAGGACTGCCCCGAGCTGGACCTCCCCGAGGACGCCAAGGCCACCCGCGGCCGCGCCGCCGAGTACGCGGCCGAGAACGGCGAGGCCACCGAGGAGGAGACCGGAGGCGCCAGGTGAGCACCGCCTCGGCGCAGGGCGGCCCGGCGCACGGCGCCCTCGCGCACCGCGACCGCAGGATCGTGCTGTGGCGGCACGGCCAGACCGCGTGGAATCTGGAGCGCCGCTTCCAGGGCACCACCGACATCGAGCTGACCGACACCGGCGTGCGCCAGGCCAAGCGCGCCGCGCGGCTGCTGGCCGCGCTCAGGCCGGACGCCATCGTCGCCTCCGACCTGCGCCGCGCCGCCAGGACGGCCGCCGAACTCGCCGCCCTCACCGGCCTGGAGGTCACCCACGACGACGCGCTCCGCGAGACCTACGCCGGCGCGTGGCAGGGCCTGACCCACGAGGAGATCGTCGAGCGGTACGGGGAGCAGTACGCGGCGTGGAAGCGCGGCGAGCCCGTCCGGCGCGGCGGCGGCGAGCTGGAGACCGAGGTCGCCGACCGCGCGGCCCCGCTCGTGGAGCGCAGCGCTGACAAGCTGCCGGACGGCGGCACCCTGGTCGTGGTCAGCCACGGCGGCACCATCCGCACCACCATCGGCCGCCTGCTGGGCCTGCCGGCGGGAAGCTGGGAGTCCCTCGGCGGGCTCTCCAACTGCTGCTGGTCGGTGCTGGGCGAGGGGGCGCGCGGCTGGCGGCTGACCGAGCACAACGCCGGCACCCTCCCCGAGCCGGTGCTCGGCGACGACACCTGAGCGCCCGGGCCGGGAGCCGGATTTCCCATCCGGGCAGGTCCCCGGGTAAAGTTCTACTCGTTCACGGCGCGAGAGCGCCGGGAGCGCGGGGCTATAGCTCAGTTGGTAGAGCGCTTGCATGGCATGCAAGAGGTCAGGAGTTCGATTCTCCTTAGCTCCACAGTCCACTCCGTGTGGTGATCCCGTCCCCGTTGGGGGCGGGATTTTTGCTGTGCCAACAGGGCGTTCGTACGCGGCAGTTCGCTTTCGCGCGCCGCCCGGGCCCGCGCCGGTACGCTCCTGGTGCCACGGCCGCCCTCCTCCGTCGAGATCGTTGACCGGGGCTCCTGGGAAGGCGGCTAACGTGGCAGAATCGTGACGGCTGGAAGGGGGCCCGAGGGGAGGGACGTGTGCGATGTCAGCGAGTGTCCTCGCGGAGGACGAGCGAGCGGCCTGCCCGCGCACGACCCCGCAGCCCCAGGGAGTCTCCGCCCTCCAGTGCCCGGCTTGCGGGTCCTCGAACGTCGCTCAGGTGCTCGGTGACAATGGAGGTATTTCCTACGTGTGCACGGCGTGCGGCCACAGCTGGAGCTGATGACTGATGGGTGCACACAGCCGGAAATGCGACTGGTGCGGCAGCGGCACGCCCATCGTCCGCGACATGGAGCCGCCCAACCCCGCGTATCAGTACTGGTGCGCCGACTGCGCGCTCGCGCTGATCATAAAGGGCGACCCCATCGAGACCTACCGTGAGCTGGACGGGGAGCCCATCTACGGGCGGCTGTTGGACGAGCACTGCACCCTCAAGCGGTTCTATTCGTTCGTGACGGCCTGAGCCCCGCGCGCTGGTGACGGCGCGTTCCCCCGGTGTGGCGGCCCCTCCGCCGTGCCGCCCCGCAGCGCGCGTACCGACACCACCGCCGTCAGCAGCAGGAAGCCCGCGCCCAGCAGCGGGTAGACCGCCGAAAGCGCCATCTGCCCCGCGTTCTGGTGCAGTTCGGGCGGCAGCTCGACGCCCGGCCGGTGCGGCACCCACCACAGCGCGTACGAGCAGAAGAGCACCCCCGCCACGGCGGTGCCGGCCCACCACGGCGCGCTGCCGCGGCGCAGAGCCTCGGCCCCCAGCAGCAGCAGGAGCGGAACGCACCAAACCCAGTGGTGCGACCAGGAGATGGGGCTCACCAGCAGCGCCGTGACCGCGCAGGCCAGCGCCGACCAGGCGCGGGCGTGCGGCATGCCGCGGTGCCCGGCGAGCGCGGCGGCGACCGCGGCGCCCAGCCCCGCAACCAGCACCAGGGCGGCGGCCAAGACCCATGCGGCACCCGGGTGTTGGACGTGCAGCAGCCGGGCGAGCACGCCGCTCAGCGCCTGGTTGTCGGTGATCACGGTGTGGCCGACCCGGTCGGAGCGGAACACCGCGTCCGTCCAGAAACGCCGCGAATCGCCGGGCAGCAGCACCGCGGAGACCAGCACGGTGCCGAGGAACGCCAGCGCGGCGACGGCGGATTGGCGCAGCGGCGCGTTCCACAGCGCCTTGATGCCGGGCCCCGGCGCGTCTGCTCCCCGTGCGCCGTCGCCGTACCGCATCCGCCGTGCGCCGAGCACGGTCCCGTACAGCGCGAGGAAGACCGCGAAGAGCGCGGGCGTCAGCTTGATGCCGGCGGCGATCCCGATCCCGGCGCCCGCCCAGCGGTGTCCGGCGCGGCGCGAGAGGTCCCACAGCACCAGCACCGCGAGGAGCAGGTTGACCTGCCCGTACCGCAGCGTCGTCCACACCGGCTCGCACCACACGGCGAGCGCGGAGAGCAGCAGCGTGGCCGCGGGGCGCGGCAGTCGCAGCGGGCGGCCGGTCAGTCGCAGCGCGAAGTGCACCAGGGCGACGAGCAGCGCGAGGTTGCCGGCCGTGGCCAGGGTGCGCAGCGCCGGTTCGCCGAGCAGCGTGAGCGGCAGGAAGAGGAGGGCCGCGAAGGGCGGGTACGTGGTCGGGAGCTGGGCGTGGGTGGCGCGCATCGCGTAGAGGTCCTGGCCGTCGCGCACCGCCCAGCCCTCGGCCCGGTACACCAGCAGGTCGATCATCGAGACCTGGGCCGCGCGCTGCGCCGCCCAGAAGGCGGCGAAGGAGAGCAGGCACGCCAGTGAGGACAGCAGCACGGGGCGGCGCAGGGCGTACGCGGTGACCGCGGTCCGCACGGCGGTCGCCGTCCTGCGTCCCGCGGCCTGCGGCAGCGTGCTCACGGATGCGGCTCCCGGGGCTGAGGTGACGGGCACGGAGGGCCGACAGTACCGGGCGGCGGGAAGGCGCCCGTAGAACGGATTTGGCGAAAGCGGGTGGTGGCCGTGTAATGTTGGCGAAGCCGCTGCGGGGAAAACCCCGGCGGACCAGATCCCGGGGCTATAGCTCAGTTGGTAGAGCGCTTGCATGGCATGCAAGAGGTCAGGAGTTCGATTCTCCTTAGCTCCACAGTGAAAGAGCGGGTCTCCCTCGAGGGGAGGCCCGCTCTTTTTCGTTGATCATGCAGCGTCGTCGATCATGCGGCGCCGATCACGCAGGCGCTGATCGTGTCCGTTCCGTGGACTCCGTGCGGGCGGCTTTCGCCCCTGCGGTACTCTGGCCCCATGCGTGCCGTACGCCTTCTGCTTAGCGGGCCGCGCTGATCAGTCCCCGGCTCCCGAAGAGACCATCCCCGGAGCCGGGAATCGGCGCGGCGTCCCCTCCTGTGCGAGGGGATTTTTCATTTCCCGCCCGGCAGAGACGACCGATGGAGCTTTGAGGACATGAGCCAGACGACGACCGCCGCCGAGAGCGCGGCACCCCATCGCTACACGGCGGCCCTGGCCGCCGACATCGAGGCGCGCTGGCAGGACTTCTGGGACAAGCACGGCACCTTCGAGGCGCCGAACCCCGGCACCGGCGACCTGGCGGGCGACGCCGAACAGGTCGACCGGCCCAAGCAGTTCATCATGGACATGTTCCCGTACCCCTCCGGCGCCGGCCTGCACGTGGGCCACCCGCTGGGGTACATCGCCACCGACGCGTACGCCCGCTTCCAGCGGATGACCGGGTACAACGTTCTGCACACCCTGGGCTTCGACGCCTTCGGGCTGCCCGCCGAGCAGTACGCGGTGCAGACCGGCGCGCACCCGCGGGAGACCACGAACGCCAACATCGCCGGGATGAAGGCCCAGCTGCGCCGCCTGGGCCTGGGCCACGACCAGCGCCGCAGCTTCGCGACGATCGACCCGGACTACTACAAGTGGACCCAGTGGATCTTCGTCCAGATCTTCAACTCCTGGTACGACGCCGAGGCGAAGCGCGCGCGCCCGATCGACGAGCTGATCGCGCAGTTCGCCTCCGGTGAGCGGGAGACCCCCGAGGGCTGGGGCCCGTGGGCGGGGATGACCGAGCTGGAGCGCGCCGAGCTGCTGGGCCACTACCGCCTGGCGTACGCCTCGGACGCGCCGGTCAACTGGTGCCCCGGGCTGGGCACCGTGCTGGCGAACGAGGAGGTCACCGCCGAGGGCCGCTCCGAGCGCGGCAACTTCCCGGTCTTCAAGGCCAAGCTGCGCCAGTGGAACATGCGCATCACCGCGTACGCCGACCGGCTGCTGGAGGACCTGGACGCGCTGGACTGGCCCGAGGCCATCAAGCTGCAGCAGCGGAACTGGATCGGCCGCAGCGAGGGCGCCCGCATCGACTTCCCCGTCGACGGGGCGGACGAGAGCGGCAAGCAGCGCGCGATCGAGGTCTTCACCACCCGCCAGGACACCCTGTTCGGCGCGACGTACATGGTGCTGGCGCCCGAGCACCCGCTGGTCGACGCGATGGTGCCGGAGCAGTGGCCGGAGGGCACGCACGACGTGTGGACCGGGGGGCACGGCACGCCGGGCGAGGCCGTCGCCGCGTACCGCGCGCAGGCCGCCGCCAAGTCGGACGTCGAGCGGCAGGCCGAGGCCAAGGACAAGACCGGCGTCTTCACCGGCGCGTACGCGACCAACCCGGTCAGCGGCGAGGCCGTGCCGGTCTTCATCGCCGACTACGTGCTGATGGGCTACGGCACCGGCGCGATCATGGCCGTCCCGGCGCACGACCACCGCGACTTCGCCTTCGCGCGCGCCTTCGAGCTGCCGATGCGCTGCGTGGTCGAGCCGAGCGACGACCGCGGCCTGGACACCACGACCTGGGACGACGCCTTCGTCTCGTACGACGCGAAGATCGTCAACTCCACGAGCTCCGCGCACGGCGGCCTGGCGCTGGACGGCCTGGACGTGGCGGCCGCCAAGGAGCGCGCCTCGCAGTGGCTGGAGGAGCACGGCATCGGCGCCGGCACGGTCAACTACCGGCTGCGCGACTGGCTGTTCAGCCGCCAGCGGTACTGGGGCGAGCCCTTCCCGATCGTCTACGACGAGGAGGGCGTCGCGCACGCGCTGCCCGAGTCGATGCTGCCGCTGGAGCTGCCCGAGGTCGAGAACTACTCGCCGCGCACCTTCGACCCGGATGACGCCGACACCGAGCCGGAGACGCCGCTGTCGCGCAACGAGGACTGGGTGTACGTCGATCTGGACCTGGGCGACGGCAAGGGCACCCGGCGCTTCCGCCGGGAGACCAACACCATGCCGAACTGGGCGGGTTCGTGCTGGTACGAGCTGCGCTACCTGGACCCGCACAACGACCAGCAGCTGGTCGACCCCGAGGTCGAGCAGTACTGGATGGGCCCGCGGGACGGCCAGCGCTGCGGCGGCGTGGACCTGTACGTGGGCGGCGCCGAGCACGCGGTGCTGCACCTGCTGTACGCGCGCTTCTGGTCGAAGATCCTGTTCGACCTGGGCCACATCTCGTCCTGCGAGCCGTTCCACAAGCTGTACAACCAGGGCATGATCCAGGCGTACGTCTACCGCGACGCGCGCGGCATCGCCGTCCCCGCCGCCGAGGTGGAGGAGCGCGACGGCGCCTTCTACTACGAGGGCGAGAAGGTCTCCCGCGTCCTGGGCAAGATGGGCAAGTCCCTGAAGAACGCCGTGACTCCGGACGAGATCTGCGAGGAGTACGGCGCGGATACGCTGCGCCTGTACGAGATGGCGATGGGCCCCCTGGACGTCTCGCGGCCGTGGGACACCCGCGCCGTGGTCGGCCAGTACCGGCTGCTGCAGCGCCTGTGGCGGAACGTGGTGGACGAGTCGACCGGCGAGGTGTCCGTGGTGGACGCGGCGCCGGACGAGGACACGCTGCGCGCCCTGCACAAGGCCATCGACGGGGTGCGGCAGGACATGGCCGCGCTGCGCTTCAACACCGCCATCGCCAAGATGACGGAGCTGAACAACCACATCACCAAGCTGCGCGAGGTGCCGCGCTCGGTGGTCGAGCCGCTGCTGCTGATGATCGCGCCGCTGGCCCCGCACGTCGCCGAGGAGCTGTGGCGCAGGCTGGGCCACACCGAGACGGTGGTGCACGAGGACTTCCCGCACGCCGACCCGGCGTACGTGGTGGACGAGACCGTGACCTGCGTGGTCCAGGTGAAGGGCAAGGTCAAGGCCCGGCTGGAGGTCTCGCCCTCGATCGCCGACGCCGACCTGGAGCAGCAGGCGCTGGCCGACCCCGCGGTGGTCGCCGCGCTGGGCGACGCGGGCATCCGCAAGGTGATCGTGCGGGCGCCGAAGCTGGTGAACGTCGTGCCGGCGTGAGGCTGCCGGGCTGGTGAGTGAGAGTCCCCGAGGGCTGAGCCCTCGGGGATTTCTCGTGGGGTAATCCCTCTGGAGGGCGGTTTTCCGCCGGTTTTCCGGCGGCGTCCCCTAGGGGACATCTGGGGGTGCGGTCCGGGTCCCGAGGGAACCGCGGGGCGTCTCCGGCCGTTTACGCTGGGGTGGAGGGAGTCGGGAGCGGGGCTGTCGCGGAGGCCCGGCTCGAGGCTCGGAGCACGGTCCTGCGGGGCCGGGACGACGGTTCGGTCAACCGGTGAAGGAGCACGGCGTGGGAGAGGCGATCGCGGTGATTGCGCTGCTCATCGTGCTGTTCGTGGCGGCCGGCGTCTTCGTGACGGTGAAGGCCGTCCGCGCTCTCCAGCGCGGCGTGGAGCGCACCGGCACACAGGTGCGGCGGTCCGTCGAGGACACGACGCTGCGCGCCAAGAGCTACCAGCCAGGACCGGTCGGCGAGGTCGCGCGCACCCGCCTCGAGCTGCGCTCCTCCATAGACAACACCCGGCGCGCCCTGGAGGCGGGGGTCGCCTCCGACCCCTCGCTGCGAGAGGCGCTGGGACTGCTGGACCGGCTGCACGACCACGCCCGCCACCTGGATCGCGAGCTCGGCACGCTGATGGACCGCGAGCCGGACAAGGCGCGCATCGCACAGCGGCTGCCCGAGGCGCGGGAGCAGGTCGCCGGGATCAAGGAGTCCGCCGACTCCCTGCGGCACGCGGCCCAGGACCGCTCGCGGCAGTACGACCAGGAGGGCCTGGAGTCGCTGCGGCGCCAGATCGAGATCGAGTCGGGTGCGTTGCGGCACTGGGAGAGCGTGCGGGATTCGGGGTCGGGCGCGGGTGCGTCCGAGCCGCAGTCCTCCGGGGCTTCCGGAGTTTCCGGGTCTTCCGGGGCTTCCGGAGTGGACCGTGCCGCGGCGGAGCAGGCTGCCGCGCAGGGCTCGGGCGCCGAGCCCGGGGAGCGGGCCGAGGAGCGGCCCAAGTTGGAGAAGCCGCAGGAGCAGCAGTCGCCCTGGGGCTCGCAGCAGGCGGACCCGCGGGCTGGTTTCTCCCGCCTCGACAAGGGGCGTCCGCAGAGCGCACCGTGAGTCGGCGGTAGCCTCCTGTGCATGTCCCGCCATGTCGCGATCGTTACTGATTCCACGGCCTACTTGCCGCAGGCGGCGCTGCACCGGCACCGCATCGAGGCCGTGCCACTGACCGTGGTGCTCGGCGACCAGGCGCTGGAGGAGGGCAGCGAGATCTCGGCCCGTTCGCTGGCCGACGCGCTGCGCGAGCGCCGCCCCGTCACCACTTCGCGGCCCAGCCCGCAGACCTTCGCCGACGCCTATCGGGCCGCCGCCGGCGCGGGCGCCGAGGGCGTGGTGTCCCTCCACCTCTCGTCGGAGATCTCCGGTACGTACGACGCCGCGCTGGTGGCGGCGCGCGACGCACCCGTACCGGTGCGGGTGGTGGACACCGGGATGGTCGCCATGGCCCTGGGCTTCTGTGCGCTGGCGGCGGCCGAGGCCGCGGAGGCGGGCGGCTCCCTGGACGAGGCCGTCGCGGCGGCGGAGAAGCGCGCGGAGGGGACCTCCGCGTATTTCTATGTCGACACCCTCGACTATCTGCGCCGGGGCGGCCGCATCGGCGCGGCGCAGGCGCTCCTCGGTTCGGCACTGGCGGTGAAGCCGCTGCTGGAGCTGTCGGAGGGGCGGATCGGCATGCTGGAGAAGGTCCGCACGGCGGGCAAGGCGATAGCCCGCCTCGAGGAGCTCGTGATCGAGCGGGCGGGGAGCGCCGAGGTGGACATCGCCGTGCACCACCTTGCCGCCCCCGAACGGGCCGACCGCCTCGCCCTGGGCCTGCGCGAACGGGTGCCGGGACTGGCGGAGTTGCACGTCAGCGAGGTCGGCGCGGTCATCGGCGCGCATACGGGGCCGGGGCTGCTGGGGGCGGTGGTCTCGCCTCGGTGAGGGGTGGCTGCGCCTTTGTGCGTGTGGGTGTGTGGGCGTGTTTGGGCGTGGGTGCGTGCGTGCGCGGGTGACGGAGTTATCCACAACTCGTGAGTTGTCCACGGGAATTGAGCAAGATCAGTTAACGGGAGACGAGCTCCGTAGCGTCGGTCGGCATGAGCATTCGATCGGGTACGGAGCGTGCGGGGGACCGTCGTGGGGGCCGTGCGGGTGGGCGTCACGGGGGCATGCGGCGGGGTGCGGGGCGTGAGACCAAGCGGCGCGTGGGTCTTGGCGCGGGATGTGCGGATGGGGCGTCTTCGGGGGAGCGGGCTGCGGGGTTGCTTGCTGGGGCGGGCGGGGAGGTTGCGCCACGCGAAGGGAGCCTGCCGCGCGATGGGACAGCGTCGCGCGAAGGGGCCCTAGGTCGCGAGGGCGTCGGTCCGCGTGAGGGGTTCGTGCTGGATGAGGGCGTTCCGTCGCGTGATGGGGCTGCGCCACGTGGAGGGGGCCTGTCGCGCGAGGGGGTCGCGTCGGGCGGGGTCGTCGTGTCGCGTGAAGGGACCGTGCCGCGCGAAGGAGCCCTCGCTCGGGAGGGCGTCGTCCCCCGTGAGGGCTTCGCGCCGGATGAGGGCGTCATGCCGCGGGAAGAGGCGATCGCTGCTGCGTATGCGGCCGTTCGGGAGGGGCGGAGTCGGCGGCTTGCGCGGGAAGCGCGGGTTGTTCGGGAGGCTCGGGCCGTACGGGATGATCAGCAGGCTCGGGACGCTCGGGACGCTCGGGACGCTCGGGACGCTCGGGACGCTCGGGACGCTCGGGACGCTCGGGACGCGCGGGGCGCCCGGGGCGAGCGCGGCGGGAGCGCGGGGGAAGGGCCGAGTGAGGGCTCCGGGCCCGCCGCTCCCGAGCCGGAGCTGAAGCCGCCCGCGCGTAGCGAGCGGTGTAGCGAGCCGCGCGGCGCGGGCGCCCTCGCGTCGTTGCGGCCTCAGCAGGGCGGTGCGCTGGAGCGCTGGGCGTTGTGGCTGCGCATGCGGTTCGGGGTGGAGCCGCGCACCGTGCTGGCACTCGCGGTCGTGCTGCTGCTCGCCGTCGGCTTCGCGGTGCAGCACTTCTGGTCGGGACGGCCGCGCAGCGTGGCGGCTCCACGCGTGGCACCCGCCGCGCCCGTGGCGGAGGGCGGGCCCAAGTCCGGGCGGGGCGGGGCCCGTTCCAGCGCTGGGGGACCGGCCGGCGGGCTGCCGTCCCGGCGGGTGGTGGTGGATGTCGCAGGGAAGGTCAGGGAGCCAGGCGTGCACCGGCTCCCGTCCGGTTCGCGGGTCGAGGACGCGCTCGCCGCGGCGGGCGGCCCACGCAGCGGAGCCTCTTTGCGCGGCCTGAACCGTGCCCGGGTCCTGGTCGACGGCGAACAGATCGTGGTGGGGGCGCCACCAGGAGCGGGCGGCCCCGGAGCGGTGGTCCCTGGGGCCAGCGGTCCTGGAGCGAGTGCTCCGGGAGCGGCCGGTCTCGGAGCGGGCGGCCCCGCTGCGGGCGGGGCCGGAGGCCAGGCGGGTGCCGCCGGAGCGCCGGGCGGAAAGGTGAGCCTCGGCTCCGCGACGGCCGAACAGCTCGACGCGCTGCCGGGCGTGGGCCCCGTGCTGGCCCAGCGCATCATCGAGTACCGCACGCAGCACGGCGGCTTCGCCTCCGTGGAGGATCTCCACAAGGTGAACGGGATCGGGGAACGCCGGTTCGCCGACCTCAAACCGCAGGTCACGCCGTGAACGGCGGCCGCGCGGACGCGGATTGGGCCGTACGCGGCAGCAGCCGGAGCGTCCCGACCGAAGCGGCGGCGGCCCACGCGCGAGAGGATTACCGCTTCTCCCGCGAGACCGCCCCCGACCTGCGGCTGGTGCCCGTCGCGCTCGCGGTGTGGGCCGGCGCGGTGGCCGGGTTCTGTCTGGCGGGGTGGGGCGCGGCCGTGCTGGCCGGGGTGTCCGTCGCGGCCGCCGCGGTGTTGCTGGCCCCGAAGGCGTGGCGCCGTCAGTGCCGGTGCGTGACGGCGGCGGTGCTGCTGCTCGGGCTGGCCGCGGGAGGCGGGGCGGCGGCGTTACGGGCGGCCGAGGTGTTGCGCGGTCCGGTGCCACACCTGGCCAGGCAGTACGAGGACAGCACCGTCGAGTTGACGGTCACCAGTGACCCACGGCTCCTCCCTCCCAAGGTGCGGGGCAGCGAACGCACCCCGGGCACGGTCCTCTTCGAGGCCGAGGTCACCCGCGTGACCCCGCGCGGCATCGCGGCGGACGGCAACGGAGGGAGCGCCCAGGACGTCCGTACGCCGGTGCTGGTCATCCTCGAGCAGAGGAACGGCCCAGCGCGGAACGCCGAATGGCTGTCCCTCCTGCCGTCCACGGGGCTGCGGGCCCAGGCACGGTTCGCCACACCGGTCGGGAAGGGGCTGGGGAGGGCACCGGTCCAGGACATCGCGGCCGTACTGCGAGTCGGCGGCGACGAGCCGCCGCACATCGTCCGGGCTCCCTCGTTCCTCCAGCGCAACGCCGGGGCGCTGCGGTCGGGTCTGCGCAGGGCGGCCGACGGGCTGGGCCGGGACGCGCGCGGGCTCCTGCCGGGGCTGGTCGTCGGTGACACCTCCCGCCTGCCCGCCGACCTCGCCGAGGACTTCCGCACCACCGACATGGCGCACCTGACCGCCGTCAGCGGCAGCAACCTCACCATCGTCCTCGCCCTGCTGCTCGGCCCGCCGGGTACCGCGCAACGTGCCGAAAGGAGAGGGCTGGCACCCCTCTTGGGCCTCTCGCTGCGAGGAACCGCCACCTGGGGCGGCCTGCTCACCCTTGCCTTCGTGGCGGTGTGCCGCCCCGACCCCAGTGTGCTGCGGGCCGCGGCGTGCGGCGCGCTCACCCTGGTCGCGCTGGTCACCGGGCGGCGCAGATCACTGCTGCCCGCGCTGGCCGCCGCCGTGCTGCTGCTGGTGCTCCACGACCCGTGGCTGGCCGTCGACTTCGGGTTCCTGCTCTCCGTGCTGGCGACGGGTTCGCTGCTGACGGTCGCGCCGGGGTGGAGCGCGGCGCTGCGCCGCCGCGGCGTACCGGGCAGGCTCGCCGAGCCCCTCGCGGCCGCCTGCGCGGCGCAGGCCGTGTGCGCGCCGGTGGTCGCGGTGCTGGACGCGCACATGAGCCTGGTGGCCGTGCCGTGCAATCTGCTGGCCGAGTTCGCCGTGGCGCCGGCCACGGTGCTGGGCTTCGCCACGCTGGCCGCGGCTCCCTGGGCGATGCCGCTCGCCAAGGCGCTGGCGTGGACCGCGGGTTGGCCCACGAGCGGCGTGGCGGCCATCGCCCGCGCCGGAGCCGGCCTCCCCGGCGCCGACCTCGCATGGCCCGGCGGCTGGTGGGGCGGCCTGTCCCTCGCGGCGCTCACGGTCGTGGCCGTGCTGTGCGCCGTGCGGCTACGGGTGCCCAGGCGTCCCGTGCTGTGCGCGGTCCTGGGGTTGCTGCTGCTCCTGGCCGTGCTGCGCCCCGCGCCGCTGGTGCGGCCGCTGACCGGATGGCCTCCGGCGCACTGGCGGTTCGTGGCCTGCGATGTGGGACAGGGCGACGCGTTGGTGCTGGCCACGGGTGAGCCCGGCACCGCCGTCGTGGTCGACGCGGGCCCCGACGCCGAGAGCGTGGACCGCTGCCTGCGGACGCTCGGCGTGACCTCGGTGCAGATGGTGCTGCTGACGCATTTCCACGCCGATCACGTGACGGGGCTGCCCGGGGTGCTGCGGGGCCGGTCCGTCGGCGAGGTCGTCACCTCGCCCGTCGACGACCCTCCGGAGCAGGCCACATCCGTACGCGCTCTCGTCCGCCGCCACGGCATCCCGCTCACCGCGGCGCGGGCCGGAGAGCGGCGCCGCGCGGGCGAGTTGGCGTGGACGGTGCTGTGGCCGCCCGAGTCCGACACTCCTGCCCTGGCAGGGGAAGAGCCGGGCCAGGACACGGCCGGGAGGGCCGTCGAGGAGGGGGCCAACGACGCCAGTGTGACGCTGTACGTACGCGCGCCCGGGCTCACCCTGTTGCTGGCCGGGGATCTGGAACCGCCGTCGCAGCGGGGGCTGTTGTCGGCGTACCCGGCGTTGCCGCCCGCGGATGTGCTGAAGGTCGCGCACCATGGTTCGGCGCGGCAGGACGCGGGGTTGCTCGCCCGCGCCCGTCCTCGTCTCGCCTTGGTGAGTTGTGGTGCCGGAAACCCTTATGGGCACCCGGCGCCGAGTACGCTCCGGGCGCTGCGCGCCGCGGGTGCGGCGGTGGCCCGCACCGACCGGAACGGCGCCGTGGCCGTCACGGTCCCCGCCCCGGGAGCGGCCCCGGTCTTCGTGACGGAGAGGGGAGCGGCGGAGAGGCCGGGCGGCGCTCCTGGTCCCGATGCCGGTCCTGGAACCGAAACCGGTGGCGGCGCTGGTCCCCTCAACGGTCCGTTGCAGCCGAGCAGTTGGACCACGTCCCGGCGCGGGACCCGGCGTGGAGCCCGACGTCGCAAGCCCAACCCCCACGGCCCCGACCCCACGCCGTACCGCTCACGGCAATCTCGCGACCCCCTGAATCGCCAGGTAGGCGCCCAGCAGCACGACGAGTGCGGCCGTGGCGGCGGGGCCCCTCCTGTGCAGTACACCGAAGACGCGCTCGTGCCGGGGCATGGCGCCGGCCAGTCGTTTGCCGACCCGCCCCAGCAGCACCGCCACGACCACCAGGGTGAACGCCAGCCCCGCCCCGTAGGCCGTCACCAGCAGGAAGCCGAACCAAAGCTGCCCGAGCGCGCTGGACCCCACCAGCACCACCACGGCCGAGGGACTCGGCACCAGCCCGCCGGCGAAGCCCAGCAACAGGCCGTCCCGGGTGCCGTGTTGACGACCGTGGCCATGACCGTGGTCGTGCCGGTGGCCATGGCCCTCGCCGTGTCCGTGGTGGTGATGGCCGTGATGGTGGGGATGGCGTGTGCGCAGCGCGCGGCGGAGCAGCAGCCCGCCCGCCACGGCGACGACCACCCCGCTCAGCACGGTCAGCCACGGAAGCGCCACCGGCGTGATCTGCGAGCCGCCGAGTACGAGCGCGCCGAGCACCAGTACCCCTGCGGTGTGGGTCACCGTCACCGCGGCGCCGATCCGCAGTACCGCGCGGAGGGAGTTGCGGGTGCGGGTCGCCGCGTAGGCGGCCATCACGGTCTTGCCGTGGCCGGGGGCGAGCGCGTGGCCCGCGCCGAGTACGGCGGCGCCCGCCAGCGCGAGCAGCGCGAAGCCGAGGCTCAGCCGGTGACCGCCGATGAGCCCGGTGAACTTCTGGGTCAGCCCGTCGGCTCCGCGCCCCAACACCCCCGCCGGGTTGCCCTGTTCGGTGCCCCCGCCGGCGCCGGCCCTTGCATCGGGGCTGAGCGCCGGGCCGCCGGGGCGTACGGAGAAGGCGGCCGTGTGCTGGCGGCGCGGTGTGGAGAGGAGGCCGTCCGGATAGTGGGTGAGGCGGGCGGACGCGGAGTGTGCCGGGGGAGCGGTGGGGCCCAGCCGTACGCGGTCGCCGCGGGCGGTGATCTCGCGCCAGCCGGGACCCGCGGGTTCGCCGGCGCCCATGCCGGTCGTGATGCGCAGCGCGGAGGGCGTCGAAGGGAGGTGCGCGGTCAGTTCGCACTCCAGGCGCAGCGTGGCCAACCCGGCCTGGCCGGGGCGGCGTTGGGCGGCGGCGCGACCGTTCGTCGAGGTCACAGGCAGGACGCGCCCGTCGGCGTGGACCCGCGCGCGATGCGCCGCCCGTGCACAGGTGCCCCGCGCCCACGCGGCGAGCTCGGCACCGGAGCGCGCCTTCACCTGGGCCGCGGGGATCTCGGCCAGGTCCTCGACATGGTCGGAGCGCAGGAGGGCGGGGGAGAGGGTGATGCCGTCGTAGGAGTTCACGGTGAAGTTCCCGAGCGGATGCGCGGAGGCGGCAGGCGCCTGCGCGGTCCCGCACACCAAGGAGGCGATCAACACCAGCAACAGCACACAGCCACGCCGAGCCCAGCGGCGCCGCAACCACTCACGCCGCACCACGCCCCCGATCACCGGACGACCCCGTGCTGCCGGGCTCCACCCGGAGCCGCGCCCGGAGCCGCACCGGGAGTCGCCCCGGGAGCCGAGCCCCATGCCGCACCCGGCGACCCTTCACGCTCCAGCTCTCCCCGCGCCTGCGGGGAGAGCGCGGGGCTCAGGGCCAGCGCGGAGTGTGCGTGGGCGCGGGCCGGGCCCTCCTCGCCGAGGGAGTGCTCGATGCGGGAGCGGTGGTACAGGAACATCGCGTTCCTGTAGCCCCGTTCCGTGGCCGCGCGGATCAGCGGGAGCGCCGCGGTGTCCCTGTCGTTCCGGTGGAGCGCCCAGGCCAGGGCGTCGGCCGTGTGGACGGTGTGCCGCCGGTGCCACTCGGCGCGGGCGGCGCGCAGCGCCTCGCGGCGGTCCCCGTGGTCGGCGGCGGCCAGCGCGGTGTCCAGATCCGTGCTGACCCCGTTGGCGCGGGCGACCCTGACCCAGGCGCCGAGCAGTCCGTACTGCCGCTGCGCCGCGGCGGGCCGGCCGTTCGCCGCGTACAGCTCGCCGAGCAGGACGAGGTGTGCGGGCAGCGGTTGCCGGGCGACGACGGCGCGGATGTCCCGTATCGCGCCCGGCAGTTGGCCCTCGGCGGCGCGTACCTGGCCCCGCCCCAGCAGGGCCGGCAGGTTGCCGGGGTCGGCGCGCAGGGCTCGCGCGTAGTGGCGCAGGGCGGCGGCTGAGCGGCCCTCGGCGCGGTCGAGTTCGCCGAGCGCCGTGGAGGTCTGCGCCACGTCGGCGGGACTCTCGGCCGAGCGGGCGGCGACGGTCAGGGCCTCGCGGGCGGCGCCGCGTTCGCCGCGCAGCTCGCGTACGTAGGCGAGCCGGGAGAACGCGGGGATGCCGGGGCGCAGCGCGTCGGCGCGCAGGGCGGCGCGGTGGGCGGGCCCGTAGCGGCCGAGCTCGACCAGGGCGTCCACGCGGATGGCCAGGGCGAGTTCGCCGTACGGGTTCACGGCGAGGGAGCGGCGGGCCAGGCGCAGCGCGGACGGGAAGTCGTGCCGCGCGGCGGCGAGGGCCGCCCGGCCCGCCAGAGCCGCGTCGTTGCGGGCGGCGGGGCGCAGGGCGAGGGAACGGTCCAGGGCGCGTTCGGCCTGGGTGTAGAGGGTGGGGTCGGCGGTGCGGCGGGCCAGTTCGACGCGGCCCGCGCCGAGGGCGGCCCAGCCCGGGGCGTCCCGTGGCTGCTCGCGCAGATGGCGTACGAGGGAGGTGAGGTGCTGGTCGAGGCCGGTTCCCGCGGGTGGCACCGCGGCGGCGTAGGAGGACGTGCCGCCGCGCGCCGCCGGGGCCCCGGAGTCCCGGTCGGTGCCGGGTGTGCCGGGGACGGGCAGGCCGAGGGCCCAGGCCGTGAGGGTGAGCAGGACGGCCAGTGCGGTGGCGAGGAGCGCGCCGCGCACGGCGGTGCGCCCCGCCGTGCGCGAAGTGCCGGGATGTGGGGCGGCGGGCTTCCCCCTGGCCCGCCGCCCCTCGGCCCCCGTCCCCGAACGGAGGCTCCGGCGCCGGATGGTCATGGTGTTCCGCTGCCGCGACGGCGCCGCCACCAGACCAGTCCGGTGCCGGTGACCAGCAGTGCGGCGGCGCCGCCGCTCAGCACCGAGACGAGCAGCAGCTGACCGTCGTTGTCCTGCCCCTGCTTCTGCCGGGAGCCGGTCAGCGCCTCCCGGCCCCCGTTCAGGGCGGTGGCGCTGCTGCCCTTACTGGCACTCGTGTCCGCGCTCTTGTCTGCCCCCTTGCCCCCGGGCTTCGCCACCGGGCCGCGTGAGCCGGAGTGCGGGGAGGCGACGTACGGGAAGACGTCGTCGAAGCGCTTGTCGTTGGCGTTCACGGCGTCGCCCAGGTCGTTCTTCTGGCCGGCCAGTTCACCGGCCACGGCCTGGAGCGAGATGTCGACCGCGTCGTCGGTGAGGCGGCGGCCGTTGGGGTAGCCCGCGGTGTCGCCGTCCAGCGCGCCGAGCCGCTTGGGCTGCTGCGTGGGCTTGATGGAGGTGTTGAGCCGCAGAGCCTCGTAAGGGCGCCCGTTCTTGGGCTGGTTGAGGCCCGGAACGCCGGTGAGGAAGACCTGCTCCAGGTCCTTGCGCGGCGTCTTCGGCGCCTTGATCTTGTAGAACTTCTCCAGCAGCCGGGCCAGTTCGGGGTCCCTGACGTACGGGGCGAACTGCGCGTCCTTCCACGGCGTGGACGCGTTGAACCTGTCCTTGTCCTTCACCGGCACGACGACCTCGTTCACCAGCGGCGCGCCCAGTCGGGACACCTGCTTCCAGCCGTTGTCGGCGGTGCGCCGCTCGGTGGTGCTCCACACCCCGATCGTGGGCTTGTCGGGGCCGGCCGTGAGCTCCTTGGTGGGCACCTGGAGTGCCACGGTGTTGACGTTGTAGCCCTTGAGCGTGTCGTTCCCGACCTCCGACAGGTTGCCGCCGTACAGCAGGTCGAAGACCCTCAGGTCGAGGTAGAAGGGGTCGTCGGCCTGGCCCACGAACGACTTGCCCCCGGTGCCCAGCCGGCGCACGGCCTGCTGCTTGAGCTGGTCGTACTGCGGCATGGACGCCTTGCCCACGTTCGACGGCGCGATGGGCGCGTCGTTCGCGAGGGTGTCCGTGCGGGTGAGCCTGCCGTCGTCGAAGTGCAGAAGCTGCAGGTCGTACGTCTGCCGGTAGTTGAGGTTCGGGTCGTCGAGCGAGGTGACCGGGCCGGTGTTGTAGAGGAACGTGTCCCCGGAGCGGTAGCTCTCCTTGAAGGTCCAGCGGTAGATCAGCTCGGACTGGCCGTCCCCGGTGTTGTCGATGTGGATCTGGTAGCGCGCGTCCTTGGGGAACTTGTAGAAGTTCGGCCCGCCCGCCGCCTCGGCGAACGGCCACCAGTTGGCCTCCAGCGTGGTGGTGTCCGGCTTGTCCGGGCTGGTGAAGGCGTACACATCGGTGTTGTCGTACTCCGGCTGACCCGAGATCAGCGGCGCCTCGCGGTGGCTGGACGCGGTGGCCGGGGCGGGCCCGAGCGTGGCCGTCCCGGTGACCACCGAGGTGGCCACCAGCGCGATTCCCCCGGTCAGCAGCGCCCCGGCGCGGAGGCGGCCGGTCCGTACTGTCGACATCGCCATGTCCCTTGCGAAGGAGTCCGGCGTGCGGGCGCACACCGGTACCCCCTCTTCGCGCCGGGCACCGCGGCGGATTCCCCCGCCCCCGTACCGCCGACTAGTTGGCCGAAAACAGCCGCGGCGCGACCGGGCGCACCGCGCTCGCCGCCCGCCCCCGCAAGGGACTCGCCGCCCGCAGGGGATTCACCGCGCGCAGAGAGCCTGGTTCTCCGCGTACCCGCATGGCAGATGACCGTGGCGGCGTACGGCGGCGGTGCCGTTCCTCTGGGTCAGATATGTGAGGAACTGCGAGGTCAGCGAGGAGGGCGAAGGGCTGCGGTAGGTGTACGCGTACTCGGTCTCGCGGTACGGATACCGCCCGTCGCGCACCGCCTCCGGGGTCGCCGCGCGGTCGTCCAGCCGCAGCCGGCGCAGGCCCTGGGGCTTCGCCGTCGCGGCCTCCGCGTAGCCGATCGCGCCCGGCACGTCGGCGACCGTGCGCAGCACCTCCTGGGTGCTGCCCACCTCGCAGCGCACCGCCGGAGCCTCGTACTCCCTGCGTACGCAGTCGCGCGAGGACTGGGTCGGCTCGGCCCTGCGGTCCAGTATCCGGCGCTGGAACACCTCGCGGGTGCCGGACTCGAAGCCCCGGCTGACCAGCCGCACCGGTACGTCGTTGCCGTCCAGGTCCTTCCAGTTGCGCACCTTGCCCGCGTAGATCCGCCGCACTTGGGCCGTGCTCAGATTCCGCACCCCGGCGCGCTCGTTGACGACCATCGTGAACAGGGACGTCGCCACCCGTCGCTCCTGCAGTTCCGGATGGCCCGGGGGCTTGGGGCCGTCGGAGAAGGCGATGAGCGGGGGCGACTTCTCGGGGTCCGTCTGTTGCCCCTTCTCGACGAGCCCGCGCAGCCCCGTGCCGCTGCCCTGCGCGCGGACCGTGATGTGCGAGCCGGGGCACTCCTTCTCGTACGCGGCCGCCGCCTCCTTCAGCGCGGGCGCGAACGCGGTGGACCCGGTCACTTCAAGACGCCCCTTCGCGCAGCCCGCAGGCGTCGGCTGCGGGCCGCCCAGCGTGAGGACGAGGGGCTCGGCGACGAGCAGCAGCGACAGCAGGCCGATCAGCGCGAAGATCCGGTTGCTCGGACGCTGGAGGCGGCGGTTGCGCTTGACCGCGCCCTCCTCGATGCCGCCGCTCACCGTGACCGCGTCGCCGACGCCCGCGCCGGTGAGCAGCACCAGCAGCTTGTAGTGCTCGCCGCGGTTGAGCGGCACCTTCGGTACGTGGATGACCCCGCCCTCGTGGCGCAGTCCGCCCAGCGGGCCGAAGTGCGTCATCAAGTGGTCGGAACTGGGCTCGGTCACCGCCACACCGGTCACGGTGCGGCCCTCGAACGTCACGGTGAGGCCGGTGAGTTCGGGCGAGGTGTAGTCGTCGTAGCCGATCGCGCGCAGGCCGTCGTTCTCGATCCTGAGCAGCACGAGCGAGGCGTCCGACATCTCCGGGGCCTCGCCGAAGAGGCCGAGCCGCACGTCGGCCTGCCCGTTCTGCCGGTCGCCGCCGACCGGCGCGTCCATCTGCACCCGGTAGCCGATGCGCTTGTTGCCCGGCATCAGCCGCTCGTACGCCAGCACGCCCACGGTGGCGAGCACGCCGACGACGGCGCCGCCCACCGCTATGACGTTCTCGGCGTTCCACCAGTCCCAGCCACCCACGGCACCGACCCCCGTCGCATGCGTCCACGGACCTCCACGGACCGGTCAACGTAGGTCAGAAGAGGGCGAGTCGGGGCCGCGCCGAAGGGGTTTCACCCGTTGTTCGCCGGGAGTTGGCGGCGGGCGGCCGGCCCTGCCGAGGGGACCGCACGGGCCGCAGGCCCGCGAGCGCGAAGCCACTACGCGCTCACGGGGGCGCGGCCTCCGGCCTCGGGGCTACTCGCGCTCCAGCCACCCGTCGTACTTCTCGGCCAGCTCCGCCAGCGACTCCAGTTCCGCCGGGCCGAGGCGCGCCGGCGGGTCCTCCAGGACCAGCAGCCACTGCGCGTCCTCCGCGTCGTCCTCGCCGGCCAGCGCCTCCCGCACGGGGCGCGGCTCCTCCGGCAGCCCGAAGCCCTCCACCAGTTCCTCGGCCAGCTCCTCCGCCGCCTCGCGGTCCGGCAGCACCAGGATGTGTCGTACGTCAGTCACCGGGCCATTGTCCGGGAGGCCGTGCTGTCGGTGGTGCATGGGATGCTTGACGCGATGGCCGCCAACCGCAAGAACACCGATGATCCCCTCGCGCCCGTGACCCTGGCCGTGGGGCAGGAGGACCTGCTGCTCGACCGCGCCGTGCAGCAGGTGACGGCGGCGGCGCGCGCCGCCGACCCCGACACCGACGTGCGCGACATGCTCTCCTCCGACCTCCAGCCGGGCACCCTCGACGAGCTGACCAGCCCCTCGCTGTTCGCCGAGCGCAAGGTCATCGTGGTGCGCAACGCCCAGGATCTCGCCGCCGACAGCGTCAAGGACGTCAAGGCGTATCTCGGCGCGCCCGTCGAGGAGATCACGCTGGTGCTGCTGCACGCGGGCGGTGCCAAGGGCAAGGGCCTGCTGGACGCGGCGCGCAAGGCCGGTGCCCGCGAGGTCGCCTGCGCGAAGGTGACGAAGCCGGCCGACAGGCTCTCCTTCGTGCGCGGCGAGTTCCGCGCCCTCGGGCGCTCGGCCACGTCCGAGGCGTGCCAGGCCCTGGTCGACGCGATCGGCAGCGATCTGCGCGAGCTGGCCTCCGCCTGCAAGCAGTTGACCGCCGACGTCGAGGGCGCCATCGACGACGCGGTGGTCGGGAAGTACTACACGGGCCGCGCGGAGGCCTCCAGCTTCACCGTCGCCGACCGCGCGGTGGAGGGCCGCGCGGCGGAGGCGCTGGAGACGCTGCGCTGGGCGCTGTCCACCGGGGTGGCTCCCGTGCTGGTCACCAGCGCGCTGGCGCAGGGCGTGCGCGCGATCGGCAAGCTGGCCTCGGCCCCGCGCGGGGCGCGCCCCGGCGATCTGGCCCGCGAGCTGGGCATGCCCCCGTGGAAGATCGACCGGGTGCGGCAGCAGATGCGGGGGTGGTCGGCTGACGGGGTGGCCACGGCGCTGGGCGCGGTCGCGCGGGCCGACGCGGCGGTCAAGGGCGGCAGCGACGATCCGGAGTACGCGCTGGAGCAGGCGGTGATCACCATCGCGGGGGCAGCGCGGTCGCGCTGACGCGCGCCCGGCCCCGTGATCGTGTGGTTGCGATGCGCTGGCGGGCGCGGCTTGCGCTTCTGCGCTGTGCCCACCCTGCGCCCCTGGCGCAGACTGCCCACAACGCAGGGGGCGGGTGTACGCAGAAGTGCCCGACAGCGCGGCGGCCACGGCGCGAAGCGCCGCACGCACGAAACCCCCGCTCCCACCCTGGGGAAGGGTGGAGAACGGGGGCTCCGTTACAGAAATCGCGAGGCGATATCCTCAGCGCCGCACCCGCGTGGCGAACGCAGGCCGCGTGCGGCGCACGGTATCTCTGCGGGCCGGTGCGCGGCGGAATGAGAGGGCCCGCCGTGGATCGCTCCGGCCCCGATGCAAGCGGGTCAGCCCTTGAGGGTGGCGACCTTCGACGCGAGGGCAGCCTTCTTGTTGGCCGCGTTGTTCTTGTGCAGAACGCCCTTGCTGACGGCCTTGTCGAGCTTCTTGCCCGCGATGCGCTGGGCCTCCAGGGCCTTCGCGCTGTCGCCGGCGGCGACGGCCTCGCGGGTACGGCGGATGGCCGTCTTGAGCTCGGACTTGACCGCCTTGTTGCGCTGACGCGCCTTCTCGTTGGTCTTGATCCGCTTCATCTGGGACTTGATGTTCGCCACGAAAGAGCCTTTACGGTTCGATGATTTCCGTTCCGTCCTGCCGCTCTCCCCGGAGGGACACCACAGCAGGCACAGCCGCCAAGGCTACCAGTGGGCCTCCGCGGCCTCCCAATCCCTTCGGCGCCCCGCGCTCATGGGACCATGGGGGGACCGACGTGAACCGACGCAGCGACCCGACAGGACCCTGAGTGCCCGCGACCCCATCGAACGTGCCGGAGCCGAGCCGCACCGACCCGGCGCTGATCCGCAACTTCTGCATCATCGCGCACATCGACCACGGCAAGTCGACGCTCGCCGACCGGATGCTCCAGCTCACCGGGATCGTCGAGGACCGGCAGATGCGTGCCCAGTACCTCGACCGCATGGACATCGAGCGCGAACGCGGCATCACGATCAAGTCCCAGGCGGTCCGCATGCCCTGGGCGCCCACGGACGCCAAGGACAGCTCGCATGTGCTGAACATGATCGACACCCCGGGCCACGTCGACTTCACCTACGAGGTCTCCCGCTCCCTCGCCGCCTGCGAGGGCTGCATCCTGCTGGTCGACGCCGCGCAGGGCATCGAGGCGCAGACCCTCGCCAACCTCTACCTGGCGATGGAGCACGACCTCCAGATCATCCCGGTGCTCAACAAGATCGACCTGCCCGCGGCCCAGCCCGAGAAGTTCGCCGCCGAGCTCGCGCACCTCATCGGCTGCGAGCCCGAGGACGTGCTGAAGGTCTCGGCGAAGACCGGCGAGGGCGTCGAGGAGCTGCTCGACGAGGTCGTGAAGCAGGTTCCGGCCCCGGTCGGCGAGGCGGACTCGCCGGCCCGCGCGATGATCTTCGACTCGGTGTACGACGCGTACCGCGGGGTCGTCACGTACATCAAGGTCGTGGACGGCTATCTCGGCAAGCGCGAGAAGATCCGGATGATGTCCACCGGCGCGCAGCACGAGCTGCTGGAGATCGGCACGAACTCGCCCGAGATGACGCCGGTGGACGGCCTCGGCGTCGGCGAGGTCGGCTATCTGATCACCGGTGTGAAGGACGTCCGCCAGTCCAAGGTCGGCGACACCATCACCCAGCTCACCAAGGGCGCCGAGAACCCGCTGCCCGGGTACAAGGACCCCAAGCCCATGGTGTTCTCCGGGCTGTATCCGATGGACGGCTCGGACTATCCGCTGCTCCGCGACGCGCTCGACAAGCTGCTGCTGAACGACGCGGCGCTCACCTTCGAGCCGGAGACCTCGGCGGCGCTCGGCTTCGGCTTCCGCGTGGGCTTCCTCGGGCTGCTGCACCTGGAGGTGATCAGGGCGCGCCTGGAGCGCGAGTTCGGCCTCGACCTGATCGCCACCGCGCCGAACGTGATCTACACGGTGCACATGGAGGACGGCAGCGAGTACACGGTCACCAGCCCCACCGAGTTCCCCGAGACGGGGAAGGTGGACACGGTGTCCGAGCCCATGGTGAAGGCCACGCTCATCGCCCCGAGCGAGTTCGTCGGCGCGATCATGGAGCTCTGCCAGTCCCGGCGCGGCAACATGCAGGGCATGGACTACCTCTCCGAGGACCGCGTGGAGCTGCGCTACACGTTGCCCCTCGCGGAGATCGTCTTCGACTTCTTCGACGCGCTGAAGTCCAAGACCCGCGGCTACGCCTCGCTGGACTACGAGCCCAGCGGCGAGCAGCACGCCGATCTGGTGAAGGTCGACATCCTGCTCCAGGGCGACAAGGTGGACGCCTTCTCCGCGATCGTCCACAAGGACAAGGCGTACGCGTACGGCACCCGCATGGCGAACAAGCTGCGCGAGCTCATCCCGCGCCAGCAGTTCGAGGTGCCGATCCAGGCGGCCATCGGCGCGCGCGTGATCGCGCGCGAGACGGTCCGCGCGATCCGCAAGGACGTGCTCTCCAAGTGCTACGGCGGCGACATCTCGCGTAAGCGGAAGCTGCTGGAGAAGCAGAAGGAGGGCAAGAAGCGCATGAAGGTCGTGGGCCGCGTCGAGGTCCCGCAGGAGGCCTTCATCGCCGCGCTCTCCACGGACGAGGGCGCCTCCTCGGGCAGCGAGGCGAAGGGCAAGAAGTAGCCGCCTGCCCCAGCACGTGAGTGAGCCCCGGGCCGTACGGGACGGCCCGGGGCTTTCCGCTGTCCGCCCGCGTCCGGGCCCCCGCGCCTCGTACGACGCTCCCGTACGGCCCCGTGCCGCGCCCGCGCCCCGCAGAGGATGTGACGATCAAGCGGTGATCCGGAGGCGCCGGGCAGCGGCCTGCTCCGACCCCCTTACGCGAGCGGACTCGGGCGCCTAGGCTGACCGGACTCAAGAGTTACTCGTGAGTCAAGAAGCAAAGGTGCTGTGGGCCCGGAGGATGTCGTGAGCGACGCACAATCCCTGATCGAGAACCGGCCGCCCTCCGTGGCGACGCTCTTCCTGGAGCGGGTGGAGGCCACCCCGGAAGCGGAGGCCTACCGCTATCCGGTGCCGCCGGCCTCGGGCGAGGGCCCCGACGAGTGGCGCTCGTACAGCTGGGCCGAGGCGGCGCAGCACGTCTACGGCATCGCGGCGGGGCTGATGGACCTCGGCGTGCGGCCCGAGGAGCGGGTGGCCATCGCCTCCAACACGCGGGTGGAGTGGATCCTCTCCGACCTGGGCGTGCTGTGTGCCGGTGCTGCCACCACCACGGTCTACCCCAGCACCAACACCGAGGAGACGGCGTACATCCTGGCCGACTCCGAGAGCCGGGTGATGATCGCCGAGGACGTCTCGCAGCTCGACAAGGTGCGCGAGCGCCGCGCCGAGCTCCCCGAGCTGGCCCATGTGGTGCTGATCGACCCCGCGGGCGCCGAGGAGAACGCGCAGGACGACCCCGAGGGCTGGGTGCTGACCCTGGCCGAGCTGGAGAAGCGGGGCACGGCGTACCGGGAGAAGCACCCGGAGGCGATCACCGAGACGGTGGCCGCGCTGCGCTCCGACCAGCTCGCGACGCTGATCTACACCTCCGGCACGACCGGCAAGCCGAAGGGCGTACGGCTGCCGCACGACTGCTGGTCGTACATGGCGAAGGCGATCTCCACGACAGGACTCGTCACCCCCGAGGACGTGCAGTACCTGTGGCTGCCGCTGGCGCACGTCTTCGGCAAGGTGCTCACCGCGGGCCAGATCGAGGTCGGGCACGTCACCGCCGTGGACGGGCGGGTCGACAAGATCATCGAGAATCTGCCGGTGGTGCAGCCGACCTACATGGCGGCCGTGCCGCGGATCTTCGAGAAGGTCTACAACGGCGTGGCCGCGAAGGCGAAGGCCGGCGGCTCGGCCAAGTACAAGATCTTCCAGTGGGCGGCCGGCGTCGCCCGCGAGTACGCCAAGGTCACCCAGGACAACTTCCGCCGCACCGGCGTGCATTCGGCGCCCGCGGGCCTCAAGGCCAAGCACGCGGTGGCCGACCGGCTGGTGTACGCGAAGCTGCGCGAGGCGTTCGGCGGGAGACTGCGCGCCTGCGTCTCGGGCTCGGCCGCGCTGGCACCGGAGATCGGCTTCTTCTTCGCCGGCGCCGGGATCCACATCCTGGAGGGGTACGGGCTCACCGAGTCCAGCGCCGCCAGCTTCGTGAACCCGGGGGAGTCCTACCGCACCGGCACCGTCGGCAAGCCGCTGCCCGGCACCGAGGTGCGCATCGCGGAGGACGGCGAGGTCCTGCTGCGCGGCCCCGGCATCATGGCGGGTTACCACGGTCTGCCGGAGAAGACCGCCGAGGTCCTGGAGGAGGACGGCTGGTTCCACACCGGCGACATCGGCGAGCTGTCCGACGACGGCTACCTCAAGATCACGGACCGCAAGAAGGACCTGATCAAGACCTCGGGCGGCAAGTACATCGCGCCCGCCGAGGTCGAGGGCCAGTTCAAGGCCCTGTGTCCGTACGTCTCCAACATCCTGGTGCACGGCGCCGACCGGAACTACTGCACCGCCCTCATCGCCCTCGACGAGCCCTCGCTGATGGGCTGGGCCGAGGAGCAGGAGGGCCTCAAGGGCAGGCCGTACGCCGAGGTCGTGGCCTCCGACCAGGTGCGGGAGCTGATCGACGGGTACGTGGAGGAGCTGAACGGCACGCTCCAGCGCTGGCAGACCATCAAGAAGTTCCGCATCCTGCCGCGCGACCTGGACATCGAGCACGGCGAACTCACCCCGAGCCTCAAGCTCAAGCGCCCCGTGGTGGAGCGCGAGTTCGGCGACCTGATCGAGGAGATGTACGAGGGCGCGCGGGCGGCGTGAATGCCGCTGCGCGGCGTGAGTGTGCAGCGTGAGGGCGCGCTGCGCGGCGTGAGGCGAGGGCGCCCCGCTCGGCTAGTAGCCGTGCAGCTCCTCGCTGAGCTCCCGGAGCGTGTGGGCCATCTCGTCCACGCGGTGGGCCAGGTCCGCGCTGTCGTCGGACAGCGCGGATTCCACCGCGTCCAGGCGGTCGGCGAAGGCCGCCAGGCGGCCTCGTTCGTCTTCCAACAGGCGGCGGAGCTGGCGGTTCTTGTGGTGCAGGTCGAGGAAGACCGAGACCTTGGTGCGCAGCACCCACGGGTCGAAGGGCTTGGTCAGGTAGTCGGCGGCGCCCGTGGCGTAGCCGCGGAACGCGTAGCCCGCGTCGTTCGCCGACTCCGCGCCGGTCAGGAAGATGATCGGCACGTCCTTGGTCTGGTCGAGCCGCTTGATGTGGGAGGCGGTCTGGAAGCCGTCCATGCCCGGCATCAGCACGTCGAGCAGGATCAGCGCGAACTCCTGGCGCAGCAGCGCCTTCATCGCCTCCTCGCCCGAGGTGGCCCGCACCAGCGGCACGTCCAGCGCGCCCAGCACGGCCTCCAGCGCGACCAGGTTGTCCTCCATGTCGTCGACGAGCAGGATTCCCGCATCCTCCTCGCAGGGGGCGAACTCCGCTGTCCCCTCGCCCCTCGTGGTCCCGTCCGTCGTGTGGGTCCCGTTCGTCATCTCTGCCTCGCGGAAGGTGATTGCGGGTCGAGCAGTGCGAGCATCGTCTCCAGGAGCCGGCCCGTCTGCACCGGCTTGGGCACATAGGCCGAGGCACCGGCCGCGAGGGACTGCCCGCTGTCCCCCGGCATCGCCTGCGCGGTGAGCGCGATCACCGGCAGCGCGGCGAAGCGGGGGTCGGCCCGCAGCTCCCGCAGCGCCTCGTAGCCGTCCATCACCGGCATCATGATGTCCATCAGGACCACGTCGACCGCGGGGTCGAGGTCCAGGCTCTCGATGCCGTCCCTGCCGTTCTCGGCATAGCGCACGGTCATGCCGACCCGGCCCAGCACCTGGGTCAGCGCGAACACGTTGCGCACGTCGTCGTCCACGATCAGCACCCGCGCGCCGTCCAGCACTTCGGCGGCCCGCCCCTCCCGCCAGGCGGCGAGTCCCGGCACCTCGTCGGGCGCCGGAACGATCGCCTCGGGCGCAGTGAGGGAGCGCTCCGAGTGCGCCGTCCACGCGGCGACCCCGGGCCGCGACTGCTGTTCCGGAAGCTGCGGCACGCCCTCAGCCGCCGACGCCTCGGCCGGTCCCGCCGGTGCGGCGTCCGACGGGTGGGTGAGCGCCATCTGCAGCGTGAACACGCTGCCCTCGCCCGGTGTGCTCTCCACCGTGATCCGGCCGCCGAGCAGCCCCGCGAGCTCCCGGCTGATGGAGAGGCCGAGCCCGGTGCCGCCGAAGGTGCGGTGGGTGGAGGCCTCGCCCTGCTGGAACGCCTCGAAGATGTACGGCAGCCGGGCCGGCTCGATGCCGATGCCGGTGTCCGAGACCGCGAAGGTCAGCTCCTGCTCCCCGTCCTCCGCCTGCCGCGTCCCGACGTGCAGCCGCACGGTGCCCTCGGCGGTGAACTTGAAGGCGTTGGAGAGCAGATTGCGCAGGATCTGCTGGATCCGCCGCTCGTCGGCGTGCAGTTCGCGCGGCGCGTTCTCGGCGACGCTCACCGAGAAGCCGAGCCCACGGTCGAGCGCGACGGGACGGAAGGTGTCGTGCACGTAGTTGAGCAGCTTGAGCAGCGGGAGCCGCTGCGGGTGCACGTCCATCCTGCCCGCCTCGATCTTCGACAGGTCGAGTACGTCGCTGATGAGCTGCAACAGGTCGTTGCCCGCGCGGTAGATGGTGCGCGCGAACCTGACCTCCTTCTCGGAGAGGTTGCCCGCCTCGTTGTCCGCGAGGAGCTGGGCCAGCACCAGCAGCGAGTTGAGCGGCGTGCGCAGCTCGTGCGACATGTTCGCCAGGAACTGCGACTTGTACTGCGAGGAGGCCGCCAACAGGGCCGCCTTCTCGGAGAGTTCGGTGTTGGCCCGCATGGTGTGCAGGGCCACGCCCATCGTGTGCACGAACTGGTCGAAGAACGCCAGATGGATGTCGCTGAACGCGCTGAACGAGGCGAGCTCGACCACGCCCAGCACCCTCTCCTCGTACAGCACCGGCAGGATCACCACGCAGGCCGGTGACGCGGCACCCAGGCCCGAGGCGATCGGCAGATAGCCGGGCGGCACCTCGGTGAGCAGGATCCTGCGGCGCTGCTCGGCGACCTGCGCGATCAGCCCGTGCCCCGGGGTGCCGGGCAGCGGGGGTTCGCCGAGCTGGTGCGCGGAGTTGCCGTACCCGGCGACGTACGAGAGCTGCTCGGGGCGCGGCGAGGACTCCGCCTCCGGTGGCTCGGCGAGGAAGAACGCGCCGAACTGGGCGTCCACCAGCGGCGGGAGCTCCCGCATGATCAGCTCGGCGACGTCCCGCACATCGCGCCTGCCCTGCATCAGGGCCGCGAGCCGGGTGATGTTGGACTCCAGCCACTCCTTGGCGCGGGTGGTCTCGCGCAGGTCGGAGACCATCTGGTTGACCGCCTCGGCCGCGTCGCGCCAGCTTCCCGAGAGGTTGCGCACGGTGGTGTGCCGGTCGCCGGGGCGGCGGGGCGCCTCGCCGTCCTCCTCCAGGGCGGCGCGCGTGACCTCGCTGGTGAAGAGCGAGAGCTGGTCGGTCATGCGGTTCACCGTGCGGCCCAGCAGGCGGAGTTCGCCGCGCAGCGGGCGGCCGCCGCTGTAGAGGTGCACGCGCTGCGAGAGATCGCCGTCGGCCACGGCGGCCAGCACGCGGGTGGCGTCGGTACGGGAGGTGAGCAGGGCGTCCAGGAGCGAATTGCAGGCGTGCACCATGTCCGCCCACTCCCCCCGGCCCGGGCTCTCGCGCAGCCGCTCGCCGGTCCTGCCGTGCCGCAGCACGCCGCGGTGCACGCTGCGCAGTTCGGTGGACAGGTGCTGGGTGCGGGCGGCGATCTGGTTGACCGCGTCGGTCAACTGAGTGCGGATGTCCAGGTCTCCGTACTCCCCGGGAGGAGGTGCGGGGACCCGCGTGCCGAACTCTCCGTCCCGCAGCGCGTGCAGGGTCGCGAGCAGGGGCCGGAGGTCGGAAGCGTGCACCCATGTCCCGTCAGGCACCGCTGGTGTCTCTGTAGCCATGGGCAGGCCCATCACTTCCGTAACTCGATGCGTACGAGCCGGGTCAGTCTGTCACTCTTGGCCTGGCGCCCCGGGTGCAATGCCAGAAAGTGCCAAACGGACGGCGGCCGAGTGATAGGTGGTTACCCGAGCCTCAGGCTCCGCGGGCCGCGGCCCGCCGAGTCCACGAGTCCGAGGGGGAGCAGTACGTGGGGACGATTCCTGGGCAACGCGACCCGGCGGCCGCACCGCAGGTACGCGCGGCCGGGGCGGCCCACGACGCGGAGCAGGCGCGGGGCGCGGATGCCGTGCGCGGCGCGGACGCCGTGCGGAGCGCCGAGGGCGTGCGGAGTGCCGAGGGTGTGCGCGCCGAGGTGCGTACCGAGCTGCCGGGGAACTCCCTGGCGGCATCGGCCGCCCGCGGCTTCGTGCGCACCGCGCTGGAGGGCTGGGGCCTCGTCGGGCCGCCGGTGGACGACGCGCTGTTGCTGGTCAGCGAGCTGGTCACGAACGCCGTGGTGCACGCGGGCACCGCCGTGGGCCTGGCGTGCCGGTACGAGGGCTGCGCCCTGGTCGCGGAGATCTCCGACCTGCACCCCTCGCGCGCCGTGCTCACCCAGGGCCGCGGCCCCGCCGAGGAGGCGTACGGGCACGGGCTGCGGCTGGTCGCCGGGCTCGCCGACGAGTGGGGCGTCAGCTACCGGCGCACCCGCAAGACCGTCTGGTTCCGGCTCGAACTGGGCGAGGACCGCGCGCCGTTGGGCCCCGCCGTCCTCGACCTGGCGACGACCGACGGCACCGGCGCGCTGCTCGCCCCGGTCTCGGGGCACTTCGTGATCCCGGAGGGCGTGGAGGCCGGAGCGCACGCGGGTCCGCACGAGGCCGGGCCGCGCGGGAGCGGTGCGCACGGGAGCGGTTCGCACTGGGTCAGCCACGGCGCGCTGTCCTTCCTCGCCGAGGCGTCCGACATGCTGGCCGGGCAGACCGACGAGGAGATGGTGGCCTCGCTGGCCGGGCAGCTCATGGTGCCCAGGTTCGCGGACTGGTGCGCCGTGTGGCTCCAGGACCCGGCCGAGCAGGCGCCGCCGCGGCTGGCCCGGGTCTGGCACCTGCGGGAGAGCCGGCTCGATGAGTTGCGCGCCGCGCTGGACCGTACGCCGCCGCCGCTGCGGCCCTCCCGGGTCCCCGGGCAGGCGGTGCCGCTGCCGTGGCCGGGCGAGCCCAGCGCGTACGGGCCCGGCGGCGCGGCCGCCGTGTGCGCGCTCGTGGTGGGCGGCAGGCCGGTCGGCTCGCTGGCCATCGGCCGCTCGGGGCAGGTGCGGATCGCGGACGAAGTCCTCGCGATAGTTGAGGACTTCGCGCGCCGTGTGGCGCTGGCCGTGCTCTCGGCCCGCCGCTACACCCGCCAGGCCACCATCAGCCGGGTGCTCCAGCGCGGGCTGCTGCCGAGCGACGAGGTGGCCATCCCCGGCGTGCAGACCGCGGTCGTGTACGAGCCCGCGGGCGAGGGCTCGTGGGCGGGCGGCGACTTCTACGACTTCTTCCGTACGCCGGAGGGGCGCTGGCGCTTCGCGCTGGGCGACGTGTGCGGGAACGGGCCCGAGGCGGCGCTGGTCACCGGCCTGGCCCGGCCGGTGCTGCGGCTGCTGGCGCGGGAGGGGTACGCGGTGCCCGAGGTCCTCAACCGGCTCAACCGCGAAGTGGGCGAGCAGGCGCGCTTCCTGTCCCTGCTGTACGGCGAACTCGCCCCGCGCCCGGCGTCCGAGGGCGGCGGCGCCGACTGCACGCTGGTGTGCGCGGGGCATCCGCTGCCGCTGGTCCGGTCGGTGTCCGGCGAGGTGCGGGCGGCGGCCGTTCCCCAGCTGCTGCTGGGGGTGGTGGACGATGTGGCGTACGAGAGCGGGTCCTTCCGGCTGGCGCCGGGGGAGACGCTGCTGTGCGTCACGGACGGGGTGACGGAGCGGAGGTCGGGGGCGCGGCAGTTCGACGACGGGGAGGGGCTGGCGCGGGCCTTTTCGGCGTGCGCGGGCCGTGACGCGGGGGCGACGGCGGAGTACATCCGCCGCGCGGTCCACGCCTTCGCGCCGACGCCGCCGGCGGACGATTTGGCCATGCTGGTCCTGCAGACCGACGAACTGTGAGGCGCCCCGCCTGACCGCTGCGCCCCGGCTGGGCGCTTCCTCCTCCCCCCCCCGCGAGGTTGTGGGCAGTCGTTCCGCTGGGGCGAGGGGGGTACCTCCCTGCTCGGAGCGAAGCCGGAGAGCTTGGGGGAGGGTGGGCACAACCGGACTTGCGCCCCCTGCTCCTGCGCAACCACGTTGCCAACGGGGGCCCGGGGCGCAGCCCCGTGAACGCCCGCGCCGAGCGCGGGACTTGGGTGCGTGGGGACGGGGCCTCGCGGCTGGCGGTTCCGGTGTGCCCGCCCGTTCCGCCCCAGCGGAACGACCGCCCACACCTCAGTGGGTTCAATCGACCAGGTCTCGGGTCAAGGCGTCTGCCAGGAGGCGGCCCTTGAGGGTCAAGGATGCTCGGCCCTCCTCGTAGGCGGCGGGGGAGAGGAGGCCCTCCGAGAGGGCTCGGTGGGCGGCGGCCTCGCCCTCGGGGGCCAGGAGGGACAGGGGGCAGCCCTCCAGCAGGCGGAGTTCCAGGAGGATGCGCTCGACCCGGCGGTCCTCCGGCGAGAGGATCTCGCGGCCCACCCCGGGCGACCGCCCCTCGGAGAGCGCCTGCGCGTAGGCGGCCGGATGCTTCGCGTTCCACCACCGCACCCCGCCCACATGACTGTGCGCCCCGGGCCCCGCACCCCACCAGTCGGCCCCGGTCCAGTACAGCTCGTTGTGCCGGCAGCGTGCCGAGGGATCGCCCGCAGAGGCCCAGTTGGACACCTCGTACCAGCTCATACCCGCGGCGGTCAGCATCTCCTCGGCGATCAGATAGCGGTCGGCGTGCACGTCGTCGTCCGTCATCGGCACCTCGCCGCGCCGGATGCGCGCCGCGAGACGCGTGCCCTCCTCGACGATCAGCGAGTACGCCGAGATGTGGTCGGGCCCGGCGCCGAGCGCCGCCTCCAGCGTGGCCCGCCAGTCCGCGTCGGTCTCGCCGGGCGTGCCGTAGATCAGATCGAGGTTGACGTGCCCGAAGCCCGCGGCCCGCGCCTCCGCGACGGCCGCCTCGGGGCGCCCGGGCGTGTGCGTGCGCTCCAGCACCTTCAGCACGTGCTGCCGGGCGCTCTGCATGCCGAAGGAGATCCGGTTGAAGCCGCCCTCGCGCAGTTCGGCCAGCGATTCCGCGGTCACCGAGTCCGGATTGGCCTCGGTCGTGACCTCGGCGTCGTCAGCGAGCCCGAACTCCTCGCGGATCACGCCCAGCGCGTACGCCAGATCGGACGCGGGCAGCAGCGTCGGCGTGCCCCCGCCCACGAACACCGTCGAGACCCGCCGCGGATCGTCGCCCAGCACCTTCCGCGCCAGCCGGATCTCCTCGGCCAGCGTCGCCGCGTACGTCTCCCGCGAGGCGACGGCGCCGCCCGGGCCGCGCAGCTCGTCGGCGGTGTAGGTGTTGAAGTCGCAGTAGCCGCAGCGGGTCGCGCAGTACGGAACGTGCAGGTAGAAGCCGAGCGGGGCGCCGGAACCGAGCGCTTCGCTCGGCAGCGAGCCGTCCTCGGGCACGGGCTCGCCATCGGGCAGTACGGAGGGCATGCGTTCCATTGTCCGGTACGCGGACGAAAGCTTGCCCTCGTGCCCCGTTACGCGGTCTCCGGCTCCGTCACGAAGTCGATCAGCTCCTCGACCCGCCCCAGCAGCGCGGGCTCCAGGTCCTTGTAGGAGCGCACGGCGGAGCGGATGCGCTGCCAGGCGGCGCCGGTGTTCTCCGGCCAGCCCAGGCCGCGGCACACCCCGGTCTTCCAGTCCTGCCCGCGCGGCACCTCGGGCCACCCGGCGATGCCCACCGACGAGGGCTTCACGGCCTGCCAGATGTCGATGTACGGATGCCCGCACACCAGCACGTGGTCGCCGGTCACCTGCTCGGCGATGCGGGACTCCTTGGAGCCCGGCACCAGGTGGTCGACCAGCACGCCGAGGCGCGCGCCGGGGCCCGGCGCGAACTCCCGCACGATCGCCGGGAGGTCGTCGACGCCCTCCAGGTACTCCACGACGACGCCCTCGATGCGCAGGTCGTCGCCCCAGACCTGTTCGACGAGCTCCGCGTCGTGCTTGCCCTCCACGTAGATGCGCCCGGCCCGCGCGACCCGGGCACGCGCGCCGGGCACCGCGACCGAGCCCGATGCGGTGTACTTCGGTACGGCGGGCCCACCGCCCGCGACCGGCCTGACCAGCGTGACGACCTTGCCCTCCAGCAGGAAGCCGCGCGGCTCCATGGGGAACACGCGGTGCTTGCCGAACCGGTCCTCCAGGGTCACCGTGTGCCCCTCGGCCGTCTTCTCGCAGCGGATCACCGCGCCGCAGAAGCCGGTCGTCACCTCCTCCACGACCAGCTCGGGGTCGGCCGGCACCTCGGGCACGGCCTGCGGCTTCTTCCACGGCGGGGTCAGATCGGCGTCGTAACGGCGGCTGCGCATGCCCGCCATTCTTCCCAACGGATCTTCCGCACCCCCACCCGGACCCGCCGAACCCGCCCGGACCCGCCGAAGGGCCCCGCGCCATCGCCCGGCAGCCCGCTCGCCCGTACCGAGCCGCCGTACCGGCTGCCCGGCAGCAAAGCGCCGTACCGCCTACCCCGTGCCGAACCGCCGCGCCAGCTCGTCCCGTTGGGCCCGTACGAAGTCCGCGTCGACCAGCGCGCCGTGGCCCGGCACGTAGACCGCGTCCTCGCCGCCCAGTTCCAGCAGCCGGTCCAGCGCGGCGGGCCAGAACCCGGGGCGCGCGTCGGGGCCCGCCTGCGGCTCGCCCGACTCCTCGACCAGATCGCCGCAGAACACCACGGGCGGCACGTCCCCCTCGCCCGGCACCAGCACGGCGAGGTCGTGCGCCGAGTGCCCGGGACCCGCGTTGACCAGCAGAACGGCACGCTCGCCCCCCAGCCCGAGCGGCAGCTCGCGTGCCACAGGATGCGCGGGCAGCACCAGCACGTCCAGCGCCTCGTCCGCTGTCCCGGGATCGAGGCCGTGCCCCACCGCGTCGCCCCGCAGCACTTCGCGGTGCCATGAGCCGCCCAGCAGGGTGGCGGCGCCCTCGGCCGCGTACACCTCGACCCCGGCGAAGGCTGCCGTGCCCAGCACGTGGTCGAAGTGCGGGTGGGTCAGCGCGACATGGCGCACCGGCAGTCCCGTCAGCTCCCACAACTCGCGGCGGATCTCCACGCCTTCGCGCAGCGAGGAACCGGTGTCGATCACCAGCAGCCCGTCGCTTCCCTCCACCGCGCCGACCGTCGCGTCCCAGTGCGGCAGCCTGCGCCGCAGCACTCCCGGCGCGGGCCGCTCCCATCCGGAACCGGCGGCGTGCTCCGCCGCTTCGCGCTGTGACTCTTCCCATTGGGCGCCCATACGACGACGCTATCCGCAGCCGCTCCAACTGGCGCGATACCGTCGGTCCGGCACGTCGCCGGGGCCTCGCGGCCCGGGTGCCTTGCCCCGCGGGTACACGCCCGCTTTACACTGGCGGGGGAAAACTGGCACTCAGCGGCCGAGAGTGCCAGCGAAGGACAGCCGGCCGACGGCCGGCGGACCGGTCGGGACGACTACCGGCGGCGGGGCAGGGCAGCAGCCGGAGGGATACCGGGGGCGGCCCGGAGCGGATACGGCGACAGCCGGACGGGAGGTGTGCGCGATGCTCAGTGAACGCAGGCTCGAAGTGCTGCGCGCCATCGTCCAGGACTATGTCGGCACCGAGGAGCCGGTCGGCTCCAAGGCCCTGACCGAGCGGCACAGCCTCCAGGTCTCCCCGGCCACGGTGCGCAACGACATGGCCGCCCTGGAGGACGAGGGGTACATCGCCCAGCCGCACACCAGCGCGGGCCGCATCCCCACCGACAAGGGCTACAGGCTCTTCGTGGACAAGCTGGCCGGAGTGAAGCCGCTGTCCTCGCCGGAGCGCCGCGCCATCCAGAACTTCCTGGACGGAGCGGTCGACCTCGACGACGTGGTGGGCAGGACCGTACGGCTGCTGGCGCAGCTGACCCGGCAGGTCGCCGTCGTCCAGTACCCCTCGCTGACCCGGTCCACGGTGCGCCATGTCGAGCTGCTCTCGCTCGCTCCGGCCCGGCTCATGCTGGTCCTGATCACGGACACCGGGCGGGTCGAACAGCGCATGATCGACTGCCCCGCGCCGATCGGCGAGTCCACGCTGGCCGACCTTCGCGCGCGGCTGAACAGCCGGGTGGTGGCGCAGCGCTTCACCGAGGTGCCGTCGCTGGTGCAGGACATGCCCGAGGCCTTCGACGCCGACGACCGCGGTACGGTCTCGGCGGTGCTGGCCACGCTGCTGGAGACGCTGGTCGAGGAGACCGAGGAGCGGCTGATGATTGGCGGTACGTCCAATCTGACCCGCTTCGGACACGATTTCCCGCTGACCATCCGGCCGGTGCTGGAGGCCCTCGAGGAGCAGGTCGTGCTCCTCAAACTGCTCGGGGAGGCGACGGACTCGGGCATGACCGTGCGCATCGGGCATGAGAACGATCACGAGGGCCTCAGTTCCACATCGGTCGTATCGGTCGGCTACGGTTCGGGCGACGAGGCAGTCGCCAAGCTCGGCGTGGTCGGACCGACCCGCATGGATTACCCCGGAACGATGGGAGCTGTACGCGCAGTGGCACGGTACGTCGGACAGATCCTGGCGGAGTCGTAAGTGGCGACGGACTACTACGCGGTCCTCGGCGTGGGGCGTGACGCCTCGCAGGACGAGATCAAGAAGGCATTCCGGCGGCTGGCGCGCGAGCTGCATCCGGACGTGAATCCGGACGCGGACACCCAGGACCGCTTCAAGGAGATCAACACCGCCTACGAGGTCCTGTCGGACCCGCAGAAGAAGCAGGTCTACGACCTGGGCGGGGACCCCTCCTCCTCGGGCGCCGCCGGTGGCGGCGCGGGCGGCTTCGGTGCCGGTTTCGGCAACTTCTCCGACATCATGGACGCCTTCTTCGGCACCGCCTCGCAGCGCGGACCGCGCTCGCGGACCCGGCGGGGCCAGGACGCCATGATCCGGCTGGAGATCGACCTGGAAGAGGCCGCGTTCGGCACCACCAAGGAGATCCAGGTCGACACCGCCGTCGTGTGCAACACCTGCACCGGCGAGGGCGCGGCGCCCGGCACCTCGGCGCAGACCTGCGACATGTGCCGCGGGCGCGGTGAGGTCTCCCAGGTCACGCGCTCCTTCCTCGGCCAGGTCATGACCTCGCGGCCGTGCCCGCAGTGCCAGGGCTTCGGCACCGTCGTGCCGACCCCGTGCCCGGAGTGCGCGGGCGACGGCCGGGTCCGCTCCCGCCGCACGCTCACGGTGAAGATCCCCGCAGGTGTCGACAACGGCACCCGCATCCAGCTCGCGGGCGAGGGCGAGGTCGGCCCCGGCGGCGGCCCCGCCGGCGACCTCTACGTGGAGATCCACGAGAAGTCGCACCCCACCTTCCAGCGCCGCGGCGACGACCTGCACTGCACGGTCACCATCCCGATGACGGCGGCCGCCCTCGGTACGAAGGTGCCGCTGGAGACCCTGGACGGCATGGAGGAGATCGACATCCGTCCGGGTACCCAGTCCGGGCAGTCGGTCCCGCTGCACGAGCGCGGCGTGAAGCACCTGCGCGGCGGCGGCCGCGGTCAGCTCATCGTGCACGTCGAGGTGCTGACGCCGACGAAGCTGGAGCCCGAGCAGGAGGAGCTGCTGACCAAGCTCGCGCAGATGCGCGGGGAGGAGCGGCCGCAGGGCCAGTTCCAGCCGGGTCAGCAGGGCCTGTTCTCCCGCCTGAAGGACGCCTTCAACGGCCGCTGAGCCGAACGTCGCACCGGGCGGCCCGCCGATGGCGGCGGGCCGCCTTTTGCGTGCGCGTGCGGCTTCGCGCCGCGAGCGCGGTCGTCGGGTGCGTGGGGGCGTCGGCCTCGCGGGTGCGGTGCGGCTGTGCCCACCCTGCGGCCCCTGGCCGCAGACTGCCCACAGCCTTGGGCGGGGCCTCTTTGATGTGAGGGTGCCCACATCCGTCTGGTGGAAAGGTGCGTGACAGGATGGCCCGCATGTCCTCCGCGCTGACGCTCGCCGAGCTGATCCATCACCCCATCGTGCAGGCGCCGATGGCAGGCGGGGTGTCGGGCCCCGACTTGGCCGGCGCCGTCACCGAGGCGGGCGGGCTCGGCTCGCTCGCCGCCGGGTACAAGACGCCGGAGGCCATGTACGAGGAGGTCAAACAGCTTCGGAGGCTGACCTCTGGCCCCTTCAACGTGAACCTCTTCATGCCGCAGCCGCCCACCAGCGACCCCGCGGCCGTCGAGGTCTACCGCGACCAGCTCGCCGGCGAGGCCACCTGGTACGAGACCGCCCTCGGCGAGACCGACCGCGGCGGCGACGACGCGTACGAGGCGAAGCTCGCCATACTCTTCGACGACCCGGTCCCGGTCGTCTCCTTCCACTTCGGCTGCCCCACGCGCAGCGTGCTGGAACGGTTCGCCCGGCTGGGCACCTTCACCCTGGTCACCGTCACCTCGGTCGCCGAGGCGCAGACCGCCGAGTGGTGCGGCGCCGACGCGCTGATCGTGCAGGGCGTCGAGGCGGGCGGCCACCAGGGCACCCACAAGGACGACCCGCAGGGCGACGGCGGGAGCGCGGCCTTCGGCCTGCTGTCCCTGGTCGCGCAGGTCAAGGAGGCCGTGCAGCTCCCGATCATCGCCGCGGGCGGGCTGATGCGCGGGGCGCAGATCGCCGCCGTGCTGGCAGCGGGGGCGAGCGCCGCGCAGCTCGGCACCGCCTTCCTGGTGACGCCCGAGTCCGGCGCCAACCCGCTGCACAAGCAGGCCATGACCAATCCGCTGTTCACCCGCACCGAGCTGACCCGCGCCTTCTCGGGCCGCCCGGCGCGCGGGCTGGTCAACAGGTTCCTGCGCGAGCACGGCCCGTACGCGCCCGCCGCCTACCCCGAGGTGCACTTCCTGACCTCCGGGCTCCGCAAGGCCGCGGCGAAGGCGGGCGATCCGCAGGGCATGGCGCTGTGGGCGGGCCAGGGCCACCGGCTCGCGCGCGAACTGCCCGCGGCCCAGCTCGTGGAGGTGCTGGCGGCCGAGCTGACCGTCGCGCGGGACGGCATGTCCCTGTCCAGAGGCGGTTACGCGTGAGCGCCCCCGTCTTCCTCGCCGAGACTTCTCAACTCACGCCCGGCACCGTGGTGCTGGAGGGCCCCGAGGGCCGGCACGCGGTGTCCGTACGCAGGCTCCGTACGGGCGAGGAGGTCGTGCTCACCGACGGTTCCGGCACCGGCGCTTACGGCACGGTCGCCGGCGTCGAGGGCAAGGACCGGCTGGAGGTGGAGATCGCCGAGGTCCGCACCGAGGAGGAGCCGCGCCCGCGCATCACCGTCGTGCAGGCGCTGCCCAAGGGCGACCGCGGCGAACTCGCCGTCGAGACCATGACCGAGACCGGCGTGGACGCGATCGTCCCGTGGTCCGCCGCCCGCTGCATCACGCAGTGGAAGGGCGAGCGGGCCGCGAAGTCCCTCGCGAAGTGGCGCAACACCGCGCGCGAGGCGGGCAAGCAGTCGCGCCGCCTGCGCTTCCCCGAGGTCGACGAGCCCGCCTCCACGAAGCGGGTGTGCGAGCTGCTGTCGGGGGCGGCCCTGGCCGCCGTGCTGCACGAATCGTCGGATGGTGAGGGCCGGCCGGCCGAGCCGCTGGCCTCCGCCGCGCTGCCCTCCGACGGCGAGATCGTGCTGGTGGTCGGGCCAGAGGGCGGGGTCTCGCCCGAGGAGCTGGCGGCCTTCGCCGAGGCCGGTGCGCGCCCGTACCGGCTGGGTCCCAGCGTGCTGCGCACCTCGACGGCCGGCACGGCGGCGGCCGCGCTGCTGCTGGGGCGCACGGGGCGCTGGGGCTGAGGAGCGGGGCACGGAGTGAGACAGCGATCCATGGTCAGCGAATCCATGGGCAGTGGGAGGACAGCGCAGTGATAGTCGTCGCCGGTGAGGCACTGATCGACCTCGTACCGCAGGACCGGGACGGTGGCGGACTGACGCCGCTCGTCCCGCAGTTGGGCGGCGGCCCGTTCAACACGGCGGTGGCGCTGGGGCGTCTCGGCGACTCCGTCGCCTTCTGCTCGCGGGTCTCCACGGACAACTTCGGCGAGGCGCTGCTGGATTCGCTGCGCGAGGCCGGGGTGGACGTCTCGCACGTGCAGCGGGGCGAGGAGCCGACGACGCTGGCGGTGGCGACGGTCGGCGCGGACGGTTCGGCCGGTTACGGGTTCTACGTGGAGGGCACCGCCGACCGGCTCTTCGAGGCGCCTGCGCGACTGCCCGAGGGGACCCGCGCGGTGTCCTTCGGTACGAACTCGCTGGTCCTGGAGCCTGGGGCGAGCGCGTACGAGGAGCTGATGCGGTCGGCGGCGGCCGAGGGCGTGTTCACGGCGCTCGACCCGAACATCCGCGCCGGGCTGATTCCGGACGCCGACGCGTACCGCGAGCGCTTCCGCTCGTGGCTGCCGCACACCACGCTGCTGAAGCTCTCCGAGGAGGACGCGGAGTGGCTCGGCGGCTCGCCGAAGGACTGGCTGGAGGAGGGCCCGGCGGCGGTCGTGCTGACCCGCGGGGGCGAGGGCCTGAGCGTGCTGGCGCGGGGAGTCGGCGAGGTGAGCGTCCCCGGGGTACGCGTCGAGGTGGCCGACACGATCGGCGCGGGCGACACGGTGAACGCGGCGTTGCTGCATCGGCTGGTGGGGCGTGAGGTGGGGGCGCTTTCCGCGGACGATTGGCGGGACGTCCTGTCCTTTGCGGCCCGGGCCGCGGCGGTGACGGTTTCGCGCGCGGGTGCGAGACCGCCTTTCGCGCACGAGCTTTAGCTTTGACCGCCGGTCGGGCCCGCTTCTGGTTGCTTCCCGTTGCGGCGGGATGTGGGTGGGTGGTTGCGCCCGACTTGTGAGTGGCGGCCCGCCCTACGACGCTCCGCGCCTCCGGCCGGGCCTTCTCTGGTCTGCGGCGTCCGCGGAGGGCTGCGTACGAGCAGTCGCTTCTCGCTGTGGGCGCAGCCCCGCCAGGGTGGACGCAAACTTGTCTACCGCGCCCCGCGCCCCGGTGCTTACCTAAGGCACATGGGCCCATTACGGCGTAAACGGCTGCTGATCGCGGCGGGCGCCCTCTGCGCCGCCCTCGCCGCCACCACCGCGTGCGATCCCGCCGCCGCAGGCGGCCTCAACTCCACCGCGGTGGCCCTCACCACGGACCAGACCGGCACCAAGGCCCTGGAGCGCGCGGGCGTCAAGGTCCAGTGGCTGAGCTGCACTTCGCAGGTCGGCGAACGGAAACCCGCGCAGGGCGCCGCCACCGCGAACCCCCACGCCACCCACAACGTCGCCGCCGTCGACTGCCGCGGCCAGACCACCGACGGCAAGGACATCACCCTCAAGGGCAAGGTGATCGAGGAGCGCAACGGCCGCTGCGTACGCGGCGGACTGGTGGCCCGCGTCGAGGGCCGCGTCGTCTTCGAGGCCAGCGTGCTCGGCAACTGCTCCGCCGCCCCCACCCCCACGCAGCCGCCCCACACCCCGCCCCCGTTCCCGACCCCGAGCCACACCCAGGCGCCGCAGCCCACCGACTGGCCCCGCCCCACGGTGACCGAGACCGTGCAGCCCACCCACAGCCCGCCGGACGAGCCGACCACCCAGCCGCCCGAGACCCCGCCGGTCACCGTCACCGTGACGGCCAGTCCGGAGCAGCCGGACCCGGGCCCCACGCCCTGCGGCTGCGAGACGCCCGACCCACGGGATGCGGGGGCCGAGGAGCACGCCCGGTAACATCCGGCCCATGGCTGGAGAACGTCAGGCTGACTGCCTGTTCTGCAAGATCGCCGCTGGTGAGGTGCCGGCCACCGTCGTCTCGGAGACGGAGACGACGGTGGCCTTCCGTGACATCAACCCGCAGGCGCCCACTCACGTACTCGTGATCCCCAAGTCCCACTACCGGGACGCCGCCACGCTGGCCGCCGCGGCGCCGGACATCGCCGCCGACGTGCTGTGCGAGGCGGGCCGGATCGCCGAGCAGGAGAAGATCGCCGCGACCGACGGGCCGCCCGGCACCGGGTACCGCGTGGTCTTCAACACCGGCTCCGGCGTGGGCCAGACCGTCTTCCACGTACACGCCCACGTCCTGGGCGGCCGCGGCCTGGAGTGGCCCCCCGGCTGACCCGTACGCACGGCCGCGGGCCGCAGGACGCACCGGAACAGCAGGAACAGAACGGGAAAGACCCTTGTCCGTACGAGAGTTGGTCGTGCTCGGCACCGCCAGCCAGGTCCCCACCAGGCAGCGCAACCACAACGGCTACGCGCTGCTGTGGGACGGCGAGGGCATCCTGTTCGACCCCGGCGAGGGCACCCAGCGGCAGATGCTCCGCGCGGGAGTCGCCGCGCACGACCTCAACCGGCTCTGCGTGACCCACTTCCACGGCGACCACTCGCTGGGCCTCGCCGGTGTCATCCAGCGCATCAACCTGGACCGGGTGCCGCACCCCGTCACCGCGCACTACCCGGCGAGCGGCCGCCGCTTCTTCCAGCGGCTGCGGTACGCCACCGCGTACAAGGAGACGGTCGCGCTGCGCGAGGAGCCGATGCGCGAGTCCGGCGTCCTCGCCTCGCCCGAAGGGCCGGAACCGGCCCCGCCGTTCACGCTCTCCGCGCGCCGCCTCTCGCATCCCGTCGACGCGTACGGCTACCGCCTCGTCGAGCCCGACGGGCGGAGGATGCTGCCCGCGCTGCTCGCCGAGCGCGGCATCTCGGGCCCCGACGTGGGCCGCCTGCAGCGCGAGGGCGAGCTGGACGGCGTACGCCTGGAGGACGTCAGCGAGCGGCGGCGCGGGCAGCGCTTCGCGTTCATCATGGACACCCGGCTGTGCGAGGGCGTGTACGAACTGGCCGAGGGCTGCGACCTGCTGGCCATCGAGTCCACCTTCCTCGACGAGGACGCGGCCCTGGCCAAGGAGCACGGCCACCTCACCGCGGGCCAGGCGGCGCGGGTGGCGGCCGAGTCCGGCGTACGCAGCCTCGTCCTCACCCACTTCTCGCAGCGGTATGCGGACCCTTCGGTCTTCGCGGAACAGGCCCGCGCGGCCGGCTTCGAGGGCGAACTCACCGTCGCCAAGGACCTGATGAGAATCCCGGTGCCCAAGCGGCGCTGAGCGACGTACGGTGGCGCCATGTTCCGGATGCCGCTGGCGTACGAGGATGCGGGCGGCGACGGCCTGCCGCTGGTCGCCCTGCACGGCTCGTTCGGGCGCGGCGCCAATTTCGCGCGGGCGGCCCGGCTGCTGGCCGAGCGGGGCGTGCGCCTGATCGCCCCCGACCAGCGCGGACACGGGCACAGCCCCCGTACGGACGTCTATGACTGCGACTCCTTCGTGGCCGACGCTGCCGCCTTCGTACGAGCCCTCGACCTGGGCCCGCTCCCGGTGCTCGGCCACTCGCGGGGCGGCGTCACCGCGTACCAGCTCGCCGCCCGCCACCCCGGCCTGGTGACCTCCCTCGTGATCGAGGACATCGGCCCTGTCGTGCGCAGCCCCGAGGTCCCGCACCCCGTGCTGGACGTGCGCGGCTGGCCCCGTACGGCGCCGAGCCGCGAGGCGCTGGGCGCCGCGATCGAGGCGCGGGGCGTGCCGTCCGGCGTCGTGTCCGCCTTCTTCCTCCAGAGCGCCGAGCCCTCGCCGGACGGCACGCACTGGCGCTTCCTCTTCGACTGGGACGACATGATGGCCGTCCAGCGCAGCGGCTGCGGCGACTGGTGGCCCGACTGGCTGGCCTCCACCTGCCCCGCACTGGTCCTCAGGGGAGCCCGCACGGCCATGCTCCCCGAGGAGTTGGCCCACGACATGGTCGAACACCGCCCGAATACCCGCCTGTTGACCTTCCCCGCGGCCGGCCATTGGCTCCACGACGACGCGCCGGAGGAATTCGCGGGTGCGGTGGGGGATTTCCTGCGCCGCCCGTGACCGGGCCTAGCCGCTTCCCTCCGAGCCCGCGCGCTCCGAGCCCGTGCGCTGTCCCGCGTACCGCTCCAGCTCCTTCGCCGCCTCGGTGACCGCCTCGTTCAAGGGGCCGGTCGAGGCGCCCGGGCCCGCTGTGAGGGCCAGGGTCGTGGGGGTGTGGTGGCGGGGGCCGTTGACCGTCGCCGTGCAGGTCACCGTTGTCCAGGGGGCCGTGGCCGAGGAGGAGGGGAGGAGGGTGACGGCGAGCCGGGTCTCGGAGAGCGGGGTGCCGGACTCCGTCACGGCGGCGCGCAGTTCCTCCGCGATGCGCTCGGCGTTCTCCTCCAGCGGGCCGGTCCGCAGGCGGTAGCGCTGCTCGAAGAGGGGCTCGCCCGCCGCGGCGCGGCCCGTGCGGCGGGGCGCGGCCGTCACGCGGTACGAGCGGGTGCTGAACACCCCGCTGTGGTGGAGCACATACGCGCACACCGTGGCCGTCTTCATCGCGTCGCCGACCGCGTCCTCGCCGTCCATCGCGGCGATCGGCCAGGACCACCTGCGGGTGCGCAGCGGAGTCGGCGCGCGGCCCTGCGCGATGCCCTCCAGGCCCTCGGCGACGTCCTCGCCGAGCAGCCACCACTCGCCCCCGCCGAGCCCGAGGAGGCGGTCCGCCTCGTCCACGGCCAGCAGCGTGTCGGTGTCGGTGCGGCCCAGTGGGAAGAGCTGCACACCGAGCGCCGCGCTCAGCTTGCGCAGCGCGGCGATGGCGGGCGCGGCGAGCAGCGGGTCGACCGTGGACCCGGTCGGGCCCGCGCCGGACGCGCCGTCGCCGGCCGGCTCGACGCGCAGCCCGTGGAACGCGCGTACCGCGCGCTCGGCCGCCGGGAACAGCTCCCAGGAGGCGCCGTCGCCGGCGGCGGCGGTCAGCGAGGCCACCTCGCGCGCGTTCGCGAGCGCGGCCTCGCCCTCGTCGCGCTCCGGCGTCCAGCCGGCCGAACTCAGCGCGGGATGCGCCGAGTCAGCGGGGCCGGCGGAGCCCGGAGCGGTGTCTGCCATGGAACGCGTCTGCTTTCTTCCCTCTGCTCACCGGCAGCCGGCGGCTGGACGGGTCGTCAGCCGCCGGCCGGTGAGCGCCACCAGGTCACGTTCCCCTGATGGTACGGGCCCCGAACTGCGGTACGAAGGACGCAGGGGCCCCGCCGCGCACCGCTCGCGAACGGATCCCGCGCGGCATCCCCGTACCGTTCACGCCCCGTTCCCGCTCCCGTTCCCCTCGTGTCCGCCGTTCCCCTCGTGTCCGCCGTTCCCCTCGTGTCCGCCGTTTCCGTCCGCCATCAGTTCGGCGAAGCGGTCCAGGCCGATGTTGCCGCCGGTGACGATGACGCCGACGCGGCGCGGCAGCGGGTCGACGCGGCCCGCGAGGAGCGCGGCGATCCCGGTCGCGCCGCTCGGCTCTATCACCGTCTTCAGCCGCTCGAAGGCGAGCCGCATCGCGGCGCGGATCTCGTCGTCGCCGACCAGCGCGATGCTCTCGACCAGCCGCCGGTTCACGGAGAAGGTCAACTCGCCCGGCGTGACCGCGCCCTGGCCGTCCGCGATGGTGCGCGGCACGGCGTCCAGCGCGACGCGGCGGCCCGCCTCCAGGGAGCGCTTGGTGTCGTCGCCCGCCTCCGGCTCGACGCCGATCATGCGGATGCCGGGGCGCAGAGCGGTCGCCGCGGTGGCCGCGCCGGCCATCAGGCCGCCGCCGCCCACCGGGACGACCAGCGCGTCCAGGTCGCCCGCCTCCTCGAGGAGTTCGAGCGCGGCGGTGCCCTGTCCCGCCATCACGTCCGGGTACTCGTACGGCGGCACGATCGCCAACCCGCGCTCGTCGGCGAGCCGTTGCCCGATCTCCTCGCGGCTCTCGGTGTACCGGTCGTAGGTGACGATCTCGGCGCCGTAGTCGGCCGTGGCCTCCAGCTTGGCGCGCGGGCTGTCCTCCGGCATCACGATGACGGCCTTGCTGCCCAGCTCGCGCGCGGCCAGCGCGACGGCCTGCGCGTGGTTGCCCGAGGAGTACGCGGCGACCCCGCGCGCCAGCCGCTCGGGCCCGAGCCGGGACAGCGCGTTGTACGCGCCGCGGAACTTGAAGGCCCCGGCGCGCTGGAAGTTCTCGCACTTGAGGTGCACCTCCGCGCCCACAAGACGGTCCAGGGTGCGGGAGCGCAGGACCGGGGTGCGGTGCGCCACGCCCTCCAGCCGGGCGGCGGCCGAACGGATGTCGTCCAGGGTGACGGGCGGGGCGGCGGGCGTGGCGGGCACGGAGGCTCCTCGGGCGTAGGCGGGCTGACGCCTACGGAAGGTAGTACATGGGATTCGGGAGCTTGTACGTCTTTTCCGCGTGGCCCCCGCGCAGGTCGCTGTACTGGTCCCCGAAGTTGCCCAGGATGTCGTAGCCCTCCGACTCGATGTGCTTGCGCGTGCCGGACTTGTACTCGATCGTCGAGCAGTCGGCGCCGCACGGCAGGTAGGGCGGCGGGTTCTTCTTGTTCTTGAGGAAGAAGTGGCCGCGGTCGACGGGGTTCTTGTAGCCCACCTTCTTCAGGTTCCGCACGCTCCAGTCGCGCTGGTGCTCGTCGCGCCCGGTCAGGAAGAACACCGTGATGCCCTTGTCGTGCGCCCAGTTGACCAGTTTCTTCATGCCGAAGACCGGGTCCATGTCCGTGGTGCGGAGGTATTCGTCCTGCGCCTTGTCGCTGAAGTCGTAGCCGACCTTGCGCTCGAAGTTGTACGTGAGCAGCGTGGTGTCGTCCACGTCCAGCACGATCGCGGGCTTGCCGCTGCCGCCCCCGCCCTTCTCGTCGTCCTTGGCCAGCGCCTTCTTCAGGTCGCGCTGGGCGCCGGCCGCGATGCCGCGGGTCTGCTGCGCGTAGTGGCTGCGCGGTGAGGCGTAGTGCTCGCCCTGCGGCGTCTCGATGTCGCCGTAGTACGCCGCGATGCGGTCCTTGACCTGATCGAGGTTGGGGATTTCCCGATCGGTACGGGGCACCGAGTGCTCGGCCGTCGCCTGGCCGATGCCGAACAGTGCGCTGCCCGCGACCGCCGCGCTGACCGTCGCGACGGCGAGCCGGGTGCGGGGTGCGCGCAGGGAGAGCCGTGCCATGTGCGTACTCCTGACGGGGGGTCGGTGAATGGGACATGACGTACGGGGGGATCGTGCGGAACGTAGCAGCAGACGGCGGCCGTATCTACGCGCGGAGATGCAACATTTTGTTAAACGTTCGCGGCTCGCGTGTCGCCGTGTGTCGTCCTGCGTCCCCGAAGAGCCCTCAACTGACCTCTTGACCCCCGGAGTTCGCCTCCTTAGGGTCCCGAGTCCCCATTCCCATATATGGACGTCATCTGCATACGGAGACTCCCCGATGGCGAACCGCCCGGAGCACCATCCGGAGTACGAGGGCCGGGCGGAGGACCCCGGCGCGCGGCACGCCCGTACCGCCGGGCGGTTGCGCGAGGGCATGGCGCGCGGCGTGCTCGCCTTCCCGCTCACCAGCTTCGCCCGGGACGGCTCGCTGGACCTGGACGGCTACGGGTCCTATCTCGCGGCCCAGCTCGCGACGCGGCCCGGTGCGCTGTTCCCGGCCTGCGGGACCGGCGAGTTCTTCTCCTTGGACGAGGAGGAGTACGGCGCGGTGGTGCGGGCCGCCGTGCGCGCGGCCGACGGGGCCGTGCCGGTGGTGGCCGGCGTCGGGTACGGGTGGGCGCAGGCCGCGCGCTTCGCCGCGATCGCCGAGCGGGAGGGCGCTGACGCGGCGCTGGTGCTGCCGCACTGTCCGGTGGGCGCGCCGCAGGAGGGGCTGGTCGGGCAGCTCTCCGCGCTGGCCTCGCGCACGGGGCTGCCGCTCATCGCGTACCAGCGCGACCAGGTCTCCTACACGCCCGACGCGCTGCGGCGGATCGCCCGGATCCCCGGGGTGATCGGGCTCAAGGACGGGCACGGCGACCTCGACCGGCTCCAGCGGCTGACGCTGTCCGCGCCGCCGGGCTTCCTCTTCCTCAACGGGACGGCCACGGCGGAGATGCAGGCCAGGCCGTACGCGGCGGTGGGCGTCCCGGCGTACTCCTCCGCCGTCCACGCCTTCGCGCCGGAGATCGCCGCTTCCTTCTTCGCCGCGCTGCGGGAGGGGGCGGAGGGCGAGGCGCGGGTCGAACTGCTCCTGCGCGAGTTCTACGCGCCGCTGGTGGAGCTGCGGGACCGGGTGCCGGGGTACGCGGTCTCGCTGGTCAAGGCGGGGGCGCGGCTGCGGGGGCGCCCCGTGGGCCCCGCCCGAGCTCCGTTGGTGGAGCCGCCACCGTGCGACTTGGACGACTTGGAAAAGCTTTTGGAACGGGGCCTCACATTGACGGGTTAACTCCCTCCCCCCCCCACCGAGGTGTGGGCGGTCGTTCCGCAGGGGCGGAACGGGCGGGCACACCGGAACCGCCAGCCGCGAGGCCGACCCCACCCCGCACCCAAGTCCCGCGCTCGGCGCGGGCGTTCACGAGGCTGTGCCCCGAGCTTCGTCAGGTGCGTGGTGGCGCGGGAGCAGGGGGCGCAAGTCCGGTTGTGCCCACCCGTTCCGCCCCGGCGGAACGAATGCCCACAACCTCGTGGGGGGAGGGGTGGGCAAAGCCCCTGGCCTGACCGCAGCCGCAACCTCGTGGGGTGGGGAAGCGGCCAGGCGGGGCCGCACCCCGCAACCTCGCGGGGGTGGGCAATGCCCCAGGTGAGGCCGGAGATCCAACCCCGCGGGGCCCGGGTTGCCTCGCGGGCGCTCCCGTGTGCGGCACACTGGCCCCACCGCAACGGACGGAGGAGGAGGCCGAGGGTGAGCGGTACGGGTGCTGGAGCGGGGCGGCGGGCACAGGGGCCGCCTCAGGGGGACAGGTTCGACCCGCTGGCCGCGCTGAGGGGCCCAGCGGACCCGTCCCGCGACGTGTACCTCACCGGCACCGTCTTCCTCGACATCGTCTTCACGGGCCTCGACTCGGCCCCCGTACGCGGCACCGAGACCTGGGCGCGCGGCATGGGCTCCAGCCCCGGCGGCGTCGCCAACATGGCCACCGCACTGGCCCGCCTCGGCCTCCGTACATCCCTGGCCGCCGCCTTCGGCGACGACATGTACGGCGACTACTGCCGGGAGGCCCTGGAGCGCGGCGAGGGCATCGACCTGACCCTCTCCCGCACCGTCCCCGGCTGGCACTCCCCGGTGACCGTCTCCATGGCGTACGAGGGCGAGCGCACCATGGTCTCGCACGGCCACCAGGCCCCGCCGCAGCCGCCCATGCACCCCCTCCAGCGGCAGCCCGCCGAGGCCGCCACCGCCTACGACCCGCGCGCGCCCGAGCGCCCGCCCGAGGCCCGCGCCTGCGTGGCCTCGCTGGTGCCCGGCGAGCAGCAGGAGTGGATCGCCACAGCCGCCCGCGCGGGCAGCCGGATCTTCGCGGACGTCGGCTGGGACGACACCGGCCGCTGGGACCTGGCCGCGCTGCCGGGCCTGGAGCACTGCGAGGCGTTCCTGCCGAACGCCGTGGAGGCCATGCGCTACACCGGCACCGACTGCCCGCGCGCCGCGGCCCGCGCCCTCACCCGCCATGTGCCGGTGGCCGTCGTCACCCTCGGCCCCGAGGGCGCGTACGCCGTGGACGGCCGCACGGGGGAGACGGCCGACGTACCGGCCATCGCCGTGGAGGCGCTGGATCCGACCGGCGCGGGCGACGTGTTCATGGCCGGGTTCGTCATGGGCTCGCTGGCCGGCTGGCCGCTGCCTGAGCGGCTCGCCTTCGCGGGGCTGACGGCGGCGCTCTCGGTGCAGGAGTTCGGCGGCTCGCTCTCGGCCCCGGGCTGGGCCGAGGTCGCCGCGTGGTGGCGGCACGTGCGCGCGTACGCCGACCAGGAGCCGGAGACGCTGCGCAGGTACGCGTTCCTGGACGCCCTGCTCGCGGGCTGCGGCCGCCCGGCGCCGCCGGCCCGCGCCGTGCCCACCATCGGATTCCGGCCGGGCCCGGAACGCGGGAACTGAGCGCGCGGGGCCGTACGGGAGCCGTACGGGACCCCGCTCGCGTGCCCGCGTGGGGGGCCGGCGTCGGCGCCGGGTCCGCAATTGCTTTCCGGGCTGTCAGTGCCGCGTCGTAGTCTTGATAACGCAGGTGCCGCACAGGACAGAGAGGGATGAGTAGGCCCTTCGGGCCGCCCATGACGCAGACAACGACCCAGCAGAACGGGCGCGACGAGCGAGCAGTGTCTGACCAGGCGACGGCCAAGTTCTCCGTCCCGGCCAAGCACCCCATGGTCACGGTGCTCGGCTCCGGCGACTCCCTCCTCCGTGTGATCGAGGGCGCCTTCCCCGACGTGGACATCCACGTGCGCGGAAACGAGATCAGCGCCACAGGCGACGCCGCCGAAGTGGCCCTGCTCCAGCGGCTGTTCGACGAGATGATGCTGGTGCTCCGCACCGGCCAGCCGATGACCGAGGACGCCGTCGAGCGCTCCATCGCGATGCTCCGCGAGCGCGGCGGGGACGGCGAGGAGGGCGGCGAGACGCCCGCCGAGGTCCTCACGCAGAACATCCTGTCCAACCGCGGCCGCACCATCCGCCCCAAGACGCTCAACCAGAAGCGCTATGTCGACGCCATCGACAAGCACACGGTCGTCTTCGGCATCGGCCCCGCCGGCACGGGCAAGACGTATCTGGCGATGGCCAAGGCGGTGCAGGCGCTCCAGGCCAAGCAGGTCAACCGCATCATCCTGACCCGCCCCGCCGTGGAGGCCGGCGAGCGCCTGGGCTATCTGCCCGGCACGCTCTACGAGAAGATCGACCCCTATCTGCGCCCGCTCTACGACGCGCTGCACGACATGCTCGACCCCGACTCGATCCCGCGCCTGATGGCGGCGGGCACGATCGAGGTCGCGCCGCTGGCGTACATGCGCGGCAGGACGCTCAACGACGCGTTCATCATCCTCGACGAGGCGCAGAACACGAACCCGGAACAGATGAAGATGTTCCTCACCCGCCTCGGGTTCGAGTCCAAGATCGTGATCACCGGCGATGTGACCCAGATCGACCTGCCGGGCGGCACGAAGAGCGGTCTGCGCCAGGTGCAGGACATCCTGGACGGCGTCGACGACGTGCACTTCTCGTATCTCAGCAGCTCCGACGTGGTGCGGCACAAGCTGGTCAGCCGCATCGTCGACGCGTACCAGGAGTACGACGACCGCAACGGCACCATCAACGGCACGGGCAACGGGACCGGTGCCCAGGGCGGCCGTGACGGCGGCGGCAAGCGCCACCGCGGCTCGGGCTCCTCGGGCCACTCGGGCTCGGGCCGCTCGGGCTCCTCCGGCCACTCCGGATCCTCCGACGCCTCCGACTCTTCCGAATCCTCCGGTTCCTCCGGCAACAGAAAGCGCTGAGACCTCCGCACCATGGCCATCGACGTCAACAACGAATCCGGTACGGCGGTCGACGAGGAGGCCCTCCTCGACATCGCCCGCTACGCCCTCGGCCGGATGCGCATCCACCCGCTCTCCGAGCTCTCCCTGATCGTCCTCGACGGCGAGGCCATGGAGCAGCTCCACCTCCAGTGGATGGACCTGCCGGGACCGACCGATGTGATGTCCTTCCCGATGGACGAGCTGCGGCCGCCCGTACGGGACGAGGAGGAGCCCCCGCAGGGCCTGCTCGGCGACATCGTGCTCTGCCCCGAGGTGGCGAAGCAGCAGGGCGCCGACGCGCCCACCCAGCACTCCATGGACGAAGAGCTCCAGCTCCTCACCGTGCACGGCGTGCTGCACCTGCTCGGCTACGACCACGAGGAGCCCGGCGAGCGGACCGAGATGTTCGGTCTCCAGTCGGCGATCCTCGACGGCTGGCGCGCGGAGCGCGGGCTCGAGGGCCCGTCGCCCGCGCCCACCACCACTTCGTGACGGGCCGGGGGCCGACGCCGTGACCACGCAGCTCATCGCCCTCGCCGTGCTGTTGGTGGTGCTGGCCTGGCTGGCCGCCTGCGCGGAGGCGGGACTGTCCCGCACGACGAGTTACCGCGCCGAGGAGGCCGTGCGCCAGGGCCGCCGCGGCGCCGACCGGCTGGCCCAGGTCGCCGCCGAGCCCACCCGCTATCTCAACCTGGCGCTGCTGCTGCGGGTGGCCAGCGAGATGGCGGCCGGCGTGCTGGTGACGTACGCCTGCCTGCGCTCGATCGAGGTGACCTGGGAGGCGCTGGCCGTCGCGGTCGGCGTGATGGTGCTCGTGTCGTATGTCGCCATCGGCGTCTCGCCGCGCACCATCGGCCGCCAGCACCCGCTGAACACCGCCACGGCCGCCTCGTACGTCCTCGTCCCGCTCGTACGCATCCTCGGCCCCGTTCCCCAGTTGCTGATCCTCCTCGGCAACGCGCTCACGCCCGGCAAGGGCTTCCGCAAGGGCCCGTTCGCGAGCGAGGCGGAGCTGCGCGCGATGGTGGACCTCGCGGAGCGGGAGTCGCTCATCGAGGCCGAGGAACGGAAGATGGTGCACTCCGTCTTCCAGCTCGGCGACACCCTGGTGCGCGAGGTGATGGTGCCGCGCACCGACCTGATCACGATCGAGCGCTTCAAGACCCTGCGGCAGGCGCTGACCCTGGCGCTGCGCTCCGGCTTCTCGCGCATCCCCGTGGTGGGGGAGAGCGAGGACGACGTGGTCGGGATGGTGTATCTGAAGGACCTCGCGCGGAAGGTGCACATCAGCCGGGAGGCCGAGACGGATCTGGTGTCCACGGCGATGCGGCCGGCCTCCTTCGTTCCGGACACCAAGAACGCGGGTGATCTGCTGCGCGAGATGCAGCAGGAGCGGAATCACGTCGCGGTCGTGATCGACGAGTACGGGGGCACGGCCGGGGTCGTCACGATCGAGGACATCCTCGAGGAGATCGTCGGCGAGATCACGGACGAGTACGACCGCGAGCTGCCTCCCGTCGAGGACCTCGGCGAGGGGCGTTACCGGGTCACAGCGCGGCTCGACATCGGCGATCTCGGCGAGCTGTACGGGCTGGTCGGGCTCGACGACGAGGACGTGGAGACGGTCGGGGGCCTGCTCGCCAAGTCGCTGGGCAAGGTGCCGATCGCGGGGGCGCGGGCGACGGTGGATGTGACCGAGGACCGCTCGGATCCGGAGCTGACGGCGCTCCGCCTCACCGCGGAGTCGCCCGCGGGTCGCCGCAACCGCATCGTCACGGTCCTGGTGGAGCCGGTGCGGGAGGCGCCTGCGGCACCGGCACCCGAAGAGGAGGCCCCCACCCCGTCCCCGGACCACCGGGCCACGACCCCGGAGGACTGACCTCTCCAACGCCTCTCTACCCGTGGCCGTGCGGCCGGCCTGGAGCGTTGTGGGGTTACACCTCCGCCTCCGTACGAGGTGGTGGGCTGCGGTCAAGCCTGGGGCTTTGCCCACCCCGCCGCCTCGTACGAGGTTGTGGGCTGCAGTCCCGCCTGGCCGCCTCCCCCCCCACAAGGTTGTGGGCATTCGTTCCGTCGGGGCGGAACGGGTGGGCACAACCGGACTTGCGCCCCCTGCTCCTGCGCAACCACGTTGCCAACGGGGCTCGGGGCGCAGCCCCGTGAACGCCCGCGCCGAGCGCGTGCGTCGGGTGCGGGGTGGGGTCGGCCTCGCGGCTGGCGGTTCCGGTGTGCCCGCCCGTTCCGCCCCTAGCGGAACGCACGCCCACACCGGAGGTGGGGGGAGGGGGAGGCGGCGGCGCGTAGCGCCCACACCTCGCGGGGCGGAGTGTCAGCGGCGGCGCGCTCGCAGCGTGCCGGCCACCGTCGTCCCCGTCGCGAGCAACGCCACGGCCGCCGTGGCCAAACCCGCGTGGATGCCGGCCATGGGGGAGCCCGTCGCCCCGGTCACGCCCACGGACAGGGACGTCAGGAGAGGGATCCCCAGCGCCATCCCCACCTGCATCGCACTCGTGACCAGCGACGTCGCCCGCCCCTGCTCCGCGTCGGACAGACCGGACGTCGCGGTGACCCCGTACGCGACGACCGCCACCAGATGGAGGCCGCTGGCCAGCGAGACGGCGACCACCACGAGCCACAGCCCGGACACGGAGCCCGCCCCCGTGCCGAGCAGCGCGGCGGTGAACACGCCCTGACCGCCCAGCGCCAGCGCCAACGTGCGCGGCGCCCCGTACCGCCGCGCCAGCCGCGGCGCCACCGCGCCACCCAGCACCGACACCAGCCCCTGCACACCGAAGACCAGCCCGGACACGAACGCCGAGACACCCAGCACCCGTTGCAGGTAGAGGGTCAGCAGGAAGACGGTCGCGGTCATCATCGACACCGTCGCCAGCCCGCCCAGATTGCCGAAGGCGACGGTGCGCCGGCGCAGCATCCACAGCGGGAGCAGCGGTTCGGCGGCGCGGGACTCCACCCGTACGAACAGCGCCAGCAACAGCACCCCCGCCACCCCGGCGACCACCACGTCGGGCCGCGAGAACCCCTGCTCGGCCGCGGTGGACAGCGCGTACACGATCCCGAGCAGCCCGCCCGTCACGCTCAGCGCCCCCGGCACATCGAGCCCCGTACGCCGTTCCGCGCGGGTCTCGGCGAGCAGCGAACGCGCCCACAGCAGCCCCGCGAGCACCGCGCCGCCGCCCACGGCCAGCAGCCCCATCGTGGAGCGCCAGCCGAGCGTGTCGGTGAGGATGCCGCCGGCCACCATCCCCACCGTGAAGCCGACCGCCATCAGCGAACCGTTGATGCTCAGCGCCCTCGTACGCTTCGGCCCCTCGGCGAAGGACGTGGTGATCAGCGCCATGCCGGTCGGCACCAGCGCGGCCGCGCCCAGCCCCTGCAACGCGCGCCCGGCCAGGAAGAGCCCCGCGTCCGGCGCGAGCGCCGCCAGCACGGAGGCGCCGGTGAAGACCGTCAGACCGGCCCGGAACATGCGCCGCCGCCCCCAGTGATCGCCCAGCCGCCCGAACAGCAGCAGGAAGCTCCCGGTCGGCAGCGCGAACGCGGTCACGGCCCACTGCAAGCCGCCCTCGGACAGCCCCAGTTCGGGTCCCAGCACCGGCAGTGCCACGTTCAGTACGGAGAAGTCGAGCGCCACCAGGAACTGCGCGCCGCACAGCAGCACCAGCAGCATCCGCTCCCGTACGGAGAACCGCGCGGGGCCGTCCACCGGGTCAGGGACTCCCGCGGCGCCCTCAACGCGCTCCGGTACCTCGACAGTTGTTTCGGTTGTCATGCGGCGAGCCTCCCGGCGCGGAACACCCCGCGGGGAGCCGCTGTTACTGCTGGTGGTCCCACCACCAGGAAGAGGAGAGCCGTGCTGCCCGCTGCCACGGAACCCGTGAAGTCCCGCCCGGAACCCGTGAAGTCCCGGCGCGGCCAGGAGCTGCGCGAGTTCCTGATGGCCCGCCGCGCCCGCATCAGCCCGGGCGAGGCCGGGCTGCCCTCGGGCGGCGCGCGCCGCCGCACGCCGGGCCTGCGCCGCGAGGAGGTCGCCGTGCTCGCGGGCGTCGGCGCCTCCTGGTACCAGTGGCTGGAACAGGGCCGCGACATCACCGTCTCCCCGCAGGTGCTGGACGCGGTCGCGCGGGTGCTGCGGCTGCGCGGCCCCGAGCGCCGCCACCTGTACGTACTGGCCGGGCTCAACCCGCCGCTGCCCGACCTCGACGAGATCGACCCGCGCGTGTGCGAGGGCCTGCAAAGGCTGCTCGACGCCTGGCTGCCGTACCCGGCGCACCTCCTCGACGTCTACTGGAACGCCGTCGCCTACAACGAGGCAGCGCGCGACGTCTTCGAGCTCGACCGCAGCCGCAACTGCCTGCTCAACTTCTTCACCGACGCGCGCTACCGGACCCGCGAGCTGACCTGGGAGCGGACGGCGCCGCACGTGGTCTCGCAGTTCCGCGCGGCCTTCGCCGAGCGCCCGGACGACGAGGGGCTGCGCCTGCTGTACGAGGAGATCGCCGCGTGCAGCGCGGAGTTCAGGGAGCTGTGGGCGCGCGGCGACGTCGGCTCGTCCGGCCAGCTCCGCAAGGAGATCACCGGCCAGGACGGCGTGCCGCTCGTCCTGGAGACCAGCTGCCTGGGCCTCGACGCCCGCCCCGACCTCCAGGTGGTGCTGCACACCCCGCTGCCGGGCACCGGCACCCGCGGGGCGCTGACCGCCGCATATGCTCGGGACCATGACTGACCAGCCCCAGGACCTGGACCCCGAAGACCGCAAGATCCTCACGCTGGCGCGCAGCGCACGCGCGCGGAACGCCGTGCCGGAGGGCGCCGCCGTACGGGACGAGACCGGCCGCACCTATGTGGCCGGTTCGGTCGTGCTGCCCTCGCTCAAGCTGAGCGCGCTGCAGACCGCTGTGGCCATGGCCGTGGCCTCCGGCGCCAAGTCCCTGGAGGCCGCCGCCGTGGTGTCCGAGGCGGAGCAGGTGTCGCAGGAGGACCTCGCGGTGGTGCACGACCTGGGCGGACCGGCCGCTCCGGTGCTGCTCGCGGGCCCGGACGGCGAGCTGCGCAGCCGCGTCACCGCGGGCTGACCACGCCGCCGGCACACCGCCCCGTACGAGGCCGGGCACGCCTCGTACCGCGTCCCGTACCCCGTACGCGGACCGCGCAAGATCATGGAGCCCGGGCCGCTGGTCCGGGCTCCTCCGGCGATCGGGGACAATGGAGCGCATGAGCGCACCTTCCCCCGCCCCCGAATCAGCCGAGGCCCCGCCGCACCGCTCGGGCTTCGCGTGCTTCGTCGGCCGCCCCAACGCGGGCAAGTCCACCCTGACGAACGCGCTGGTGGGGCAGAAGGTCGCGATCACCTCCAACCGTCCGCAGACCACCCGGCACACCGTGCGCGGCATCGTGCATCGCCCCGAGGCGCAGCTCGTCCTCGTGGACACCCCGGGCCTGCACAAGCCCCGCACCCTGCTCGGCGAGCGGCTGAACGACGTGGTGCGCACCACCTGGGCCGAGGTCGACGTGATCGGCTTCTGCCTGCCGGCCGACCAGAAGATCGGCCCCGGCGACCGGTACATCGCCGCCGAGCTGGCCGAGTTGAAGCGCACCCCGAAGGTCGCCGTGGTCACCAAGACCGACCTGGTGGACTCCGAGGGCCTCGCCCAGCAGCTCCTCGCCGTCGACCAGCTCGCGCGCGAGCTCGGCTTCGAATGGCAGGAGATCATCCCCGTCTCCGCCGTCGCCGACCAGCAGGTGCGGCTGCTCGCCGATCTGCTCGTCCCGCTGCTGCCCGAGGGCCCGCCGCTGTATCCGGACGGCGACCTGACAGACGAGCCCGAGCAGGTCATGATCGCCGAGCTGATCCGGGAGGCCGCGCTGGAGGGCGTACGGGACGAACTCCCGCACTCCATCGCGGTCGTGGTCGAGGAGATGGCCCCGCGCGCGGGGCGCCCTGCGGACAAGCCGCTGATCGACATCCACGCCCAGGTGTTCCTGGAGCGGCCCAGCCAGAAGGGCATCGTGATCGGCCCCAAGGGCAAGCGGCTCAAGGAGGTCGGCAGCAGGTCGCGGAAGCACATCGAGGCGCTGCTCGGCACGCCCGTCTATCTCGACCTGCACGTCAAGGTCGCCAAGGACTGGCAGCGCGACCCGAAGGCCCTCCGCCGCCTGGGCTTCTAGAGGCTGAGTCCCTCTGGGGAGGCTGAGCTCCTCCGGAGCTGAGGCGGCGCAGGGCGGCCGGGAAAAGCGCTCAGCTCCCTTCCTTCAGCACCAGGCTGATCAGCTCCGACTGGGCCTCGGTCAGCCGCGGGTCGGCGCAGTAGCCGACGTCGCCGTCGGCCTCGATCTCGTAGTGGAAGCCGTCGGGCACTCCTATGGGGCGCTCGCCCCTTCCGTGCGCGACGGCCTCGCGTGCCAGCGCGGCGAGCTCGTCCGCGTCCGGGCGGCCCGCTGTCTCCAGGGTCGCCCTGCGGGTCAGTCCGCCGAATCCTCCGGTGCGCGTGACGGAAATACGCATGGGTCCATCCTCACCCCGATACGCGCCGAACTCCCGCACGCGTACTAGCCGTTCTTCTTCGGGGTGACCCCCACCTCGGACCAGGCCTTGACGATCGCGTCGTGCTCGGCGCCGCCCTCGCCGTACCGCGCGGTGGTGCTGGTCAGCGTGACCGCGGCGAACTCCGCGAAGTCCGCGTCCTTGGTGAGGTGCCCGCCGGTCAGCGTGTCGTACCAGATCTGGCCCGCGCGCTCCCACGCGTGCCCGCCGAGCTCGGTGGCGAGGACGTAGAACGCGTGGTTGGGGATGCCCGAGTTGATGTGCACGCCGCCGTTGTCGCTGCCGGTGTGCACGTAGTCCTCCATCTTGGCGGGCTGCGGGTCCTTGCCGAGCACGTCGTCGTCGTACGCCGTGCCGGGGGCCTTCATCGAGCGGAGCGCGACGCCCTGCACGCGCTCGGTCAGCAGCCCGGCGCCGATCAGCCAGTCCGCCTGGTCGGCGGTCTGGCCGAGTCCGTACTGCTTGATGAGCGAGCCGAAGACGTCCGAGACCGACTCGTTGAGCGCGCCGGACTGGGAGAAGTACTCCAGGTTGGCGGTGTACTGGGTGACGCCGTGGGTGAGTTCGTGCCCGATGACGTCGACGGGCAGCGTGAAGTCGTTGAAGAGCTCCCCGTCCCCGTCGCCGAAGACCATCTGCTTGCCGTCCCAGAAGGCGTTGTCGTACTTCTCGTCGAAGTGCACCGACGCGTTCAGCGGCAGGCCGCGGCCGTCGATGGAGTAGCGCTTGAACGCGGCGAGGTACAGCTCGAAGGTCGCGCCGAGGCCCGCGTACGCGCGGTTGACGCTGGCGTCCTTGGACGGCTTGCCGCCCTCGGTGCGGATCTTCTTGCCCGGCAGGCTCTGCTTGTGCTGGGCGTCGTAGATGGTCCTGTTGGGCTTCTGCTCCTCTCCTGCCGCCTCGGGCTGCGCGGTCTCGTACGCCATGCGCAGCGTGCCGGTGCGGCGGTCGGTCCGGTGGTAGGCGTCCAGGCGCAGGGTGCGGCTCGCCTGGCTCGCGAAGTCGGCGTTCTCGCCGCGCGCGATGGTGTCCAGCATGTGTGGCGGGACAATGGTGCAGAACACGTGGTTTCGCGTGGAGTGTGGGCTCATACCCGGCAATGTGGCACCGGGCCATGAGGCTGTCACCGTCTGCGGCCATGATTCGCTCGATGGCGTACAGGAACCGGTGCGGGGCTCCCGCGCTGGGCAGCCATGCGCTATCCCGCATCGTGATACACCCCTGGCCGGATCACGTCACTCCGGTAACCTGTAGGGACCATGCGTTACGGGCTGCTTCTCCTTAGCTGCCGCGGCGAGGGTCTGTAGTCACACGGCCGACCCCCTCCCCGCGGAGTCTGGTGCTGCCGTCGTCGGTCCCCGAAGCCCACTACGCGGAGACGGAATCCTCTCCGCGATCAGGAGCCCCACGCATCATGCGGAATCTGCAGAAGCCCTCCGGGATGCCCTTCCACAAGTACGGCCAGTACGAGGCCGTGGACATCCCCGACAGGACGTGGCCGAACAACCGCATCACCCAGGCGCCCCGCTGGCTCTCCACCGATCTGCGCGACGGCAACCAGGCGCTGATCGACCCCATGTCGCCCGCGCGCAAGCGGGAGATGTTCGACCTGCTGGTGAAGATGGGCTACAAGGAGATCGAGGTCGGCTTCCCCTCCTCGGGTGAGACCGACTTCAACTTCGTACGCTCCATCATCGAAGAGGACGCGATCCCCGAGGACGTGACGATCTCCGTCCTCACCCAGGCGCGCGAAGAGCTGATCGAGCGCACCGTGGAGTCCCTGAAGGGCGCGCGCCGTGCCACCGTCCACCTCTACAACGCCACCGCGCCGACCTTCCGCGAGGTGGTCTTCCGCGGCACCCGCGAGCAGGTCAAGCAGATCGCGGTGGACGGCACGCGGCTGGTCATGGAGTACGCGGAGAAGCTGCTGGACGACCGCACCACGTTCGGCTACCAGTACAGCCCGGAGATCTTCACCGACACCGAGCTGGACTTCGCGCTGGAGATCTGCGAGGCGGTGATGGACGTCTGGCAGCCCGAGGAGGGCCGCGAGATCATCCTCAACCTGCCCGCCACGGTGGAGCGTTCGACGCCCTCCACGCACGCGGACCGCTTCGAGTGGATGGGCCGCAACCTGTCACGCCGCGAGCACGTCTGCCTGTCCGTACACCCGCACAACGACCGCGGTACCGCGGTCGCGGCCGCCGAGCTGGCCGTCATGGCCGGCGCCGACCGCGTCGAGGGCTGCCTGTTCGGGCAGGGCGAGCGCACCGGCAACGTCGACCTGGTCACGCTGGGCATGAACCTGTTCTCGCAGGGCGTCGACCCGATGATCGACTTCTCGCAGATCGACGAGGTCAAGCGGACCGCCGAATACTGCAACCAGATGGAGGTACACCCCCGCCACCCGTACGCGGGCGACCTCGTCTACACCGCCTTCTCCGGCTCCCACCAGGACGCCATCAAGAAGGGCTTCGAGGCGATGGAGGTCCGCGCCAAGGAGAAGGGCGGGGACTTCGACGACGAGCAGTGGGACGTCCCGTACCTGCCCATCGACCCCAAGGACGTGGGGCGTTCGTACGAGGCCGTGATCCGGGTCAACTCGCAGTCCGGCAAGGGCGGCATCGCGTACGTGCTCAAGGGCGAGCACAGCCTGGACCTGCCGCGCCGCATGCAGGTGGAGTTCTCCAAGATCATCCAGGCGCGCACCGACGCGGACGGCGGCGAGGTCACGCCGGCCGACATCTGGGAGGTCTTCCAGGACGAGTACCTGCCCACCCCGGAGAAGAGCTGGGGCCGCATCGCGCTGCGCAGCGCGCAGACCTCCAGCACGGCCGACGGCAAGGACGCGCTGACCGTCGAGGCCACCGTGGACGGCGAGGACACCGTGCTGGAGGGCACGGGGAACGGGCCGCTCGCCGCGTTCTTCGACGCCCTGCACGCCATCGACGTCGACGTACGGCTGCTGGACTACGTCGAGCACACGATGAGCGAGGGCGCGGGCTCGCAGGCCGCCTCCTACATCGAGTGCGCCATCGACGGGCAGGTGCTGTGGGGCGTCGGCATCGACGCCAACATCGTGCGCGCCTCGATCAAGGCGGTCGTCTCCGCGGTCAACCGCGCGCGGCGCTGAGACCACGGGCGCGTGAAGCGTCCGTCCGCAGATCAGGTGCGGATCACATGCAGGGGCGGGACCGCAGGTCCCGCCCCTGCGGCCGTTCGGGCCCGCCGCGGAGGCCGTACGGGGTGCTGACGCCGCATCGGGTATGTGGTTAACATCACGTTCACAACGGCAGCGTTGCCGAATCGTGACGGAGGTGCGGCGTGATGCGTTCCGGGTTCCACGGCACTGATCCTCTCCGTGTCCGCGGCCGGGTCCGCCGCCTGGCAGGTACCCGTACCGCCTGGCGCACGCTCGCCGACGGCGAGTTCTTCTGCCCCGGCTGCGGCGGCGACCGCAGCTACCGTCGGCGCGCGGGAAGCCGCCGCTTCGTGCTGCTGGGCGTGCCGGTGATGCCGCGCGGCAGCGCGGGCCCGGTGCTCGAATGCGCCGCGTGCCAGGGCCACTTCCCGCCCGACGCGCTCGACCACCCCACCACGACGCGGCTTTCGGCGATGCTGCGGGACGCGGTGCACGCGGTCGCCCTCGCGGTGCTCGCCGCGGGCGGCAGCGACGCGCGGGCGGCGCGCGAGGCGGCGGTGGAGGCGGTCCGTTCCGCCGGGTATCCGGAGTGCACGGAGGAGCAGCTCACGGCGCTGCTCGCCGCGCTGCGCTGCGGCCCCGCCGGGGCGTCCAGCCCCGTCGGCCCGGAGTCCCGAGTCCCCGTCGAGATCGAACTTCACGAGGCGCTGGCCCCGTTGGCCCCGCACCTGGCGCCCGCCGGCCGCGAGGGGCTGCTGCTCCAGGGCGCGCGGATCGCCCTCGCGGACGGCCTGTACCGCGCGCAGGAGCGGGTCGTGCTGATGGCCATGGGCGACACGCTGGGGATCCCGGCGGAGGACATCGACCGGTTGCTGGCGGAAGCGCGCATGCCGTCGTAGCGGAGTCAGCAGTCGTCGGGGGTCATAAAGTGAACCGGCATGGGCCGCGAACAGCCGTCGATGCAGGACCTCATCCGCGCACGCCTCCGCACCCGCTTCGTCGGCCGTCGCGAGGAACTCGCGGCGTTCCGCGCCAATTTCGACGTGCCGCCGCAGGACGAGCGGCACCGCTTCCTCTTCCACATCCACGGCGACGCGGGCGTGGGCAAGACGTACCTCGTGCGCGAACTGGAGCAACTGGCAGCGGAGCGCGGCGCGCTGACGGCGTACGTCGATGAGGCCGCCGGCGGCATACCCGAGGCGATGGCGGCGCTGAGCCGGCAGTTCGCCCGCCAGGACCACCGCCTCAAGGAGCTCGACCGCATGCTCGCCGCGCACCGCGAGCGCCGCCACGAGGCGGAGGCCGCGTCCCTCGCGGCGCTGGACACGGAACCGGCGCCCTCACCGGCCGGCATGACCGCCGCCCGCGCCGGCCTCGTAGGTCTCGGCATGATCCCCGGCGTCGGCCCCTTCGCCGGGGCGGTCGACCCGGCTCAACTCGCCCACGGCGCGGACCGGTTGCGCGCGGGCCTCAGCGCACGGCTGCGCAGCCAGGACGACGTACAACTCGTGCTCTCCCCGGAACGGGTCCTCACCCCGATCCTGCTCAAGGAGCTCGCCGAGGCGGCCGACTGCGCGCCGTGGCTGGTCCTCTTCTTCGATACGTACGAGAGGACCGCGCCGTTCCTGGACGGGTGGCTGTGCGAGCTGATGACGACGGACCGGTACGGGGCGCTGCCCGCCAACGTCGTGGTCGTGACGGCAGGACAGCGCGCCTTCGACACGGCCCGCTGGGGCGGTTACGCGGACTTCGTGACGGACGTGCCGCTCGGCCCCTTCACCGAGGCGGAGGCGCGCGGACTCCTCGCCGGAAAGGGCGTGTTGGCCGAGCCCGTCGTGGAGGAGGTGCTGCGCCTCTCCGGCGGCCTCCCGGTCCTGGTCTCCACTCTCGCCGAGAGCCGCCCCGCCGACCCCGGCGACGTGGGCGACCCGAGCGCGACGGCCGTCGACCGCTTCCTGAAGTGGGAACGGGACCCGGCGCGGCGCGAGGTCGCGCTGGCCTGCGCGTTGCCGCGGCGCCTGGACGCGGACGTCTTCCGCGCGGCGGCCCAGTGCACCGCGGAGGAGGCCCCCGCCCTCTTCGCCTGGCTGCGCTCACTGCCCTTCGTGAGCGACCGCCCCGACCGCGTCCAGTACCACGACGTCGTACGCAAGCCGATGCTGCGCTTGCAGCGGGCGCATTCGCCGCGGGGATGGGCGGAGCGGCATGCGCGGCTGGCGGAGACGTTCGCGACGTGGCGCGCGGAACAGGAAGCGGGCCGCCCCGGCCGCGAGCTGTGGGCCGACGCCGCATGGCGGGAACTGCGCCTCGCGGAGTCGTACCACCGGCTGTGCGCGGCCCCGCGCGGAGAACTCCCCGACGCCCTGCGGGACTTCGCCCTCTCCTGCGACGCGGGCGAGACGGCGGCCCGCCAATGGGCCCTGCTCCTCGCGGAGGCGGGGGAGGACGCCGACGCGGAGGCGCCGGGGCGGTGGGGCCGGGAGCTCGGCGCCGCGCTCGCGGACGGCGGCACCCTCACGGCGCTCCAACTGCTGCTGGACAGGGCCGGGTTCGGGGTGGCTGAACAGTCCTTGGTGCGCCGACTGCGTGGCAGCGAGCTGCGGAAGACCGGCGAGTACGAGCGGGCGCTTGCGGAGTACGACGCGGCCCTCGCCCTCGATCCCGCGTCGGAGCGGGCCCATGCGGGACGGGGCCTGACCCGCATGGGACTGCGCGACTTCGCCGCTGCCGTCACCGACCTGGACCGCGCGGTCGAGCTGGCGCCGCGGACCGCCCGGCACCTCTTCCAGCGCGGCGAATGCCACCGTGCGCTGCGCGCTTACGAGGCAGCCGTACGTGATCTGAGCCGGGCGGTCGAGCTGGAACCCGGCGAAGCGGAGGCCTGGGCCGCGCTGGGCGACGCGCGGCACGGCCTCGGCGACCACGACCAGGCGCTTCAGGACCTCAACCGGGCGATAGGGATCGCACCCGAGAGCGTCTGGCCGCTGCTGCGCAGGGCGCGGCTGTGGCGTTCGCTCAAGGACCGCACGCGGCAGCTGGAAGACCTGGACCGCGCCGTCAGGCTGGACCCCGAGTCGGCGCTCGCGGCCTGCGAACGGGGCGACGCGCTGCGGGCCGTGGGCCAGTATGAGGAGGCGATCGCCGAGTTCGACCGGGCGATCCGCATCCAGGCGGAGTACACCTCGGCATATGCGAGCCGGGGCGTCGCCTACGCCGGTCTGCGGCGCACGGAGGAGGCGCTGGCCGACCTCGACCGGGCGCTGGAGCTCGACTCGGACTACGCGTGGGCACTGACCCAGCGTTCCTGGGTGCACGCTTTGCGGGGGAGCTACGAGGAGGCGTTCGCCGATGCGGACCGGGCCGCCGGCCTGTTGCCGAACAGCGCGTGGGTGCTCAGCCGCCGTGCGGACGCGTTGCGGTGCCTGGGGAGACTGACTGAGGCGCGCGAGTGCTTCGACCGGGCTTTGGAGCTGGAGCCGGACTACGCGTGGTGTCTTGGCTGCCGTGGCACGGTGCTGCACGAGCTCGGCTCCTACCGGCAGGCGTTGACGGACCTGGATCGCGCGCTGGACCTGGACTCCGACAAGCCGTGGCTTCTGATGAACCGTGTGCTGACCTGCTTGGCTGTCGGGCGGCTGGAGCAGGCGCAGGCCGACCTCGCCCGCTGCGCCGAGCTGGCGGTGGACCCATCGTGGGTGCACCACAGGCGCGCCGAGCTTCTGCTGCTGGAGGGGCGCCCGGAGGAGGCGGTCATGGCACTGCGCGCTGTCACGGACTTCGCGGGTCTGCACGAACTGGGCTGGGCATACCGCAAGCTGGGCCTCTGGGACCTCGCACGGCGCACGGACGATGCGTACCGGCTCGCGTTGGCGGTGCACGGTTCCGAAGGGGCGGTGGTCGCCCGACCGCTGTGGCGTTCGGCGGTCCGGCAGCTCGACCCGTCGGAATGGCGGGCCGACGCGTACGTGTGTCGGCGCGTGGTGGCCTTCGCGGGCCTGGGCGACTGGCCGCGGCTCGACGCGGAACTCGGCGCGTTGTTCGCTGCCCCGCGCCTGTGGATCGACCTCGCGTGGCTGGTCAGCGTCCTGACCGAGCTGCTGGCTGCCCCAGGCGCCGACCGCGTCCGCCTAGCCCCGCGCCTCGCGGCGGTCGAGGGGGTGCGGGATGCGGTCCGCGCCGAGTACGCGGATTTAGGCGTGAGTTGAGGTCGCGTACGTGATGAACGCGGTCCACGCGTCGGCGCCGAAGGCGAGGATGGGCCCGTCCGGGGTCTTGCTGTCCCGGACGGGGACCGTGCCGGTCAGGTGGTCGGCGACTTCGATGCAGTTGCCGCCGCTCCCGTTGCTGTGGCTGGACTTGCGCCAGCGAGCGGCGCCGGGGAAGTCTTCGGCGATCTCGATGCAGCTGCCGCCGTCGCCGTTGCTGTGTGTGCTCTTGCGCCAGTGAGCGCCTGCCAGGTGCTCGGCGACTTCTACGCAGTCGCCGCCGTCGCCGTTGCTGTAGGTGCTTTTGCGCCAGCAAGTCGGGCTGGGTAAGCCATTCATGCCGAGCGGATGCCCGCGATGAACGCGGTCCACGCGTTGGCGCCGAAGGCGAGGACGGGCCCGTCCGGGTTCTTGCTGTCCCGGACCGGGACTGTGCCGGGGGCGCCGTCGGCGACCTCGACGCAACTCCCGCCAGAGCCGTTGCTGTGACTGCTCTTCCGCCAGACGGCGTTACTCAAGTCGACCTGGTTGCTTGCCATTTCGGAAATCCTCTGCCGCGTCCTCGATCATGGCGCGGGACGCCTTTGGTGGCAAAGCGGCGGCCCTGAGCAGATCGTACGACCTCCGGTATTCCAGTACGAGCGCTGGATCGTCGATGCAGTCGCCACAGTGCAACGACTCCGTGTAGACGAGAGGCGGGCTGTCGCTGAAGGTCATGAGTGTGGCCATGCCTGTCATGAACGGGTGCGCTCCTGCGTTCCAGGGCAGGATCTGCGGAATGATCCGGCGACGCTTCGCCAGGCTGGCGATGTGGTCTAGCTGCTCAGCCATCGCCTGGGAGGGCAGGATCGAGTTCCGCAACAGCGTCTCGTGCAACACGACCCAGAAACTCGGCGACTTGAGGTCGGCCTCGAACAGGTCGGCCCGTGCCAGACGGGCGTTGACCTTGGCCTCTACTTCCTCGGGGCCTTCGAGGGGGTGCGTCGCCTCCACCACAGCCGTTGCGTACGCCGCGGTCTGCAACAGCCCGGGGAACAGGGCGGGGCTCCACTCCTCAATGCTCGCTGCGCGCTTCTCCGCCTCCAACGCCTGCTCGAAGTACCCGGCGTGCCCCGCCCTCCGCGCCTTCCGCACATCCTCGCACCGCCTCGCGAAGAACCCATCCGTCCCCAGCACCCGGTCCACATGCTCGGCCAGATCCAGCGGCATCCGCCGCTCTCCGCGCTCGATTTCGCTCAGGTGCGTCGCGCCGTAGAAGCTGCCGTCCACCAGGCGTTGCTGGGTGAAGCCCGCCTGTTCGCGCTTCCAGCGCAGCTCCTTGCCGTAGAAGGTGGGGAGGCTCGCTGAGCCGTCGATGTCCTTGGGGCGTGGCATGGTCGGTCACCGCCGATTTCCGGTCCGGTCGATCCCGTGGCGCTCCGGCAGTTCCCCGTACATCCACAACTCTGCGTGCCCGTTTCACGCCTAACGGCCGGGAGCCTTTACCTCTGTCACGGTACGCCGACCGCCCTCACTGTGTGATGTGTTCGTCACTCAACGCACAGGAAAGGTGCGCTCCATGTACAACCCCGACGGCGTCCACGACTGCGTAGCGGAACTGCGTACGGTCCTGGCCGCGCACGGCATCACGCTCCCCTCGCTCGGCGCCGACGTGCTGACCCTGGCGGGCAGCCCGCCGAAGCCGCTGGTCGAGCTGGGCTGCTGCCGCGTGGACACCGCACGCGAGCTGATCGCGGTCCTCCGTACGGCCTGGCACGAGGAGGCGCAACGATGATCGTCACGCGGCCGTAAGGGACAATGGGCGCATGAGTCTGTTCCGCGACGACGGCATCGTGCTGCGCACCCAGAAGCTCGGGGAGGCGGACCGGATCATCACCGTCCTCACCCGTGCACACGGGCGGGTGCGCGCGGTCGCCCGCGGGGTACGGCGTACGAAGTCGAAGTTCGGGGCGCGGCTGGAGCCCTTCAGCCACGTCGACGTGCAGTTCTTCGCGCGGGGGAGCGAGCTGGTCGGGCGCGGTCTCCCGCTCTGCACGCAGACCGAGACGATCGCCTCGTACGGGCGCGGCATCGTCGGCGACTACGACCGGTACACGGCCGGCACGGCCATGCTGGAGACCGCCGAGCGCTTCACCGACCACGAGGGCGAGCCGAATGTCCAGCAGTATCTGCTGCTGGTCGGCGGCCTGCGCACCCTCGCGCAGGGGGCGCACGCCCCGGGTCTGATCCTGGACGCGTTCCTCCTCAGGTCCCTTGCGGTCGGCGGCTACGCGCCCAGCTTCGAGGACTGCGCCAAGTGCGGCCTGCCGGGGCCCAACCGCTTCTTCTCGGTCGCCTCGGGCGGCACGGTCTGCCCCGACTGCCGGGTGCCCGGCAGCGTCGTACCGTCGCCCGAGGCGCTGCGGCTGCTGGCCGCGCTGCTCAGCGGCGACTGGGAGACCGCGGACGCGGCCGAGGGGCGGCACGTGCGGGAGGGCAACGGGCTGGTCTCCGCCTATCTGCACTGGCACTTGGAGCGCGGACTGCGCTCACTGCGGTACGTGGGGCGCACGGCGAACCATGCGAGCGGCCCCGCACAACCCGAGCCGTCCTGACCGGCTACGCTCGGCCCACCTGTCCGTCAGTGACCCCGTTCCCGTACCGACCCTGGAGCTGAACACGCATGGCACGTCGCGGAATGCTGTCCCGGCAGCGTCGCGAGTACGTCACCCCCGAACCGCACCCCTCGGGCGCCCGTCCTCCGGAGATCCCCGCCGAGATCGTTCCGAACCACGTGGCGATCGTCATGGACGGCAACGGCCGGTGGGCCAAGGAGCGCGGGCTGCCGCGCACCGAGGGCCACAAGGTCGGCGAGGGCGTCGTGATGGACGTGCTCAAGGGGTGCATCGAGATGGGCGTCAAGAACCTCTCGCTGTACGCCTTCTCCACCGAGAACTGGAAGCGTTCTCCGGAGGAGGTGAAGTTCCTCATGAACTTCAACCGGGACGTGATCCGCCGCCGCCGCGACGAGATGGACGAACTGGGCATCCGCATCAGGTGGGTCGGCCGGATGCCGAAGCTGTGGAAGTCGGTCGTGCAGGAGCTCCAGGTCGCGCAGGAGCAGACCGTGGACAACGACGCGATGACGCTGTACTTCTGCGTCAACTACGGCGGGCGCGCGGAGATCGCGGACGCGGCGCAGGCGATCGCCGAGGACGTGAAGGCGGGCAGGCTGGACCCGTCCAAGGTGAACGAGAAGACGTTCCAGAAGTACCTGTACTACCCGGACATCCCGGACGTGGACCTCTTCCTCCGCCCCTCCGGCGAACAGCGCACCTCCAACTACCTGATCTGGGAGAGCGCCTACGCCGAGCACGTCTACCAGTCCACGTTGTGGCCGGACTTCGACCGCCGCGACCTGTGGGACGCGTGCCTGGAGTACGCGAAGAGGGACCGGCGCTTCGGCGGCGCGAAGTAGCAGCCGACACGACGGTGGGGCGCCCCTGGACTTCAGGGGCGCCCCACCGTGCGTTGAGCGGAAATCAGCGCGTTGAGCGGAATCAGCGTGCGGACGTCAGCGCTGGGCGGCGCAGTCTCCACACGTGCCGAAGATCTCCAGCGTGTGGCCGACGTCCACGAAGCCGTGTTCGGCGGCGATCGATTCGGTCCACTTCTCGACCGCGGGGCCCTCGACCTCGACGGCCTTGCCGCATGCGCGGCAGACCAGGTGATGGTGGTGGTCGTCGCTGTGGCAGCGGCGGTAGACCGCTTCGCCCTCGTCGGTGCGCAGCACGTCGACCTCGCCCGCCTCGGCGAGCGACTGCAGGGTGCGGTAGACAGTCGTCAGCCCGACCGAATCCCCGCGGTGCTTGAGCATGTCGTGCAGCTCCTGCGCGCTGCGGAACTCCTCGACCTCGGCCAGCGCCGCGGAAACGGCCGCGCGCTGCCGGGTCGACCGGCCGCGGACAGGGGGACCTGCGGTGGCCACGCTGTCTCCTTCGTTCGTGGTGCGTGCTCCTGGTGCTGTGCCTTGCACCGTCATTGTGCCAGGCGCACACCAGGAGCGGGCCTTACGGCCGAGGCGTCATGCCCGTACGGCACCGCTCCCCTCCGGAGCCGAGGACTCCGGGGGCGGGGAGGAAATGCCGGCCCCCGGCTCCCCGGCCTCGGCGGCCTCCGCGTCCGCAAGAGCACGCGCCCGCCGCGCCCTTCGCCGCGCGAGCGGCGCCGCCAGCACCGTCACCAGCGCGAAGACGGCGATGGCCAGCAGCACGATGGTGCCGCCGGGCGGCACGTTCGCGTAGTACGAGGCGGTCGTGCCGGACAGCGTGACCAGTACGCCCATCCCGATCGAGAAGCCGAGCGTCGCCGCGAACCCGCGGGTGGCCTGCTGCGCCGCGGCCACCGGGATCACCATCAGCGCGCTCACCAGCAGCAGCCCCACGACCCGCATGGCCACCGTGACGGTGACCGCGGCCGTGACCGCGAGCAGCAGGTTGAGCAGCCGCACCGGCAGGCCCGTGACCCGCGCGAACTCCTCGTCCTGGCACACCGCGAAGAGCTGCCGCCGCAGCCCCAGCGAGACCACCAGCGCGAAGACCGACAGGCACACGATCGCGACCACGTCGGACGGCGAGACGGTCGTGATCGAGCCGAAGAGGTACGTGGTCAGGTTCGCGTTGGAGCCGCTGTCGGCGAGGTTGATGATCATGACGCCGCCCGCCATGCCGCCGTAGAACAGCATGGCCAGCGCCAGGTCCCCGCGCGCCTTCCCGTACCAGCGGATCAGTTCCATCGCGATCGCGCCGGCGGTCGCGACCAGCACCGCCGTCCACACCGGGTTCTTCTGGAGCAGGAAGCCCAGCGCGACGCCGGTGAGCGCGACGTGGCCGATCCCGTCGCCCATGATCGCCTGGCGGCGCTGTACGAGGTAGATGCCCACGGCGGGCGCGGCGATGCCGACGAGCAGCGCGGCCAGCAGGGCGCGCTGCATGAAGGGGAAGTCCAGCAGCTCGATCACGTCAGGAGTCCGCTCTCGATCGTGGCGGCGCCGGACTCGGCCTCGGCGTCGTCGGGGTGGTGGCAGGCGGGGTCGTGGAGCTGCTCGGGCCGGTCCACGCGCTCGACCAGGCCGTCCCGCAGCACCACGGCGCGGTCGATCAGCGGCGCCAGCGGGCCCAGTTCGTGCAGTACCAGGAGCACCGAGGCACCCTGGGCCACCTGCTCGCGGAGCGCGCCGGCGAGCACCTGCTGGCTGTGCAGATCCACGCCCGCCAACGGCTCGTCCATCAACAGGAGTTCGGGCTCACCGGCCAGCGCGCGGGCGATGAGCACGCGCTGGTGCTGGCCGCCGGAGAGGGCGTTCACCGAGTCCTTCGCGCGGTCGGCGAGGCCCACGAGGTCCAGCGCCCGCTCGACGGCGCGCTTGTCCTCCCGCCGCAGCGGACCGATCCTGCGCCGCGCCAGTCGCCCGGAGGAGACGACCTCGCGCACCGTGGCCGGCACTCCGGCCGCCGCTGTGGAGCGCTGCGGCACGTAGCCGACCCGCCGCCAGTCGCGGAACCGCGCCTGCGGGGTGCCGAACAGCTCCAGGCTGCCGCCGCTGAGCGGTACTTGGCCGATCACCGTGCGTACCGTCGTCGACTTGCCCGAGCCGTTGGCGCCGAGCAGCGCGACGACCTCGCCGCGCCCCACGGTCAGATCGATGCCGCGCAGCACGGGCCGCGTACCGAGCGAGGCGGTCGCGTCACGCAGCGCGATGGCGGGGGCGGCGGGGTCGGGGGCCTCCGGTGACCTGTCGGTCGCCGCCGCGCCGTCCCGTACGGGAGTCTCCTGCGTCGGGGTCTCCCGTATCGAGCCCTCCGATATGGCGCTCTCCGGTGCGGTCATGGGCGTTCGCCTTCCTCCGTCGCCCCGGTGCCTGCGGCCGTCCCCCGGAGCTCGATTGTCCCGCGCTGTTTCCGGCGGGTCATGTCGGTCACCCCGCGGGTCACCTGGGTTGCTTGGGTCACTTCGCGCCGAGCGCGCCCTGGAGCGCGGTGAGGTTCTTCTCCATCACGGAGAGGTAGTCGTCCTTCGACGGGTCCTTGACCGTCTCCAGCGGGCTGAGTACGCCGGTCTTCAGGCTCAGGTCGGAGGCGAGCGTCTTCGCCGTCTTGTCGCTCGCGGTGTCCTCGAAGAAGACGGTGCCGACCTTGTCCTTCTTCGCGATGTCGTGGAGCTCCTTCATCCGGGCCGCGCTGGGCTCGGACTCCGGGTCGATGCCGGCGACGGCCTCCTCGTGCAGCCCGTACCGCTCGGCGAGGTAGCCGAAGGCGGCGTGCGTGGTGACGAAGGTGTCGGTCTTCCGGCCCTTGAGGCCCTTGGCGAACTTCTCGTCCAGCGAACCGATGCGGTCCACCAGTGACTTGGTGTTCTTCTCGTACTCCGCCTTGTGCTTCGGGTCGGCCTTCGCGAGCTGCTTGCCGACACCCTCCGCGACCTGCGCGTAACGCACCGGGTCCAGCCAGATGTGCGGGTCCTGGCCGCCCTCGGTGGTGTGCGAGTGGCCCTCGTGACCCTCCTCGCCGTGGCCCTTGCCGCCGTGGTCGTGGCCGCCGTGGCCTTCGTGGCCGTGTCCGCCGTGCTCTTCCTCGCCGTGTACGTCGTCGCCGTGCTTTTCGAGGGAGGTGTACGCGGATGCCTCGGCCACGTGCTTCGCGCCGGACTGCTGCACGGCCTCGTCCACCGCGGGCTGGAGCCCCTTGAGGTAGACGACGAGGCCGGCCTTGCTGAGCTCGCCGGTCTGCTGCGGGCTGAGCTCCAGGTCGTGCGGCTCGGTGCCGGGCTTGGTGAGGTTCTCGACCGCCACGTGCTTCCCGCCGATCTCCTGGGCGAGGTACTGCATGGGGTAGAAGGACGCGACGACCCGCAGCTTGCCGTCCTCCGTCGTACCGCTCGCGGAACTCTTCCCGCACCCGGTCAGGGCGAGGGCGCCGAGGCCCAGAGCGGCGGCGGCTGCGGTCAGGCGTATCGGGCGTCGTCGAGCTTTCATGACAGTCATTTTCAGGCTAGATGGAAACCGTTGTCAAATGCCTTACGGGGAGTGAGGGGGTAGTGGGCTCGGCGGGGGAGCGGACAAGGGCCGCTGAGGGGAACCGATTTGATTCGGGCCCCTCAGTGCTCGGTAATCTGAGGTATTCCGTCGTCGTTGATGAAGAGAGCACCGTGGCCGCCGACAAGATCGACACCATCGTCAGCCTGAGCAAGCGCCGAGGCTTCGTCTACCCGTGCAGCGAGATCTACGGTGGTCAGCGTGCCGCCTGGGACTACGGTCCGCTCGGTGTGGAGCTCAAGGAGAACATCAAGCGCCAGTGGTGGCGCAGCATGGTCACTTCCCGCGACGATGTGGTCGGAATCGACTCCTCGGTGATCCTCGCCCCCCAGGTGTGGGAGGCGTCGGGCCATGTGTCCACCTTCACCGACCCCCTTACCGAGTGCACCTCCTGCCACAAGCGCTTCCGCGCGGACCACCTGGAGGAGGCGTACGAGGCGAAGCACGGCCGCCTCCCGGAGAACGGTCTCGCCGACCTGAACTGCCCGCACTGCGGCAACAAGGGCGGCTTCACCGAGCCCAAGCAGTTCTCCGGCCTACTCTCCACCTTCCTCGGCCCGGTCCAGGACGAGGGCGCGCGCTCCTACCTGCGCCCCGAGACCGCGCAGGGCATCTTCACCAACTTCGCCGCCGTACAGCAGACTTCGCGCAAGAAGCCGCCGTTCGGCATCGCGCAGACCGGCAAGTCCTTCCGGAACGAGATCACTCCGGGCAACTTCATCTTCCGGACCCGCGAGTTCGAGCAGATGGAGATGGAGTTCTTCGTCAAGCCGGGCGAGGACGAGCAGTGGCACGAGTACTGGATGGAGCAGCGCTGGAACTGGTACCGCGGCCTCGGCATCCGCGAGGAGAACATCCGCTGGTACGAGCACCCCAAGGAGAAGCTCTCCCACTACTCGAAGCGCACCGCCGACATCGAGTACCGCTTCAACTTCGGCGGCAGTGAGTTCTCCGAGCTCGAGGGCGTCGCGAACCGCACGGACTTCGACCTCACCGCGCACTCCAAGGCGTCGGGCCACGACCTGTCGTACTTCGACCAGGAGGCCGGCGAGCGCTGGATCCCGTACGTGATCGAGCCGGCGGCCGGTGTGAACCGCGCCATGCTCGCCTTCATGCTCGACGCGTACATCGAGGACGAGGCGCCGAACGCCAAGGGCAAGATGGAGAAGCGCACCGTGATGCGCCTCGACCCGCGGCTGTCCCCGATCAAGGTCGCGGTGCTGCCGCTGTCCCGCAACGAGAAGCTGTCGCCGAAGGCCCGCGGCCTCTCCGAGACGCTGCGCAAGCACTGGAACATCGACTTCGACGACGCGGGCGCCATCGGCCGCCGCTACCGCCGCCAGGACGAGATCGGCACCCCGTTCTGCGTCACCGTCGACTTCGACACCCTCGACGACAACGCGGTGACCGTGCGTGAGCGCGACACCATGAAGCAGGAGCGGGTCTCCCTGGACCAGATCGAGTCCTACCTGGGCGCGCGCCTGCTGGGCTGCTGAGCCTCCGGGCTCGTACGGCCTCCGCGCCTGTACGAGGGCCCCGTTCCGGCGCGTGCGACCGCGTACGTCTGCCGGGGCGGGGCCCTCGTGCTGTGCGGCTCTGTCGTCAGGGCCGCTGTGCGCGCAGGCCCTGCATCAGCAGCTCCAGCAGCGCCTCGAACTCCTCCTGGATGCCGGGGCGTGTCCACTCCGCCGCGTGGCCCGGGTCGTGGAAGCGGACCGTGGCGTCGAAGAGGGCGCGGGCCGTCGTGCGTGCGGACGTGGCGTCCGGCGCGCCGAACACGCCCTGCGCGCGGCCGTCCTCGACGATCCCGGCGAGCTGTCCGACCATGCTGTCGATGTGCCGGCTGACCACGCCGCTGCTCTCGCCGACGAGCGCCATATACGTCGCGAAGAGCTCGGGGTCGTCGCCCGCCTTGCGCCGCTTGGCCTCGAACAGGCCGCTCAGCCACGCGCGCATCCGCTCCTCGGCCGGCCCCTCGCCGGTGGCGCACGCGGACAGCTTCTCGGTCGTGCGGTCCAGCCAGCGCTGCGTGACCGCCTCGCGCAGCGCGGCCTTCGTGCGGAAGTGCCGATAGACGCTGCCATGGCTGACGCCGAGCTCGCGGGCCACGTCGACCACGGTGGCCTTGGCCGGGCCATGGCGTCGCAGCACGTCCTCGGTGGCCCGGAGGATGCGCTCGGGCGTCAGCGTCTCGGGCGGCATGGCTCCCCGTCTCTGCGGCGGCTTCCCGCGCCGCCGCGTCGTGCCGGTCTCTTCTCGCGGCTCACTTCTCGCTGTCGAGGAACGCCATCTGCTCGGCCGGATACCTCTCACCCGCGGCGGCGCCCGCGGGAACGGCCCGCTCCACGGCGGCCAGTTCGCCGTCGTCGAGCCTAACCTCCGCCGCCGACAGCGCCTCCGTGAGGCGGTCCCTGGTGCGGGCTCCGATCAGCGGAACGATGTCCTCGCCGCGGGAGAGCACCCAGGCGATGGCGACCTGCGCGACGGTCACGCCCTTCGCCTCGGCCACCGCGCGCAGCGCGTCCACGAGGTCGAGGTTGTGCGCCAGATTCTCGCCGCTGAAGCGCGGGCTGAACCCGCGGAAGTCGCCCGGCGCCAACTGCCTGTCCCTGCCCCAGTGCCCGCTGATGAGGCCGCGCGAGAGCACCCCGTACGCGGTGATCCCGACGCCCAGCTCGCGGCACGTGGGCAGGATCTCCTCCTCGATGCCGCGGGAGAGGAGGCTGTACTCGATCTGGAGGTCGCTGATCGGCGCCGTCGCCGCGGCCCTGCGCACGGTCTCGGCGCCCGCCTCGGACAGCCCGATGTGCCGTACGTGGCCCGCCTCGACCAGCTCCGCGATGGCGCCGACGGTCTCCTCGATGGGCACGTCGGGGTCGACGCGGGCGATGCGGTAGACGTCGATGTGGTCGGCGCCGAGCCGCTGGAGCGAATACGCGGCGAAGTTCTTCACCGCGGCGGGCCGCCCGTCGTAGCCGGTGAAGCCGCCCTCCACGGTGCGCAGCGCGCCGAACTTCACGCTCAGCAGGGCGCGTTCGCGGTGCGCGGCGGGCGCCGTGCGCAGGGCTTCGTTGATCAGCAGTTCGTTGTGGCCCATGCCGTAGAAGTCGCCGGTGTCCAGCAGCGTGATGCCCGCGTCGAGCGCGGCGTGGACGGTGGCGATCGACTCGGCCCGGTCGGTCTGGCCGTAGAGGGCGGACATGCCCATGCAGCCGAGGCCGAGCGCCGAGGTCTCGGGTCCCTTGGTGCCGAGGGTGCGGGTGCGCATCGGTGGCCCCTCTCAGGTGGGTGGGGAGTGCGGTCGTCGCGTCGTGCTGTCTCCCTGCCGAGGGTGACATGAGAGGTGACAGATTTCAATAACTGTCACCTGTCACCGGGCGGTGCGTGGTGCCTGTTGCCCGGTGGCTGGCGCTCTGCGACCTGTGCCTGCCGTCCGACCTGTGCCTGCCGTCCGGTGTGTGCGGGGCTGCGCGTCTCGGCTCCCTCAGCTCAGCTCCTTCGGCATCCGCAGATTCAGCAGCACCAGGCCCGCCAGGCCCACGACGTGCACGGCCAGCACCGTGACCAGCGCGTCCCGCATGCCGGCGGACGAGGTCAGGGCGATGAAGAGTGAGCCCAGCGTGGCCACGCCCAGGGCCAGGCACGCCTGCTGGGTGGTGGCCGCGAGACCGCTGCCGGCGCCGGCGCGGTGCGCGGGTATCGCCGCCAGCACGATCCGGTAATACATCGGCACCTGGAGCCCGGTGCCCAGCCCGCACACCGCCAGCCCCGGCGCCAGCGCGAGCCAGCTCAGCCCGTCCCAGCGGGCCAGCGCCGTGAGCGCGACGATCACCAGCCCGGTGCCCTGGAGCAGTGCGCTCAGCGTGACCACCCTGCTGCCGAGCCGCGCGGCGAGACGCGGCGCGAGCAGCGAGGAGACGAACTGCGGCAGTCCCATCGGGATCATCGCCAGCCCCGCGGCCAACGGGCCGAAGCGCAGGCCCTGTTGGAGGGTCACGGCGATCTCGAACATCCAGCTGCTGAAGCCCATGAAGATCGGGAACGCGAGGGCGAGGCCCTTGCGCACGCCCGGTTCGCGCAGCAGCGAAGGGGGCAGCAGGGGGCTGCGACCCGCGCGCTCCTCCCGGCGCTCGGTGGCGAGGAAGGCCCAGCCGAGGAAGGGCGCGGCGATTAGGAGCAGCACCGACCAGAGCGGCCAGCCCGCCGCGCGGCCCTCGGTCAGCGGCAGGAGCAGCGCGGTCAGCGCGGCGGCGAGCAGCACGACCCCGGCGGTGTCGCCGCGCGCCGGGCTCTGCGAACGACTGTCGGGCACCGCGCGAACGGCGAAGACCAGGGCCGCCAGCACCACGGGGACGTTCACCAGGAAGATCGCCCGCCAGCCCGTGCCCGCGATGTCCGTCGCGACCAGCACGCCGCCGAGCACCTGGCCGAGCACGGCGCCTATGCCGCCCATCGCCCCGTACAGACTCAGCGCGCGTGCCCGGTGCGGGCCGCGGGTCGTGGCGTGGATGGTGGCCAGGACCTGCGGGAGCATCAGCGCCGAGGCGGCGCCCTGGGCGACCCGCGCGCCCACCAGCCACCAGGCCCCGGGCGCGAGTCCGCAGGCCAGCGAGGTGAGGCCGAAGGCGGCGACGCCCCACAGGAACAGCGCGCGGCGCCCGTACGTGTCGCCGAGCCGCCCGCCGAGCACCAGCAGCACCGCATACGCGACGGCATACCCGGCGATCACCATCTCCAGCGTCGCGGGCGAGGCGCGCAGATCGCTCTGGATGCTGGGCAGCGCCACGTTCACGATGAAGAAGTCGAGCATCGGCAGGGCGGCGCCGAGCAGCACGGTGAGCAGGCCGAGCGGGCCCAGCGAGGGGCCGTCGGGCGGGCCGTCGGGTGGTGTGGTGCCGGGCGTGTGCGCTGCGGTGCTCCGGGACGCGGCCGGGGCGGTCTGTCGGGTCACGGCGTTGACGTTAGGGCTCATGGGATTAGACGCTCGCCGAACTCCGAGCCTGGTACCAGACGCTCTCGATACTGGTAGTGGCACCACCTGGAACCAGCCTGGCCAGGCGCGCCGCCGTGCCGCACGCTGGGGGTATGTCCGCGACCGTCCCCGAGACCTCGACCGTCTCCGAGGCCCCGACCGTCTCCGAGACCCTGCCCGCTCCCGAGACCTCAGCCGATTCCAAGGCTGCGGCCGATCCCGAGACCTCTGCCGTTTCCGAGGTTCCGGCCGCCTCCTCGTTCTCGTCCCTCGCAGACATCACGGCCTCGTTCGCCGACGCCCGCGGCGACGAGGCCGCGCGTCGCAGAGAGCTCGCCGCCTTCCTGCGCAGCAGACGGGAGCGCACGACGCCGGAGCGCGTGGGCCTGCCGCGCGGGCAGCGCCGCCGCACCCCGGGGCTGCGCCGCGAGGAGGTAGCGCACCTCTCGACCGTGGGCGTCACCTGGTACACGTGGCTGGAGCAAGGCCGCGACATACGGGTGTCGGCGCAGGTCCTGGACGCGTTGGCACGCGCTCTGCTGATGGACCGCGGAGAGCGCGCGCACCTCTTCGCGCTCGCGGGGACGCCCGACCCGCTGCCGGGCGCCGATTGCCCCGGCGTCTCCGACTCGGCCCTGCGGCTGCTGCGCCAGATGGCGCCGCTTCCGGCCGCCGTGCAGAACGCCCGGTATGACGTGCTCGCCTCCAACCGTCCGTACGCGGAGGTCTTCGGCGACCCCGAGGAGCTGCCCTTCGAGGAGCGGAACTGCCTGTGGCTGCTGCTCAAGAGCGAGCGCTGGCGTGAGACCTTCCTCGACCGGGACGAGATGCTGCGGGACCTCGTGGCGAAGTTCCGCGGCGCGATGGCCGAGCACATGGGAGACCCCGTGTGGTGCGCGTGGCTGCGGCGCCTGGAGGGGGCATCGGAGGAGTTCCGGGAGCTGTGGGAGGCGTACGAGGTGGCGCCGGTGTCACCCCATGTGAAGCGCTACCGGCATGCGCGGGCCGGCCTGCTGCGTCTGGAGCACCGCAACATGTGGATGACGCCGCAGGTGGGAGCGCCCCGCGTGGTCGCCTACGTACCGGCGGACGACGAGACGGAGCGGCGGCTGGAGTGGTTGGGGGAGCAGGCGTAGGGCGGCGGCTTCCCGGTCCTCTCGGTTTTCCTGGCCTTCTCCGCCTTCCCCGCCTTCCCGGCCCTCCCGGTCCTCCCGGTCCTCCTGGTCTTCCGGGGCTTTGCGGCCGCGGGTCGGGCCCGCGTCCGTGTAGGGGACAATGGGAGGTCGTACCCGACCCGTCACCCGCCCTCCGGAGGAAAGCGCGCGATGTCCCAGGCGTTGCAGATCGGCCCGCACAGCGTCCAGCCGCCCGTCGTGCTGGCACCCATGGCGGGGATCACCAATGCGCCGTTCCGCACGCTGTGCAGGGAGCACTCCGGCGGCAAGGGGCTGTTCGTCAGCGAGATGATCACCACGCGGGCGCTGGTCGAGCGGAACGAGAAGACCATGCAGCTCGTGCACTTCGACGAGACCGAGCGCCCCCGCTCGATCCAGCTGTACGGAGTGGACCCGGTCACCGTCGGCAAGGCCGCGCGGATGATCGCCGACGAGGACATGGCCGACCACATCGACCTCAACTTCGGCTGCCCCGTGCCGAAGGTGACCCGCAAGGGCGGCGGCTCGGCGCTGCCGTACAAGCGGCCGCTGCTGCGCGCGATCCTGCACGAGGCGGTGAACAACGCGGGCGGCCTGCCGGTGACCATGAAGATGCGCAAGGGCATCGACGACGACCACCTGACCTTCCAGGACGCGGGCCGCATCGCCGTGGACGAGGGCGTGACCGCGATCGCCCTGCACGGCCGCACCGCGGCGCAGCACTACAGCGGCACCGCCGACTGGGAGGCGATCGCGCGCCTCAAGGAGGCCGTGCCGGAGATCCCGGTGCTGGGCAACGGCGACATCTGGTCCGCCGACGACGCGCTGCGGATGGTGCGGGAGACCGGCGTCGACGGCGTGGTCGTGGGCCGCGGCTGCCTCGGGCGGCCCTGGCTCTTCGGCGACCTGGTGGCCGCGTTCGAGGGCCGGAGCGAGCGCGCCGAGCCGACGCTGCGCGAGGTCGCGGACACGATGGTGCGGCACGCGCAGCTGCTGGGGGAGTGGCTGGGGGACGAGGCGCGCGGCGTCATCGACTTCCGCAAGCACGTCGCCTGGTACACCAAGGGCTTCTCGGTCGGTTCGGAGATGCGCAAGCGGCTCGCGGTGGCCGCCTCGCTGGAGGAACTGCGCGCGCTCCTCGACGAGTTGGACCTCGACCAGCCCTGGCCCGCCGCCGGCGCCGACGGCCCGCGCGGCCGCACCCACGGCCGGAACAAGGTGGTGCTCCCCGACGGCTGGCTGGACGACCCCTACGACTGCGCGGGCGGCGTGACCGCGGACGCGGAGCTGGACACGTCCGGAGGCTGAGCCTTTCTCGCTCCCCCCCCCCCCCCGCGTCAGGGTTTCCCTTAGGGGGCAGGTCCCTCAACTCCCCTGCGTATCAGGGGAATGACCCATTGCAGCCGTCACTCGGGCGTAGCTAGCCTCGAAGTACGTGAACGGGGGCCGGCAATGGCGCAGCAGGGTGGGGTACACGACCGGATCAAATACAGGGCCACGCACTATGTGCTGGATTGGCTGGGCGGCTTCGTCCGCGGATTCCGCCGTAGCAGACCGCCGATGCCGGTGCTGGTGCTGCATGCCGACGATGGCGGTCCCGGCGCCGACGCCCGCGCCGCCGAGGTCGTGCGCGAGGTGTACGCCGAGGAGGTGTGGCACGGCGCGCGCTGCGTGCTCCACGAGCTGTCCGGAGGGTCGCAGGGAGCGCCGGGTTCACCGGGCTCGCCGCGGTCCAGGGCGCTGTACGCGCTGCGGGAGTTCGGGGCGCGGGAGCGCGGCTGGGCCGCCAGGCGCGGCGGGTACAGGCCGTATGCCTTCCGCCGCAGCGGCCTGATCAGGGCGCTGGAGGAAGCGGCCGAGCTGATGCCGGACGACTGGTGGCTCGGCCGCATGGACGAGGAGACCGCGCGCGCAGAGCTGCTGGACCGGCTGAACGGCCGCCGCTGGCGCTCCTCGGGCACCAGCATGCTGCACTCGGTGCGCGACGCCCTGTTCGACGCCTCCCGGCTGCTGCCCGCGCTGCTGCTGACGATGGCCGCCGCCCTGGTCAGCCAGTGGAACTGGTACGCCGTCCTGGGCACGGCCGTCTTCCTGGTCGGCGGCCTGGTGCTGGTGGACGTGCTGCCGAGCAGGACGCCGGTGCTGCTGGGCACGCGCTCCGAGGCGCGCTGGTTCGTCAACACGACCTTCCTGCGCTTCGGTTCGGGCATCGAGACGGTGCGCGGCGGCCGCCGGATACGGCGCGTTGTGCCGCCCCGCAGCACCCTCGGCGACCGCGCGTACGAGGTGGCCAGGACGATGCGGGACGCGGGGCTGCTCCAGCGCGGCGCCGACTTGGCCGCGGCCAACGGGCAGCAGCGGGAGGGCGGTTCGGCGCGGGAGCGGGGCGTGGTGATGCTGGATCCGGAGCGCGGGGCGGGGGTGCCGGCAGCGCAGGTGGAGGACGCGCAGCGGTTCCACCTCCAGCTCCGGGTGCTGGCGATGCTGGAGGATCTGCGCGAGGGGCACCGCAGTTGGGCCCCCGACCTGCGGCGGCGCAAGCGGACGGCCCCGCCGATGCTGTTCCTCCCGCAGGTCGACGGTGCCAACGGCGGTATCGCGTTGATCGAGGCGCTCAGCGATGTGCGCAGCCGCCGCAGCGAGCTGGACCCGCTGCTGGTGGTCGCCGCCATCCGGCAGGAGCACGTCCAGCAGTTGGAGCGCTCCATCGTGCGGGAGGACCCGGCGGCCGGGGCGCGGCGCAGCGCCGAGGGCGCCGAGGTGGCCGACGGGCTGGTGCCTGTGGCGCAGATACAGCACTGGTACGCCTCCTGGAGCCGCGGCCTGCGCGCGGGGCAGTCGCCGAGCCTGGGCGACCGCACCCTGCCGTGGGTGCTGAAGGAGCCGCTGCCGGAGGACTGGCTCGCCCGCGAGGACCCGGTGTACGCCAGCGTGTGCGGCATGCCCGACGTGCGGCGCACGCTCGCCGGGCGGGCGTGGTCGCTGCCGGTGCTGGTCCTGGTGCTGGCGGCGGGCGGCCTCTCCGCCTGGGGGTATGACGCCTATCTCCAGCAGCGCTACTGCCGCAGCGGCCTCGCCGTCGCCAACCGGGACGCGGAGAAGAAGAGCGGCGGCCTCGCCAACCACGCGGAGGAGTGCGTCGGGGTGGCCACCGAGGGCGGCACTCCTTTCCCCGGCGCCCGGCACACCCAGGAGGAGATCAACGCGCTCAACGCGGGGATCGGCGACAGCCCGCACGTCACGGTGGTGTACGCGGGGCCGCTCAGCGGCACGGCGGCGCAGCAGCAGAAGGGCGCCGACGAGCTGCAGGGCGTGCTCGCCGCGCAGCGCGAACACGCGGGCGATCCGGTCAAGTTGAAGATCCTGATCGCCAACGGCGGCGCCGAGATGCAGCATCAGCGGCTGATGGCGCGGCACATCGTGTCCGTTGCCGAGCGGCAGAGCGACGTCATCGGCGTCGCGGGGCTGGGCCGGGACCTGGACAGCAGCGGCGACGTGCAGCGGGAGCTCCTGAGGGCCGACCTGCCGGTGGTCTCCAGTACGGATTCCGCGACCGAGCTGCCGAGGGAGTACGGCAACTACTTCGGCCTCACCCCCACCGACCGCTTCCAGGCCCGGCAGCTCCGGCTGATAGCCGAGCAGGTGCACAAGCGGGGCCCCGCGGGCAGGGCGGCCGTGCTGCTCCGCGATCCGGCCCAGACGATCGACCGCTATGCGGAGGAGCAGGCGCGGTACGGCAGGGCGATGCTGGAGGACACCGGGTACAGGGATCCGCTGCGCGTGGCCTATCAGTTGAAGCAGGGCGTCCCGGCGATGACGGGGGCCATGCGCGGCGTCTGCGCCTCCGGTGCCTCGGTGCTCTACTTCGCGGGGCGCTCCGAGGATCTGCCGGCGCTGATGAGGGAGCTGCGGACCAATGTGGACTGCATGGGGAGGAAGCTGAGCATCTTCGCCGGGGACGACCTGTCCAGGACGGGGAGTTCACCCGACGCCTATGTGCTGCCGCGCGGCGTCACCCTGTATCACGTCGAGCCCACCGCGCCGGCGGGCGGCACGTTGCCGAGCGCCGACCGTACGGGCAGCCAGGCGCCGCTCACCCACGACGCCGTGCAGGTGCTGTATGCGGCGGGCACCTGGGACAGCGACCCGCAGAGCCGCGCGGCGACCTGGGCGAACATCCGGGGCGTCGAGCTGAGCGGCCAGGAGACCGGCACGCTCAACCTCACCCGCGACGTGCCGTACACCGAGCGCGACTCGTACGCGATATCCCTGGTGCGGCAGACCAGCCCGGGGCCGCACGGCGCCAAGGTGCGCAAGGTGCCGCTGTGTTCGCGGGAGGCGGGCAGCGGCAAGGTCCTCACGGAGAAGGAGTGCGCGATAGGGAAGTAGGGCGGCGGGCGGCAAGGGGCCTGCGCGGAGGGGAAGTTCGCTCCGAGGGGCAGGCCGCGGGTCCCTCAGGCCAGGGTGACCTCCACCGGGAGTTCCTTGATGCCGTTGACGAAGTTGGAGCGGACGCGGCGGACCTCGCCGGTGAGGCGGATGCCGGAGACGCGGGGCAGCAGTTCCTCGAACATCACCCGCATCTCCAGCCGGGCCAGCGCGCTGCCGAGGCAGAAGTGCGGTCCGCCCTTGCCGAAGGTGAGGTGGTCGTTCTTTCGCCGGGTGACGTCGAAGCGGTAGGGGTCGTCGAAGACCTGCTCGTCGCGGTTGCCGGAGGCGAACCAGAGGACCACCTTGTCGCCCTCGGCGATGTGCTTGCCGCCCAGTTCGACGTCGCGGGTGGCAGTGCGGCGGAAGTGGTAGACGGGGGAGGCCCAGCGCAGGAACTCCTCGACGGCGCCCGGCATCAGCGAGGGGTCGGCGCGCAGCATGTCCATCTGCTCCGGGTGCCGGAGGAGGGCGAGCATCGCATGGGAAATGGCGTGCCGGGTGGTCTCGTTGCCGGCGACGACGAGCAGGAGGAAGTAGTTGTCGAAGTCCTGGGAGCTGAGGGGGACGCCGTCGCGGGGGGTCTGGTTCACCAGGCTGCTGATCAGGTCCTGGCCGTCGCCGCCGCGCCGCTGGGCGGCGAGTTCGCGCCCGTAGGCGAAGACCTCGAGGGAGGCGGGGCTGCGGAAGGGCAGGTCGCGGTAGCGCTCGCTCTCCTCGCTGCCGAGCAGGACGTCCGCGTAGTCCGGGTCGGTGTTGCCGATGATGCGGTTGCCCCACTCGATGAGCCGGCCGGTGTCGCCGTCGGGTACGTCGAGCATGCGGGCCAGCACGTTGATGGGGAAGTCGGCGGCGACCTCCGACACGAAGTCGAAGCGCCCCTTGGCGAGCGCCGCGTCGAGGGTGCGGGCGGTGAGGCCGCGCAGGAAGGTCTCGTAGGCGGCGACGGCACGCGGGGTGAACTGCTTCTGGAGCAGCCGCCGCATGGCGTGGTGCCGCAGCCCGTCGGTCTCCAGGAGGGACCGGCGTATGCGGATCTGGTCGTCGTCGACCTCCTCCAGGTTGGTGAAGCGTGTGGAGGTGAAGGTGTCAGGGTCGCGGTCGGCGTTCACGATGTCGGCGTGCCGGGTGAGGGCCCAGAAGCCGCTGTTGGGCGCGGGCTCGGGCTGCCAGTGCACCGGGTCCTCGCGGCGCAGCGTGTCGAACATCCGCCAGGGCAGCACCGGATCGGTGAACCCTCCGTGGTCCGCGAGATCCACCTCGGACAGCGGCAGCGGAGCGGGGGTGGCGCTGGTGAGGGTCACGGTGCGGCTCCTTCGCGTACGGGGGCGTTGCGCACGGGGCTTTGCGTACGTGCGGTGCGGGTGTCCGGAGGTGCGGGGCGGCGCGGGCGTGCTCAACGCGCCCACAGCGAGCACGGGCGGGCTCACGGCGCCCACAGCAGGCACGGGCGCTCACAACGTGAGCAGCTCTCACAGCGTGCGCTGCTCCCGCACCGCTCACAGCATCAGCGCGTATTCGCGGAACTCCCAGTCGGTGACGTGCTGGTGGAAGCGTTCGATCTCGTTGCGCTTGTAGGCGAGGAAGGAGGACACGAAGGCGGGGCCCAGCACCTCGGTGAGCGCTTCGTCGGCGGCGAGGGCGTCCAGGGCCTCGCTCAGCGTTCCGGGGAGGCGGGGCGCGAGGTCCTGGCGGTAGCCGTAGCCCTCCAGGGGCTCGGGCGGTTCGAGCTTGTCGCGTACGCCCAGCGAGGCGGCGGCGACCGCGCCGGCGACGGCGAGATAGGGGTTGGCGGTGGCGTCGCCGAGGCGGAGTTCGAGGCGGGTGCCGCCGCCGCGTTCGGGAGGGATGCGCAGCATGGCGCTGCGGTTGTCCAGGCCCCAGTCGATGAGCCAGGGGGCGAGCGAGTCGGGGCCGAAGCGCTTGTACGAGTTGATCGTGGGGTTCAGCAGGGCGGCCAGCGCGGGCGCGTGCGCGAGCACGCCCGCGACGGCGTGCCGCGCGGTGCCGGAGAGACCCTGAGCGTCCTCGGGGTCGCCGAGCGCGTTGCGGCCCCCGGCGTCCACCAGCGACAGGTGCAGGTGGAAACCGGAACCACCCTCCTCGTTGAAGGGCTTGGCCATGAAGGTCGCCAGCCTGCCCTCGGCGCGGGCGATCTCCTTGACCGCGGCCTTGAAGCGGAAGGCCCGGTCGGCGGCGTCGAGCGCGGTGGAGTGGGTCAGGTTGATCTCGAATTGGCCGCTGCCGAATTCGTGGTTCCCGGTGGTCGCGCCGATGCCCAGTGCGCCCAACTGCCGCAATGCCCCCAGCAGATGGCGGTCCGGGTCGCCGCGCAGGCCGGCGCTGTAGACGTTGCCTGGCGCCTTCCCGTACGGGGTCCACCCTGAGGCCGATGAGGGGTCGGGCTCGCAGAGGTAGTACTCCAGCTCCGGGCCGACCACCGGCGTCAGCGGTCCCGTGGCGCCCGCGGCGGTGTGCTCGGCGCACCGGCCCGTCACCGCGCGCAGCAGGTCGCGGGGCGACTCCGGCGGGGGCGCGGCCAGTTCGGGGTCGGTGGCGTCGCCGAGGCACCAGGCGACGCCGGGTTCCCAGGGCAGCGGGGCGAGGGTTCCCAGGTCGGGGCGCACGGTGATGTCCGGGAGCCCCCGGTCCAGGCCGCCGGCGACCGGCACCACGTCGCCCTGCGGGCTGGTGTGGTAGACGGCGCGGCAGAAGGAGAGGCCGCTCCCGCAGGCGGCGGGAAGGTGGTCGACGAGCACATCGCGTGCCCGGTCCACGCCGAGCATGTCCGGGTAGACGACGCGGACGACGTCCGTGCCCTGGGCGCGCAGGGCCTCGACGGCGGCCTCGGCGGGTTCCGTTGCGGGTTCGCTGCGGGATGCGGGCGCTTCGCTCACCGTGGCCCAGCCTTTCTGCGGAGCGGGTAGGGGCGGGGTGCGGGGTGGTGCGTGGCGTGGCACGCGGCGCGGGGGTGCGTTGGGGGTCGCGGTGTGTCGTTTGGGTTCAAACAGTCTGGGTCAAACAGTATGGACGGCGCCGGTGCGGCACAAGACCCGTGACAAGCCGGCCGCCGCGGAATAACGTACGGGCCCAAACGATATGGAAGAACCGCCGCGCGCCGAGGAGTTGGAGTACGCCGTGTCCGAGAGCGAAGCCGAAGGCGGGGCCGGGGGGCCGGTCCTCCGCGGGTTCTATCCGCCGAAGTCCGCGACGGGGCGGGCGTCCCTGATCCCCGCGCCGCCCTGGTACTACTCGGGGGACCTGCTCACCGTCGAGTACCGCACCGACCCCGCGCGGGTCGCCGAACTCCTGCCCCCGCCACTGGAGTTGGCCGGGGACGACCCCGGCGCCGTCGCGCTGATCTGGGCCGACTGGCAGTCCTGCGGGGAAGCGGGCGAGGAGCTGCTGGACCCTGTGCGCAGCCAGTACAAGGAGTGCTTCGCGGTGGTGCGGTGCTCGTACCGCGGCCGTACGTATTCGCGCTGCGTCTATATCTGGGTCGACAAGGACTTCGCCATCGCGCGCGGCAACCACCAGGGCTATCCCAAGAAGCTGGGCTCCATCCACCAGACCAGGCCCCACCCCTACGGGCCCGCCCCGGAGTTGGCGCCGGGGGCACGGTTCGGGGCCACGCTGGCCGCCGGCGACCGGAGGCTGGCGCAGGCCGTGGTGACCCTGCGCGAACCGTGCGCCTCGGCCGGCTTCGTCAACGCGCACCCCATGGCCCACCACCGCTGGCTCCCGTCCGTGGACGGCAAGGGCCTGGCGCTCGACGAACTGATCGAGAGCGGCGCCGCATCGGCCGAGGGCGGTCAGGTCTGGTCGGGCGAGGCCGATGTGGAGCTCTTCGCGTCCCCCACGGAGGAGCTGGCAGAGCTGCGGGTGGTCGAGCCGATCGCCGCGTACTACCGGCAGGTCGGCGTGTGCTGGAACGGCGGCACGCTGCTGGAACGGGACACGAGCGGGGCGGAGTAGCCGCACGCCCCTGCCCCTAGGGGGAGGCACCCCCTAGGGGCTTTCCGTCACCGCCTCCTCGTCCGACGCCTCCGCCCCCGCGCCCCCGATCCGCCCGTACGTCACCGGCCGGGAGCGGCGCAGGCGCAGCCCCCACCCGGCCCCCGCCGCCGCGGCGGCGAGTACCAGTCCTGGCAGGGCCCAGCGGAGCGGGTTGTGCGGGCCGACCCCGAGCTGTACCCCGAAGTTCGTCAGGGCCAGCCAGAAGATCACGGCGAGCGCCGCGCCGGAGAGCGCGGGTGCCAGGAGGCGGTTCCACAGGGGTTCCCGGGGCGAACCCGTACGGGAGAAGAAGGCGATCACCGCGGCGGACGTCGTGAGCAGCAGCAGGATCACGCCCAGCGCCCCGAGATTCGTGAGCCAGGTGAACACGTCGTCCACCGGATCGCGCCCGGCCAGCGCGAACACCGCGACCACCATCACGGTGACCCCCGTCTGCGCCAGCGAACCCCGGTGCGGCGAACCGTGCCGCGGGTGCGCCACGCCCAGCCCGGCGGGCAGCACGCCCTCGCGGCCGAGCGAACGCACGTACCGCGCCACGGCGTTGTGGAAGGACACCAGCGCGGCCAGGATGCTGGTGATCAGGAAGAGCTGGGCCAGGTCGGCGAAGGCGGGCCCGAGGCTGCGGGCGCCCAGCGCGAAGATCATGTCCGGTCCCTGGGACGCGGCGTCCGCCACCGCGCGCGACGTGCCCGCGCCGGTGATCATCGCCCAGGCCGACAGCGCGTAGAAGCCGCCGATCAGCGCGACGGCGGTGTAGGTGGCGCGCGGGACCGTGCGGCGCGGATCGCGGCACTCCTCGCCGTACAGCGCCGCCGACTCGAAGCCCATGAACGCGGCGAAGACGAAGCACAAAGCGACCCCGACCTCGCCGTGCACGGCCGAACCCCAGCTCAGCGGCGTCGCGCTCACGCCCTGCGGCGCGTGTGCGAACTGCGCCACGTCGAAGACCAGTACCGTCCCGAACTCCAGCGCCAGCAGCACCGCGAGCACCCGCACGCTCACGTCCACCCGCCGGTAGCCGAGCACCCCGACCAGCGCGATCGCCGCCGACACCACGGCCCACCAGGGGACTTCGAGCCCCGTACGGGCGTGCAGGAAGTCGGCCGTGGTCGCGCCGAAGAGACCGGCGAGGCCGATCTGCATGGCGTTGTACGCGAGCAGCGCCACGCACGCCGCTGCCACCCCGGCGACCCGGCCGAGTCCACGGGCGGCGTACGCGTAGAAGGCGCCGGCGCCCGGAAGGTGCCTGCTCATCGCCGCGTACCCGGCGCTGAACAGTGCGAGGACGAGCGCTATCAGTACGTACAGCAGAGGTATGCCGAGTACCCGGGTGACGCCGAGCGACTGCGGAATGCCGCCCGCCGCTACGGTGAGCGGTGCGGAAGCGGCGACGACGAAGAAGACGACGCCGGGGACGCCGATGCGGGGTCGCGCAGCGGGTGCGGCCGCGCGGGGCGCACCCCGTTCCTGGGCCTGTTCGTGGCCTTGTTCCTGATCCTGAAGGGCCATGCCGGGCTCCGGAGGGGAGGGAGGGGCGGCGGGCGCGCGATGCGCTGGTGCGCGGGGCGCGAGACCGGCGCGCGCTATCGTTTGGTCCCGTACGGACCGCGGAGTGGCGCCGATCGTACGGGGGCAAACGATGCCCTACAAGGGGTGCGGGGCCCGAGGTTCCGGCCGGCACGGCGCCGGGCGCAGGGCACCAACTGGCAAGGGAGAAGCGGCAGATGCGGGAGAGGCAGTGACGGGGCACCGTTCGATCCGGGAGACCGAGAAGGCCATCCAGGCCAAGCTGGGCGACACCCCGATCCGCCACGAGCAGATGGCGGCCGTCGGGAACATCTACCGCGCGGCCGCCGCCGTGCGCCAGCACTTCGAGAACTCCGTGCTGCGGGGCTGCGAGCTGACCTGGACGTCGTTCGTGGTGCTGTGGGTCGTGTGGATCTGGGGCGAGATGGAGACCCGGCACGTCGCCGAGGAGGCGGGGATCTCCAAGGGCACCCTGACGGGGGTCGCGCGCACCCTTACGGGGCGTGGGCTGCTGGAGCGCAACGGGCACCCGGAGGACGGGCGGCTGGCGCTGCTCCGCCTCACGCCGGAGGGCGAGCGGCTGATGGAGGAGGTCTTTCCGCAGTTCAACGCGGAGGAGGCGTTCGTGGCCGAGGGCCTGACGGACCGCGAGTGCCGGCAACTCGCCGAGCTGCTGCGGAAGATCGTGATGCAGACCGAGGAGCACGGCGAGGAGCGGCGCATGGAGCTCCTGGACGGCGCGGCCCCGGCGCCCCGCCGCAGCGGACGGCGCCCGCGCGGCTGAACCGCGCGGGCGCCGGGGCGTGCGGCGGGGCGTGCCGCGGTGCGCTGGGCCGCGACCGGCTCACACGCGGTCGTACAGATCGGCGTACCCCTGCTGACGTGCGCAGTGCGCGCAGCAGAAGAACTTGCCGTCGGTCTGCAGGCCGTGGCCCAGGATGCGGCAGTTGCAGTGCTCGCAGACCGGGGCCAGCTTGTGCGAGGCGCACTCGAAGCTGTCGAAGGTGTGCGTGATGCCCGCCGTGATCACCTCGAAGGACATCTCGTAGTCGTTGCCGCAGACTTCGCAGGCTGCCATGGTCGGCTCCTCTCCTCGTGGCTGACGGTTCTCGCCGGCGCTCGGGGCAGCATCCAGCACCGGGTGCCCGGGTACCCCGGTCCGCCGACGGCGTGCCTGCCGACCGGCCGCCGGATTCACCCGCTAGGCGGGGCGGGCCGCGGCGTCCGCGCGCACCCGCGCCGCGGCCCGCACCAGCGCGTCGAACAGTCCCTGCTGCGCGGGGTGGCTCTCCGCGGTGTCCTCCGGGTGCCACTGCACGGCCGTGAACCAGCCCGTACGGGAGGGGAGTTCGAGCCCCTCCGGCGTGCCGTCAGCGGCGCGCGCCGTCACCGCGAGCCCCGTGCCGAGCCGGTCAACGCACTGGTGGTGGAAGCAGGAGACCTCGGCCTTCTCGGCGCCCATCGCCCGTGCGACCGTGGACCCCGGCTCCAGCCCGACGGCGTGCACGAGATGTCGATGCGCCACCCCACGCTCCACCGAGCCGCCCTCTGCCGAGCCGCCCTCTGCCGCGCCGCTCTCCGCCGGGCCGCTCTTCGCCGAGCCGCCCTCGGCCAGGCCGCCCACATCCCCCATGTCCTGCCGAAGCGTCCCCCCGAGAGCCACGTTGGCCACCTGCAACCCGCGGCACACGGCGAGCACCGGCAGCTCCGCGTCCAGCGCACTCCGTACGAGGGCGAGGTCGAACGCGTCCTGCGCCTCGTCCACGTCGTACACGCTGCGGTGCGCCGTCCCGTCCGCGTACAGCCGGGGCGAGAGGTCGCCGCCGCCCGGCAGCAGCAGCCCGTCGCACCGCGCCAGCCGCGCCGCGGCCTCCTCGGGCGGGCCCGGCAGCATCATGAACGGCTCGCCCCCGGCCCGCAGCACGGCCTCGGCGAGCGCCCGCGCGGTGACCACCGCCGCGTAGCGGAGCGCGGAGGTGGTGGCGGAGTAGCGCTGCGGCAGCGCGATCAGCGGGCGCCGCGCACCGGTGTACGGGGGTGTGTACGGAGGCGTGCCCGGAGGTGCGTACGGGGGTGTGTGCGGCGGCGTGTACGGAGGCGTGGGCGCGGGTTCCGCGGCGGACGGTCCGGTGGGCATGGGTGCTCCCTCGCGTCATCGTTTGGGGTCAAACCGTAATCGCAGGGAACCACACATCCCGCCCCCGCCCGGAGGGTTGACCGCCGCACCGGCCCCCGCCTACCTTGTTTGGGGCCAAACGATACGGAGGTCGCGATGGCTCACCCCGCAGCCGGCACATCCCCACCCGTACGGGAAGCGGCGCCCCACGTGGCGCATGTCGCCGGGGTGCCCGTCGACACCCGGCACTGGATCGGCGGGGAACGCCTCGCCTCCGCCGCCACCTTCACCGACCGTTCGCCGATCGACGGCGCCGCGCTGGCCGAGGTCGCGCGGGGCGGGGCCGAGGAGGCGAAAGCCGCCGTCGCCGCGGCGCGCGCCGCCTTCCCGGGCTGGGCCGCCACGTCGCACGCCGAACGCGCCCGGCTGCTGCACGCGATCGCCGACGGCGTGGAGGCGCGCCTCGACGACCTCGCCCGTGTGGAGACCGCGGACAACGGAGCACTGCTCCGGGCGCACCGCCGCGGGGTGATGCCGCGCGCCGCACACAACCTGCGCTTCTTCGCCGACCGGTTGCTGGAGCTCGGGCACGAGGACTTCGAGACCCGGGGCCACACCAACCACGTGAGCTGGGACCCCGCGGGGCCCGCCGCGCTGATCACGCCCTGGAACGCGCCGCTGATGCTCGCCACCTGGAAGATCGGCCCGGCGCTGGCCGCGGGGAACACCGTGGTGCTCAAGCCCGCCGAGTGGTCGCCGCTCACGGCCTCGCTGTTCGCGGACATCGCCCACGAGGCGGGGCTGCCGCCCGGGGTGTTCAACGTGCTGCAAGGGCACGGCTCCGAAACCGGAGCACCGCTCTCGGCCGACCCCGGCGTCCGGCGCATCAGCTTCACGGGCTCGGTGCCCACGGCGCGCCGGATCGCCGCTGCCGCCGCGCCGAACCTCGTACCCACCAGCTTCGAACTCGGCGGCAAGTCCCCGCTGCTGGTCTTCGCGGACGCGGACCTGGATCTGGCCGCCGACCTGGCGGTCGAGCAGTACGACAACGCGGGGCAGGTGTGTCTCGCGGCGACCAGGATCCTGGTGGAGTCCTCCGTGCGGGACGCGTTCCTGGAACGGTTCATGGAGCGGGCCCGTGCGCTCGTGCAGGGCGATCCGCGCGACGAGAGCACTGCTCTCGGGCCGAACATCCACCCCGACCACCTGGAGCGCGTGGACGGTTTCGTGCGCCGTGCCGTGCGGGACGGCGCCCGGGTCCTGCTCGGAGGCGGCCCGCGCGACGAACTCAACAAACGCACGGGTGGGACCTATTACCGGCCCACCCTCCTCACCGACGTCGCGCAGGACGCGGAGATCGTGCAGGAGGAGGTCTTCGGGCCCGTTCTCACCCTCCAGACCTTCGAGGACGAGGACCAGGGCGTCGCCCTCGCCGACGACACCCGCTTCGGTCTCGCCGCCACCCTCGCCACCGGCGACCGCGAGCGCGCCGCGCGCGTCTCCTCCCGCCTGACCGCGGGAACGGTGTGGGTCAACTGCTTCTTCGTACGCGACCTCGCCGCGCCCTTCGGCGGCTCGCGGCAGTCCGGCATCGGGCGCGAGGGCGGCGACTGGAGCTTCGACTTCTTCTGCGACCTGAAGAACACCGTGACCGCGCCCGCCGGCTGGAGCGGCTGATGGGGGAGATCGCCGGCGCGGGGCTGCTCGCGCACGTACCGACCATCGTGCTGCCCGAGGACACCCGCAGGGAGCTGAACGGCGGCGCGGAGATCAGCCTCGTGCCCGGGCTGCGCAGGCTTCGCGCTGAGGTCTTCGAGACGCTCGACTACGACACCGTCGTGGTGCTGGACTCGCACTGGGCGACGACCGTGGAGTTCGTGGTGGCCGCGCAGGGCCGCAGGGCCGGGCTGTTCACCTCGGAGGAGCTGCCGCGGGGGATGTGCCGGATGCCGTACGACTTCCCCGGCGATCCCGAACTGGCCGCCTCCGTAGCGGAGTTCGCCGACAAGCACGGCACCTGGATCACGCCCATCGACGACCCCTGCCTGCCCGTTCACTACGCGACCGTGAATCTGTGGACGTATCTGGGCCAGGGCCTCGACGACAAGCGGTGGCTGTCCATCGGCGTGTGCCAGACCGGCGACTCCGAGGATCATCTGCGGCTGGGCCGCGCGCTCGCCGACGGCATCGCCGCGCTGCCCGGGCGACGGGTGCTCTTGATTGCGAGCGGTGCTCTCTCGCACACCTTCTGGCCGCTCCGCGAGCTGCGCGCGCACGAGGCCAGCGATCCCGCGCACATCCGCACCCCCGGGGCGCGGGCCGCCGATGAGGAGCGCATCCACTGGCTGGAGGCCGGCGACCACGGTCGAGTGCTGCGCACGATGCCGGAGTTCCTGCGGTACAAGCCGGAGGCCGGGTTCGGGCACTACCTGATGATGGCCGGTGCTCTCGGTGAAGAGCGGTGCTCCGCGCCTGGGCGCCGCTTCAGCGACTACGAGAACTCGGTCGGGACGGGCCAGATCCACCTGTGGTTCGACCGGCCGGCGGGGGGCTGGGCGGCGAGGTGAGAGAGCGCCGCTCCGCTACCAGAGCGCCGCTCCGCTACCAGAGCGCCGCTCCGCTACCAGAGCGCCGCTCCGCTATCAGAGCGCCGCTCCGCTATCAGAGCGCCGCTCCGCTACCAGAGCATCGCTCCGCCACCAGAGCACTGCTCCGCAACGTAAGCACCGCTCTCTCCGGGAGGACCCACCCATGAGCAGCCCACTCACGAACAGCACCGCCGGACAGCGCGAATACCGCCGCATCCTGCTGGACGGCGCCGTCGTCCGCACCGTCCGCGAGGGCGACGAGCTGGTCGCGGGCGACGGCCGGAGGGTCAAGGCCGCTGACGCCGTCCACCTGCCGCCCGTCCGGCCCTCCAAGATCATCGCCGTGCATCTCAACCACCGCAGCAGGGTGGAGGAGTTCGGCACGAGGCTGCCCGCGGCGCCCACGTACTTCCACAAGCCGGTGTCGGCGCTGAACGCGCACGGGGGTTCCGTGGTGCGGCCCGAGGGGTGCCGGTACCTCAACTACGAGGGCGAGATCGCCGCCGTCATCGGCCGGACCTGCCGCAACATCGCGCCCTCCGAGGCCGGCGACCACATCGCGGGCTACACTGTCGCCAACGACTACGGCCTGCACGACTTCCGGGACACCGACGCGGGGTCGATGCTGCGGGTGAAGGGTTCCGACACGCTCTGCCCGCTCGGCCCGGGGCTGGTCACCGGCTGGGACTTCCACTCCAAATACCTGCGGACGTACGTGAACGGGGCGCTGGTGCAGGACGGTTCGACCGACGAGATGCAGTGGGACATGCACTACCTCGTCGCCGACATCGCCCGCACGATCACCCTCGAACCGGGCGACGTCCTGCTCACCGGCACCCCCGCCAACTCCCGCCCCGTGCAGCCCGGCGACGTGGTGGAGGTCGAGGCCGAGGGCCTTGGACGGCTGTCCAACCGGATCGTGGCCGGGCCCGTTCCCGTACGCGAGGACTGCGGGGCGCAGCCGACGGAGTCGGAGGAGGTGAGGTCGACGGCGTTCGGCGGGGACTGGGAGTTCCGGGGGGTGCGGGCGCCGCGTAAGGGGTGAGGGGCGTGTGCCCGGCCCGGCGTGTGTCCGGCCCGGGCCCGGGGCCCCTCCGTCCCCTCCGGAATGCGGGAGTCACCCGGTAGGTTGCAGAGACCTGCATGGACACTTACCCGCAACCCTCGGAGGGCCCGTGAGTCTCGACGCGATCCAGCACCGACACCTCGATGTCAACGGCGTGCGGTTGCACCTTGCCGAGTGCGGGCCTGAGGGCGGGCCGTTGGTGGTGCTGCTGCACGGCTTCCCTGAGAGCTGGTACTCGTGGCGGCACCAGTTCGGGCCGCTGGCCGAGGCCGGTTACCGGGTCGTGGCGCCCGACCAGCGCGGCTACGCGCGCAGCGACCAGCCCGAGGACATCCCGGCGTACACGATGATGCAGCTCACCGGCGATGTGATCGGCCTGATCCACGGGCTGGGCCGGGAGAGCGCGGTGGTCGTCGGGCACGACTGGGGCGCGCCGGTGGCGTGGCACACCGCGATGTTCCGGCCGGACGTCGTACGAGGTGTCGCGGGACTCTCGGTGCCGCCGCCCGGGCGCGGGGGCACGCCGCCCACGCAGCTCATGCGGCAGGCGGCGGGCGACGACTTCTACGTGCTGCGGTTCCAGGAACCGGGCGTGGCGGACGCGGAGTTGGCGCGGGATCTGGGCACGACGTTCCGGAAGCTGCTGGTGGGGGCGTCGGGGGACAGCCCGTTCACCGATCCGCCGCGGCCGTGGATCGCGCCCGAGGGCGGCGGCGTCCTGGACGCGATCCCGGATCCGGACAAGCTGCCGGGCTGGCTGAGCGAGGAGGACATCGCCGCGTTCGTGGCGGATTACGGGACGCACGGGGAGCGCGCGTTCACCGGCGGGCTCAACTGGTACCGCAACTTCGACCGCAACTGGGAGCAGACGCCGTGGCTGGAGGGCCGCCGCGTGGACGTTCCCGCGCTGTACGTGGTGGGTGACCGCGACCTGTCGACGGCGTACGGCGGCGTCGACAAGGTCATCGCCGGCGCCCACGAACTGGCCTCCGACCTGCGCCATTCCGTACTCCCCGGCTGCGGCCACTGGACCCAGCAGGAGCGGCCCGAGGAGGTCAACGCGGAGCTGCTGGGCTTCCTGCGGCGGGTGTCCGAGGAGGGCTGAGCACACGCCGGTTGAGGGGCTCAGTCGAGCCAGGTGACCCGGACCGTGTAGATCCGCTTCCGGTCGTCGAATTTCTGGTACCAGAGGATCAGCCGGTCCGTGCTGATGGTGCGCAGTCTCTGCGGGTTCTGCTCGTCGTAGTCGTTGCCCGCTTCCAGGCGCAGTTCGGCGAGTTCGAGCAGGCCCCGGATGACGCCCTCGACCTCGGCGAGCCCCTCTCCCGGTATCCCTCCGACGATGAACGCCTCGTCGGGCACGTATTCGTGCTGCCAGGTGTCGTCGTCGGTCACCCCTTGGCCTCGCGTTCGGCGTCGCGCAGGATGCGGGCGATCTCGTACTGCGCTTCGCGTGCTTGCTCGTCGGTCGAGGTGGGGTTCTGGGCGGTCTGCTCGGCCTCGCGCAGGGCGGCGGACCGCTCCGGGCGGCGTTCGACGGCCACGAAGGTGGCCCACTTGACGAGGAAGGTGCGCATCCAGCCGATGGACTCGGTACGCACCGCCTGGTCGAACGCCTCTCCCAACTCCCGGTCGAACTGCGCGAGGTTCAGGGGCCGGATGTGCCGCACGGCCTCGCGGAGCGCCTCCCGCGTCATGGCGGGCTGAGGGATCAGCGGAGTGTCGCCGTCTCCGCTGTGGGGAGCAGGGTGCGTACTCATGCGGGCAGCGTAGCGTCGTGCTGCGGCTGTGCCGGTGCGATTCATGCGGGTACCTCCGTCACCTCGCACCACACCGTTTTGCCCTTGTCGTGGTGTGGGGTGACGCCCCACGCGCTGGTCACGTGGGTGAGCAGCGTGAGGCCGCGGCCCTCCGTCGCCAGGGGGTCGGTGGTACGGGGCTCCGGGAGCGTGGGGGAGCGGTCGTACACCTCGATGCGTACGCCGTGTGGCGTGCGGAGGACGGTGCTGGTGCACCAGCGGCCCGGTACGTGGCGGTGCACGTTGGTGAGGAGTTCGGTCAGGGCGAGGGTCACCGCGTCGGCGAGCGCCTCGCGGTGCCAGATCGCCAGGTAGTGCCGTGCCGCCTTCCGCATGAAGCAGGGCGAGTGGTCGCCGACCAGCAGCTCCACGTGGAACTGGGGCGGTGGGAAGTCGAGGGGGGTTTCGCGCAGACTCACGGTACGAGGGTGTGAGTACGTGGCTACGCTGGGCCATGGCGTGAAACCAACCCCCGGTTGCGTTGCGCCGGTTGAGCGAGGGAGCTCCCACCATGGCCAACATCAAGAAGCTTGATCCGGGGGCTTCGCCCCTGCACTACTTCGGCGCGGAGTTGAGGTGGTGGAGGGAGCGCGCGGGCTTGTTGCTGGACGACTTGGGCAAGCGGGTCTTCCTGACCGGCTCGATGATCGGCCAGATCGAAACGGCGGCGAAGGTGCCGAGGGACGACTTGGTCCCGCGCCTCGATGAGGCGGTGGGTGCGGATGGCGCCCTGATCCGCGCGTGGGAGCCCGCAAAGCGGTGCCGGTTGCCGATCTGGTACCAGCCGGTGGCACAGCTTGAGGCTTCGGCGCGCGAAATCCGGCTCTTCCAGAGCCAGTTGGTGCACGGCCTGTTCCAGACGGAGAGCTATGCGCGGGCGGTCTTGGGCGTCAGCCACCAAGGGGACGCCTTGGAGGCGCTGCTGGAGGCGCGCATGGAACGCCAGCACATCCTTGAGCGCAAGGAAGCGCCGCACCTGTGGCTCGTGCTGGATGAGTCCGTGCTGTGCCGAGAAGTCGGCGGCAAGCAGGTCATGAAGGAGCAGCTGCATCGGCTGCTGGACCTCCAGGAGACCGCCGGGGTGCAGGTTCAGGTGCTGCCGTTCGGGCTGGGAGAGCACACCGGGCTCTCAGGGTCCTTCGAACTGTTCTTGCGTGACGACCAGGCAGACGTCGCATACTTGGAGGACTACGAGGGCGGTGACTCAACGGCTGATCCTGACCAGTTCAGGAACCTGGCACGCCGTTACGATCTGTTGCGAGCCGACGCCCTGTCCCCGCGGGAGACGGCCACGCTGATCGCCCGTGTGTTGAAGGAGCGCTATGACGACCACCGAAAACTCGTCCCTCGCCCGGTGGCGTAAGTCGAGCTACAGCGATGACAAGGGCGGCTCGTGCGTGGAGGTCGCTGACCTGCCCGGTCGCGTCGCCGTTCGCGACTCCAAGGACCCCGGCAGGGGTCACCTCACCTTCGAGGCGCCGGCCTTCGCGGCGTTCATCCGCCGGCTCGCGGGGTGAAGATTCGCGCGGCCACCGTCGCCCGGCCCGCGATCACCTCGTCCAGCCGGTGGCCGATCCGGCGCCGCGCGACGAACAGTTCGTACACGCCGTAGCCCGCGAAGGCGATGCCCATGGCACCGATGAGCGCGCCCATCGCGCTCTGCCCACCGGACGGCGGTCCGTACACCACGTCGTTGTCGGCGCGGTTGGCCGCGATGGGGACGGTGCTGCCCGCCGGGGCGGAGTAGGGCATCGAGCGGCCCGATTCGTGCTTGCCGTTGACGGTCCACTCACCCGTGCACGAGGTGTGGCCGGAGCTGCGGCGCCCCTCGCCCTCGCGATGGCACTCGGTGACCTTCGCCTTCACCGGGACCGTGGGAACCACCGCCGGAGCGAGAAAGTTCGCGCCCCCGGCGAGGAGGGCGGCCGCGAAGACGAAGCAGGCCCCGACGAAGTAGGCCGAACTGCGCCGCCGGCGTTTCGCGTAGTGCCCCAGGCCGACGACCCGCAGTGTCGGCATCGAGCGGATCAGCGCGACCGGGATCAGCAGCAGCGGCGCGACGAACCGGCACACGTTTATCGCCGTCGACGGAAAGAACTCCCCGAGCGGCCAGGAGGCGACGAAGACCGCCAGCAGCGCCCAGAACGGCAGGGCGGTGATCCGCCGAAGGGCACGTGCGACACGTGCCTTGCGTGCCGCTTCCTTGGCCGGCATCGCGTTGTCGGTCTGCGCATGCGTGGACATGGGGGACTACTCCTGGCGCACGGGCGTGTGGGTCCGCCCCAGCTTCACAGGCCGCCATTCCCGTACGGGAACCCGCCCCGCGATCCCGGTGTCATGGAACACACAACACCGGACGAACCCGCACACGAAGCAACCTGTCCGCGCACCCCAGCCCTACAGGGCCACCCCCTCGTACACCACCTCGCCCCCGAACACGGTCAGCGCGACCCCCATCGACGCGATCTCCCGCGGATCGGTGCGCGGGCCCAACGCGCCGTCCACCACACACACGTCGGCGACCTTGCCCGGCTCCAGCGTGCCCTTCCAGCCCTCGGCGAAGTCCTGCCACGCGGCGTGCGAGGTGTAGGCCCGCACCGCCGTCTCGAAGCCGACGCACTGGTCGGGTCCGCTCACCCGGCCCGTCGCCTTGGACTCGCGCAGCATCATCGAGGCCACGCCCCGCCGCCAGTCGGGATACGTGATCGGCGCATCGGAGCTGGCCGTGACCGGGATCCCGGCCTCCACCGCACTGCGCACCGGCCACTGCCACGCGCTGCGCTCGGGCCCGACGACCGCGTCCATCCGGTCGGCTATCGCGTCCTTGACCCCGGGGTTCATGTTGACGCCCCAGCCGTGCCTGGCCAGCGTCCGCAGGGCGGTGGGGGACGCGAAGTCCCCGTGGATCACGTAGTGGCGCGCGTCCGGGCGCGGGGAGTCGGCCTGGGCGGAACGGAAGGCGTCGACGACCGCGTCGATCCCGTGATCCCCGGTGATGTGCACCCCCAACTGGTGCCCCGCCGCGTGCGCGTACGCCACGATCCCGCCCAGCTCACCGACCCGCTGCGCGTCGGAGTGCCCGTGCACGCAGAGCTGCCCGAGCCCGCCGCCCTCCTCGTACGGCTCGTGCATCCACGCCGTACGGCTCGGCGGAATCCCGTCGGCGAACAGCTTCACGCCGAGTACGCGGAGGAGGCGGGGGTCGGCGTCGGCGCACAAGTCGCCCAACCCCTCCATGCGCGCTGGCAGTTCACTCGACGCGCCGCCCATCTCCAGCGGTAGCAGCAGCACGCTCACCCGCGCCCGCAGCTCGCCCGCCGCCGCCATCCGCGCGTACTCTCGCAGCGTGTCCGTGTGCGCGGCCCCCAGGAACAGCGAGCCGCCGCCCGGCCCGAGCCCCGGCTCGGTGAAGCTGGTGATGCCCTCGGCGTGGCACACCCGCACCGCGGCGCGTATCGCCTCCGCGCGCGCCCCCGCGTCCATGTCAGGCACGGCGGCGTTGATCAACTCCTGCGCGCCCTCGCGGAGTACGCCGGAGGGCTCGCCGTCCGGGCCGAGCTCGATCACGCCGCCCGGCGGCACCTCCGTACCGGCGCTGATCCCCGCGAGCTCCAGGGCCCGCGAGTTCACCCACGCGGTGTGCCCGGAGAACTCGTAGAGCAGAACGGGGTGTTCCGGCGCGACCGCATCCAGATCGTGCCTGGTCACCGACCGTTCCGGGTCGTCGCGGCACTCCTTGAGGTAGCCGGTGTCCCAGCCGTTGCCGATGATCCACGAGCCGCGCGGGACCTGCGCCGCCCGCTCCCGTACCGCCGTACGGATCTCCGCGATCGAGGCCGCGCCCTCGGGCGTGACGTCCAGCGCGAGCGGCGGCCGGGTCGCGCCGAACGCGCAGGCGTGCAGGTGCGAGTCGTTGATCCCGGGCAGCGCGGTACGCCCGCCGAGGTCCAGCACCCGGGTGCCGGGGCCGACGAGAGCACTGATCTCCTCGTCCGTGCCGGTGGCGGCGACCAGCCCGTCGCGCACCGCCAGCGCCTCCGTGGTGCTGAACGCGGCGTCCACGGTCAGCACCGTGCCGTTGCGCAGAACGAGATCGGCGGGACGGGGCAACGCAACCTCCTGGTGAGTGGGCTCGGGGGACGGGCGGGGGCGCCTCGTACGGGTGCCTAGAGCGTGGCGACCCGCCGCATCACCTCGCGGCAGAAGTCCCGCACCCCCGCCGGATCGTCGGTGAACTGCGACGGCTTGATGCAGAACGTCGTGAAGCCCTGCTCGCGCTGCTCGGGCACGGACTCCAGCGCCCTGCCGAGATCGGCGGTCGAGCGCGTGTCGGGGAACACTGCGCGGGTGCCGCCGATCATCTCCAGCCCGTCCGGGTCGCGGCCCGCCTCGGTCAACGCGGCCCGCAGTTTCTCCAGTTCGGCGGGGCGCGGCCGGCCCAGCGGATGGAAGCCGTGCCCGTACGCGACGAGCCTGCGCAGCACCGCGTCGTGCAGCGTCTCGCCGCCGAACCACAGCGCGGGCCCGCCAGGCCGGTACGGCTTCGGCTCCAGGTACACGTCGCGGAACGCGTAGTGCTCGCCCTCGAAGGTCGCCGGGCCCGGGCGCCACAGCTCCCGCCACGCCGCCAGGTGCTCGTCCAGCAGCGCGCCGCGCCGCGCGAACGGGACCTGGAGCGCCGCGTACTCGTCCCTGCTCCAGCTCACGGTGGGCTGCACCACGAGCCGCCCCTCGCTCAGCAGGTCGAGCGTGGCCAGCTCCTTCGCGAGCAGCAGGGGGTGGCGGAGCGGGGCGACCACGGCGGCAGCGGCGAGCCGGATCCGCTCCGTGACGGCGGCGATGGCCGAGAGCAGTACGAGGGAGTTCGGCCAGGGGGTCTCGGGGTCCTGATTACCGGGCAGCGCGTACTCGCGCGGGTTGGGCATCACCCCGTTCGCGCCGGAGTCCGGGCCGAGGACGAGGTGTTCGCTCAGCATCACCGCGTCGAAGCCCGCCTCCTCGGCCTCGCGGGCCCATCTGACCAGCGCGCGGGTGTCGCAACGGCCGCCCGTCATGGTCCAGTTCTCGGAGAGCACGAGGGTCATCCGGGGTGTGGGCGCCGACGCCATGAAGCCTCCTGCCGTACAGCCGTGCTCCTTGTTTGGCCCCAAACGGTAGGCTGGGAGAGCACCGCTCCTCAAGGGGTGCGGCGCTCTTTCGTACCCGGAAGCGGAGGGATGAGGACCCGGCGATGGCGCGTGCCCTGGTGATACTCCACGACCACCTCTCCTCGGCAGGACACGTCGGGGAGCGGCTGGAGCAGCGCGGCTATGCGCTGGACGAGATGCTGGTGGTGCCGCCGGAACGGTTCGAGGACCCGGACGTGGAGGCCCGCTTCCCGGCCGCCGGTGAGCACGAGCTGATCCTCTCGCTGGGCGCGCCGTGGTCGGTGAACCGGATGAACTCCTGGATCAGCGCCGAGCTCTCCCTACTGCGCGCCGCGCACGCCGGGGACATACCGGTGCTCGGCATCTGCTTCGGCGGTCAGGCACTGGCCGCCGCGCTGGGCGGCACCGTGGAACGCGCGCCCGCCTGGGAGCTGGGCTGGAGCACCGTGCACACCGACGCGCCGCAACTGGTCGGGCCCGGGCCCTGGTTCCAGTTCCACGGCGACCGGTGGAAGCTGCCTGTGGGTGCGCGCGAGGTGGCGCGCAACGCGCTGGCCTCACAGGCGTTCGTGCACGGCCGGGCGATGGGCGTGCAGTTCCACCCGGAGCTGACGCCGGAGACGCTGCGCGCGTGGTTCGAGGGCGGCGGTGAGGAGATCGCCGCGGAGGCGGGCGCCGACCCGAGAGCACTGATACGGGAGGTGAGCACCGCTCTCCCCGCGATGCGGGAGCGCGCGCACGGGTTGGTGGACGCGTTCCTGGAGCGGGTGGCCGCGGGGTGAGGCCGGGACGGCCAAGGCCGCCCCGGCACGCTCACTCCTCGCTCACCGTGATCGCCTGCACCGGGCACGCCCGCGCCGCCTCGCGGACCAGGGGGTCGCCGGCGCCGTCCTCGCGGCCCGGCAGCAGTTCGCTGAAGCCGTCGTCGTCCTGGGTGAAGACCTCCGGCGCGGTCAGCGCGCACTGGCCCGCACCGATACAGACGTCCGTGTTCACGGTGATGCGCATGTGCTCGGTTTCCTCTCGCGTGTTTTCCGGTGCAACAACTCGTACTGCCTCAACCCTCACCAGCTCACCGGCAGTTGCAGCATTCCCTGGATCGTGTCGCCCGGCTTGAACGGGATCTCCTCCGGCTCCGCCGCCAGCCGCAGCCCGGGCAGCCGCGCGAAGAGCGTGCTCAGCGCGATCTCCATCTCGGCGCGCGCGAGGTTCTGCCCGAGGCACTGGTGGATGCCGAAGCCGAACGCGACGTGGTGCCGCGCCTGGCGGTCCAGGTCGAGCGCGTCGGGGTCGGGGAACGCCTCGGCGTCCCTGTTGATCACGGACGTGGAGAAGACCACGCCCTCGCCGGCCCGGATGACGGAGGCGTCGGGCCCCTCGCCCACCTCGATGTCCTCGGTCGCGACCCGCAGCAGCCCGTCCGCGATGGACAGGTACCGCATCAGCTCCTCGACCGCCGCCGACATCTCCACCTTCCCCGCGCGCAGATCGTCGAGCTGCTCGGGGTGCTGGAGCAGCGTGAAGGTGCCCAGCGAGATCATGTTCGCGGTCGTCTCGTGGCCCGCGACCAGCAGGATCGTGGAGAGCGCCACCAGCTCCGGCGGGTCGAACGTGCCCTTCTCGAGCTGCTGTTGGATCAGGTCGTCCAGCAGCCCGTCGCCGGGCTCCTTGCGCTTCCGCTCGACCAGGTCGTAGAAGAACGCGTCCAGCCGGTCGCCCGCCGCCCGCGCCTCGTCGGCGGTCTTCCCGCGCAGCAGTATCCGCGACTGCTCCTCGAAGAAGTCGTGGTCCTCGTACGGGACGCCGAGCAGCGCGCAGATGACCATGGAGGGCACCGGCAGCGCGAAGTCGTTGACCAGCTCGGCGGGCGGGCCCTGCGCGACCATCGCGTCCAGCAGCCGGTCGACGGTCTGCTGGATCTGCGGGCGCAGCGCGGCCATCCGCCGGACGCTGAAGCTGGGGATCACCAGCCGCCGCTGCGCGTTGTGTTCGGGGTCGTCCACGCCGAGCAGCGCGGTACGCCGTTCCCTGAGCCCCTCGAAGCGCGCGGTCGGCACGGGGAAGGCGGGGTTCTTGCGGTTGCTGGACAGCCGCTGGTCGGCGAGGAGTTCGCGCGCGGTGTCCCGCCCGGTCACCACCCACACGTCGCGGCCGTCGAAGAGGGTGACCCGGCCGAGCGGCCGCGCGGCGCGCAGCGGCCCGTACTCGGTGGGCGGGTGGTAGGGGCAGGCACGGTCCTGGGGGAAGGCGACGGTCTCCGTCATGTGCTGACCTCACGAACGGTGGGGGTGTGACGTACGGCTCCAGCCACTACATGCCCGGGGCAACTGTTTTCGCTACACAGAGAACCAGCCAAATCGGTGAGTACGGAGGGTGGTTCGCACCCCTCCGACGTCGGGGCTGTCGGCGGCATCCGCGTCACCCTAGCCTGTGTGCGAGATCACACCGGGAGGCAACGCCCGGGCCCCGTACGGCCGCTGGTCAACTCTCGCGGGCAGCCTGCCTGTTGGACGTCCACACCCCGGCCAGCGTGCCGGCGCTCGCCAGCAGCGCGGGGAAGAGCCGCAGGTCGCCGTGGGCGAACGCGAGGAAGGCGTACGCCAGATACAGGCACGAGGAGATCAGGATCGCCGGCTCCATGTTGGGCGCGGTGGAGCGCTGCGCCGGATGCCAGTGGAAGGCGAGCGCGGCGAGCGGGACCAGCGAGACTGCGTTCCACTCCCAGGCGGGCAGCGGCACGGCGGGGGTGCCGTCCGGCTGCCGTACGAACTGCACGAGGAGGGTCTGCGCGAGCGCCACCGCCAGGACGGCGGAGACCACGGCCGTCACCGCGCGCGCCCGGCGCGCGTCCTGCCGCGCGGCGCGGGGCGCCCGCCGCACCTGACCGCTCCGGCTGCGCTGCTCTGCGTACCGCCCGGACATGCCGTCGCCTCCGTCGTCTCCTCGCCCCACCCCCGATCTTCCGTGCGCCCCATGGTTGACGCGCGGCGCCGACACGGCAACCGCCCGATATCGGTCCCGTTCCGGCCGCCGGGCGGTTGACGGCCGGTTGGCGCCCGGAGAGTCCGCAGCTCGCGGGCCCGCCGGCCGCCGGAAGAGCCGACTCCGCAAGACACGCCCTAGCAGGCCGGCCGCCGGAGGGTCCGCCTCCGCTCAGCCCGCCGCGCCCTGGAGGGGGCGCCCCGCGTCCTGCCGCGCGCCGACCGCCGAGCACAGGGCCAGCGGCGCCGCGGCGGCCCACGCCTGCGGGCAGCACGCGTGCGGGTAGGGCACCGGGTGCGGGTGGTCCTCGCGCGCGTACCCGGCGACCGCCTCCGGCAGCCGGTAGCCGTGCCCGTCGTACGCGGCCATCGCCGTCAGCGCGCCCGCCACCTCGCGTGCCTCGGCGTGCAGCCCGTGCCGGGCCAGGCCCAGCGCGATCACCGCGTTGTCGTGCGGCCACACGCTGCCCCGGTGGTACGAGAGCGGGTGGTAAGCGGGCTGTCCCGCGGCGAGCGTGCGCACGCCCCAGCCGGAGAAGAAGTCCCGCTCCAGCAGCCGCCGTCCGGCCGCCTCGGCGCGCTCCCCGTCCAGCAGCCCCGACCAGAGCAGATGCCCGGCCTCCGAGGTGAGCGCGTCCACCCTGCGGTCCTCGCCGTCCAGCGCCAGCGCGGGGAAGTCACGCTCCGGCATCCAGAAGTCCAGCAGGAAACGGCGCCGCAGGTCCTCGGCCGCGCACTCCCACCGGTCCGCGCTCTCCTTGTCGCCCCACACCGTGCGGGCCAGCCGCGCCGTGCGGAGCAGCGCGTCGTAGGCGTACCCCTGCACCGCGGCCACCGCGACCGAACCCTTCGCGCGGGAACCGTCGGCGAAGCAGATCGCGCCGGGGGAGTCGCGCCAGCACTGGTGGGCCGGGCCCCGGCCCGCGTCGTCGGCGCGATAGCGCAGGTAGCCGCCCTTCTCCAGGCCGCCGTGCCGGAACATCCACTCCACGGCGGCGCGCGCGTGCGGCTCCAGGCGCCGCGCGAGCCCCTCGTCCCCGGTGTGTTCGGTGTATGCGCCCAGCAATACGAGGAACAGCGGAGTACCGTCCATCGAGCCGTAGTACCTGCCGTACGGCACCTGGCGGAAGTGGGCCAGCTCGCCGTGCCGCACCTCGTGCACGATCTTCCCGGGCTGCGCGTCCCGCGCCGGGTCCTCCTCGGTCGCCTGGGCGGCGGCCAGCGCGGGGAGGGTGGCGGCCGCGGCGCCGGGGCGGTACGGCAGCGCGAACAGCGAGGCCAGCAGCGCGTCCCGCCCGAACAGCGCCAGGAACCACGGCACTCCGGCCCCCGGCACCCACAGCTGCTCGCCGTCGGGCCCCGCGGCCGGAATGCGCAGCCCGTCCAGGTCGGTGAGGCCCTGGCGGCAGGCGCGGGCCAGCTCGGGCCAGGCGGCGCAGGGCAGTTCGGTCTCCCCGGCGGGCTGCGGGGGCGCGGCCTCGGCAGGGGGCGCCCCGTAGGGGTACGCCGAGGCCCGCAGCGTGACCTCGGCCGAACCGTGCGGCGGCAGCTCCAGGTCCCAGCGCAGTTGCCGGGCCCCGCTGCCGGTCTCGCCGACGACGTCGGGCGCGGGCTGCGCGGTGACCGTCGTACGGGACCGCCACTCGCGGCGCATATAGCCGAACTGCACACCGTCCGGCAGCACTTCGCGCGTCCGCACCACGTGCGGCTTCTCGTAGGTGCGCAGGTCGGAGCGCAGCTCGAACTGGTCGGCGAAGTCGGCGTCCACGGTCAGCGCCAGCCGCACCGTCGCGCGGTCCCCCAGGTTGTTGGCGATCCGCACCCGCTCCCGCAGCGCCCCCGCCGTCACCGTCTGCTCCCGGAAGACGGTGTGCGCCGCCGGCTCGGCCCGGCTGCTCGCGGGGGTCAGCACGCAGCGCGCGGTCGCCCCGCCCCGGGCGTCGGCCGGCACCAGCACCGTGGGCACGGCCCCGTCCACGGTGAGCTGCCAGCGGCTCAGGTGGCGCGCGTCGCGCAGGAAGAGCCCGTCGGGCGAGACCCCGCGCGCCCCGGTGATGTCACCCCCCGCGTCGAGCGCGGCGAAGGTCCCGCTGTGGACGAGGAGCCGGTGCTGGTCCGTCGTCGTCGGAGCGGTCATGGTGCGTTCCCCTTTCGGGCGCGGCTTCTACGGCGGTCGGCGGGGTCGGCCCCGTCGCGGGGGCCGCGGGCGGGGGAGCGGGGTACGCGCGTCCGCGCCGGGGGCCTGGCGGGCGAGCGGTCGACTCGCGCGCCGGGAGGGGCCGTTGGAGCGGTCCTGGCCCGGCGCCGCGGCCGGGAACCCCTGGGGGAGGTCTCCGACCGCGTACCGGTGCGCCTGCCCGCGGGCCGCGGCGGAGAACCCTGGGGGAGAACCCGGGCCGCTGCCAGGAGCAGCCAACTGTGTCAGTTCTGTCGTCGGCACCACCAATTTATGTCTCTTAGACATGCAAAATCGGATTCACGATGCTCTAGGGGTACGGCCAATTCCCGGAAAAGGAGCGGGAGATGGGTGTGCGACGGGGGCGCGGAGGGGCGCGGCGGGAGCCGTCGGGACGGCGGAGGAGGGGTGCGGGCAAGGGGCGTATCCGCCCTCGGGCTCTGTCCGGCCGCCCGTCCGGCGGGACGTCCGCATGGTGGAATCCGGCCGTCCCTGGGCGCGTGATCCTCGCCACCCTGATCAGAGGTGTGCTCATATGAGCGCTCACATGTGAGCTGTATATCTCCAAGGAGCGAGGCGGGGTTTTGCTGCTCCTTGGTTCAGAAGTCAAAAGATCGATTACCGTTTTGGCCCTATTGCTTCGCAAATGCTGGGGCGGGAATCTGACACGCTGCCTTCGGGAAATGGTCTCAACTCTCGGACGCCGTAAGGCGACCGTGACTTTCGATCTACGGAACCGGACGGGTTACAGCCGTGTGACGTGCTGCTGGACGTACCCCTAAGCCTTCGATCTGGGTACGCTCCCCGCCGTCAGGGCAACCGTCCACGAGGAGCCGAGACCTGTGCCGGTTCACGCAGAGAACACAGCGAACGCTTCTAACGCGGCGCACAACGCCGCTGCGGACCAGCGGAAGTTCGTCTACGACTTCACGGAGGGCAACAGGGACCTCAAGGACCTCCTCGGCGGCAAGGGGGCCAACCTCGCCGAGATGACCAACCTCGGTCTCCCCGTCCCTCCGGGGTTCACCATCACCACCGAGGCGTGCAAGGTCTACCTGGAGTCCGGGGCCGAACCCCCGGCGCTGCGCGAGCAGGTGGGCGCGCAGCTCGCCGCGCTGGAAGAGCGCATGGGCAAGCGGCTCGGCCAGGCCGACGACCCGCTGCTGGTCTCCGTGCGCTCGGGCGCCAAGTTCTCCATGCCCGGGATGATGGACACCGTCCTCAACATCGGGCTCTCCGACGAGTCGGTGAACGGGCTCGCCGAGCAGTCCGGCGACGAGCGCTTCGCCTGGGACTCGTACCGGCGCCTGATCCAGATGTTCGGCGACACCGTCCTCGGGATCGAGGGCGAGCTGTTCGCGGAGGCGCTGGAGGAGACCAAGCGCGAGCAGGGCGCGGTCAGCGACGTGGACCTCACCTCCGCTCATCTGCGCGGCCTGGTCGACCAGTTCAAGGCGATCGTGCTCAAGGAGACCGGGCGGGAGTTCCCGCAGGACCCGCGCGAGCAGATGGACCTCGCGGTGCGCGCGGTCTTCGACTCGTGGAACGGCGACCGCGCGCGGCTCTACCGGCGCCAGGAGCGCATCCCCTCCGACCTGGGCACGGCCGTCAACATCTGCTCCATGGTGTTCGGCAACCTCGGTCCGGACTCCGGCACCGGTGTGGCCTTCACCCGTGACCCCTCCACGGGGCAGCAGGGCGTGTACGGCGACTACCTGCAGAACGCGCAGGGCGAGGACGTCGTCGCCGGCATCCGCAACACCGTGCCGCTGGCCGAGCTCGAATCGCTCGACAAGACGTCGTACGACGAGCTGATGCGGATCATGGAGACCCTGGAGACGCACTACAGGGACCTGTGCGACATCGAGTTCACCATCGAGCGCGGCAAGCTGTGGATGCTCCAGACCCGGGTCGGCAAGCGGACCGCCGCCGCCGCGTTCCGGATCGCCACGCAGCTCGTGGACCAGGGGCTCATCGACGAGGCCGAGGCGCTGCAGCGGGTCAACGGCGCGCAGCTCGCGCAGTTGATGTTCCCCCGCTTCGACAGCAACGGCGGGGTCAAGGGCGAGGGCGTCACCCAGATCGGCTGGGCCATTCCGGCCTCGCCCGGCGCCGCGGTCGGCAAGGCGGTCTTCGACTCCTACACCGCGGTCAAGTGGTCGCGGTCCGGCGAGAAGGTCATCCTCATCCGCCGCGAGACCAACCCCGACGACCTGGACGGCATGATCGCCGCCGAGGGCATCCTGACCTCGCGCGGCGGCAAGACCTCGCACGCGGCGGTGGTCGCGCGCGGCATGGGCAAGACCTGTGTGTGCGGGGCCGAGGAGCTGGAGGTCGACACCAAGAAGCGGCAGCTCACCGCGCCGGGTGGGGTCGTGATCGACGAGGGGGACGTGGTCTCCATCGACGGTTCGACCGGCAAGGTGTACGCGGGCGAGGTGCCGGTCGTGCCGTCGCCCGTGGTCGAGTACTTCGAGGGCCGTACGCACGCGGGTGCGGGCGACGAGCTCGTACAGTCCGTGCACCGGATCATGTCGTACGCCGACCGCAAGCGCCGGCTCTCGGTGCGGGCGAACGCGGACAACGCCGAGGACGCGTCGCGGGCGCGGCGGTTCGGGGCGCAGGGGATCGGGCTGTGCCGTACCGAGCACATGTTCCTCGGGGAGCGGCGTGAGCTGGTGGAGCGGCTGATCCTGGCCGACGCGGAGGAGGAGCGCGACACCGCGCTGAACGCCCTCCTTCCGCCCCAGCGCCAGGACTTCATCGAGCTCTTCGAGTCGATGGACGGCCTGCCGGTGACGGTCCGCCTTCTCGACCCGCCGCTGCACGAGTTCCTGCCGGACATCACCGAGCTGTCGGTGCGGGTCGCGCTCGCCGAGTCCCGTAAGGACGCGAACGAGAACGACCTGCGGCTGCTCCAGGCCGTGCACCGGCTGCACGAGCAGAACCCGATGCTGGGGCTGCGCGGCGTGCGGCTCGGGCTGGTCATCCCGGGGCTGTTCACGATGCAGGTGCGGGCCATCGCGGAGGCCGCGGCCGAGCGGAAGGCGGCGAACGGCGATCCGCGTGCGGAGATCATGATTCCGCTGGTGGGCACCGTGCAGGAGCTGGAGATCGTCCGCGAGGAGGCCGAGCAGGTCATCGCGGAGACCGAGCAGAAGTACGGGGTCGAGCTGGGGCTCTCCCTCGGCACCATGATCGAGCTGCCCCGCGCGGCGCTGACGGCGGGTCAGATCGCCGAGTCGGCCGACTTCTTCTCCTTCGGCACGAACGACCTCACGCAGACCGTGTGGGGCTTCTCCCGTGACGACGTGGAGGCCAGCTTCTTCACCGCGTACCTGGAGAAGGGCATCTTCGGTATCTCCCCCTTCGAGACCATCGACAAGGACGGCGTGGGCTCCCTCGTACGCAGCGCCGTCGAGTCCGGGCGGGCCACCCGCCCCGACCTGAAGCTCGGCGTGTGCGGCGAGCACGGGGGCGACCCCGACTCGGTGCACTTCTTCCACGAGGTGGGCCTGGACTACGTGTCCTGCTCGCCGTTCCGCATCCCGGTGGCCCGCCTCGAAGCGGGCCGTGCGGCGGCCGGCCAGGCGTGACGGACTGACCGGCCACCGGCCCCTTGCGCGTCGCCCCACTTACCCTCACCGGCGGCGCCACGGGGGCCGGAACGAAGAGGGGGCGGCACCTGTGCGGAGGTGCCGCCCCCTCGTTTTTGCGTTTGGGGGTTTCCCGGTGTCCCCGGGGTTCTCCCGCTGTCCCCGTACAAAAGCCGGATGCCCGGCACTGCCGCCGCAGTGCCGGGCATCCTGTGCTCGGACCCGTGTTCCGTAAGGGGTTCCCACAACCCCCTCTCGGGGATCAGACGTTGAGGCCGTGCTCCTGGAGGTAGGCCACCGGGTCGATGTCGCTGCCGTACTCGGGGCCCGTGCGGACCTCGAAGTGCAGGTGGGGTCCTGTCGTGTTGCCGGTGTTGCCCGAGATGGCGATCTGGTCGCCGGCGTTGACCTTCTGGCCCGCCTGGACGGTGGCCGAGGTGAGGTGGCCGTACTGGGTGTACTTGCCGTCCTCGCCCTTGATGACGACCTCGTTGCCGTAGGCGCCGCCGTTGCCGGTCTTGACCACGGTGCCGTTGGTGACGGCCTTCACCGGGGTGCCGGACTGCGCGGAGAAGTCCACGCCGGTGTGGCTGCCGCTGGACCAGGAGCCGCCGGACGCCTTGTAGGGCGTGCTGGTCGGCGCGTCGACCGGCTTCACGTAGTCGCCGCCGACGCTCTTGACGTCGGCCGCCTTCTTCTCGGCCTTCTTCTCGGCCTGGTCGGCGGACTTCTCCGCCTTCTTGGCCTCGTCGGCGGCGGACGGCGCGGCCTTCGCGGAGCCCTGCGGCTTCGCACCCGCGTCACCCGAGCCGGAGCCCGAGCCGCCCTTGAGGTCCAGGTTCTGGCCCGGGAAGATCACGTTCGGGTTGCCGCCGACGGTCTGGCGGTTGTCCTCGTACAGCTTCTTCCAGCCGCCCTGGACGCCCTTCGCGTCGGCGATCTTGCCGAGGGTGTCACCGGAGACGACCTTGTACGAGGTGGTGCCGGCGTTCTGCGGCGCGTCCTGCTGCTTGGGAGCGGACTGCGGCTTCGGCGCGGACTCCTGCTTGGGCGCCTCCTGCTTCGGGGCCTCCTGCTTCGGAGCCTGCTGCTTCTGCTCGCTCTGCTGCTGCGAACCGCTGCCGCTGTCGCCGCCCAGGTCCGGGGACGGACCGCCCTGGCTCAGGCCCGCCTTGGGACCGCAGTTGGGCCAGGCGCTCGGGCCCTGCTCGGCCAGCACCTTCTCAGCGATCTTGATCTGCTGTTCCTTGGTGGCCTCGCCGGCGCTCGGCGCGTACTGCGTGCCGCCGTGGCCCGACCAGGTCTGCTGGTCGAACTGGACGCCACCGGAGTAGCCGTTGCCGGTGTTGATGGACCAGTCGCCGCCCGACTCGCACTGGGCGACCTTGTCCCAGGTGCTCACGTCGGCGGCGTGCGCGCTGCCCGCGCCGAGCAGCGGAAGGGCGATGCCCGCGCCGCCCGCGGTGATGGCCAGCGAGATGCGGGCCATGCGGCGGGTCTGGTGACGGCTCTTGCGGGCGCGCTCAGAAATGGTGGCCATAAAGCTGTGCGTTTCCTCTCCTACGCCTGCGAGGTGAGCTGTCGGATTCGGGCTGGAGCTGCCCGGCCATTCCGCGAAAGCGCTCCTTGGTGCTTTCCGCGGGGATGGCTTCACCCCTAGCCGCTCCCGGCACCGGTCGGGTGCGCGGTTACGGCGCTTACCTGGTTCCCCCGCTCCTGCCGCCCTGTTCGTCGTCTGTTTCCGCGTGCCGGGCGGCAGGATTCGGCGTCCCGGCCACGGAACCACCGCATGGGACGTGCGGTGGCGGCATGAACACTAAGCAGACGAAATTCGCGACCACAAGGAAGCGGACATCAGCGGAGCTCTTCGGTGATCCGTTCCATTCCGTTACCGAGTCACAACGCATGACCAACCGCCCAGGTCATGGCCATGATTCACTGGCTTGATCTGTCATGAACGCCGAACTCGCCGCTCCGCAAAGAGTTTTTCCTGTGGTCCAACTCACCGATTTCCTGTGGCCTGGGTCACGGAAATCGGGAAATTCGATCTTGTGGCGTACGGCATTTCCCGTGGGTATTACGGGGAAAATGATCAGTGCGCGCCGGGTGTGCGCCGGAGGAAAGTGGCCGCGGTCACGGAGAATTGGCCGCCAAGTGTGCGCCGCGCCACGGAAATTGACGCGGGGCGGTACGGCGTAAAGCGCGCGGAGAGGGAGGGCCCGGGAAGGGGCCTGACCCGGCGGGAGTCAGCGGGAGTGGCGGACGGGCTCGGGGTGATACCGGCGCTCGGGCCGGCCCGTGGTGCCGTACCGCAGCGTGACCCGCGCCGTACCGGTGGCCACGAAGTGCTCCAGATAGCGCCGCGCGCTCACCCGGGACAGCCCGCTGTGTTCGGCGCACTCCGAGGCCGAGAGGCCCTCGCCGCCCGCGTGCGACTCCAGCGTGCCGCGTACCAGCCCGGCGGTCTGCTCGGTCAGGCCCTTCGGCAGCGGCTTGGCGGCGCCGCCCGCCACCGGACCGGCGGCGGCCGGCGACGGCGAACCGGTGAACAGCCGGTCCACGTCGTCCTGCCCGGCGGCCGACAGCGCGGCCAGCTCGCGGCGGCGCTCCGCGTACCCGCGCAGCCGCTCCTGGAGGAGCTGGGGCTCGAAGGGCTTGATGATGTACTGCACCGCCCCGCCGCGCTGCGCCCCGCGCACCGTCTCCGCGTCCCGCGCGGCCGTGACGACCAGCACGTCGGGACCGTCGTCCGGGGCCTCGCCGCCGCGCAGGCCGCGCAGCACGTCGAGGCCCGGGATGTCGGGCAGGTAGATGTCCAGCAGTACGAGGTCGGGCTTGAGCTCGTGGAAGAGGGACAGCGCCTCGGCTCCGCTGTGCGCCCTGCCGGCGACCTCGAAGCCGTCGACGCGCTCGACGAGCGTGCTGTGCAGCCTCGCGACCATGAAGTCGTCATCGACGACGAGTACGCGGACGGGCTGCTTCATGCGCGACACCGTAGCGCACGTGTACGAGGGGCGGAACGCGTCCGTCCAAGGGGTGGACGGCGTACGGAGGCGGCGTGCGGGGCCGTGCGCTGGAGCGGCTACAGCGCCCCGTAGCCGACCCCCGTGAGCTGCTCGGATGCCGCCCACAGCCGCTCGCCCGCGGTGTCGTTGCGGGTCCACGGCGCGCGCCAGGAGGGGCCAGGGCCTCCGCGTACGCCGAGGATGCGGGGGCCGTAGAAGCCGTCGCCGGGGACGCGGGGCGCGGTCGCCGCGTACAGGGTGGGGGCGGCGCCGAGCTGGGCCGAGGAGCCGAGCAGCGCGTTGCCGGTGCGCATGATGCGCCGCACCGCCTGGCGTCCCGCCTCGCGCGCGCCCTTCTCCTGGAGCTCGGTCGCCGAGTAGCCGGGGTGCGCGGCGGCGGCCGTCAGGTCGAGGCCCTTGCGGGCCGCGCGGCGGGCGAGCTCGTGCACGAAGAGCAGGTTCGCCGTCTTGGAGGCGGCGTACGCGGGCCAGCGGCGGTAGCGGTGCTCGCTGTTGAGGTCGCTCATGTCGATGTTGGACAGGGCGTGCGCCAGGCTGGACACGGTCACGACGCGGGCGCCCGGTGCGTCGAGCAGGCGCTCCAGGAGCAGGCCCGTGAGCGCGAAGTGGCCGAGGTGGTTGACCCCGAACTGCGTCTCGAAGCCGTCCGCCGTGCGGCCGTACGGCACGGCCATCACGCCCGCGTTGTTGATCAGGAGGTCGACGCGGTCGCAGGGGAGGGCGGTGGCGAAGGCGCGTACGGAGGAGAGGTCGGCGAGGTCGAGCTGCCTGAACTCCGCTTGCGCTTCCGGTACTTCGTGGCGGAGGCGGTCGCGTGCCCCGGTGCCGCGCTTCTCGCTGCGGCAGGCGAGGAGGACGCGGGCGCCGCGGCGGGCGAGCTCGCGCGCGGTGATGTAGCCGAGGCCGCTGTTGGCGCCGGTGACGATGACCGTGCGGTCGGCTTGTGGGGGGATGTTGCGTGCGGTCCAGCCCATGCGGCACAGGGTAGGGCGCGGGGTGGTGTTCGGGGAGAGCCCCGCGCCCCTCGACTTCCCTTCCGCTACGGGCTGCCCCCTGATTGCCCCCTTTTCCGGGGCTTCGCCCCGGGCCCCTTTTGGGTGCGGGGCTGGGCGGGTGCGGGGTCTTGCGTCCGCTGTGCCCACCCGTTCCGCCCCTGCGGAACGACTGCCCACAGCTCGTACGGGGAGGCGAGTGCGGAAGCGGTGGCGCGGAGGCCCGCAGCGAGTCGTGGGGCGCGGGCCCACGCACCCGGCGTGACGGCTCGTTCGTGCGTCACCCGGGGACGCCGCAGATCGGAGCAAGGCCCGGCCGGAGGCGCGGAGCGTCGTAGGGCGGGCCGTCACTCAGAAGTCGGGCGCAACCACCCACCCAAATTCCGCCGCAGCGGGAAGTAACCAGCAGCGCGAAATCGTCGGCGGTTAACCGGCGAAAAAAGCCGTAAGCGCTGTGGTGACCGCCTCGGGGCGCTCCGCATTCGCCAAATGGTGGGCGGAGCGGAGCTCCAGAAGGGACGCGTCCGGGATGGCGTCGGCCAGCTCGCGGGCGTGCGAAGGCGGTGTCGCGGGGTCGTCGCGGCCGGCGACGACCAGGACGGGCGCCGTCACGCGCGGCAGCGCGGGGCGGAGGTCGTAAGCGGCGAGCGCCTCGCAGCAGGCGGCGTAGCTGGCGGCGTCCGTCGCGCGGAGGTCGGACAGGAGAGGGCCGGCGCCCTCGAAGCCGGGCGCGAACCATGTGCCGGGGCGCGAGGCCACCATGGCCTCGGTACCCCCCTCGCGCACGGAGGCCGCCCGCGCGCGCCACGCCGACGGCTCCCCGAAGCGGGCCGAGGAGCAGACCAGCGCCAGCCGGGAGACCCGCGAGGGATGGTGCACGGCGAGGTGCAGCCCCACCGCGCCGCCGAGCGAGACCCCCGCGTACCGGAAGCGCTCCCACCCCTGCGCGTCGGCCAGCCGCAGCACCTCCTCGGCGAGCCCGGCGACGGACACGTCGGAAGCGGCGGGGGAACTCCCGTGCCCCGGAAGGTCCCAGCGCAGCACGCGGTGCGAGCGGGACAGCGCGGGAAGCTGGGGTTCCCACAGGGCGAGCGACGTACCGAGGGAGGGGCCGAGGACAAGCGGGGCGCCGTCGGCGGGACCGTCGAGGCGGTGGTGGATCACGAAGAAGCTCCAGGGCGTGACGGGGCACGGCGCAGCGCGCGGTCGGTGAGCGCGTGCGCGCTGCCCACGTAATGGGTGGGGTCGGTGAGGTCGCGCAGCCGCTCCTTGCCGAGCAGCGAACGCAGTTCGGGCTCGACCTCCTCCAGCGCCTCGTCGAGGGTGATGCCCTCGGTGCGCGCGGTGTCGGAGGCGGCGGTGAGCAGCTGTTTCGCGCGGGACCTGCCGAGCAGCGGGCCGAGTTCGGCGGCGATCCGCTCGCTGACGATCAGTCCCTCGGTGAGCGAGAGGTGCTCCTGCATGCGGTAGGGGAACACCCGCAGTCCTGCGGAGAGTTCGGCGGCCGCCCGGGCCGCGCCTCCCGCGAGCCGGAGCAGTTCGCGCAGCGGCTGCCACTCCGCGTGCCAGGCGCCGCCGGGCCGCTCGTCCTCGGCGGCCAGCGAACCGAGCAGCGTCGCGGTGAGCGCCGGCGCCTGCCGCGCGGCGGCCGCGAGGAGGGTGGCGCGCACCGGGTTGCTCTTGTGCGGCATCGCGGAGGAGGTGCCGCCGCTGCCCTCGGCGACCTCGCCGGTCTCGGTACGGCAGAGCACCAGCACATCGGCGGCGGGCTTGCCGAGCGCACAGCACGCGAAGCCGAGCGCGGTACCGAGGTCGGCGACCGGCGTACGCAGCGTGTGCCACGGCAACTCCGGCTCGGCGAGCCCGAGCTCGGCGGCGTACGCACCGAGCAGCGCGAGCCCGACGTCGCCAGAAGCGGAAGCGCCACCAGAAGCGGAACCGGCACCCACGGCGGAGCCCTCGCCGGAGGCGGAATCCGCACCGGAGGCGGACGACGCGGCGTAAGCGGCAAAAGACGCCAACGTCCCCGCAGCACCGCCCAGTTGCACGGGCAACGCAGCCCGCACGGCCATCACCCGGTCATGCGCGTCCAACGTCATCGCCCGCCACCCCGCCGCCTTGAGCCCGAAGGTGGTGGGCACCGCGTGCTGGGTGAGGGTGCGGCCCGGCATCGCGGTGTCGCGGTGCTCGGCGGCGAGTTCGGCGAAGGAGGCGGCCGTGGCCTCCAGGTCGGACAGCACCGCGTCCAGCGCGCGCGCCGCGGTGAGCATCAGCGCCGTGTCCACGATGTCCTGGCTGGTCGCGCCGCGGTGCACGTACGGGCCCGCCTCCTCGCCCGCGGCCTGGGTGAGGTCGGCGACCAGCGGGATCACCGGGTTGCCGCCCGAGCGGGCGCGCAGCGCCAGGTCGCGGGCGTCGAAGCGGTCGGCCCGCGCCGCCTCGGTGACGGCGCGGGCAGCGGACTCGGGGGCCAGCCCGAGCCGGGCCTGCGCCCTGGTCAGCGCGGCCTCGGCGTCCAGCATCGCCTGGAGGAACGCGGTGTCGCCCGTCGCCTCCTCGGCGGCCGAGCCCGCCCGTACGGGGGAGAGCAGCCCCAGGTCGCCGCAGTCAGCGCCGGCGGGAGCCTCGTACGCCTCATGTGAACTCAAGAAAGACCGTCTCCCCTGCGCCGTCCGCGTCCTGCAACCGGATGTCGAAGCGGTACGAGGCGCAGCCGCCCCGCCCGTCGTCCACGGCCACCAGGGTCTCGCGCCGGCCGGCCGGGAGCGAGGCGAGCAGCGGATCGGACGCCTGCGCGGCCGCGTGCTCGGGCAGCGGGAAGTACACGCGGGTGAACAGGTGGTGCAGCAGGCCCCGCGCGAACACGCACACCCCGAGGTACGGCGCGTGCCCGGGCCGTGCCCCCGGCACCAGCGTGCGCACCGCCCAGTGGCCGTCCGCGTCCGTGCCGATCCGGCCGAAGCCGGTGAAGTCCACGCCGTTCCGCCCCAGATGGCCCCCGGTCACCGGGTCGCGGCGGAGCGAGCCCGGAGCGCCCGACAGGCCGCCGTCGGGGTCCGCCTGCCACACCTCCAGGAGCGCGTCGGGTACGGGGTTTCCCTCGCCGTCGTACACGTACCCGTGCACGGTCACGGCGTCCGTACGGCCAGCGGGCACCAGGTCGCCGCCCTCGGGGAAGGGCAGCGCGTACCCGTAGAAGGGGCCGACGGTGTGCGAGGGGGTGGGTGCGAGGCCGCTCATCTGCCCTCCTCGGTCGCCGTTCATCGGCCCTCCTCGATCCAGGTGGCGGACGGGCCGTCCAGCACGATGTCCCAGCGGTAGCCGAGGGAGAACTCGGGCTGCGAGAGGCCGTGGTCGTAGGCGGCGACCAGCCGTTCCCGCGCCGCCTCGTCGGTGACCGACTGGAGGATCGGGTCGTACGGGAAGAGCGGGTCACCGGGGAAGTACATCTGCGTCACCAGGCGCTGCGTGAACGCCGTCCCGAAGAGGGAGAAGTGGATGTGCGCCGGGCGCCAGGCGTTCTCGTGGTTGCGCCACGGATAGGCGCCCGGCTTGATCGTGGTGAAGCTGTAGCCGCCGTCGTCGCCGGTCAGGACGCGTCCGACCCCGGTGAAGTTGGGGTCGAGCGGTGCCGGGTGCTGGTCGCGCTGGTGCGCGTACCGCCCCGAGGCGTTGGCCTGCCAGATCTCCACGAGCTGCCCGCGTACGGGGTGGCCGCGGGAGTCCAGCACGCGCCCGGACACGGTGATCCGCTCGCCGAGGGGTTCCCCGGTGTGCTGCCGGGTCAGGTCGTGGTCGAGGTCGGTGACGTCGGTCGGGCCGAAGACCGGCCCGTGCAGCTCGACCACCTCGGGGTCGCCGCCGCTCACCGCGACCAGCGGCCGCTTCGGGTGCCGGAGCGCGCTGCTGCGGTACGGGGCGTAGTCGCGCGGCGGGTGGTCGGCCGGCGGTGCGCCGCCGGCGCGGGCCTTCTCGTACGCGTCCCGCCGTTCGGCGACCTCGCGGTCGATGTCGTGCTGGGTGAGGGACATGGGGTCTCCTACGGGTCTGCCGTCCGGGCCGCTGTTCCGGCCGCTCTACCGTTCCAGTACGAGGGCGTGGCCCTGGCCGACGCCGATGCACAGCGAGGCCACGCCGGTGCCGGAGCCGGCCGCTGCGAGCTGGTGCGCCACCGCGCCGGTGAGCCGCGCGCCGGACATGCCGAGCGGGTGGCCGATGGCGATCGCGCCGCCGCGCGGGTTGACGATCTCCGGGTCCAGGTCCGGGAGTTCGGCGAGGCAGCCGAGGGACTGGGCGGCGAACGCCTCGTTCAGCTCGACGGTGTGCAGGTCGCCGAAGCCGCGGCCCGCCTTGGCCAGCGCGCGCTGGATCGCCTCGACCGGTCCGAGCCCGAAGTAGCGCGGCTCCAGCGCGGTCACGGCCGAGGCGGAGATCCGGGCCAGCGGTTCGCGGCCCGTGGCCTTCAGGCCCTCCTCGCTGACCAGGAGCAGCGCGGCCGCGCCGTCGTTCAGCGGCGAGGAGTTGGCGGCGGTCACGGTGCCGCCGTCCTTGCGGAAGACCGGCTTGAGCTTCGCCAGGGACTCCGGGGTGCCGCCCTCGCGGATCGTCTCGTCCCGCTCCAGCTCGGCGCCCTCGTACGGGACGACCTCGGCCTCGTACAAGCCGTTCTTCCACGCCCGCGCCGCCTTCTCGTGGCTGGCCAGCGCGAACGCGTCCTGCGCCGCCCTGCTGATCCCGTGCTTGTCGGCGATCAGCTCGGCGCCCTCGCCCAGGGACACCGTCCACTCCGGGCGCATCCGCTCGTTCACCATGCGCCAGCCGAGGGTGGTGGAGTGCATGGGCGGCGCTGCGGCCGGGAAGGCGCGCTCCGGCTTCGGAACCACCCACGGCGCGCGGCTCATGGACTCCACGCCGCCCGCGACCGCGATGTCCGCGTCGCCCAGCGCGAGGGCGCGGGACGCCTGGATCACGGCCTCCATCCCGGAGGCGCAGAGCCGGTTCACGGTGGCGCCCGGCACCGTCTCGGGGAGCCCGGCGAGGAGGACGGCCATGCGGGCGACGTTGCGGTTCTCCTCGCCCGCGCCGTTGGCGTTGCCGAACAGGACGTCGTCGATGCGGGCAGGGTCGAGGTCCGGGGTGCGGTCCACGAGACCGCGCAGGACGTGCGCCGCGAGGTCGTCGGGGCGCACGCCGGAGAGGGCGCCGCCGTACTTGCCGACCGGCGTGCGGACCGCGTCGACCACGTACACGTCGCGGATCCGGCCGTGGGTCCGAGCCTGTGCCATGTCAGTTCACCGCCCCTGTGCTCGCTGCTTCCGTGCGGACCGGGGCCGCGGTCTTCTCCACGACCTCCTCCGCGGTGACCCCGGGCGCGGTCTCCACCAGCACCAGGCCGTCCTCCTCCGTCACGTCCAGCACGGCGAGGTCGGTGATGATCCGGTCCACGCAGCCCCTGCCGGTGAGGGGGAGCGCGCACTCCTCGACGATCTTCGGGGCGCCGTCCTTGGCGGTGTGCGTCATGGTCACGATGACCCTGCGGGCGCCGTGCACCAGGTCCATGGCGCCGCCGATGCCCTTGATCATCTTGCCGGGCACGGCCCAGTTGGCCAGGTCGCCGCGTGCGGAGACCTCCATCGCGCCGAGCACCGCCACGTCGATGTGACCGCCGCGGATCATGCCGAAGGAGAGCGCGGAGTCGAAGAAGGAGGCGCCGGGGAGCACCGTCACCGTCTCCTTGCCCGCATTGATCAGATCGGGGTCCAGCTCCTCGCGGGTCGGGTACGGGCCGACGCCGAGGATGCCGTTCTCCGACTCCAGCACCACGTCGACGCCCTCGGGGATGTGGTTCGGCACGAGGGTGGGCAGGCCGATGCCGAGGTTCACGTACGCGCCGTCGGGGAGCTCGGCGGCGGCGCGGGCCGCCATCTCGTCACGGGTCCAGGCCATCAGGAGCGCTCCTCTTCCGGCTGGGTCTCCGGCTCGCGCACGGTGATCTGCTCGATCTTCTTGTCGGCCGCCTGCTCCGGCGTCAGCTCCAGCACCCGCTGGACGAAGATGCCGGGCAGGTGGATCGCGTCGGGGCCCAGCTCGCCCGGCTCCACCAGCTCCTCGACCTCGGCGACCGTGACCTTCCCCGCCATCGCGGCGAGCGGGTTGAAGTTCCGCGAGGACTGGTGGAAGACGAGGTTGCCGTGCCGGTCGCCCTTCGCCGCCCGTACGAGGGCGAAGTCGGTGCGGATGGCGCGCTCCAGCACGTACTCCTCGCCGTCGAACTCGCGGACCTCCTTGGGCGGCGAGGCCACCGCCACGCTGCCGTCGGCCGCGTACCGCCAGGGCAGGCCGCCGTCCGCGACCTGCGTGCCGACGCCCGCCGGGGTGTAGAACGCGGGGATGCCGCAGCCGCCGGCGCGCAGCCGCTCGGCGAGCGTGCCCTGCGGGATGAGCTCCAGCTCGATCTCGCCGCCGAGGTACTGCCGCGCGAACTCCTTGTTGCCGCCGACGTAGCTGCCGGTCACGCGGGAGATGCGGCCGGCGGAGAGCAGGACGGCGAGGCCGGTCTCCATGGCGCCGCAGTTGTTGGAGACGACGGACAGGTCCGTCGCGCCGGCCTCCAGCACCGCGTCGATCGTCACGTTCGGTACGCCGTTGAGGCCGAAGCCGCCGACCGCGAGCGACGCGCCGTCCCCTACGTCCGCCACGGCCGCGGCGGCCGAGGCCACCGTCTTGTCCATCTGTCCGCCCACTCTCTCCGTCGAGGTGCGTGTGGATGCGCTGCGCGCTTTCGCGGTGTGCTCCGTGCACGAGAGTGCTCCCTGTACCGAGAGTGCTCCGTGTACTGAGCAATTTCCGCGATGCCTCGCACGCTGCCATCGGGGGATCTCCGCGTCAATACCCCCTGTGTGTGCTGGCTTTCCCTCGACAGCGGGGTGGCTCGGCGGGAGAATCGTTCAGTACGCGGACGAAGGGGAGCAGCCATGAGCGCGGTCGACCTGAGCACCCATCCGGGGCACCTGGCCCGCAGGCTCCAGCAGGCGCACACCCTGCTGTGGGCCGCCATGGTCTCGGAGGAGACCACCTCGCCGCAGTTCGCGGTGCTCAACGCGCTGGAGGAGAAGCCGGACATCGACCAGCGCACGCTGAGCGAGCACGTTCATCTGGACCGCTCGACCATCGCCGACCTGGTGGCCCGTCTCGTACGGAGGGAGCTGGTGGCGCGCGTGCGGGACCCGCTGGACGGCCGGCGGAACGTGCTCAAGCTGACCGAGGAGGGGCGGCGCGTGCACCGTCGGCTGGCCGGGCGGACGGTGCGGATGAACAAGGTGTTCCTCGCGCCGCTGGAGCCGGATGAGCAGGAGCAGTTGCTGCGGCTCATCGGGAGGGTCGCGGAGGCGGCGGAGGATCTGCGCGTGTGAGGGCTGCGTCTGTGGGGGCGCGCCGCGTGGGTGGTTAGTCTCGTGCGCATGACGACGCGCATTCTGCTGTTGAACGGCCCCAACCTGAACCTGCTCGGCGAGCGTGACCCGGAGCAGTACGGCAGTACGACGCTGCGCGAGATCGAGGAGCGGGTCGCCGCGCTGGGCAAGGAGCTGGGGGCCGAGGTGCGGTGTGCGCAGAGCAACCACGAGGGGGCGCTCGTGGACTTCGTCCACGAGGCGCGGCATGCGGAGCACGGCATCGTGTTCAACCCTGGCGCGTATGCGCATTACAGCTATGCGCTGCGGGATGCGATCGACGCGGTGTCGTCGCTCGGGGTGCCGACGGTGGAGGTGCACATCTCGAATGTGCACGCGCGCGAGACCTTTCGGCACACGTCGGTGACGGCACCCGTGTGCGCGGGGATGGTTTCCGGCCACGGCGTGTTCGGCTACGAGCTTGCGCTCCGCTCGGTGCTGCACCGAGTAGCGCTTTGACCGCCGGTCGGGCCCGCTTCTTGTTGCTTCCCGCCGCGGCGGGATGTGGGTGGGTGGTTCCGACTGCCTTGTGAGTGACGGGGCTGCCTCCGACGCTCCGCGCCTGCGGCATCCCCTTGCTCAGCTTCAACAGTGGTCGCTACCGAAGTGTGAGTCGCGGCTTGTTGTGGGTGCTACTCGCTCCCCCTTTGAGCTGTGGGCATTCGTTCCGTCGGGGCGGAACGGGTGGGCACAGCGGACCGCCGCCCCCTGCTCCCGCCCGCCCCGCTCCCAACGGGGCCCGGGGCGCAGCCCCGGAAGCCTTACGCCTCGGAGAGGCGGGTGGCGTATGCCGGGATCGTGGTCGCGTCATCGTCCAAGCAGTGCCCCGTGTCCAAGGAGAAGCGCTGCTTCAACAGGGGGGACGCCACGTACGGGGTGCCGTCGGGTGTTGTGCCCAGGAGCCCGCGCGACAGCACGTACGCGCCGGTGAAGGGGTCGCGGTTCGACACCGCGTAGACCCGGCCCGCGCGGTCGAGGAAGATCGCGATCTGGCGCCCGCCGGGCAGCAGCGCGGCCACCCCGCGCCCCGGGACCAGCGCCGCGCGGTCGCAGACCGCGAACCAGCCCCCGTCGACACGTACCTGAACCTGCGTGCGCGTAAGCGTCGCCGAAGTCATCGGCCAACCGCCCCTTCCAGCGTGCGTACGGGAATCTCGGGACCCGACAACAGCGTCAGATCCGGCTTGATCTGCGAGCGCTCCTCTACGAAGGCGACCGAGGGGTCGGGCGACTCCGGCGCGTTCACGAAGGAGACGAAGCGCGCGAGCTTCTCGGGGTCCCGGAGAGTCTCGGCCCACTCGTCGCGGTAGTGCGCGACGTGCGCCGCCATCAGCGACTCCAGCTCCGCGCAGAGCCCGAGCGAGTCGTGCACCACGACCTCGCGTACGTGGTCGATGCCCCCCTCCAGGCGGTCCAGCCACGCCGCGGTGCGCTCAAGCCGGTCCGCCGTACGGATGTAGAACATCAGGAACCGGTCGATGAGCCGGACCAGTTCGGCGTCCGAGAGGTCCTGTGCCAGGAGCTCCGCGTGGCGCGGCGTCGCGCCGCCGTTGCCGCCCACGTACAGGTTCCAGCCGTTGGACGTGGCGATCACGCCGAAGTCCTTGCTCATCGCCTCGGCGCACTCCCGGGCGCAGCCCGAGACGGCCGACTTGAGCTTGTGCGGGGCGCGCAGGCCCCGGTAGCGCAGCTCCAGGTCGATGGCCATGCGGACCGAGTCCTGTACGCCGTAGCGGCACCAGGTCTGCCCCACGCAGGATTTGACCGTGCGGAGCGCCTTTCCGTAGGCGTGGCCTGACTCGAAACCGGCCTCGACGAGACGCGCCCAGACGGCGGGGAGTTGATCGACGCGCGCGCCGAACAAGTCGATGCGCTGGCCTCCCGTGATCTTCGTGTAGAGGCCGAAGTCGCGGGCCACCTCGCCGATCACGATCAGCTTCTCGGGGGTGATCTCGCCGCCGGGGATGCGCGGGACGACCGAATAGGAGCCGTTGCGCTGGAGGTTGGCGAGGAAGTGGTCGTTGGTGTCCTGGAGGGCCGCCTGTTCGCCGTCCAGGACGTAGCCGTCCGCGCCGATCGAGGGCGCCAGGGAGGCGATGATCGAGCCGACCGCCGGCTTGCAGGTCTCGCAGCCCTCGCCGGAGCGCGCCTCCTCGCGGCCGTGGGATTCGAGGAGTTCGGCGAAGGAGGTCAGCCGGAGGGTGCGGACGATCTCGTACAGCTCGGCGCGTGTGTGCGCGAAGCAGCCGCACAGGCCCTTGTCGACCTCGACGCCGTTCGCCTCCAGCTCGGCGTCCACGAGCTGCCCGAGCATCTTGACGCAACTGCCGCACCCCGTACCGGCCTTGGTGCACTTCTTCACGGACGGCACGTCGGCGCAGGAGTGCTCGGTCACGGCGGACCGTATGGCGCCCTTCGAGACGTTGTGGCAGTTGCAGACCACCGCGTCGTCGGGCAGCGCCGCCGGGCCGAGGGCGGCGGGGGTCTCGCCCGCGCCGGCCGGGAGCACCAGCGACTCGGGCGGTACGGGCGGCACGCTGCCGGTGAGCGGGCGCAGCGTGCCGTACGCGTCGGTGTCGCCGACCAGGACGCCGCCCAGCAGGGTGCCGTCCGCGCCGACGACCAGCTTCTTGTAGACGCCCTCGCGCGAGTCGGAGTAGACGACGTCCAGGGCCCCTTCGGCGCGGCCGTGCGGGTCGCCGAACGAGGCCACGTCCACGCCCAGCAGCTTGAGCTTGGTCGAGGTGTCGGCTCCGGTGAAGCCGCGCTCCGGGGTGTGCCCGGCGATCGCGGCGGCGGCCGTCTCGGCCATCTCGTAGCCGGGCGCGACCAGCCCGTACACCATCCCGTCCACGGCCTTCGCGCACTCGCCGACGGAGTAGATGCGGGGGTCGGATGTGCGGCAGTGCTCGTCGATCACGATGCCGCCGCGTTCGCCCACTTCCAGGCCGCAGTCGCGGGCCAGCTGGTCGCGGGGGCGCACACCGGCGGAGAAGATCACCATGTCCGTGTGCAGCTCGGTGCCGTCCGACAGGCGGATGCCGGTGACCGCGCCGTGCGGGTCGGCGGTGATCTCCTCGCCGCCGACGCCGGTGTGCACGGTGAGGCCCATGTCCTCGATCTTGCGGCGCAGCGCGGCGCCGCCGCCCTCGTCCACCTGGAGCGCCATCAGCCGCGGGTTGAACTCCACGACGTGCGTGTCCAGGCCCAGCCCGCGCAGCGCCCCCGCCGCCTCCAGGCCGAGCAGCCCGCCGCCGATGACCACCCCGCTGCTCCGCCCGGCCGCGTACTCCTCGATGGCCAGCAGGTCCTCGATCGTGCGGTAGACGAAGCAGCCCGAGCTGTCCTTGCCGGGCACCGGCGGCACGAAGGGGTACGAGCCCGTGGCCAGGATCAATGTGTCGTAGGTGACGGTCAGGCCGCTGCGGGCCGTGACGGTGCGGGCCTCGCGGTCGATGTGGGTCGCCGGGTCGCCGAGGTGGAGCTCGATGCCGTGCTTCTCGGCGAAGTCCGGTTCGAGGAGGGCGAGTTCGCCGGGTGTCGTGCCGGAGAAGTACGAGGTGAGCTGCACCCGGTCGTAGGCCGCGCGCGGTTCCTCGCACAGCACCACCACGCGGGCCCCGCCGGTCACCCCGCGCGCCGCCAGCGCCTCCAGGAGCCGCTGCCCGACCATGCCGTGCCCCACCAGCACGATCGTGGGCTTCGTGGCCCCGGTCTGTGTGTCAGTGGCCATCTTCAGCAGCCTCCGTGGGTCGTCTCGGCCATGGTTGGTCAGCCCTCGTTCGTCAGCAGGTGGTGCAGGGGAGCGGAGGGCAGCGGCTCGTCGCCCTCCCAGGTGCGGGCGAGCGCGCCGACGCTGCCGAGATCGCCGAGCAGGATGCCGCCGACCAGCCGGTCGCCGCGCACGACGACCTTGCGGTAGCGGCCGCGGGTCGCGTCCGTGATGCGGACGACGTCGGCGCCGGTGTCCTCGGGGCGCGGGGTCGTCTCGCCGAACGCGGCCAGGTCCAGGGGGAGGTGAGCGGCTTCTTCTTGTGGCGGGAGCGGCTGGCCGGTGCCGGTGCCGGCGCCGTTCCCGTTCCCGTTCCCGATCCCGTTCGCGGGCTGGGGGCCCAGGGTCAGGCGGGTCACGGAGCGGGTGCCGCGGTAGCGGGGTTCCTCGGTGCCGGGACCGGCCGCCAGCACCTTCGCCAGCGCCTCCGCCTGCTCCTGCGCAGGGCCCGCGCGCCCGTACAGCACCCCGTCGTGCTCGGCGCAGTCGCCGACCGCGTGGACCAGCGGGTCGCTCGTCCGCAGCCGGTCGTCCACGCGGATGCCGCGCCCCACCCGCAGGCCCGCCGCGTGGGCCAGCCCGGTGCGCGGGCGGGTGCCGCAGGCCAGGACCACGATGTCGGCCTCGGGTTCGGCGCCGTCGGCGAGGGTGACGGCGCGCACCGCGCGGGTGCCGCCGCTCCCTGGGCATGTCCGTACGCCGCGTACCCGGCACTCGGTGTGCACCTCCACGCCCAGCGCGGTCAGATGCCGGTGTAGCAACTGAGCCGCCTCCGCGTCCAGTTGCCGTTCCATGAGGCGTTCGCCCTGGTGGGCGAGGAGTACGTGGACGCCGCGCGCCGCCAGCGCGCGGGCCGCCGACACGCCCAGCAGCCCGCCGCCGATGACCACGGCACGGGCGCCGGGCCGGGCCAGCGGGTCGAGCGCGGCGCAGTCGTCGAGGGTGCGGAAGGCCCGTACGCCGTCCGGCAACGCGTCGTCGCCGTCCTCGAACAGGCCGCGGAGCGGTGGCAGTACGGGGTTGGCGCCGGTGGCCAGCACCAGCCTGTCGTAACCGATGCGCTCGCCGTCGGCGCAGACCAGCCGCCGTGCGGCGCGGTCCACCCGCACGGCCCGCACGCCGCGCCGTACCCGCACGGTCTCCGGGTACGGGGGCAGCCGTACGACGTCCGCGCCGTAGCGGCCGGTCAGCACCTCGCCGAGCAGCACCCTGTTGTACGGCGGGTGCGGCTCCTCGCCGACGACGGTCAGCTCGACGTCCGCGCGGGCTCCGGGCCCCGCGAGCCGCTCCGCCAGCCGCGCCGCGGCCATGCCGCCGCCGGCCACCACCACGCGCCGTTTCCCGTCCATGCACCAGAGCGTGCTGCCCCGCTGTTACCCCTCCGCATCGCTCCCGTTTCCCCGGCGCAACGCGTACCTCAGCGGGGTGGGGGAGGGGGCGTGAGCGTGCTCACCGGAGCGGGTACGGGGCTGTGACCAGCGCACATGGCGTCGGCCCCGTGCTCGGTGTCGCGCGCAGGGCGGCGGCCTAGTGCTCGGCGTCGCTCCCGATGTAGAGGCCGGCGGCGGAGACGCCCGCCGCCTCGGAACCGGTCATGCGGCGGAGCCGCGCCCTGGCCAGACCGGCGCGGTACGGGTCCCCCGAGGAGGGCCCGTGGAGCAGCGCGGAGAGCCACTCGGTGAACTCCTGGTACTGCCACACCCTGCGCAGGCACGCGTCCGAGTAGCCGGCGAGCCCGGTGTCGTCCCCGTGCTCATAGTGCGCGGTCAGGGCTTCGCCCAGCAGCATCGCGTTGTGCAGCGCGAGGTTCATGCCCTTGGCGGCGATGGGCGCGAGCAGGTGTCCTGCCTCGCCCGCCAGGTGCAGGCGCCCGTACGACAGCGGCTCCACCACGTAGTTGTGCATGCCCAGCACCCGCTTCTCGATCAGCGGGCCCTCGGTGAGGGGGAGCGCGTCCTTCGCGTCGAGCCGCTTGCGCAGCTCGGCCCACACCCGCTCGTGCGGCCAGTCCTCCGGGGTGTCGTCCCGGCCGCACTCCAGGTAGTAGCGCGTGACCTGGGGGCTGCGGGCCATGTGCGCGGCCATCCCGTCCCGGTGCAGCCCGAACACGACCCGCTCCGCCGAGGGCGGCGCCTCAGCGAGCAGCGCCAGCCAGCCGACGCCGAGGTCGTGCCGCGCGACGCTGATCCGCTCCGGGGGTATCGCCTTGCGGCTCACCCCGCGGGCCCCGTCGCACCCCGCGACGAAGTCGCAGTCCACGCGCCGCCGTTCACCGCTCTCCGGATCCTCGTACGAGACCGAAGGCGCGCTCGTCTCCAGCCCGTGCAGCCGCACATCCCGCACCCCGAAGCGGATGTCGCCCTCCGCTTCGTCCGCGTACCGCCGGACCAGATCCGTGACCAGCCACTGCTGCGGATACACGAAGTGCCGCGCCCCGGACAGCTCCCCGTACCGGAACACATGCCGCAGCCCGTCCATCCGGAACTCCGACTCCCGCTGCGTCTCCGCCCGCTCCAGGAGCGGCCCCGCCAGCCCGTGCCGCTCCAGCCCCCGCACGGCCCACTCCTCGACGAACCCCGCACGCGGCCGCTCCTCGATGAACCCCCGGCTCTCCGCCTCGAGCACCACACACGGGACCCCCGCGTCCCGCAGCAGATTCCCGAGGGTCAGCCCCGCGGGCCCGGCCCCGACGATGACGACGGACGAGGTTTCGCGACGCTCGGTACGAGCCGAGGGCAAGGGTTCACTCATGGGGGAAGTATGCCGCCGGGGTCGGCCAAGTGGCTGGCTGAGGTGCGGCGTTGGCCTCTTTCGCAACTCTGTGCACGCGAGTGTGCGCAACGCGTACATTGACCGGCGGCGGCGGAGAGCTCCGGCGCCGGGAACCAGGAATCACGAGGAAGCCATGGACGCCCAAGCCACACCACCGCCCGAGCCGGAGCCGATCACCGCGAGTGTGACGGTGACGGGGGAGGTTGCCGGATTCCTGCGTGATCTGGCGGCCATCGAGGGACGTACGCCGGAAGAGCTCGTGCTCGACTGGGCCGCGGGGAAGGTGAAGATGCCCTCGAAGCAGCTCACCGCGGAGGACCTCGAAGTCTTCGACGGCCCAGAAGATCTGAGCAGCACCGTCGACGAGACGCTCGAGCGGAGGTTCGGCCGGTCGGCCTCCAGCTCGGCGAGGCGGAAGACCTGATCCACACGTAGAGGGGCCATGCGATCGGCCTCACCGACGCCGTGAACGCCTGCCTGGCGTGGCGGCTCCGTCGTCCCGTCGTGCTGTCCTTCGACGGTCACTACGCGCACACCCTCGCCCCGAGGGCCCCGGATGAGCAGGCCTTGGAGGTGCTCCCGGGGCCGTGACGGGGCGGAGCGCGGCCCTCACCCCACCCCGCCCCAACCCCCTTCCCGCGCCGTCGTGTTCACGTACTGCGTGAAGTCCCTCGGTGGGCGGGACAGGGACTCGTGTACGCCGTTCGCCGTCGTGCTCAGGGCGCCGCGCAGAGCGGGGCGGAGGATGTCCAGCATGAGGTGTGCGGTGTCGGCGGGGACGCCTGCGGCGTGCAGGGACGCGGCGTACTCCTCCTCGGGTACCGGCACATAGCGCAGGTCGCGGCCCGTCGCGCGGGCGATCGCTGCGACGCCCTCGCGGAAGGTGAGGGCGCGCGGCCCGGTCAGCCCGTACTCCTGGGCGTGGTGCCGCTCCGGCGGGCCCGTCAGCGCGGCGACCGCCGCGTCCGCGATGTCCTCCGCGTCGACGAACGGCACCGCGCCCTCGCCCTCCGGCATCCGCACCTCCCCGGCGCGCACCGGGTCGCGCAGGAAGTCCTCGCTGAAGTTCTGCGCGAACCAGGTCGGCCGCAGCACGGTCCACTGCCGCGCGCCCGCCTTCCGTACGGCCTCCTCGACCGGGCCCGTGGCGTCCGGGTAGCTGAAAGCGGAGAGCAGGACGAGGCGTTCGGCGCCCGCCTCCACCGCCCGCGCGGCGAACTCGGCGACGAGCGGCGCGCCTTCCGGGTTCGCGGCCTCCCGGGGTACGAGGTAGACGGCGCGGGCGCCGTGCAGCGCCGCGTCCCAGGTCGACTTGTCGTCCCAGTCGAACCGTTCGGGCCCGGCCCCCGAGCGCGAGGCCGCGCGCACGCCCAGCCCCTTGCGCCGCAGCCGCTCGGCGACCCGCCGCCCGGTCTTCCCCCGCCCGGCCAGCACCAGCACGTCCCCCGTGAGCATCTCCACATCTCCCATGCCCCAAGACAACCGCGTCCCGCACCAGGAACATTCCACCCCGAGGTCCCCGCAGGTCACGCGGGCAACGCGCCCACCGGAAAGATCATGATGTGACCCGCGCGGCCGGCCCCCACACCCCCCGCACGAAGGCCCCGAACTCCCGCGGCTCCCTCCCCAGCACGCGCCGCACCCCGTCCGTGACCCCCGCGTTGCGGCCGTCCAGGAGCTGCTCGAACAAGGCCGTCAGGAAGGCCGCCTCCGGCTCCGGTACGCCGAGGCGCAGCAGCTCGGCTCCGTACTCGCGGGCCGGGACCGCCACGTACCGGACCTCCCTCCCGCTCGCCCTCGTGATCTCGGCGACCGCCTCGGCCCAGGTCAGGGCCCGCGGGCCGGTCAACTCGTGTACGCGGCCCAGGAGCCCGCCGCTTGCATCCGAGAGCAGCACGGCCGCCGCCACCTCGGCGATGTCCTCCGCGTCGATGAACGGTTCCCGCACCTGCCCCGCGGGGAACGGCAGCGTGCCCGCGTCGACGTACTCCCGCAGCGCGCCCTCGCTGAAGTTCTGGCAGAACCAACTGCACCGCAGCACGGCCCACTCCGCCCCGCTCTCCCGTACCGCCCGCTCGGCCGGCAGCGCGGCCTCCTCGCCGCGCGCCGAGAGCAGCACGAGCCGCCGTACGCCGGACTCCACCGCCCGCGCGGCGAACTCGCGCAGCGTCTCCGCGACCCCGGGCGCGCCGACGTCCGGCTGGAGCACGAGGTACGCCGCCTCGGCCCCGTGCAGCGCCGGGCCCCAACTCCCGCTGTCCGCCCAGTCGAAGCGCGGCCGCGCCGAGCGCGAACCGATCCGTACGGCGGCGCCGCGCGCCGCGAGCCGCGCGGCCACCCGCCGCCCCGTCCTCCCCGTGCCGCCCACGACCAGCACCGTCTGCGGCTTTCCGCCGCCGTTCCCGTTGTCCGTCATACGAAGGAGTCAACAGGCGCGCGCCGCCGCGCCACATGGCCGAAGCGCCCGCCCCCATGTCCGCCCGTGCCACCCCGTACGCGCCGACCCTCCCCCCTGCGCATACTGCGGTCGTGGACCTACTCGGCGAACTCCTCGGCGGCGGCGACGGCGCGCGGGCACGCGGCGGCCTCTTCCACCAGGTGCTGGTCTCGCCCCCGTGGGCGGTGCGGGTGGAGGACGGGGCGCCGCTCGCGCTCACCGCGATGCTGCGCGGCGACGGCTGGCTGATGCCGGCGGGGGGCGCGGCGCTGCGCCTCGCGGAGGGCGCGGTCGCGGTGACACGCGGGCCCGACCCGTACGTGCTGGCCGACGCGCCCGGCACGGAACCCGCGCTGGTCATCGGCCCGGGCGACTGCTGCATGTCGCCCGAGGGCCGCGACCTGTGCGAGGAACTGCGGCTCGGCGTGCGCAGTTGGGGCAGCCGGCCGGCCACGACGCTGCTGCTGAACGGCACGTACACGCCGGAGGGCGAGCTGTCGCGCCCGCTGCTCGACGCGCTGCCGCCCGCGCTGGTGCTGTCGGCAGGGGAGTGGGACGCGTCGCTGCTGTCCGTCGCCGCGGCGGAGGTCGTACGGGACGGTCCAGGGCAGCAGGTCGTACTGGACCGCCTGCTGGACCTCGTCCTGGTCGCGGTGCTGCGGGCGTGGTTCGCGCGGCCGGGGGCCACCGTGCCGGGGTGGTTCCGCGCGCAGGCCGATCCCGTGGTGGGGCCCGCGCTGCGGCTGCTGCACGAACAGCCCGCGCACGCGTGGACGGTGGCGTCGCTGGCGGCGTCGGCCGGCACGTCCCGCACGGTGCTGGCGCGCCGCTTCAGGGCCCTGACGGGCCGCCCGCCGATGGCGTACCTCACGTCCCGCCGCATCGACCTGGCGGCCCAGCTCCTGCGCGACCCCGCGACGACCCTGACGTCCGCGGCCCGCCGCGTGGGCTACGCGGACGCGTTCACGTTGAGCACGGCGTTCAAGCGAGTGCGGGGCATCAGCCCCGCCGAATACCGCGAAGGAACGCGGTCCACGCGGTGGGGGTGAGGCGTATGTGCCCGCGCGCCGCGTGCTTGGAGTCGCGGATGGCTACGGTGCCGGGGATATTCGTCGCGACTTCGACGCACTCGTGCTCCTTGTCGCTGTAGCTGGACTTGCGATACGCGAAGGTCGTCATGTCGAGCACGCCTTGCGCAGGAACGCAGCCCAGGCGGCGGGCGTGGTGCGTATGCCTGGGCGCTCCGGTGTCTTGGAGTCGCGGATGGCGACGGTGCTGGGAAGGTTCGTCGCGACTTCGACGCATTCGCGGTCCGGGTTGCTGTGGCTGGACTTGTGGAAGTCGAGCCCGGTCATGCGGAGCGCATCCTGTGCAGGAAGGCGCCCCAAGCTGCGGGGCTGGTGCGTATGCCCGGTCGTTCAGGTTCCTTGGAATCCCGGACGGCCACGGTGCCGGGCACGTTGAGCGCGACCTCGACGCACTCGTGATCGGGAGTGCTGTAACTGGACTTGCGGTACGCGAACGTCGTCATCTTTCGAGCTCCTTGCGCGCCGTGTCGATGAGTTCTGCGGATGCATTCTCGTCGAGCGCGCGCCGGGTGATGCTGGCGAACAGGTCGTTGTGTGCTGCCGCCCCGTCGCCGCCCTCGATCCAGAGCTGGCCGAGGGCCGTCTCCGTGTACACCACGTCCATGGCGCCGGAGTCGGTGAAGGACAAGAGGTTGAAGGCACCGCCCATGCCCACGTGGGAACCGGTGGTGAACGGCAGAACCTGCACGGTGATGTGCGGTTGCTGAGCTTGCAGCCCCAAGTGCCGCAGCTGCTCGCACATGACCTGCGGGCCACCCACCAGGTGCCGGAGCGCCGACTCGTGGATCACCGCGTGGAAGTGGAGCGCCGGCGCTTCGATGAGCCGTCGCTGACGTGCCGACCTTTTGGCAACGAGGCGCTCACCTCCGTCGGCGTGCTCGTTGGGCGATCCGTCCCTTGCCAGTGCCCGCATGTAGTCCGGCACTTGGAGCAGCCCCGGGATGTAGCAGATCTGCCAGGCGCGGATCTTCGTCGCGGCGTTCTCCAGGGCGACGTACTCCTGCATGTCTCCCATATGCGGGAACTCGTTCCACCACCCCTTCGCCTTCCGCCGCTCGCGATCAATGCGGGCCAGCTCCAGCAGGCCGCCCACTGTCGCCGGGTCCGTCGCCCCGTACAGCTCGGCCAGTGCGCGGATGTCCGGGTCGCGTACCGGGACCCAACCGCCCTCCATCTTCGCCACCTTGGTGGTGGACGCCGTGAGAGCCCTTCCGGCGTCGGTCTGGGTCAGGCCCGCCGACGTCCGCAGCCGGACGAGCTCGCTGCCGAGCCGCCGTCCGAGAACGGTCGAGGTGCTGTGGCCTTGCGTTCGCTGACTCGCTGTCACGGGGTCAGTCTGCTGTGTGGCCAGTCGGCCGACAACACAACGGGGGAATTCCTCCAAGAGGTGTTGCACCACAACACTCCGCGTCGCTACCGTCAGTGCCCAATCGCTCGCACAGCGGCGTCACTTGGCCCCGCCCTGCGCGCCCGACCGCACCGGAGGTGCGCGCTCATGGCTGACGACGAGGTCCTCCGTCACGATCAGTCGGACTACACGCCGAACCCCGGCAGCGTGGGGCTCGCGCGGCGGCGTGCGGCGCGGCTGGCAGAGGAGTGGGGCTACGCCCAACTCGCGGACGCAACAGCACTGCTCACCTCGGAGCTCGCCACCAACGCCGTGCTGCACGGCTCCGTACGCGGCCGGCTCTTCCGCGTACGTCTGGCCCTCACCGCAGACCTTCTCCGCATCGCGGTCGAGGACGCGAAGGGCGAGGCGACCCCGAGGCCGCGCCACCCGGGGCCCGAGGAGCCGCACGGGCGCGGCCTGCACCTCGTCCGCGCGCTGGCCTCCCGCTGGGGCACCGACCACCGCAGCGTGGGCAAGACGGTCTGGTGCGAGCTGGATCTGCCCGGTTGAGCCACCATGGGGACATGGAGGGTCCGAGCTACGAGGAGCGCCCCTCGGCGGTGGCGGGCGCCGTGCTGTGGTCGCGCGAGATGGGACCGGGCGGCGGCCACACCCGCGTACTCCCCGACGGCTGCATGGACCTCCTGCTCTGGGACGGCGAGTTGGTGATCGCGGGCCCCGACACCCACGCCCACCTGGTGCGGGAGAGCCCCGGCCGCCGCCGCGTCACGGGCCTGCGCTTCGCCCCCGGCACGGGCCCCCGTTTCTTCGGCGTACCGGCGCACGAACTCCGCGACCTGCGCGTGCCGCTCACGGCGGTGTGGCCGGACGCCCGGGTACGGGAGCTGGCCGAGCGCGCGACGGAGGACGGCCTGGAGCGCGCCGCGCTGCGGCTGGCCACCGCGTACGGCCCCGACCCGCTGCCCGCAGCCGTGCTGGCCGAGCTGCGCGCGGGCCGCACCGTGACGGAGATCGCCGCGTCGACCGGCGTCACCGAGCGCACCCTCCACCGCCGCTGCACCGCGGCCTTCGGCTACGGACCGAAGACGCTCGACCGCGTACTCCGCCTCCAGCGCGCGCTGGAACTCGCCCGCGCGGGCACCCCGTTGGCGACCGCCGCGGCCCGCGCCGGGTACGCCGACCAGGCGCACCTCTCCCGCGAGGTGCGCGCGCTGGCAGGCGTGACGGCGAGCGACCTGCTCCGTGCCTGACCCTCACTCCAGCGGCGCGAACAGATCCACCGTGTTGCCGTCCGGGTCGAGGACGACCGCGTAGCGCTGGCCCCAGAAGGCGTCCCAGGGCTCCTTGTGGCCCTGGTATCCGGCCGAGGTCAGCTCCTCGTACACGGCGTCGACCTCGGCGGGGCCGCCCTCGCAGAGGAAGGCCATGCCGATCCGGCCGCTGCCGCTCGGCCCCGGCGACCAGTCGGGGTCGAAGGAGCGGACGGTGGCCTCGGTGTCCCAGGCGAGGCGGAGCCCGCCGGGCAGCGCGGCCTCCACGTGCGGTGAGTCCTCGGCGCCCTCGGGGACGTCGACGCCCAGCCGTCGGTAGAAGGCGAGCGAGGCGGCCATGTTGGCGGTGACGAGGCCGATGAGATCGAAGCGGGGTTTCGTTGCGTTCATGGGGCCAGCGAAGCGCAGGCCGGCGGCGTACGTCTTGAAGAAATCGGACAGCGGGCGGATCCGCGACCCTCCGGTTCCGCGCACGCGACCGGCGCGGCCCGGCTGTCGGTGGGGCCCGTTACGGTGACCGCATGGCCGAGATTCTGACCGTGTTGACCACCACCGACAGCGAGGACAAGGCGCGCGCGCTGGCCGCGGGCGCCGTGGAGCGGAACGTGGCCGCGTGCGCGCAGATCAGCGCCCCCGTCACCTCCGTCTACCGCTGGGAGGGCGCGATCGAGAACGACACCGAGTGGCAGGTCTTCTTCAAGACGGCCGCCGCCAGATACGACGCGCTGGAGGCGTACATCAGAGAGGCGCACGACTACGACGTACCCGAGATCATCGCGACCCCGGTCGTACGGGGCGGCGCCGACTACCTGGCATGGGTCGAGGAGGAGACCGCAGCGGTCTGACCCGGCCCGACACCGGCCGGACCGTCCCGCAGCGCACGCCGCACCCCGTCCTCGCGCGGGCCCGCGAAGTGCGGTTCCGGGGTGAGCGTGGCGTCCAGCAACGCCTTCGCCGCGCCCGGCAGTTCGCGTACGCCGCCCGCGTACCAGGTGAGATCGCGCGGCTCCGGCACCGGCAGCCCGTACGCGTCGATGCCTGCTGCGCGGCACAGCGCGGCCGCCCTCGGTACGTGGAAATCCTGGCTGACCAGCAGCGCCCGCCGCACCCCGAAGATCCGGCGGGCGCGGGCGCAGGAGTCCCAGGTGTCGAAGCCGGCGTAGTCGGCGACGATGCGGCGGGATGGCACGCCGCGGTCGGTGAGGTAGCGCCGCATCGCGTCCGGCTCGTCGTAGTCGTGGCGGCTGTTGTCGCCGGTGACCAGCAGGGCCTTGACCCGTCCCGCGGCGTAGAGGTCGCGTGCCGCGTCCAGCCGGTGCGCGAGGTAGGGGGACGGTTCGCCGTCCCACAGCCCGGCCCCGAAGACGACGGCCACCGGTGCCTTGGGCGCGGCGGCGGGATCGGCGGTACGCAGCACCCGGTCACCGGTGGACAGGTGCAACCAGGTCGCAGGCAGCAGCCCCAACACACACGCCAACACGAGTAGTTGCACCGCCCGCCGCTGCCCCCGACGAGTACGCGGCAACCGCGCGCGCACCCACCGCCAACCTCGCGCGACGACCGTCGGACGTGTGTTCCCCCGAGTCAACACACCTCACCCGACGCGCCCCGCACTCCCGCCGGTTGCACCGGCCCGCGCTCGCGACCGGAGACCACGGCGAGCGGCCCGCCCTCATACCGCGCGCCTCAACTCGCTTATGCCTCGGCCGCGGTGCGCAGAATCCGTGCGACCTCGGTCGCCGCCGCGCGGGCCTCGGAGGGGTCGGCTTCGGGGTCGGCTGCGCGTTCCTCGCAGGCGCGGAAGCGGCGGGCGCGCTCCGGCCAGCGTTCGATGTTGACGACCGTGCCCCAGTGCTCGGTGAAGGCCAGCAGCGGGCCGATGCTGCTGGTGCGCTGGGCGCTGGTGGCCGCACGGGCGAGGTGGCCGTTCAGCTCGGGCAGGCGGCTGGGGATGATCTGGGCGACGGCGGTGCGCAGAGCGTCGGGAGTGAGCTGCGGCATGGGGATCAGCGGGCCGGCCGTCTCGCTCTGCTGGCTGGTCACAGCACCTCCGCGCGTTCCATCGGTCGCATACGGGGGCGAGCCTACTGCGGGGCGCCGGGCCGCGCCCGGTCCTCTGCCACATGCGGAGGCTCCGCCCGTTCCGCCCGCTCCACCCTCACCGCGCACACCTTGAACTCCGGCATGCGGGAGGTGGGGTCCAGGGCCGGGTTGGTCAGGGTGTTGGCGGCGCCCTCGCCCGGCCAGTGGAAGGGCATGAAGAGCGTGTCGGGGCGGATCGTGCTGGTCAGGCGTGCGGGGGCGAGGGCCCGGCCGCGGCGGGAGGTCACCGCGAGCGGTTCGCCGTCGGTCACTCCGAGGCGTTCGGCCAAGCGCGGGTGGAGTTCCACGAAGGGGCCGGGGGAGGCCGAGTTGAGGGCGGTGACGCGGCGGGTCTGCGCGCCCGACTGGTACTGGGCCAGCACCCGGCCCGTCGTCAGGAAGAGAGGAAAGTCCGCGTCCGGCTCCTCCGCCGAGGGCCGGTGTGTGGCCTGCGCGAAGCGTGCGCGCCCGTCCGGCGTCGCGAAGCGGTCGAGGAACAGACGCGGGGTCCCGGGGTGTGCACCGGCAACGCCCGCGTCCTCGGGGCACGGCCAGAACACGCCCTCCTCCGCCGCCAGCCTCGGATACGTAAGCCCCGAATAGTCCGCGGGACCGCCCGCCGAAGCGCGGCGCAGCTCCCCGAAGACCTCCTCCGGGTCGGAGGGGAAGCCCTTCTCCCACCCCAGCCGCTCCGCGAGCGCGCGGAGGACCTCCAGGTCAGAGCGCACACCCGGCGGCGGATCGACCGCGCGGCGGCGCAGCAGCACCCGCCCCTCCAGGTTGGTGGTCGTGCCGGTCTCCTCCGCCCACTGCGTCACCGGCAGTACGACGTCGGCCAGCCGCGCCGTCTCGGACAGCACCACATCGCACACCGCGAGGAAGTCCAGCGCGCGCAGCCGCCCCTCGACATGCGCCGAACGGGGCGCGGACACCACCGGGTTGGATCCCATGACCAGCAATGCCCGTATCGAGTCGGGCCGGTCGCCGCCGAGCGCGTCCAGCAGCTCGTACGCGCTCCGCCCGGGGCCCGGCAGCGCGTCGGGGCGCACGCCCCACACCGAGGCGACATGGGCGCGCGCCGCCGGATCGTCCAGCTTCCGGTAGCCGGGCAACTGGTCGGCCTTCTGGCCGTGTTCGCGCCCGCCCTGCCCGTTGCCCTGCCCGGTCAGGCAGCCGTAACCGGACAGCTCGCGCCCGCAGCGGCCGGTCGCCAGCGCCAGGTTGATCCACGCGCCGACCGTGTCGGTGCCCTTGGACTGCTGCTCGGGGCCGCGCGCGGTGAGCACCATCGCGTGCTCGGGCGCGCAGTACATCCGTACCGCCTCGCGCAGCACCGGCACCGGCACGCCGGTGATCCGCTCGACCAGTTCGGGCCAGTGCGCCATCGCCGCACTGCGGGCCTCCGCCCAGCCGCTCGTACGGGCTGCCACGTACTCCTCGTCCACCCGGCCCTCCGCCACCACCAGGTGCAACAGGCCCAGCGCGAGCGCGAGATCGGTGCCGGGGCGCGGCGCGATGTGGAGGTCGGCCTGCTCGGCCGTGCGGGTGCGGCGCGGGTCGACGACGATCAGCGTGCCGCCGTTCTCGCGCAGTTCGGTGAAGTAGCGCATCGCGGGCGGCATGGTCTCCGCCGGGTTCGAGCCGACCAGGATCACGCAGCCCGTGCGGGGTATGTCGGCCAGCGGGAACGGCAGTCCGCGGTCGAGGCCGAAGGCGCGGGTGCCGGCCGCGGCCGCCGAGGACATGCAGAAGCGGCCGTTGTAGTCGATCTGCGAGGTGCCGAGGGCCAGGCGCGCGAACTTGCCGAGCGCGTACGCCTTCTCGTTGGTCAGTCCGCCGCCGCCGAAGACGCCGACCGCGTCGGGGCCGTGGTCCGCCCTGGTCGAGGTGAGGCTGTCCGCGATGCGGGCGAGCGCCGTTTCCCAGGTGGCGGGGGCCAGTTCGCCGCTCGCCTCGTCGCGTACGAGCGGTTCGGTGAGCCGTACGTGGGAGGAGAGCAGCTCGGGCGCTGTCTGGCCCTTGCCGCACAGGGCGCCGCGGTTCACCGGGAACGCGGTGCGCTCCACCACCTCGACGCCGCCCGGGGCCTCCGCCGCCGGCCGGAGGCCCATTCCGCACTGGAGCGCGCAGTAGGGGCAGTGGGTGTCGGTCACGGCGCTCGCATTCATACAGGTCAGCGTGGGGCGAGTGTGTTACGGGCGGCGTGTGCGCGGGTTACGCGCCCGGCAAGGGGGCCTCAGCGCGGGGGTGAGTCCGGGGTGAGGGCGCCCCCGCGGCCCCTGCCGGGGGGCGTCACTGCGTGTGTGAGCTCTGCGCAACCATCCGTCATGCACGCGCAACGGTCCGGCAATGCCGGGTGCGCAGACTCGGTCCATGACGGCGTCGCCTTCACCTTCCGGTACTCCCGGTACTCCCGGCACTCCACTCTCTGGACTCGACAGTACGGCGCAGCTCATGACTCTCTTCACGACCCAGCTCACCAGCCAGCTCCGCGCGGTGCGGCCGCCGACGGCGTGCGGGGCCGGCGCCCCCACGCTGGTCGTGGTGGCGCACGGCTCCCGTGATCCGGAGGCGCGGCGGACCGTGGGCCGCCTTGTGGACCGGGTACGGAGGATGCGCCCCGGTGTGCGCGTCGAGCTCGGGCACATCGAGCTGAACGGGCCGTTGCTGGGGGACACCCTCGCGGGGCTTCCCGAGGGGGAGCGCGCCGTCCTCGTACCGCTCCTCTTCGGGCGCGGTCACCACGTGCTGCACGACATTCCGCGTGCGGTGGAGGCCGCGCCCCATGTACGGGCCACGGTCGCGGGGCCGCTGGGGCCGCACCCGCTGCTGGCCGAGGCGCTGCGGGACCGGCTCGCCGAGGCCGGTGCGCTGGGCGCGGACGGGGTGGTGCTCGCGGCTGCGGGGTCGCGCGCGCCGGAGTCCGTGGCCGCCGCGGCCCGGATGGCGGACCGGCTGTCCGCGCGGCTGGGCGGCGTCCCCGTGCGTGCGGCCTTCGCCTCGGCGGCGCGGCCCACCGTCCCCGAGGCGATACGGGCCCTTCGCGCCGGTGGAGCACGCCGCATAGCCCTCGCGTCCTACTTCACGGCCCCCGGCCACTTCGCGAGGACCACGGCATCCCACCCCGAACTGACCTGGAGCTCAGCCCCTTTGGGCCCCCACCCGGCGTTGGCCCGCCTGCTCCTGAAGCGTTACGACGCGACGCTCGGGGCGAGCGCCCCGTATGCGCCGGTACCGCTGTGACCGCCGACGGCCCGGCCCCGTGGCTGCGCGCCGCTGCGGCGGAAGTCTCATGTGCGGTGTGCTGTGCCCATAGCCACCCGCGGCTGCGGGTGTCGGCCGTGGCGCGCAGCGCCAGAGTTCTGCTTCGCGGCGCGGGCCTCGGCAATGGCGCGCAGCGCCGGAGATCTTCTCCGCCGCAGCGGAAAGTGACCACAGCAGGCGTGGCCGGCGGTTACGCACGCGGCGTGCCCCCGCGCGCGAATGCCTACAGCGCGCTCGCGCCCTTCTCGCGCAGCGCTCTCCCGTACTGCTGCAGCGTCCAGATCTCCTGGCGGACGCCCGCCGAGGACTCGCGTTGGGCCTCCAGGCGGCGGGCCGTGCCCTCCAGGTCGGTGATGCGGGCGTTGACCGCGGCCAGGCGGACCGCGACGAGCTGCATGCCGGCGTACACCTCGTCCGCCTGGCGCTTGCTGCGCAGCGGCTCGACGGCCAGCTCGGTGACCATCGTGCGCACGGTGTCGTCCGGCGCCGCGTCCCGCACCCGCGCCACGAAGCCCGAGTCCTCCTCGGAGCCCTCCACGCCGCCGGCCGCCTCGATGGCCTGCCGCACGACCGCGTACGGCGGAGCGGTGAACTCATCGGCGCCATACGCGTCGAAGGCGGGGGAGACCAGGCCGGGCTGCTGGAGCGCGAGCTTGAGCAGTTCGCGCTCCACCTGGTGCGCGGGGCTGCGCAGATTGAGCGCGGGGCCACCACCCCGGGGCCGCGCGGCCCCGGCGGACGGCGGCGCACCCTGCTGCGGCCCGCCCTGCCCACGCGGCGCTGAACCCGAGGCCCGCTGCCGCGCCCACCGCGCGAGCTGCCCCACGCGCCGCACCACGAACTGCTCGTCCACGATGCCGAGCAGACCGGCGAGCCGCACCGCGTACTCGTGCTGGATCGAGACGTCCTTGATCTGCGCGACCACCGGCGCCGCCTGCTCCAGCGCGGCCGAACGGCCCTCGGCCGTGTCGAGGTTGTGCTGCTCCACTATCCGCCGGATCGCGAACTCGAAGAGCGGGGAGCGCCCGTCCACGACCTCCTGCACCGCCGCGTCGCCCTGCGCGAGCCGCAGGTCGCAGGGGTCCATCCCGCCCGGCGTGATCGCGATCGAGGTGCGCGCGGCGAACTTCTGGTCGTCCTCGAACGCGCGCAGCGCGGCCTTCTGGCCCGCCGCGTCGCCGTCGAAGGTGAAGACGACCTCGGACTGCGCGTTGTCCATCAGCAGCCGGCGGAGGATCTTGATGTGGCCCTCGCCGAAGGACGTGCCTGAGGTGGCGATGGCGTTCCGCACACCGGCGAGGTGGCAGGCCATGACGTCGGTGTACCCCTCGACCACGACCGCCCTGTTGGCCTTGGCGATCTCCTTCTTGGCGAGATCGATCCCGTACAGCACATGGGACTTGTGGTAGATCGGCGTCTCGGGGGTGTTCAGATACTTCGGGCCCTGGTCGTCCTCGCGCAGCCGCCGCGCGCCGAAGCCGACGACCTCGCCGGTGATGTCGCGGATCGGCCACATCAGGCGGCCGCGGAAGCGGTCGATGGGGCGGCCGTTGCGCGCCTCCTGGGCCAGCCCGGAGAGGGTCAGCTCCTTGTCGGAGAAGCCGCGGCCGCGCAGGAAGCGCACCAGGTGGTCCCACCCGGCGGGCGCATAGCCGATGCCGAAGTGGAGCGCCGCCTCCTCGTCGAAGCCGCGGTCGGTGAGGAAGCGGCGGGCGACCTCGGCCTCGGCGCCGCCGAGCTGCTCGGCGTAGAACTTCTGGGCCTCGCGGTGCGCCTCGATCAGCCGGGTGCGCTCGCCCTGCTGGCTCGCGCGGCCGTACCCGCCCTCCTCATACCGCAGGGTGATCCCGGCCTGGCCCGCCAGCCGCTCCACGGCCTCGGCGAAGGAGAGGTGGTCGACCTTCATCAGGAAGGCGAGGGTGTCGCCGCCCTCCTGGCAGCCGAAGCAGTGGAAGAAGCCCTTGCTGGGGCTCACGTGGAAGGACGGCGACTTCTCGTCGTGGAAGGGGCAGAGGCCCTTGAGGTTGCCCCCGCCCGCGTTCCGCAACTGGAGATACTCGGACACGACGGCGTCGATCGGAACCGCGTCCCGTACCGCCTTCACGTCCTCGTCATTGATCCTTCCAGCCACCCCAGCAGTCTACGGCGCCCCACCGACACCCCAGGCGCCCCGGGCCCCCGCCGCGGCCCCGGGCCCCGCTGCGGCTCCGGGACCCGCCGCGCCCCGGAGCCCGCTACGGCCGCGGGATGTTCCGCAGGTTGCTGCGCGCGAGCTGCACCATCCGCCCCACGCCGCCCTCCAGCACCGTCTTCCCGGCGCTCAGCGCGAAGCCGCTGACCTGCTCCCGCGTGATCTTGGGCGGGAGGGAGAGCGCGTTCGGGTCGGTCACGATGTCCACCAGCGCCGGGCCCTTGTGCCGGAAGGCGTCCTTGAGGGCGCCGGCGATGTCCTTCGGCTTCTCCACCCGCGTGCCCCAGGCGCCCGCTGCCTTGGCGATCGCCGCGTAGTCGGTCTCCCTGTACGAGGTCCCGTACGCGGGCATGCCGTCGACCATCATCTCCAGGTCGACCATGCCCAGCGAGGAGTTGTTGAAGAGCACGACCTTCACCGGCAGGTCGTACTGCACCAGCGTCAGGAAGTCGCCCATCAGCATCGAGAAGCCGCCGTCCCCGGACATCGAGACGACCTGCCGCTTGCGGTCGGTGAACTGGGCGCCGATGGCCTGGGGCAGCGCGTTCGCCATCGAGCCGTGCGTGAAGGAGCCGATGACGCGGCGGCGCCCGTTCGGCGTGAGATAGCGCGCGGCCCACACGTTGCACATGCCGGTGTCGACGGTGAACACCGCGTCGTCGTCGGCCACTTCGTCCAGGACCGACGCCACGTACTCGGGGTGGATCGGCGTGTGCTTCTCCACCTTCCTCGTGTACGCCTTGACCACGCCCTCCAGCGCGTCGGCGTGCTTCTTCAGCATCTTGTCGAGGAAGCCGCGGTCGTGCTTCTCGCGCACCCGCGGGGTCAGGCAGTCCAGGGTCTCGCGCACATCGCCCCACACCGCGAGGTCCAGCTTGGTGCGCCGCCCGAGGTGTTCGGGCCGTACGTCGATCTGCGCGATCTTGCAGTCCTTCGGCAGGAAGGCGTTGTACGGGAAGTCCGTGCCCAGCAGGATCAGCAGATCGCACTCGTGGGTGGCCTCGTACGCGGCGCCGTAGCCGAGCAGCCCGCTCATGCCGACGTCGTACGGGTTCTCGTACTGGATCCACTCCTTGCCGCGCAGCGCGTGCCCCACCGGCGACTTGACCCGCTCGGCGAGGCGCATGACCTGCTCGTGCGCGCCGCGTGTGCCGCTGCCGCAGAAGAGCGTGACCTTGTCGGCCTCGTCGATCATGCGGGCCAGCGCGTCCACCTCCTCGTCGCCGGGGCGTACGGAGGGGCGCTGCGTCACGATCGCGTGCTCCTCGGGGGCCTCGGGCGCCTCCTCCGAGGCGACGTCGCCGGGCAGCGTCACCACGCTGACGCCCTGGCGGCCGACCGCGTGCTGGACCGCCGTCTGGAGGACGCGGGGCATCTGATGGCGGCTGGAGATCAGTTCGCTGTAGTAACTGCACTCCTGGAAGAGCCGCTCCGGGTGTGTCTCCTGGAAGAAGCCCGTGCCGATCTCGCTGCTCGGGATGTGCGAGGCCAGCGCCAGCACGGGCGCCATGGAGCGGTGCGCGTCGAAGAGGCCGTTGATCAGGTGCAGGTTGCCGGGGCCGCAGGACCCGGCGCAGGCCGCGAGCCGCCCCGCGACCTGCGCCTCGGCCCCCGCCGCGAACGCGGCGACCTCCTCGTGGCGCACCTGCACCCAGTCGACCTCGGTGCTGCGGCGCACCGCGTCCACGATCGGGTTGAGGGAGTCGCCCACCACCCCGTACAGCCGCTTCACCCCGGTGCGCTCCAGGGTGTCGACGAACTGCTCGGCCACGCTCTGCTTGGACTTGCCGGACTTCGCCATCAGGAATTCACTGCCCTTCGCCGTGCCGGTCGCACATCGGAACCAGGGGCAATTTATCCCTTTTGTTCTCAGTGGGTGGAGGTGTGGCGGGCGGTGGTGCGGCGCCTCACTTCCCGGCGAGCGACCCGAGCGGCACCTCCGGGTCGGCCAGCGCCTGGGTGTCCACCTGCGCGCCGGAGCGGATGAGCTGCTGCACGTCCCCGGTCACGTCCCACACGTTCACGTTCAGCCCGGCCAGCACCCGGCCGTCGCGCAGCCAGAACGCCACGAACTCCCGCTTGCTGACGTCCCCGCGGCACACCACCTGGTCGTACGCGCCGGGCGGGGCGTACCCGCTGTACTCCAGGCCCACGTCGTACTGGTCCGAGAAGAAGTACGGCAGCCGGTCGTAGGACACCTCCTGCCCGAGCATCGCGCGGGCCGCGGCCGGGCCGCCGTTGAGCGCGTTGGCCCAGTGCTCCACGCGCAGCCGCTCGCCCAGCAGCGGGTGGTCCACGGCGGCCGCGTCCCCCGCCGCGTACACGTCCGGGTCGGAGGTGCGCAGCGCGGCGTCCACCGCGATGCCGCCGCCGGGGCGCGGCGCCAGCTCCAGGCCCGCGGCCTCGGCGAGCGCGGTGCGCGGGGCCGCGCCGATGGCGGCCAGCACGTCGTGCGCGGGGTGCTCGTCCCCGTCGTCGGTGAGCGCGCGCTGCACGAGGCCGTCCTGCCCGGCGATCTCGGTGAGCCGCGCGCCGAAGTGGAAGCGGACGCCGTGCTCCTGGTGCAGGTCGGTGAAGAGGCTGCCGAGCTCGGGGCCCAGGATGCTGTGCAGCGGGGTCGGCTCGGGCTCCACGACGGTGACCTCGGCGCCGTACGAGCGCGCCGCGGCGGCCACCTCCAGGCCGATCCACCCGGCGCCCGCGATCACCAGATGGCCGTTCTCCCTGCCCAGCGCCTCAAGACGGCCGCGCAGCCTGTCGGCGTGCGCGAGCCTGCGCAGGTGGTGCACGCCGACCAGGTCGGTGCCGGGGATGTCGAGGCGGCGCGGCTCGGCGCCGGTGGCCAGCAGCAGCCGGTCGTAGTGGATGCGGGTGCCGTCGCCGAGCCGCACCGTCTTGGCCGCGCGGTCGAGCTGCACGGCGGGCTGGCCCAGGTGCAGCTCGATGTCGGCGCCCGCATACCAGGCGGGAGGGTGCACGAAGACGCTGTCGCGCTCGTCGGAGCCGGTCAGATAGCCCTTGGACAGCGGGGGGCGCTCATACGGGTGGTCGCGTTCGTCGCCGATCAGGATGACGCGCCCGGTGAACCCCTCGGACCGCAGCGTCTCCGCGGCTTTCGCACCGGCGAGCCCTCCGCCGACGATGACGAACGTGCGGTGTGCGTCGACCACTTGATGCCTCCTCGCATACCCCCCGACGGACACAGTTCACAGGCGAGCGTCCCGCATCGGCGCGTACGCGGGAAGGGGGACACGGGCGGCCGGTCCCCTTCCCGTGCACGCTCCGGGCGCCCGCACTCCAGGAACACGGTGCGGGCATCCGGCGGCTTTTCCCCGTCCGCATGCTCCAGACGCAGTACCGCACCGTGGACGCGGCCGCCGGGCGTGCGGTTCCGTACGCCTCGTACCGCCGCACCCTCCGCCTCCTTCCGTACGCCGCCTCACCGCATCCCGGTCAGGCGCGCGTGCAGGGTGCGGGCCGCCGAGTCGGTGAGCGAGGCGATCTGGTCCACCACCACGCGCAGCCGCGCCGCCGCGTCGTCCGCCTCCGCGTACAGCGCCCTGAACTGCGGGTCGAGCCCCTCGGGCGCCCGCGCCACCAGGGCCTCTGCCAACTCGCCGAGCACCTCGCGCTGTTCGGCCCGCAGGCGCTCCAGCGACGGGCGCTGCATCACATACCGGTCGGCCACCGCCTTCAGCACCGCGCACTCCAGGCGGACGCCCTCGGGCACCACGAGCTCGGCCGCGTACCTGGTCAGCCGGCCCGAGCCGTACCTGCGGCGGGTCGCGCCCTCGGCCTCCAGGCAGAAGCGGCCGATGAGCTGGCTGGTGGCGTCCTTGAGCCGGGCCTGTGCCGCGGCCGAGCCGTCATAGCCGTGCGGCCACCAGTCCATCTCCAGCAACCGGTCGAGCGCGGCGGCCAGTTCGGCCGGATCCGCGCCCGGCGCGTAGCGGGAGGCCGCCAGCGCGAAGATGTCCTGCCGCTCCGGCTCCGCCATCAGCAGATTGGGGTCGATGTGCCCGGCGTGCAGGCCGTCCTCGACGTCGTGCACCGAGTACGCGACATCGTCCGACCAGTCCATGACCTGGGCCTCGAAGCATCTGCGGTGGTCCGGTGCGCCGCGCCGCATCCAGTGGAAGAGCGGCAGGTCGTCCTCGTACACCCCGAACTTCGGCGAGTCGGGCGCGCCCGGCCGCCCGCCGCGCGGCCAGGGGTACTTGGTGGCCGCGTCCAGCGCGGCGCGGGTCAGATTGAGCCCGACCGACACCCGGCGGCCGTTCACCGGGACCCCGGCGAGGCGGTCGGTGCCGGTGTCCACGAAGCGCTTCGGCTCGATGCGGGAGAGCAGCCGCAGCGACTGCGCGTTCCCCTCGAAGCCGCCGCAGGGCTCGGCGACCTCGCCGAGCACCCGCTCCCCGTTGTGCCCGAACGGCGGGTGGCCCAGATCGTGCGCCAGGCACGCCACTTCGACCAGGTCGGGGTCGCAGCCGAGCGCCGCGCCCAGCTCCCTGCCCACCTGCGCGCACTCCAGCGAGTGCGTGAGCCGCGTACGGGGGCTGGCGTCCCACGCCTGGTCGCTGGAGCCCGGCGCGACGAGCTGCGTCTTGCCCGACAGCCGGCGCAGCGCGGCCGAGTGCAGCACCCGGCCGCGGTCGCGCTGGAACGCGGTGCGCCCGGGGCGCTTGTCCGGCTCAGGCGCCCAGCGCTCGATGTCGGAAGGGTCGTACATGCCGAGACTGCCGAGGGTGCCCTGGGTGCGGTGCATAAGGCCGACCGTAACCGGCCCGCGCCGGGCGGTCCCGGGGCGCCAGCGCCCGCGCCGCGGGCCCGCCGGCTTCGGAACGCAGGGTCGTCGCCCTCCGTGCCCGGTGCATCAGCAGCCCGTGCAAAAACTGGCCGCACGACCCTCGTGGCGGGCGTGTGTCGTACTCCACACTGGGTCCCGGTGCCCGAGTCCCCGGAGCGCCGCGGCGCATGGCGCGAAGGAGCCGGAGAGCCCGCGGAGCGCGACCCGCAACTGCATGCACGGACGGCGCGCCGGCCGCCGCCGTCCCCGTCTGGCACGCCGCCCCCCGACCCGGCAGCGATCACCCTGGAGGTCGCCCCCGTGCAGACCCAGACCCTGACCAGCGCGGCTCCCGCCGCCCCGACGGCGGCGCCCGGAGTGCCCACGCCGCCAGGACCGGCGCTCGAAGCGGTCCCCGTGCAGCCGGGACCGCCCGGGGCCGAGACGGCGGAGGCGCCGCCCGGCGCACCGGAGGCGGCCGACCCCGCGGACCCGGCGCACGCACCGGCGGCCGCGGACACGCAGGAGACGGCGGACACCCACGAGACGGCGGAGACCCACGAGACGGCCGAGGCGCCGGAGGCCGGTCAGGGACCGGGCGCCGGCAAGCAGGAGGCGGCGGCAGGCACCGGACCCTCGGCCGATCTCTTCCGGCAGTACCTGCGCGAGATCGGGCGCATCCCGCTGCTCTCCGCCGCCGACGAGGTGGAGCTCGCGCGCCGCGTGGAGGCCGGGCTGTTCGCCGAGGAGAAGCTCGCCTCGGCCTTCGACCTGGACAGCGAACTCGCCCTGGAACTCGACCAGCTCGTCGTCCTCGGCCGCATCGCCAAGCGCCGCCTCATCGAGGCCAACCTGCGCCTGGTGGTCTCGGTGGCCAAGCGGTACGTGGGCCGCGGACTGACCATGCTGGACCTGGTCCAGGAGGGGAACCTCGGGCTGATCCGCGCGGTGGAGAAGTTCGACTACGCGCGGGGCTACAAGTTCTCCACGTACGCGACCTGGTGGATACGCCAGGCCATGTCCCGCGCCCTCGCCGACCAGGCCCGCACCATCCGCGTCCCGGTGCACGTCGTCGAGCTGATCAACCGGGTCGTACGGGTGCAGCGCAGGATGCTCCAGGAGCGCGGCTACGAGCCCTCGGCCGAGGAGGTCGCCGGTCAGCTCGACCTCACCGAGGAGCGGGTCACCGAGGTGCTGCGGCTCGCCCAGGAGCCGGTGTCGCTGCACGCGCCCGTGGGCGAGGAGGACGACGTCAACCTCGGCGACCTGATCGAGGACGGCGACGCGCCCTCGCCGGTGGAGTCGGCCGCGTTCCTCCTCCTCCGCGAGCACTTGGAGGCAGTGCTCTCCACGCTGGGCGAGCGCGAGCGCAAGGTGGTCCAGCTCCGCTACGGCCTGGCCGACGGCCGCCCCCGCACCCTGGAGGAGATCGGCCGCCTCTTCGGCGTCACCCGCGAACGCATCCGCCAGATCGAGTCCAAGACCCTGAACAAACTCCGCGACCACGCCTTCGCCGACCAGTTGAGGGGTTACCTGGACTGAGGGGGCCCCTCCAGGTTGCTCAGCCCGCGAGGGGAACCCCTCACTTGTCAGGCGAACGCCCCCGGGTGGTTCTCCTCGCGGACGGTCACGTACTGCTGGCGGACTGCCTGGCCGACGGGCAGCTCCTCGCCCGGCTCGAAGATCTGGCACGCGGGCGCGGGCCACCGCGGCGGCTCGGCGCCGCCCTGTACCGCCCATGCGGCCTGGCGTGCGGCGCCCAGCGCCGTGTAGTCGGCCGGCTGCGGCACCACGACCTGCGCGCCGAACAGCCCGGGCGCGGCCGCCTGCACAGCGGGCAGCCCCGCCGCCTGCCCGAGCAGGAACACCCGCCGCACCTCGACGCCGCGCGCCCGCAGCACCCCGAGCGCGTCGGCGAGCCCGCACAGCATGCCCTCGACCGCCGCGCGCGCGAGGTGCTCGGGCTGCATGCTCTCCCTGCGCAGACCGTGCAGCGAGCCCGCCGTGTGCGGGAGTTGGGGCGTGGCCTCGCCCTCCAGATACGGGAGCATCACCAGGCCCGAGGCGCCGGGCGTGGACTGGAGGGCCAGCTCGGAGAGCCCGTCCAGGTCGGTGCCCAGCATCTGCGCCGTACCGCGCAGCACCCGCGTCGCGTTCAGCGTCCGCACAGCGGGCAGATGCATGCCGGTGGCGTCCGCGTACGAGGTGATCGTCCCCGTCGGGTCGGCCAGCGCCTCGTGGTGCACCGCGAACACCGAGCCCGAGGCCCCCAGCGAGATCACCGCGTCGCCCTGGTCGACCCCGAGCCCGAACGCGGCGGCCATGGTCTCGCCCGTCCCCGCGGAGATCAGCAGGCCCTCGGGGGTCTGCCCGGCGACCTCGGCGGGACCGATCACCTCGGGCAGCCGTACGTGGTGGCCGAGGGCCAGCTCGATGAGGTCGGGGCGGTAGGTGCCGGTGGCCGCCGACCAGTAGCCGGTGCCCGAGGCGTCGCCGCGGTCGGTGATCCGCCGCGGCGGCCTGCCCAGAAGCTGCCACACCAGCCAGTCGTGCGGCTGGAGGAGTTCGCTGATCCGCGCCGCCGCCTCCGGCTCGTTCCGCGCGAGCCAGCGCAGCTTGGATATGGGGTGCCCGGCCTGCGGCACGGCGCCGACGGCCTGCGCCCACGCCGTACGCCCGCCCAGTGCGTCGATCAGGTCGGCCGCCGCCGTCTGGGTGCGCCGGTCGTTGCCGAGGAGCGCGCCGCGGACCGGGTCGCCCGCCTCGTCCAGCGCGATCAGCCCCTGCTGCTGCGCCGAGACGCCGATCGCCTGTACGTCGGCGAGCTGCCCCGAACCCGCCGCCTGGCCCAGCGAGACCAGCCAGCTCTGCGGGTCGTCCCGCTCCTCGGGATGCTCAGCGTGGCCCTGTCTGATGACGGCGCCCGTGTCCGCGTCGCAGACGACGATGCGCGTGTACTCGGCTGAACTGTCCAGACCGGCGACTATCCCCATGCCCGGAATGATGCCTTACGCCGTCGAGCCCTCCGACGCCCGGTACCGGCTCGCACCGTGCTCCCGCCGTAGCCCGGGGGACGGCCCCGCGCGGTGGTCAGCGCGTGGCGACCGCCGCCGTCATCTCCCACATCAGCAGCTCGGCCCCGGTCGGCCCCGCCGTGAACCGCTGCCCCTCGGCCCCGGTGATCCGCAGCGCGTCGCCCGTGGCCATCGAGGTGCCGTCCTCCAGCTCGCCGACGCCGCTCGCCATGTAGACGTGCACGTACGGGGCGGTGGCCAGGTGCACCGACTTGCCGGGGCGCACCCGCGCCACGTGCAGCGCGGCGTGCTTCTGCCGGATGGTGATGGCCCGCTCGTCCGCGTACCGCGGCATCCCGGAGGCCAGCACCGTCCAGTCGCCCTTGTCCAACTGGTCGTTGATGTCGAGCTGTTCGTAACCGGGCTTGATGCCCTCCTCGTCCGGGAGGGTCCACATCTGTATGAAGTGCACCGGGTCCTTGTGCTCCGGCTCGCCGGTCAGCGTCCAGGAGTCGTTCTTCTCGCTGTGCAGGATGCCGGTGCCGGCGCTCATCCGCTGGGCCAGGCCCGGGTAGATGACGCCGTTGTGCCCCTCGGAGTCCTGGTGCACGAGCCCGCCGTCCAGCACCCAGGTCACGATCTCCATGTCCCGGTGCGGGTGGGTGTCGAAGCCCTGGCCCGGCGCGACCACGTCGTCGTTGGAGACCAGCAGCAGCCCGAAGTGGGTGTTGGCCGGGTCCCAGTGCCGGGAGAACGAGAAGGAGTGCCGGGAGTCCAGCCATCCGGTCCGGGTCTGGAAGCGGCCGGCCGCGGGGCGGACGTCGATCTGGGAGGCCACGGTCCTCTCCTTTTGCGTGGGGGTCGGGGACGCCGACCAAGATGGTACAAGCTTCAACTATCAAAACCGCAGTCACCCCGCTCGTCAACTGCGCGGCGGCGCGGGCGGTTCCACCAGGTCGGCTTCCCCGAGCCGGTTCCCTCAGGCCGCCTTCCGCAGATCCGCCAGCACCGCCTCGCGCGCCTCCCGCGGCGCGAGCCCGAGCCGTTCGAGCAGCTCGCGCGTGGTGGCGTCCTCGCCGCGCAGCAGGGCCAGCACGATGTGCTCGACCCCGATGGTGCGGTCGTTGCGCGCGACCGCCTCGCGCAGTGACAGCTCCAGCGCCTTCTTGGCGCGCGCGGTGAAGGGGATGTGCCCCTTCGGCCTCCCGTTCGGCTTTCCGCTCGGCCTCCCGTCGTCCGCGCCCCTGCGGCGGCCCAGGCCGAAGAGTCCGCGCTGCTTGCGGCCGGCTTCGGGCGCAGCGGCGTCCAGCGCGCCGCTGCCGAAGGCGTCGTCCGCGCGGCGCCTGACCTCCGCCAGGTCGATGCCCAGCGCCTTCAGCGCCTCCGCGTCCTCCTCGTCCAGTGCGTCGCCGCGCGGCCCGGACAGCGAGGCCATCGCCGCCCGGCAGTCCTCGGCGCTCGCCCCGAGGCGTATCAGGGTGGCCGCGCCCGGCTGTTCGGGCCAGAGCAGCGCACCGAGCAGCAGGTGCTCGGTGCCGATCCGGTCGTGGCCCAGCGCGCGGGCCTCCTCCTGTGCGCCGATGACGAGCTGGCGCGCCTGTCCCGTGAACCTCTCGAACATCGCGGTCCCTACCTCCCCTTGGTGTCCGCTTCCGCCGCCGCGGTCGCCGCCCGCTTCGCGTGCTTCTTGTGCACCGCCTGCCGGCTCACGCCGAGGGCGGCCCCGATCTCGTCCCAGGACCAGCCCTGCGTACGGGCGCCGTCGACCTGGAGTGCCTCCAGCCGCTCGGTCAGCCGCCGCAGCGCGGCCACGGCGCGCAGTCCCACGCGGGGGTCGCCGCTGAGCGCGTCCTGCGCGGTCCCCGCCGCGTCCCGTGCTCCCGATCCGTCCATGCTGTCAACCTAGGGTGACAGCGAGGGCGCGTCAACCATCATTGACAGATCCGGTGAAGAGAGGGGCGGTCAGGCGCCGAGCACCCGCAGCCCCGCCCACAGCGCGACCGTCGCCGCGACCAGCGAGGCGGGAACGGTCAGCAGTCCGAGCACGGTGAACCTCCGCAGTCCGGGCTCGATCCCGTGCCGGTGCAGGATGCGCCGCCACAGCAGGGTGGCCAGCGAGCCCGCGTACCCGAGGTTCGGCCCCACGTTGACGCCGATCAGCACGGCCAGCACCGGGCCCGCGCCGCCCGGCGCCGCGAGCGGGAGCAGGGCCAGTACGGCGGGCAGGTTGTTGATCACGTTCGCGGCGAGTGCGGCCAGCGCCGCGACGCCGAGCAGCGCGGGCAGGCCGTCGCCGGAGGGCAGCAGCCGCTCCAGTACGTCGCCGAGGCCGCCGGCCACGACGCCCTGCACCACCACACCCAGGGCCAGCACGAACAGGCAGAACATCGGAGCCGCCGAGCCCACGAGGCCGCGCACCGACACCGTGCGCCGCCGCAGCGCGCGGACGGCCAGCACCAGCGCGCCCGCCGCTGCCGCCCAGCCGGGCGCGGCCCCGACCAGCGAGGTCAGCAGGAATCCGGCGAGGGTGAGCAGCAGGACGGCGAGCGCGAAGCGCGGCACCCGGGGCCGCTCCGGAGGCTCCCCGCGCCTCTCGGGCGGCGTCTCCAGCTCCGTACGGAAGTACCGGCGCAGCACCGCGTACTCCACCGCGAGAGCGGCCAGCCAGGGCAGCGCCATCAGCGCGGCGAAGCGGGTGAAGGAGAGCCCGGCGGCCGAAAGGGCCAGCAGATTGGTCAGGTTGGAGACCGGCAGCAGGAGCGAGGCCGAATTCGCCAGATGCGCGGTGGCGTACAGCGGCGCCCTCGCCCGCATGCCCGCGCGGGCCGCCGTCGCCAGCACCACCGGCGTGAGCAGCACCACCGTCGCGTCCAGGCTGAGCACCGCGGTGACCGCGGCCGCCACGCCGAACACCCCGGACAGCAGCCGCTTCGGCTCGCCCCGGCACCACCGGGCCACCGCGTCGCCCGCCGCCGTGAACAGCCCCTCGTCAGCGCACAGCCGCCCCAATACGAGGACGGCGGCGAGGAAGCCCACCACGGGGAGGAGCCCGCGCACCTGTTCCCACGCGGCGTGCGGCGACACCGCCCCGCACGCGACCACCAGGAAGGCGGCGGGCACCGCAGCCGCGGCCTCGGGCAGTCCGCGCGGCCGCAGCACGGCGCAGACCAGCACCACGGCGAGCAGCGCGACGGGCACCGCCTCGGTCAGCAGGGCCTGCGGCGCGGCGGAGAGAAAGGAGCTCACCACTCCGAGGATCACACCCCGGCGGATCTTTCCCCGCTCCGACCCCTGCCCACGTGCGCTGCGCGGACTTAGCGTGAGCGGGTGCTTACCGCCACGACCGGAACAACCACCTGAAGGGGCACGCGACTTCATGCAGGAGCAGCAGGTACGGAGCGAGCGCGGCGACCCGCACGGCGCGGCCCCGCGCGGCGTACTGATCGCCAACCGCGGCGAGATCGCCCTCCGGATCCACCGCGCCGCCGCCGAGCTCGGCCTGCGTACGGTCGCCGCCTACACGCCGGAGGACCGCGAGGCGCCGCACATCCGCCTCGCCTCCCAGGCCGAGCTGCTCAAGCACGGGGACGCCGAAGGCGCGGACGGCTATCTGGACGGCGCGCAGCTCGTGGACATCGCGCGGCGCACCGGCTGCGCGCTGGTGCACCCCGGGTACGGCTTCCTCAGCGAGAACGCGGAGTTCGCCGCGGCCTGCGAGGAGGCAGGGCTCGCCTTCGCGGGCCCGCCGCCCGAGCTGCTGCGGCTCCTCGGCGACAAGTCCCGCGCCCGCGCCGCCGCCGCCGAGCACGGCCTCCCTGTGCTGCCCGCCACCCCAGGCGCCGCGACCCTCGACGAGGCGCGGGACTTCCTGCGCGCGCAGGGCCCGGGCGCCGCGGTGATGGTCAAGGCCCTGCACGGCGGGGGAGGGCGCGGGATGCGGGCTGTGTACGGGGCGGACGAGCTGGCGACGGCGTACGAGCGCTGCCGCTCCGAGGCCCGACGCGCCTTCGGCGACGGCTCGTTGGGCGTGGAACGGCTCGTGCCGCGCGCCCGCCACCTGGAGGTGCAGATCATCGGCGACGGCACGGGCGAGGCGGCGCAGCTCGGCGACCGCGACTGCTCCGTGCAGCGCAGGCACCAGAAGCTGATCGAGACGGCGCCAGCGCCCGCGCTTCCCGACGGCGTCAGGGAGCGGATGGCGGACTGTGCGCTGCGGCTCGCGCGGGGGCTGCGCTATCGGGGCCTGGGCACCGTGGAGTTCCTGCTCGACCTCGACGCGCGGGAGGGCGAGGAACTGTTCTTCATCGAGGTCAACCCGCGACTCCAGGTCGAGCACACGGTCACGGAGGAGGTCACCGGCATCGACCTCGTCGCCGCCCAACTCCGTCTCGCGCAGGGCGAATCCCTCGCAGATCAGGGCCTCACCCAGGACCGCGTGCCCGCGCCGCGCGGCTGCGCCGTGCAGGCCAGGGTCAACCTGGAGCGCACCGGCAGGGACGGCGTGCCGCGCGCCACCTCGGGCACCCTCACCGCGTTCCAGCCGCCCACGGGGCCCGGCATCCGCGTGGACACGCACGGCACGGCGGGCGCGCGCACCACGGAACGGTACGACTCGCTGCTGGCCAAGGTCGTCGCGCACACGCCGCGCGGAGGACTGGACGCGGCGGCGGCACGGCTGGAGCGCGCCCTGGACGAGTTCACGGTGCAGGGCCCCGAGTGCAACACCGGGCTGCTGCGCGCCGTGCTGGCCCACCCGGACTTCGTACGCGGCGCCTGCACCACCCGCTTCCTCGACCGGCACCTGGCGGAACTCCTCCCGGAGGCGGAACGCCCACCGGAGGCCGGGGATCACGAGCACGCGGACGACCCGGGCGACCCGGACGGCGCCGCCACCGTGCGCGCCCCCTCCGCCGGCACCGTGATCGCCATCGAGGCGGCGCCCGGCGAGACGGTGCCCGCGGGCGGCCCCGTACTGGTCCTGGAGGCCATGAAGATGGAGCACGTGCTGGAGGCCCCGGCGCCCGGCACGGTGCGGGAGATCCACGTGATCCCCGGCGACACCGTCGGCGAGGGCGACCCGCTCGCCACCCTCGTGCCCTCGCGGGACGCGGCGGAAGGGGCCGCGCACGACGCGGGGCCCGACCCCGACGCGATACGCCCCGACCTCGCCGAGGCACTCCGCCGGCACGCCGCCACCCGCGACGAGGCGCGCCCCGAGGCGGTGGCCAGGCGGCACGCGCGCGGCAAGCGCACCGCGCGCGAGAATGTCGAGGCGCTCTGCGACCCGGGCACCTTCACCGAGTACGGCGCTCTCACCGTCGCCGGCCAGCGCAAACGCCGCTCCCTCGACGACCTGATCGCCTCCACCCCGGCCGACGGGATGGTCACCGGGCTCGGCGCGATCGGCGGCCGCCAGTGCGCCGTCCTCGCCTACGACTACACCGTGCTGGCCGGTACGCAGGGCGTCCTCAACCACGCCAAGACCGACCGGATGCTGGAGATCGCGCTCAGGCGCCGGCTGCCCGTGGTGCTGTTCGCCGAGGGCGGCGGCGGGCGCCCCGGCGACACCGACCTCGGCGCGGGCGAGACCGCCGGGCTCTCGGTGCACACCTTCGGCGCGCTGGCCCGCCTCAACGGCCTCGTGCCCACCGTCGGCATCGCCTCGGGCCGCTGCTTCGCGGGGAACGCCGCGCTGCTCGGCTGCTGCGACGCCGTCATCGCCACCGAGGACGCGTGCATCGGCATGGGAGGCCCGGCCATGATCGAGGGCGGCGGCCTGGGCCGGTACCTCCCCGAGGAGATCGGCCCCGTCTCCGACCAGGCGCCCAACGGCGTCATCGACCTGGTCACGGCCGACGAGACGGAGGCGGCGGAGGCCGCACGTCGCTATCTCGCCTATTTCCGGGGCCACTTGTCCCAGGACGAGCCCTGGGAGGCACCCGACCCGCGCCTCCTCCGGCACGTCGTCCCCGAGAACCGCGTGCGCGCCTACGACATCCGCCGCGCCGTGCACGGCCTCGCCGACACCGGCTCGGTCATGGAGCTGCGCCGCGACTTCGGCGCCGGCGTCATCACCGCGCTCGCCCGCGTGGAGGGGCGCCCCCTCGGCCTGTTCGCCAACAACCCCGCGCACCTGGGCGGCGCGATCGACAGCGACGCGGCGGACAAGGCCGCGCGCTTCCTCCAACTCTGCGAGGCCCACCGCCTCCCGGTGCTCTCGCTCATCGACACCCCGGGCTTCATGGTCGGCCCCGACTCCGAGAAGACCGCGACCGTACGGCACTTCGGCAGGCTCTTCGTGGGCGGAGCGCGCCTGACCGTGCCACTCTGCGCCGTGGTGCTGCGCAAGGCGTACGGGCTCGGCGCGATGGCCATGGCGGGTGGCGGCCTGCGCACACCGGCCGCCACCGTGGCCTGGCCCACGGGCGAACTCGGCCCGATGGGGCTTGAGGGGGCGGTGCGCCTCGGCTTCCGCCGCGAGCTGGAGGCCATCGCCGACCCGGCGGAACGGCAGCGCGCCTACGACGAACTCCTCGACGCCGCCTACGAACGCGGCCGCGCCCTCAGCGCCGCCACCGTCTTCGACGTGGACGACGTGATCGACCCGGCCGACACCCGCCGCTGGATCACCGCGAGCCTGATGTCCGCCGAGGCCCCCGAACCCCCGCACACCCCGCGCCCCTTCATCGACACGTGGTGACGCGCGCGGGGCTCCCCTCCGATGCGATCAGCGGTGCTCAGCGAGGAGCGGTACCGCCCGGGGACTCTGCGCCCAGGAGGGCGAGCAGCCCGGGGAACCTCTTCTCGACGTCCGCGCGCCGTAGCCGGATGCCCTTGCGGTTGCCGTAGTCGATCTCCTCGATGAGACCTGCCTCGCGCAGGACCCGGAAGTGGTGGGTCTGGGTCTGCTTCGAGACCGGAAGATCGAACGAGTTGCAGCCCCGCTCGCTGTCGCCGCGGTCGGCGGCCAACTCCGCCATCACCGAACGACGGTGCTCATCGGCGAGGGCACGGAACACCGCACCCAGATCGAGCGCATCGGCCTCCGGGCCGACCAGGTTCCTCCCGGCCACGCCGCACCTCCTTCACGTACGACTTGCATCGTACCTGAAGGGCGTGCTTCTCTGAGGTGCGAGAGGTACGAAATCGATCGTACCTTGGTCCGGCCGCACCGCCCCGTGCCGCCGCCCCCTCAGACCCGGCCCGGCACTCGCCGGGGCCTGGTCACCGACACTCCGAGAGGCCATCGTCATGAAGAAGCCCGAGGTGCTGATAGTCGGTGCCGGAATCGCAGGGCCCGCACTCGCGTACTGGCTCTCCCGGAACGGATACCGGCCGACGGTCGTCGAGCACGCCCGGCACCTGCGCTCCGGTGGCAGCGCGATCGTCGTGAAGGGGCCCGCCATCCCGGTCGCCGAGCGCATGGGCGTCCTCCCGCAGCTCCGCGAGCTCGCCACCCGCAATCGGTCGCTGACCCTGCTCGACCCCGACGGCAGGCGAATCCTGCAACTCCCGCTCGCCTCGGACAAGGCGCCGACGGTCGAGGTGACCCGGGCCGACCTGTCCGAGGTGCTCCACCGGTCGGCGCAGACCGAGGCCGAGTTCCTGTTCGACGACACGGTCACCGCTCTCGACCAGGACGAAGGCGGGGTGGACGTCACCTTCCGGCGGTCCGCGCCACGGCGCTTCGACCTGGTGGTCGGCGCCGACGGGATGCACTCCACCGTGCGGCGCCTGGTGTTCGGCCCCGAGCGGCAGTTCGCGGGCGACCTGGGCCTGTACGGCGCGACCGTTCCGCTGGAACCCGACGCCATCGAGGACCCGACCGAGATGACGATGCTGACCGTGCCGAACCGGATGCTGGTCCTGCATCCCTCGCGGACCACCCCACTCGCGATCTTCACCTTCCGGGCCGCACCGCAGGCGCCCCACGACCGCAAGAACGTCGCCCTTCACAAGCAGACCGTGGCCGACGCCTACGCCGACGTGCGGTGGCGGGCACCGGAGCTCGTGGCGGCGTTCCGCGACCACCCGGCTCCGTACTTCGACCCCCTGACCACCGTCCGGGTGCCCTCGTGGTTCCGCGGACGGGTCGTACTGCTCGGGGACGCGGCGGCGGCGACAGCCCTGCTGGGCGACGGATCCAGCATGGCGATGGCGGGCGCTTACGCCCTCGCGGAAGAGCTCGCCGCCCAACCCGGTGACCACGCCCGCGCCTTCGCCGCCTACGAGTCCCGGCTCCGCCGCGAGGTGGGCCCGCGGCAGCGACGCGTCGGGCCGCTCTCCAGGCTCATGGTGCCCCGCACCCGGCCGGGCCTCGCGGTGCGCAACGCGGTGGGCCGCGCGGTCGGCCGCGCCAACCGGACCGCCTCTCGCGAAGCCGCGAACCGGTAGACCGGGCCCGGCGAACAGGAAATGGATCGTGGCGCAGCGAGGCCCCTGACCGTTGCGCTGGTGAACTCACTCTCCAGCCGCCAACGACAGAAGCCTCGCCGCTCGGCAATCAATGAGGCATTGTCACTCGTTGAGCCTGTGCCTCACTGCAAGGAAAGAGTTACTTGTGGCTGTACCTGAGGTCGGCCGCGGTCATGTCGCCGTTCATCATGCACGAGTAGCCGTATTCCTTGCCGTCGGGAGGCGTGCCAAGCTCCTTCACCGACTTGTTTATTGCCTCCTCGCAGTTGTGGACATCATGCACGGTGTACTCCTTGCCCTCCGGGGGAGTGTCAGCCGCCTGAGAGGCTCCGACAGCGGCACCGGAGAATGCCAGGAGGCCGATTCCGACGACTGCGGCACGCTTGAACCTACGCAATTCATCCTCCTCATTGCATAAATACGTTGCGGCACACACCAGTTGGCATGCATGCCGATCGCGCGAACAACGGGCCCCATCGGGGATTCCCGTGACGCTTCGTCAGGTAATCACGGGACCGCGCCCGCCTCAAAATGACGGGAAAACCTGTTACATGCCCCTTACACGACGCAGAACTCACTGTGCATTCCGGGCAGGCCGGACGGGAAAGGGGGCGACGCCTAACGGGCGGATCGCGGCGTGGTCGTGTCCGGGAAGCGGCGCGGTGCGTGGTCGGCGACGAGGAGTTGGTGGAGACGGCCGAGCGCGGCGATGAGGCCGGCGCGCTCTTCGTCGTCCACCTCGGCCAGTGCGTTGGTCAGGGGCTTGTCGGCGCGCCCGGCGCGGCGCTGCCTGCTGGCGGCGCGGACGGCCTCGGTCAGGTCGACCAGCGTCCTGCGGCCGTCGGCGGGGTCGGCCTCGGTGGCGACCCAGCCGCGGTCGGCCAGAGAGCGCACGCTGGTTGAGACGCGGCTCTGGGCCAGTCCGGCGCGCTTGGCGATGGCACCCACGGCGCTGCTTCCGTTCAAGTACAGGTCCTGGAGGACCAGGAACTCGCCGGGAGCGAGGTCGGGTACGTCGGCGCTCATGTCCTCGAGGGCGATCTCGGCCAGGCGTCGGCCGAGTTGATACAGGTCGCTCATCTCCACCCCTCCAAGATACATCTCCGGTTATGCATCTCCACAGATCCATCTTGACAGATGGATCTCGTGAGATACATCGTTGCGGATGTAGTTGACCGCAAGCCCGAACCCCTGGAGACACCGTGAGCCTCAGCGATTACCTGCTCTACACCGGCGTGTTCGTCGCGATCCTCGCCACCCAGCTCGGCACGCGGCGCCCGGACGCCAGGCGGCTGCTGCTCCCCGTGGGAATCGTCGCGGGCGTCGGCTTCAAGTACCTCAAGGAGATTCCCTCGGGGAGCACGGCCCATCTGATCGAGGCGGCCGGACTCGCGGTCGGCCTGCTGTTCGGCCTGGCCTCGCTCGCCCTGATCCAGGTCCGCCGCGACCCGGACGACTCGCGCCTGGTCACCGTCGCGGGCTGGCCGTACGCCGCGCTCTGGACGGTCGCGATGGCCCTGCGCATGGGCTTCGCCTACGGCTCGACGCACTGGTTCACCAGCGACCTGATGACGTTCTCGATGCGGCACCACGTCCCGGCCGAGACCTACGGCACGGCGTTCGTCCTGATGGTCCTGGCCATGATCCTCGTCCGGACCGCCGGCGTACTCCTTCGCGCCCGCCTCGCAGGCGCCACCGTCAACTTCGGTTCCCTCGGCATCGCCCGCCGCTTCGCCTCCTGAGGTCCGCCCCGACCGACCCCTCCGCGACCTTCGACGCCGCGACGATTCCGGCCCTCCAGATCAGGCAAGTCGCTTGCCTCGTGACGCGATCGCCCACCGAGTCGGGAGCCTTCTCCGCCGCACCGGCCGATTCCGCCATCTCCGGGCCGGTCACCGGCTGTTCGGGGAGGGAGCCCACCGGTCCGCCTGCACGACCTCCGCCATCTCGCCGCCGCGCTCTCCCTGTCACGGCGCCAAACAGCAAGGTGACACCTGGGCAGTTGGAGCCCGGAGCCAACCCGGCTCCGACCCCCTCGGCATGATCAGCCTCACAGGAAGAGGCCAAGGCGACTGCGCGTCCACTGGATCTTGGCCCCAACGACCGAGCGGGGGCGGCCACGTTGGAGTGGCCGCCCCCGCTCTCGCGTCTTCGCGGGCAGAAACGGTTCTGCCCAGGGGACTTGTGGTGGGGCGGGTGGGACTCGAACCCACGGCCGACGGATTATGAGTCCGCTGCTCTAACCTGCTGAGCTACCGCCCCGTCGCGGCATGCCACGTACATGTGTACGTGTGTGCGTGCCACGTCTGCCGCAGCATAGCCGCTCATACGATCTGCCGCCCGCGCCGGGGGCAGCCGTACGCAGGAGAGGACTTCGATCACGGTCCCCGCGGTTCCGCATGCGGACCCGAAGGTCATGAAAACCTTCGCTGCGGCCTCCGCCGCCCGGCCCCGGGCGCGCGCAGGGCGCACGCACGGGGCACAAAAGAAGGGGCCCCGATGGGGCCCCTTCTTGCCGCTCCCGCGACTGGACTCGAACCAGTAACCTGCCGGTTAACAGCCGGCTGCTCTGCCGATTGAGCTACACGGGACTGCGTTGCTCGGGCGCGGCGCCCCGTTCCCGGGGGCGTTCCCTCGCTGCGGGAAATACATTAGCGCATGCCAGGGGGTACTCCGAAATCCGTATCCGCACCGGCCCTCGCGAGGCCGTCGCAGACGGCCGTGACCGGGGCCGGTGCCGAACCGACAGAAGGGTGTAGCCATGCGCTACCGGCTCACGTTCGCGGCGGGAATGGCCGTCGGCTACGTGCTGGGGACACGTGCGGGACGCGAGCGCTACGAGAGGCTCAGGGAGGCGGCGCAGCGGGTCGCCGGCAACCCGGCCTTCCGCAACGCCACCGAGGCCGCCGCGCAGACCGGGCGGGAGGCGGCGACGAAGGCGGCCGACGCGGTCACCGAGCGGGTCGGGCACCGGCTGCCTGACTCGGTGAGCGAGAAGGTCCGCGCGCTGCGCGGGCAGCGCACGCCGATGGACGACGACTGGGGGACGAGCAGCAGCTAGCAGCAGCCGGCAACGACCGGGCGCCGAGCCCGAGTCGACGGCACGGGCGGCCGCTTCCCGCGGCCCCGCCCGAGCGCTCGGGTTCGCCCCCCGGGTACGAGCGCTCAGGCGGGGGCGGGGAGCGGCCGCGCTGCGTCGGGGGCGAGGAGCGGGGCGAGGAGGTCGCCGTGCTCGGCGACGCGGTCGGGGAGGTCTGTGGCGAGCATCACAAGATCCTCGGGTCTCCGCGCGCGGGCCAGCTCCTCCCAGCCGAGCGGCGCCGAGACGGTGGGGCGGGGCTGGGCGCGCAGGGTGTAGGGGGCGGCGGTGGTCTTGGCCTGGTTGTTCTGCGAGTGGTCGACGAAGACCTTTCCGGGGCGCAGCGCACGCGCCATCTTGCTGAGCGCGAGGTCGGGGAGCGCGGCCTCCGCCTCCTGGGCCAGGCGCTTCGCGTAGGCGCTGACCTGCGGTGACGGGGTGGGCTCCAGCGCGGCGAGCAGGTGCAGGCCCTTGGAGCCGGAGGTCTTGGGGAGCGCGGTCAGGCCGTCCTCGGCGAGCCGGTCACGGAGCCAGTCGGCGACCGTGCGGCACTCCAGCACGCTCGCGCCCTCGCCGGGGTCGAGGTCGAAGACGAGGCGGTCGGCCTCGGCCTGGCGGGCGGTGCGCCACTGCGGGGTGTGCAGTTCGAGGGCGGCGAGGTTGGCGGCCCAGACCAGGGACGGCAGGTCCTGGAGGAGCACCTGGCGCATGGGGGAGCGAGAGGCGACGGTGATCTCCGCGGTGCTCACCCAGTCGGGGGTGCCGGGCGGCACGTGCTTGGTGTAGAAGCTGCCCGCCTCGACCCCGTCGGGGAAGCGGGCGAAGGAGAGCGGGCGGTCGCGCAGGTGCGGGAGGAGTACGGGGGCGATCGAGGCGTAGTAGTGGATCGCCTCGCCCTTGGTGAAGCCGGTCACCGGATAGAGCACCTTGTCGAGGTTGCTCAGCGCGAGACGGCGGCCCTCGATCTCCGTGTACGGCATAACCTGAGAGTCCCATAGAAGGGACAAACTATGCGTTCCATCTGGAAAGGGTCGATTTCGTTCGGTCTCGTCTCCATCCCGGTCAAGGTGGTCTCGGCGACCGTGAACCACAGCGTCTCCTTCCACCAGCTCCACACCACCGACGGCGGGCGCATCAGGTACCGCAAGGTGTGCGAGCTGGAGGACGCGGAGGTGCCGCGGGAGGAGATCGGCAAGGGCTTCGAGACCGAGGACGGCGAGACCGTACAGCTCACCGACGACGACCTGGCCGCGCTGCCGCTGCCGACCGCGAAGACGGTGGAGATCCTCGGCTTCGTACCGCGCGAGGAGATCGACCCGATCCAGCTCGACCGCTCGTACTACCTGGCCGTGGACGGGCAGAGCGCGGCGAAGCCGTACGCGCTCCTGCGGGAGGCGCTGGAGCGCTCGGAGCGGGTCGCGGTGGTCAAGCTCGCGCTCCGGGGGCGGGAGAGCCTGGGAATGCTGCGCGTGTACGAGGACGCGCTGGCGCTGCACACCATGCTGTGGCCCGACGAGATCCGCTCGGTGAGCGGAGTGGCGCCGGAGGCGGACGTGCAGGTGCGGGAGGCCGAACTCGACCTGGCGGACACGCTCATGGACACCCTCGGCGAGCTGGACTGGAGCGAGCTGCGGGACGAGTACCGGGAGGCGCTGGAGGAGCTGGTCGAGGAGAAGAAGCGGGGCGGCGGAGCGAAACCGGCCGCGGGGAAGAAGGCCGCCGGGTCCGGCGGCAAGGTGCTGGACCTGATGTCGGTGCTGGAGAGCAGCGTGAAGGAGGCCGAGGAGTCGCGGGACTCCTCGGCCCAAGGCGAGGCGACGGTGCACCGGTTGTCTTCGTCGCGGGGCGGCAAGAAGCCGGCCTCCGGGGCCAAGAAGACCGCAGCGGCCAAGTCGGGCTCGGCGAAGAAGACCGCATCAGCGAAGACGGCCTCCTCAGCGAAGAAGAGCACGGCCAAGAAGAGCGCGGCGAAGAAGACTGCGACCGCGAAGAAGAGCGCGACCGCGAAGAAGAGTGCGACGGCGAAGAAGTCCGCGCCCGCCAAGAAGGCGTCGGGGCGCAAGAAGTCGGCGTAGGGCCGCCTCAACTCGGGGCGAACAGGACCGAGTTCACGTACCGTCGATGCGGCGCCACCGTGCGGCGCAGTAGGCCGTGGTCCGCCACGTGGGCCCTTTCCCGCTGGTGGGAGCGCAGGTCGAAGGCGTCCAGGGGGACCCAGGTGTCGCCGGGGAGCACCCAGCCGCGGTAGCCGAGGCCGTGGAGGAAGCCGAGGACCGGTGCCGGCGGCTGGATGCGGAGCTCCAGCTCGATGAAGAGGGCGGGGGAGAAGGCGCGGAGGGTCTTCTCCGCGCCGTGCAGGACGCCCAGTTCGCCGCCGTCCACGTCGATCTTGATGAGGGTGACGTCCTGGAGGGCGAGCTCGTCGAGGGGGAAGCACGGCACGCTCAGCGCCCGTGTGTGGATGTCGCGCCGCACCAGCGAGGACACCCCGCGATCGCCGCGGCCGTCGGAGGGCAGCCACAGCGTGGCCGTACCCGAGTGGCCTGCGGCCGCCGCCTGGAGCACCTCGACGTTCGGCGGGGTGGCCGCGCGCAGCCGGCGTGCCAGGTGCGGGACGGGTTCCACCGTGAGCACCCGGTCGGCCCGGCGTGCGAGGCGCCGCGTCCACGGCCCGTACCAGCCGCCGATGTCGACCGCCGTGCCGCCGCGCGGGCAGAAGTCGGCGAGGCGGCGCAGTTCGGGCTCGAAGAGCGGGTAGAGGACGTCGGTCGCCGCGCACACCAGCCGGGCCGGCAGGTGCGGGGCGAGCCGTGCCGCCAGGGTCATGAGGCCGCGTCCTCCGGGGCGCCGGCGCGCTTCATGAGCCGGGCGTGCTCCTCGTCGCCGACCTGCTCGCCGGAGGAGGGCAGGAGCTGCGGTACGCCGTCGAGGATCGGGTAACGGCGGTGCAGGCGCGGGTTGTAGAGCGCCTCCTCGGGCTGGAGCAGCACCAGCGGGCCCTTGTCGAGGGGGCAGGCGAGGATCGTCAGCAGCGGGTCGTCAGGGGAGATCGCGGGCATGCTCGCGGCCTTTCTCCGAGCCGGTTCTCTCCGAGCCGGTCTCGGGGGTCGGTGCGGGAGCCGGGGCCGGCTCGTGGCGGGGGAGCGAGAGCAGCACGGCGATGGCCAGCGCGGCGCCGCCCAGCCGCAGCGCCAGCCGCAGCGGCTCGTCCGGCAGCGGCTCGGCGAACGCGAGCGTGCCGCTGACCACGGCGAACAGGAAGTTCACCGTCGTGCACACCGGCACGATCAGCGAGGCGCGGCAGCGCTGGAGCGCGGTCTGCGAGAGCACCAGTCCTGTGGAGCCGGTGAACAGCAGGATGTACGGGTACGGCGAGGTGAACAGCGCGCGCAGTGTCCCCGCGACGTCGTGCGGGTCGATCAGTCCGGCGGCGCCCTTGATCGCCAGCGAGCTCACCCCGTACAGGAAGCCCACCGCGACCCCGTACGGGACTCCGGCCGTCGGGAGGCGGTGGCGGCGGCGGGAGCGGCGTTCGGCGGAGCGGAAGAGCGACAGCGCGAGGGCCAGCGAGGGCAGGCAGATCAGGAGGAGCAGCGGCGCTGGGGCGAGGCGGCTGATGTGCTCCGAGCCCTCCCGCAGGGAGAAGACGATCATGACGAGGGCGACCACGATCGCCGCCATGCCCTGCCGCTCACGGCCGCCGGAGCGCTCGCCGAGGAACAGCGCCGAGAGGAGCAGCAGCATCACGAGACCGGTGACGAACAGGCCCTGCGCCGCGACCAGCGGCAGCGTGCGGTAGACCGCGAGCTGCGCGGCGAAGCCCAGGAGCAGGGACGCGGCGCCGAGTATCCACAGCGGGCTGCGCAACAGGTGGAGCACGAGCTGCCAGGGGCGTCCTGCGGAGAGCGGCGGCAGGCCGGAGAGCGCCCGCTTCTCGATCACGAAACCGGCGCTGAACAGCACGTTCGCCAGCAGCGCCGCCGCGACTCCCCACAGCATCAGCGGCTCCGGGACGGCCGCGCGGGCCCCGCGGGTTTGCGCGCGTGCACGAGCAGGATCGAGGCGAGGGAGGGGGCACGGCAGGCCAGCCGGTCCAGCGGGCGCAGCGGGCGGGGAACGTCGTGGTACGGGGCCCCGGCCATCCGTACGACGGTGAAGCCGCTCGCGGTCAGCAGGCCGCGCAGGGCCCGCGCGGTGTGCAGCCGCAGATGCCCCACGACCTGGCTGCCGGGGCGCCCGTGTATCCCGCGCAGCGACACCTCGGAGAAGACCGGCTGCACGCCGGCGAGGAGCAGGGCGCGGTTGTACCAGGCGGCCAGGTTCGGCGTGGACAGCAGCAGATGGCCGCCGGGGCGCAGTACGCGGTGCAGCTCGTCCAGCGCGGCGTCGGGGTCGACGAGGTGTTCCAGCACCTCGCTGAAGAGGACCGCGTCGGCGGCCCCGGCGCGGAACGGCAGCCCCGGCGGGGTGAGTTCGCCGCGTACGACGGTGAGGTGCGCCGAGGCGCGGCGGAGCGCGTCCTGCGACCAGTCGACGCCGATCAGGCGGTGGCCGCGCAGCGCCTCGCGCGCGGTGGCGGCCGCCGAGCCGTCGCCGCAGCCCACGTCCAGCACGGTGCGCGGCCCCACCGCCCGCGCGGGCCCGAGGGCCGCCGCCAGCAGCTCCGCCTGGCGGCGCGCGCGGTCGGCGCCGGAGGCCACGGGGGTCGCGGGGTCCTCGTACAACTCCCGTAATCCGCGCGGGAGTTGGCGCGCCGCGCGCGTCGGGGTGCTGGTCATGCTCCGGTCTCCCGCCCCTGGCCGGGGCGCTCTTCGGACACGTACGAGGTCGAGTCGAGGGAGCGCGCGAAGAGGGCGCCCAGGCGCGCGCCCGCCGCGTCGTCCAGCCGCGCGTGCGACCAGCGCAGCGCGAGCTGCAGGCGCCCGCCGGTGGAGACCGTGGTGACCGAGAGCCCGCGCGGCGAGCGTCCCGGCGCGGAGAACCACACCGCCTCGGCGCGGCCCGCGTCGCCGAAGTCCAGCGGGTACGGGATGCGGCCGATGTTGGAGAGGAGGGTGGTGGAGGCCCAGGGGCCGGCCGCCTCGCGCAGGCCGCGTACGTACGCGGCGCGCAGTCCGACCGGCAGCAGCGGGGTGGTCAGCAGGTCGCCGCCGAAGCCCAGTTGGGGGCGGTCGACGGATTTCAGCGCGCGGGTCCTGGCGGCCGTGGCGCGCAGCATCCGCGCGATCGCGGCGCGGTCGGGCGCGCCGGCGGCGGTGAGCGCATCGTGTGCGGCGCGCTCCTCGTGGCCGAAGGTGACCTCGACGAGGCGGGTGCCGTTGCCGATGGGCATGTCGGCGGTGCGCGGGCGGTCGTCCACCGGCATGGTGATCCGGACCGGGCGCACCGGCTGGTCGTGCATGCGGTTCCAGCGCGCGCACATGATCCATGTGGCCACCAGGAGCTGGTCGTTCACGGTGTACGGGCTCGGCCCGCCCGGCGCCCTCGGCGGCCGCGCGGGGACCGGCAGATCCGCGATGAACATGCCGTTGCCGGGTGATCCGGGGTGCACCGTGTCGGCGGCGATCCTGGCGGGGCGGGCCCAGGGGGAGGCCGCGGGCTCGGGGCGCGGGCCGCCCTCGCGGTCGCCGTTGCTGCGCACGGGGGGCGGCGCGGGGGAGTTGTCGGCGCCCCCGTACAGCTCGGCCGCCGTGGCGATCACCCGCAGGCACGCGGGGCCGTCCAGTGCGGTGTGGTTCATGGTGACCACCAGCACCCAGCGTCCCTCGTGCTCCACCACCTCGATGCGCACCGGCGGCGAGGCGTCCAGCGGCGGGCACTCGGCGAGCGCCCGGCCGCGTGCCTCCTCCAGGGTGCCGCCGGGCCAGGTCACCGGGTCGCGGTCGGGTTCGCCCGTGAGCCGCCAGGTGTAGCGGCGGTGCCACCAGCGGGACGGGTCCTGCCGGATGAGGATGCGCGGATGGCGGCGCATCGCCTCGCGCACAGCGGCCCGCAGCCGGTCCGGGTCCGGGCGGCCCGGCAGGTGGATCTCGATGTGCACGGTCTCCGGCTCGTCCTCGGTGAGGCAGTGCCGGGTGATCTCGTCCACGGTCGGGAACGGCAGGGTGCGTTCCGCTCTCGCCGGGCGCGGGCGCTCCGGGTGCGGCAGCCCGTCGCGCGCGGACTCCAGTGCGGTCATGGGGTGGGTCCCTCCCCTTGTCCCGGTTCCTGATCAGGCTGTCCCGGTGCGTGGTCCGGCTTCGCCGGCGGCGGGCTCGCGGACTCCTCGGTGTGCGGCGGCTGTCGGGGCTGCTCGGCCTGGGTGTCGCGGTCCGGTTTGGTCAACGGCCGCTTCGGGAGCGGTGGTTGGGCGGCGCCGGGCTGCTCGCCCTTTTCGGGCCCTTCGGCCCCTCGGGGTCCATCGAACTCCGGCGGGCGCTTTCCGTACAACGCCTCGGTTTCAGCCGTTTCGGATTCCGGCCGCGGCGCCGGCCGCGGCGTCGGCGCGGCCACGGACTCCGCCCGCGTCGTGACCCCGTCTCCCGCCCTCCTCCTGTGCCGCGGCCTGCGCGGGGCCGTGACCAGCGCCGCCGTGAGGGCGAGCAGGGCGAGGGCCTGGGCGACGTGGCTGAACGCGCCCTGTCCGTCCACGATCCCGCGGTCCGCGTGCACCGTGGCGGCCACGCCCGCGCCGAGCGCGGCCAGCAGCGCCAGCGGTACGAGGAGGGCCGGGCGGGCCCACGCGACCAGCGCCAGCACCGGCACGACCACCGCGTACGGGCCCGAGACCAGGGCCATCACGAGGGTCAGCGCGACCGTGCCCAGCACCCAGGACGGCGGCGGCACCCGGCGTGCCTCCGCGCCGAGCGGGGTGCCCGCGCGGCGGCGTACGAAGGCGAAGCCGAGCAGCAGCGCGACGCCCGCCACTCCGGCGATCAGCCCGCCCTCGTACCAGCGCGCGGGCCGGTACTCCAGCTTCACCAGGCCGCTCTGGCCCGCCGGCACCAGGAAGCCCTGCTGCCAGCCGTCCAGCCGGAGCGGGCGCAGCTCCTTGCCGTCGAGGGTGGCGCGCCAGCCGTCGTTGACGTTCTCGTACGTCTGGAGGTAGGCGGCCGAGCCGTCGCCGACCCGCACCGAGCGGCGGTCGCCGAGCCAGTCCACGGCGGTGACCTGGCGGGCGGCCGCGGCGATCGCGCCGGTGGCCGGGCGCGTCCGCTCGCCGCGCGCGAGGGTCACGTCGGTGATCGCCAGCGGGCCCGCGCCGCCCGCCTCCACGGTGTGCCGCCCGGCCGGCAGCTCCAGGCTCCCGTTCTTGGCCTCGCCCGCGCACAACTCGACGTCCACCGGGCGCCGTTCGGTCAGATCCCGTACCGTTCCGCGCACCTTCGTGGTGTGCAGCGAGCCGTCCACCGCGAGGGTGGGGCCGCGGCCGCAGGGCAGGCGGAAGGCGCGGTCGGGGTCGGGCGGCGGGATCCGCAGGTCCTCCAGCGCCGGTACGTACACCTCGCTGAGTCCGACCGGGAGTTGAAGCCTGCGGTCGGCCAGCGGGTTGTGCGCGGTCACCTGCTGGGTGCGGGTGACCGTGAGGTCGAGGCGGTCGGTGGTGATCGGGTCGAAGCGGGCCCAGCCGTTCTCGTCCACGCTCGCGGTGGCCGCGCCGTCGGGCGAGCTGATGCGCACCTCGGCGGGGCGCGCCGAGATGCCGCCGCCGCCCGCGAGCACGATCCGGTCGATCTCCTTCTTGCCGGGCCAGCGCAGGTGCACGGTCGGCTTGTCCCCCGCGATCCAGCCGGTGGTCAGGTCGCCGTCCACCAGGTTGCGGGCGCTGAGCGAGGTGCCCAGCTCCGCGGTGGAGTCGGCGGAGGCGCTGACCCTGTTGAGGGAGCCCGGCGCGACCTCGTCCAGTAGCTGGTCGAGCCCGGGGCCCTGTACGGGGGTCGCCTTGGCCCGCACGCGGAACTCGCCGCTGCCGCCCCCTGTGGTGAACTGCCGGTGCAGCCCCGGCTCGGTCATCGCGGGGGAGAGCCCGCCCGAACCCGCGTACCGGTGCAGCGAGAAGGTCTCGCCCGCCGGCCGCGAACCGCCGCTCTCCGCCTCCTTCTCCGCGTCGTCCGGCAGCCGCAGCATCCTGGTGACCTGCACGTGCGGGATGTCGATGTCCTGGAATCCCGCGCCGGAGAGCCCGGGGCGCGGACCCTGCGCGCTCGTGATGGTCAGCTTGAGCCAACGGGCCTCGCCCGGGGGCGCCTTGATCTCCTGCCGCGAACCGTCCGTGCGCAGCGTGCTCGTCCTGCTGCCCTTGTCGGTCTGCACCCGCACCCGGGTGGGCGCGGCCCGCGCGGCCTCGGCGGGCAGCGGGATCACCTTGAGAGCGGACGGGATGTCCACCGGCGTGCGGAAGCCGATCCGTATCCACTGGCCCACCGGGTCCCCGCCGCTGCCCTCGGCCCAGGCCGTGTCCTGATCGCCGTCGAAGGCGCCCACCGGGTCGAACTGGGGCAGGTGGAAGAGCCAGTTGCCGTAGCTGGACGCGGTCACCGACGCGGCGCCGCGCAGCGTCGCCACCGTCTGGTGCCCCGCGCCGCGCGTCGGCAGGATCTGCTTGGGCTTCTCGCCGGGCCGCTCGGAATCGCCTGGCGCGTTCTTCTCGTTCGCGGTGTAGGTGTACGAGGTGTTGCCGTTGACCAGCCCGAACCGCGTGTCGGCGCGCCGCAGCCCGTCCGCGGTGAACTGCCGCGCCGGTGTGCCGAGCCCCGGATGGTTGTCCCCGGTCAGCACGCTCGGGCGGCCCGCCAGCGCGGGGTCGGCGGACATCTGGAGCAGCGACTCGGGGCCGCCGCTCACCTGCACCGTGTCCTGGACGGGGCGCGCCGCGACGGGCCCCGGCTGCTCGTCGGTCGGCGGCTCGAAGATCTCCACCGCGCGCGACTGCTCGAACAGGCCCGTGACCTGGAGCGGATCGCCGCTCGGCACGGTGCCCTGGGTGATCTCCGGACCGAAGGACTTCACCTTCGTGTAGCCGGACGCCTCCAGGGTGCGGCGCACCGTCTGCGGCGGCACATAGCCGATCTGCTCCGGGTCCAGGTCGTTGCGCACGACCACGTAGTGCAGCCCCGCGCGGGCCAAGTAAGCGGACAGGCCCGGCACTTCACTTCCGGTCAGCAGGGCCTGTTCCACGGCGTCCATGGCGCGCCGGTTGCCGGGGGCGCCGAAGGGCACGTAGTCGCGCTGCGCCCAGGCGGACTTCGCCAGCACGTCCAGCGGCTGGTCGATCGTCGAGCCCCAGGTGTTGATCCCGTGCGCCGTGGCCGGGGTGACATAGGCGCGGCTGTCGGGCGAGTGGTCCTTGAGCCAGTCGGCCGTCTGCTCCCAGTGCTTCGGGAGCTTCTTGAAGGCGCCGGGCTGGAGCACGTCCCCGGTCGCGTACGGGAGCGCCAGACCCGGCAGCACCAGCACGGCGGCGACCACGGGCAGCAGGCGCCGGCCGGGAAGCGGACGCACCCCCTCGGCGCGGGACGCGAGGGAGAGGAGGTGCGCCAGGCCCAGGGCGACGGCGAGCCCCAGGCCCGGCTGGAACTTGAAGATGTTCCGGAACGGCCGCAGCCATCCGTCCAGCCACCCCTGCACGCCCTCGGCGAAGGGAGCGCCGAGCGAGCCCGCGTACCCGGCGAGCATGATGCCTGCCGCCGTCAGCACCGTGAGCACCAGCCAGCGCCGCTCGGGCAGGTCGCGGCGGGCCAGCCCGGCGAGCCCGAGCCCGGCGGCGAGCGCGCCGCCCAGGATGGCGAGCGCGCCGGTCGCGACCGACCAGCCAGCGGGCAGCCAGGCCTCGCCGAAGTGCAGGTACGCGGTCCAGTTGCCGGCGCCGCGCAGCATCTCGGTCGCGGACATGGCGTCCGTGGTGGTGCGCGCGGTCTCCACGTACGGCATGAAGTCCTCGCCGTAGACGCCGAGCAGCAGCAGCGGGATCGTCCACCACAGGGTGGCCAGCACGACGCCGGGCAGCCACCAGGCGAGCAGGGTGCGGCGGGCGCGCCCGGTGCGGGTGAGCAGGTACAGCCCGGCGGGCAGCAGCGCGGCGAGCGTGGACGCCGCGTTGACCCCGCCCATGAAGGGCACGATCAGCGCCGAACGGGCCGCCGCCACGCGGGGGCTGAGGGTCGTCGAGGCCAGCGGGAGCAGCACCCAGGGCAGCACGGCGCCGGGCAGCGCGGCCGCCGAGGTGGAGCCGACCACGATGGTGAAGGCGGGCCACAGCGCGTAGACCAGGGCCCCCAGCACACGGCTGCCCCGGGAACCCACGCCGAACCGTTCCGCCAGGCGCAGCGCGCCCCAGAAGGCGGCGGCGACGATGAGCGACATCCACAGCCGCTCGGCGATCCAGGTGGGGATGTGCAGCACGTCGGTGAGCGCGTAATAGGGGAGCGAGGGGAACAGATAGCCCGCGTACTGGTCGGAGATCCCGCCGAAGCCGGCCTGGTCGGTCCACAGTTCGCCGAGGTGGTCCAGGAAGCGGAACGGGTCCAGGGCGACGCCGAGCTTGGTCTCGAAGGTCATCTTGCCCGGCGACTTCGCCAGGAAGGCCACGAAGAGCAGCGCCCACACCAGCAGCAACAGGCTCCTGCGGCACGGTCTTTCCGGGGGCGGCTCCGCGGTGGCCACGGCGGTGCGCGGGTTCTGGGGTGGTGCCTGGACGGTCGTGGTCATGAGGGACACCGCCGGAGGATGAGGAGGAGATTCCAGGTGGCGATCTCGCGCAGCACCGGTACCCGGGTGATGGCGCCCGGCAGGAAGGGCCAGTAGCGGGAGCGCGCCGTGAGCACCCGGACGTCGTCGCGGGCCCGCACCCGGCGCAGGGTGGGGCCGACGTGCACGGCGAAGAGGTTCTCGCCGAGGGTGTGCTTGGCCTCGCGCCCTGTCCGCCGGGCATAGCGGGCGCGGGCGCGTGAGTGGCCGAGGTAGTGCCAGGGCGAGGTCTCGTGGCCGCCCCACGGCGAGTACCAGTTGGTGAACGACAGATAGATCAGCCCGCCGGGCCGGGTGACCCGCACCATCTCGGACAGGAAGGTCTCCGGATCGGCCACGTGCTCCAGCACGTTGGAGCTGAAGCACACGTCCGCCGTGCCGTCGGCGAGCGGCAGCAGATAGCCGTCGGCGACCACCGAGCCCGGCGGCGCTGCGCCGCGCGCCAGCAGCTCCTTCAGGTCCGGCTCGAAGAGGCAGGCGTGCGCGCCCCTGCGCCGGAACTCCTCGGTGAACTGGCCGCTGCCGCCCCCGACATCGGCCACCGTGGCGCCGGCGAGCGGCGCGTACCGCTCCAGCTGGTCCGCCGAGTCGGCGGCCAGCAGCCCGTAGCAGCGCTCGGGATCTTCCTGCTCGTGCCGGAACGCGCGGTACAGCGCGAGGGATCTTCGAAGAGAGGGGTCCCGCACCGCGTCACCGTCCGGCGGACGGTGTGGGAGGCGGGAGGTGAGGGGGTGGTGGCGAGTCTTCGGGCAACGCGGCGGCCCCCGGTAAGGATTCGCCGCCCGGCAACGGGGCCGTGTCCGGGGCCGGTTGGGTGCTGGGCAGGGGTTCGGGGCGAGCTTCGGGACCCGTCGGGTCGGCCGCGTCCGGGGGCTGGGCGACCTGCGCGCCCGCGCCCCGCGCATACGCCTCGGCCGCCACCGCGCGGAACTCCCGCACCGTGTCCGCCCACCGGTACCGCTCCGCGCGCCGCCGCGCCGCCTCGCCCATCGCCTCTCTCCGCGGAGCCGACAGCGCGAGCGTGCACCAGTGGGCGGCGAACGCGCTGTCCCCGCCCGCCAGCAGACCGGTCACGCCGTGCTCAACGGAGTCCCGCAGCCCCGGGATGTCGAAGCCCACGGCCGGGGTGCCGCGCGCCGCCGCCTCGGTCACGACCAGGCCCCAGCCCTCCACCAGCGACGGGTGCAGGAGCAGCCATGCGCGGCACAGCAGCCGGTGCTTCTCGGCCTCGCCGATGTGCCCGGTGAACACCGTGTCCGGGCCCGCCATGCGCTCAAGCCGCGCACGTTCCGGGCCGTCGCCGACGATCACCAGCCGCCCGCCGGTGACCGGGCGCACCCGCTCCCACAGCCGCAGGAGCAGATCCATCCGCTTGTACTCCACGAGCCGCCCCATCGCCAGGAACAGCGGCTCGGGCTCCGGCGGCAGCAGCGGGCCCGGCTCCTCGACCCCGTTGTGCACGATGCGGATCTCGCCGCCGGGCACGCCGAGTTGGCGCAGCGCGCCGGCCGTCGAGGGGGAGACGGCCACCTTCAGGTTGCCGCGGTGCCCGCCGGCCAGCGCCCAGTGCTCCAGGCGGCGGCCGAGCCGGGCTGCGGGCGCCGGATAGCGCAGCCGCCACAGGTCGGTGTGTACGTGGTTGACGAAGCACAGCGTGGGCCCGCTGTGCCACAGGGGTGCCAGGTACGGCATGCCGTTGCACACCTCGACGAGCAGGTCGCAGTCCCCGACCTGGCGCGCGAACGTCCGGCGCGCGCGCAGGAAGTGGGCCGCGTCGCCGCCCGCCGAGACCACCCGGTAGTCGCGGTACGCGGCCGGGCCGCCGCACACCAGGGTCACCTGGTGGCCGAGCGCGGTGAGCCCGCAGGCGATCCTGTCGATCAGCAGCTCCGAGCCGCCGGCCGCCGGATTGTCCAGGTCGCGGCGCGCGAGGAAGACGATACGGCGCGGCGGCCCCGGGTCCTGCGCCGCGCGGCGCCCGGCCACGGCGGCGGCCTCGTGGCCGCCGTGCCGGAAGAGCAGTGAGGGCGGAACCTGCTGGGGCATCGGTGCTCCAACTCGTTCATGGTGCGGTACGGGCGGTACGGGCACATCCATCGAGCGGGGCGGGGCGACGGGGCGGGCGGTGCGGAGCAGTGCGGGCTGGTGGAGCGGTCCTCTCGGTGCGGAGCATCGCTCTCCGTTCGGAGCGGTGCTCTTGGTGCGGGGGCGGTGCTCTTCGTGCGGAGCGGTGCTCTTGGTGCGGGGCGGTGCTCTCCGTTCGGAGCAGTGCTCTTCGTGCGGATCAGCGCTCTCCGGTCGGAGCGGTGCTCGCGCGGGCCTGGCGGAGTGGCCGTCGGGCCCGGCGGGTGGATGGCTCAGTGTTCGCCGGGCCCGTGGGGAGGGCTACTCACCGGGGTGACAATTTCCGCCCGGTTTCAGGCTGACGCGGCATCACATCTCACGCGGCTGGCGTACCCACCGTACGAGCAGCACCGCTCCGGCCAGCGTCAGCACGCCCCCCGCGATCACCGCGACGAGCGGCGCCGTGGTGCCCACCAGCCGCACCTTGCGGTTGTCGGCCTTCGCCAGCCTCACCGCCTCGCGCTGCGTCGCGTCGTCGAAGGCGAGCCTGTCGCTCTGGAGCAGCGTCACCTTGTCGGCCTTGCCGCCCGGCGCCCGGAGCGTGACCTTCAGCCCCGTCGCCGCGTACAGGATCCGTCCGGTGACCCGGTCCACGACGAACTCCAGCCCGGAGTTGGCGTACCACTCCTCGGCCTGCACCTGCCCTGTGCGCTTCTTGTCCACCAGCACCGCGGGCACCTGCCGGGTCCCCATCCTGGTCGGCGCGACCGTCGCGGTGAACCGCATCCCCTCGTAGCCCTTGATCTTCTGCCGCCCCGTGTAGCGCACGGGGACGGTCTTGCCGAGCGTGCTGTCCCACCAGATGTAGGTGCGTTCCCGCACGTCGAAGGGCCATTTCAGGTACGCCTCGCCGCTGGTGTCCGCGGGGCGCAGCCCGCAGCACTGCACCGGCAGGTTGGTCTTCCTGTCCGTCACCCAGCGCTCCAGATCCCACTGGAAGGACCGGCGCGGATCGTGGAACTTCCTGGTGGCCGGGTTGTCCACGGCCTGCGACACGTCGTAGACCGCGCGCCCGCTCCGCTCGCCCGCCGCCACGTTCCCCAGCACCCGGCGGGTGATGGAGAGCCCCTCGGTCTCCCTCGTCCGCAGCTTCTCCTGGTCGAAGTACTTGCCGCTGCCGGTGAACACCGATGTGAGGTTCACATCCAGCGGATTGCGCTTGCCGTGCGGTTCGACGTACCAGACCAGCATCGGTGCGAGGACCAGCAGGAAGACCCCGAGCCCCAGCAGGGTCAGGGGGAGCGGAGCGGATCTACGGCGCATGCGGGCACTCCAGGGGTGAAGTGGTGCGACGTACGGCGGGAGGTGCGGCGGAGGAGGGGGCGGTCCCGGCGCCCGGGAGTCCGGATTCCGGCGTTCCGGCCGGCGCGGCGCGGGCCGGGACCGGCACGCGCGGGTGCGGTCGTGCGGCGTACCGCCGCGGCGGCTCCGTGCGGAGGCGAAACCGTAGGCCGCGCCTTGACACGCCGTCAATGGTTCCCGACACTCGCAGCGCACGGCGGAGTGGGCCCGGGGGCGGGCCGGTGCGCACCTATCCAGAGAGGTCGCCGCGCCATGCACAGACTCCTCGCAGCCGCGCTCACCTGTGTCGTCGCCGCGGGCCTCGCGGTCGCCGCCGCCATGGGCATCGTCGCCGCGCTGAACGCCACACCGGAGCAGCCGAACGTTCCGCTCGTGCGCTTCAACACCTCGCCGTCCCCCGCCCCTTCGCCCTCCGCATCCACCACGGCCCCGGCCTCTCCGGGCGCCTCGGCCTCCCCTTCCGCCTCGCCGTCCTCGTCCGGTACGCCGTCGCCGCCGGCCAACGAGCCCTCGGCGCCCGGGCCTTCCGCTTCTCCCGTACCGGCGGAGCGCTGAGCCATGGCGACGGCCGAACCCTCGGAACGCCGGCACGGGCGCAAGCGCGCACGGCAGCGCCGGGAGGAGCGCCGCCCTCCGTTACGCGCCCAGGGCTCGGCTTGGGAGGACGTACCGCCGCTGCGGATCAAGCAGTTCACCGAGCGCGCGCTGTCCGAGGTGCCGGTGCTGGCCGAGGACATCCTGCGCGCCATACGCGAGGAGTACCCGAAACTCCCGCTGGTGCCCGACGAGTCCGGTGAGCCGATGGCGCTGGTCGGCATACGCCGCGCGCTGGAGCACTTCGTCACGCATCTGGCCGATGACGCCGGGGCTCCGCACCAACCGCCGCGCGTCTTCCAGGAGTTCGGCAGGGGAGAGGGGCTGCACGGGCGCAGCCTCGACTCGCTCCAGGCCGTCTACCGGCTCGGCATCCGGCTCGCCTGGCGCCGCCTCGCCGAGATCGGCACGGCCGTCGAGATCCCGCCGCCCGCGATGTACGAACTCGCCGAGTCCGGCTTCCAATACCTGGACGGGCTGGTCGACGAGACCGTACGCGGATACGCCGAGGCCGCAGCGCGCCAGGCGGGCGAACGGCTGCGCCTGCAGCGCCGCTTGCTCGACCTGCTGCTCGCCGAGCCCGTGCGTGAGCCCGTACGGGACCGAGGTTCGGGGGCCGCGGCGCGCGGCAGGGCGCGCGGCGGGGCCCGCCCGGCGCGGCAGCGCGAGCGCGTGAGCGGCGACCCCGCCGGCCTGCTCGCCGACGGCGCGGCCCGGATCGGCTGGCCGGTCCCGCGCACGGTCGCCGTCGCGGTGCTGCTCCGGCCCGCGCGCTCCGCCGTGCCGCCCGCCGTCGGCGACGACGTGCTGCTCGACATGGACTGCGAGCGGCCCCGCATGGTGGTGCCGGAGCCGGACACGCCGGGCCGCGCCGACCTGCTGCGCCGGGCCACCGCGGGGTGGCAGGGCGCGATGGGCCCGCCGGTGCCGCTGCACCACGCGGTCACCTCGCTGCGCTGGGCGCAGTCCGCCGTGGACCTGATCGAGCGCGGGCTGCTGCCGGGCGGAGAGCTGCTGCTGTGCACCGAGCACACCGAGGCGCTGGTGCTGCTCCCGCCCGAGGAGCTGATCGGCGGACTGGCGCGGCGGCGCCTGGACCCGTTGAACGGCTGCGGGCCCACCCACCGCAGGCGCCTCGCCGAGACCCTGCTGGCCTGGCTGGAGACCCGCGGCGGCGCGCCGGAGGTCGCGGGCAGGCTGGGCGTGCACCCGCAGACCGTCCGCTACCGGCTCCGGCAGATCAGGGAGCGCTGGGGCGACGCCATCGACGACCCCGACGTCCGCTTCGAACTGGAGCTGGTCCTCCGCGCGATGCGGCTGCGCGGCGAACTGGGGTGAGGGCCGGGGGAGTTCGCGCCGGGGCCGATCAGCCGTGGCCCGTACGGCGGGGTGCCGTCGGAGGTCCCATACGCCGGGTCCCGTCACCGGACTCCGTACGCCCGCGGCCTCAGCTCTCCGGTATGTCCTCGCCCAGCATCCGCTTGAGGAGATCGCGCAGCACGGCGCGCTCGGCGGTGGTGAGTCCGGCCAGCGGCTCGCGTGCGAAGTCGAGGCCGGCGCGGAGCCTGCCCGCCAGCGCCTGGCCCTCCTCGGTGGCCGCCGCCAGCTTCACCCTGCGGTCGGCCGGATCGGGGCGGCGCTCGGCCAGGCCGCGGGCCTCCAGCCGGTCCACGATACCGGTGACGTTGGACGGCTCGCACTTGAGCTGCTCGGCGGCCTTCCGCATGGGGGTGGGCTCGCGCGCGAGCATCGAGAGCACCCGGGCCTGCGCGCCGGTGAGGGCGTGCTCGGCCGCGGCGAGCTCGTATTCCTCGTGATAGCGCGCGACGACCGTGCCGATGAGGTCGACGACCTCGCGGGTGAGGGCGTCCTCCCGCCGGGTACGCGGAGCTGTGCTCTCTGCGCTTCTGCCTGCGCTGCCTGCCATGACACCCAGGATACCTCTTTGCTTGACAACATGAAATATCCAGGAGCATGGTTGTTTCAGTTCCTGAAGCTTATCGGAGGTGGCTCCCCCATGACCTCGCCCGACGCCGCAGCTCTCCCCGACGGCCTGCCCTCCAAGGGCCGCGAATGGCACCTCGTCTCCCGCCCGCAGGGCTGGCCGGCCCCCGAGGACTTCGCGCTGCGCGAGCGCCCCGTGGCCGACCCGGCCCAGGGCCAGATCCTCGTGCGGAACGAGCACATCTCCGTAGACCCCTACATGCGCGGCCGTATGAACGACGTGAAGTCCTACGTCCCGCCCTTCCAGCTCGACGAGCCCATGGAGGGCGCGGCCGTCGGCGTCGTGGTGGCCTCGCAGGCCGAGGGCTTCGCGCCGGGCGACCACGTGATGCACATGAGCGGCTGGCGTGAGTACGCCACGCTGGACGCCGCCGACGTCACCAAGGTCGACCCCCAGCTCGCCCCGCTCTCCGCGTATCTGGGCGTCCTCGGCATGCCCGGCCTCACCGCGTATGCGGGCCTCCTGGAGGTCGCCTCCTTCCAGAAGGGCGACGTGGTCTTCGTGTCCGGCGCCGCGGGGGCCGTCGGCAGCCAGGTCGGCCAGATCGCCAAGCTCAAGGGCGCCGCCAAGGTCATCGGCAGCGCGGGCTCGGACGAGAAGGTCCGCGTCCTGAAGGAGGAGTACGGCTTCGACGAGGCCTTCAACTACAAGGCGGGCCCCGTCGCCGAGCAGCTCAAGCAGGCCGCGCCTGAGGGCATCGACGTCTACTTCGACAATGTCGGCGGCGAGCACCTGGAGGCCGCGATCGGCGCCCTGCACGTGCACGGCCGGGTCACGGTCTGCGGCATGATCTCGATGTACAACTCCACCGAGCCGCCCGCCGCCCCCCGCAACCTGATGCAGGTCGTCGGCAAGCGGCTGCGCATCCAGGGCATGCTCGTGCGCGATCACGGAGCGCTGCAGCCGCAGTTCTTCCAGGAGGTCTCCTCCTGGATCCGCTCCGGCGACCTGAAGTACCGCGAGACCGTCGTGCACGGCATCGAGCACACCGTCGACGCCTTCCTCGGCATGCTCCGCGGGGAGAACACCGGAAAGATGGTCGTCACCCTCGGTGAGTGACCGGCCGCGAGCGGACCAGCGCCCGGAGCCGTGCGATGCCCGTCGTACGAGGTCCGTGCGCAGTCCGCGTGCTGGACCGCACGCAGGGCGCCCGCACCTCTGGCAGTAAGCTCGGCACCGGCCGCCCGGTCTTGGGCGCGAGACCGCGGCCATGCCACCGAACAGGAGGATTCATGTCCACCCAGTCCGTTGACGTCAAGTACACCGCCGTCGCCACCGCCGAGAACGGCCGTGACGGCCGGGTCGCCACCGACGACGGCAAGCTCGACGTCGTGGTCAACCCGCCCAAGGAGATGGGCGGCAGCGGTGCGGGCACCAACCCCGAGCAGCTCTTCGCCGCCGGTTACAGCGCCTGCTTCCAGGGCGCCCTCGGCGTCGTCGCCCGCAAGGAGGGCGCCGACGTCTCCGGCTCCACCGTGACCGCCAAGGTCGGCATCGGCAGCACCCCGGAGGGCGGCTTCGGCCTGACCGTCGCCATCGAGGCCAAGATCCCGAACGTGGACGCGGCCACCGCCACCTCCCTCGTGGAGAAGGCGCACCAGGTCTGCCCGTACTCCAACGCCACCCGCGGCAACATCGAGGTCACCGTCTCGGCGGCCTGATCACCGCGCACCGCGAGGGGCCGCCCCGGCACACCGCCGGGACGGCCCCTCGTCCGTTTCCGGGCCGTCCGTTCACGGCCCGCGCATCCGCCGAAGTCAGCGCGTGCCGAAGGACAGGACCGTCGCCGAGCGGTACGTCTGCCCGGGCCGCAGCACCGTGGAGGGGAAGGCGGGCTGGTTCGGCGAGTCGGGGAAGTGCTGGGTCTCCAGGCAGAAGCCGTCGCCCTGCCGGTAGGTGCGCCCCGAGGTCCCCGCCGCCGTGCCGTCCAGCACGTTCCCGGTGTAGAACTGCACGCCCGGCTCGGTCGTCGCCATCCGCATCACGCGCCCCGACTCCGGCTCGGTGACCGTCACGAAGTGCTCGGGCCGCCGCGAAACGCCCTTGTCCAGCACGAAGTTGTGGTCGACGCCCTTGCCGTACAGCATCTGCCGGTGCGGTACGCGGATGTCCCGCCCGATCGCCTTGGCGCGGCGGAAGTCGAAGGGCGTCCCGGCGACGCGGGCCAGCTCACCGGTGGGGATCAGGGTCTTGTCGACGGGCGTGTAGCGGGAGGCGGCGAGCTGCAGCACATGCCCGTACACATCGCCGCTGCCCTCCCCGGCGAGGTTGAAGTAGGTGTGGTTGGTGAGGTTCACGACCGTGGGCCTGCTGGTCGTGGCCCGGTAGTGGATGCGCAGGTCCCCCGCGGGCGTGAGCGTGTAGCCGACCCGTACATCGAGCCTGCCCGGGTAGCCCATCTCCCCGTCGGCGCTGACATGGCGCAGCCGCAGGCCCATGTCGTGGCCGTCCGCGAAGGGTTCGACCTCCCACACCCGCCGGTCGAAGCCCTTGTCCCCGCCGTGCAGGCTGTTCGGGCCGTCGTTGAGGGGGAGTTGGTACGCGGTCCCGTCCAGCGTGAAGCGGCCCTTGGCGATGCGGTTGCCGTAGCGGCCGATCAAGGCGCCGAAGTGGGAGGGGTCGGCCACATACGAGTCCAGGTCGCCGAAGCCGAGCGAGATGTTGGCCGCGCGCCCGTACCGGTCGGGCACCTCCAGCGTCTGTATCGCCCCGCCGAAGCTGATCACGCCGAGCCGGGTGCCGCCGTTGGCGAGGGTCCAGCGGTGCACGGCCGTGCCGTCGGACAGCGTGCCGAAGTGCTCCCGCTCCGGCTCCTGCCGGCCCCCGCGCTGCCGGCTCCCGCCCCGACCGAGGCTCCCGCCGCCCGCGGCCTGAGCCGTGCCGCCCGCTCCCAGGGCGCCGGCCGCCCCGGCGGCCCCCGCTGCCGCCAGCACTGTGCGTCTTCTTGCGTTCATGGTGGCTTCGTATCCCTTCTGTTCGGGACTGTTGAAGCCAACTCTGGCGCAGCGCCGCCCGGTTGACACCCCTCGTGCGGAACTTATGGGGTTCGGGGCCGCAGCCGGTGCGCGGAGCCGCAGCCGGAACGCGGGGGCAGCCGGGCCTCAGGGCCGCAGCAGCACCTTGCCCACGCCCTGGTCGCCCGAGGCGGCCAGCGCCATCGCCGCGCCGAACTCCTCCAGGCCCAGCTCGTGGGTGATCAGCGCGCCGGGCGTCAGCAGCCCCCCGGTGAAGGCGCGCACCGCGTACCCCCAGGAGGCGGGCGAGGCCCCGGCCACCGCGCTCACCGTGAGCTGCCGCTCCACCAGCGACGCCGGGTCGAGCCCGCGCGCGCCGGGTCCCGGGCGCCCGGCGAGCACCAGCCGCCCGCCCCCGCGCACCAGCGCGCACGCCTCGGCCGCGCTCGTGGGCGCCCCGGCGGCCTCCACCACCACGTCGTACTCCGCGCCGCGCGCCTCGCCCGGCGCCCGCACCGCCGAGGCGCCCAGGTCCAGGGCCGGTTCGGCGCGGCGTACGCGGGGATCCGTCACCAGGAGTTCGCCGGGCGAGTACGCGGCGAGGAGCTGCACCGCGAGCAGGCCCGTGGTGTCCGCGCCGACCACGGCCGTCCGCGCGCCGGGAACGGGCCCTGCGGCCAGCACCGCGGCGGCCGCCACCGCAGCGGGCTCCAGCAGCGCGGCCGCCCTCAAGTCCGCGTCGTCCGGCAGCAGATGGAGCAGCCGCTCCGGCACGACCACGGCGTCGGCGAAGCCCCCGGCCCGCGCGCCGTACGCGCTCGTGGCGCCGGGCCCCGTGCCGCCCGCGCCCGCGTTCTCGCACAGCGCGGGCAGCCCCTCGCCGCACCGCTCGCAGTGCAGGCAGGCCGCCGGGCTCTCCGCCACCGCGCGCCGCCCCACAAGACCGGGGTCGCCGCCCTCGCCCACGGCGTCGATCACACCGGCCCATTCGCGCCCCGGCAGCACCGGATAGCGCACCCGGTCAGGGGGCAGCGCGCCCTCGTACACCGCCCGGTCGCCCTCGCTGATCCCCGCCGCCGACACGGCGATCCGCACCTCGCCTGGGCCCGGGTTCGCGCGCGGCCCGCTGATCAGGCGGTACGACCCCGGCGCGTCGACCACGACGGCCCGTGCGCGGAGCGGGCCCGGCCTTCCGGGCGCCCGGGGGGACGACGTCGTGTGCACGGCAGCTCCCTTCCGCGTGCCACCCGCGGTGCGATGGATTCCGCTTTCTCACCTGACTCTTGCGGTCCCACCCGTTTCCCCGCGCCTCAACCGGCTGCGACGGGGTTCAGCTCCAAGGGAATTCTGCCGCCGCGCACCCCTCCGGATCGACCCCGGTACCGAGGATCGGCCTGGGGTGTCACGGGGTGGCGCGAAACCGCCGCCGCGCGTACGGGGCCGCGCCGTCGGCCCCGCCGGAGGCCCGCTCAGCGCCGGGCCGTGATCCGCTCGTACGCGATCTCCGCCAGCTTCCGCTGCCCCTCCTGGCTCGGATGGAACCAGTCCCAGCGGCTCAACTCCGCGGTGGTGAAGCGGTAGCCGAAGACCGCCCCGCCGTCATACCGGCAGCGCTCATGCCTGCCGCACTCCTCCTGGAGCACCCGGTTGTACGCCATGACCCGCTGCTGCACCTGGGCCCTGCGCTGCTGGTCTGCGGGGTCCTCGGAGCGTGCGTCGCGCAGCATCGAGGGGCAGATGCCGAGGTCCCACATCTGCACGGCGCGCGGGTTGGACCGGCCCTGCTCCCACAGCCGCAGCAGGTTCGGCACGCTCGCCACGTACACCCGCGTCCGCGGCCGCTCCTTCCAGAGCGTGCCCAGCGCCTTGCGGAAGTCCTCGCGGTACGCCTCCACCGAGGTCATCTCTCCGACCGTGGGGCGGCACGCGTCGTTGGCGCCGCTCAGCACCGTCACCAGATCCGGGTTCCGCCGCGCGGCGCGCTCCACCTGTCCGGGGAGGTCCGCCATCACGGCGCCGCTCACCGCGTGGTTCCAGCCGCGCCCCGCGGGGTCGTCCAGGAGCCGCTGCGCCAGGCTCCGCACGCCGCGCTGCGTACCGGTGGCCCAGGAGGCGCGGGTGCAGTCCGAGAGCAGCGAACAGGCGTCGAAACCCCGGGTGATGGAGTCCCCGACGGCGGCGAGGGAGGACGTGCCGCCGGCCCAGCCCGCCGCCCGCGAGGGCGAGGGCGAGGCGGACGGGGGAGCGGAGGGGGCCGAGGGGCGCGCGGTGCCCGGTGTGCGCTGCCCGCCCTCGCCGCCGCTTCCGGTGCCCGCGCCGCCGGGCCCCGAGGGGTCCCCGCACGCGGCGGCGAGCCCGATGCCCCCGGCGATCACCGCGAGGACCGAGCCGGCGACGGCGGCACGCATCCGCCAAGTACCCGTACGCGGACGGCCGTTGTGTGCGGCCCCGCCGTTCCCGTCCTGCTCACGGTGCGTGTGGCGCATGCCGACCCCCGGGGTGTCCTGCGCGGTCCCGTGCCCCGTGTGCCCGGCGGCGTCCCCCGCGCATCGGGCGGTCCCTCACCCGCCGCCTGCCGGTGCACGATAGCTTTGCCCCGTGGCTCGCGGAGCTACGGGGGCGCATTGCAACGTCAAAATATTACATCGCGTCATTTCATGTCCCTTTCGGGGAGAATTGATCGCCGTGGTGTTTACTGTTCGTAACCTCGGCCGCTGACAGTGAAGTGACCGGTGGTGCAGGATGTCAGGTGCCACAGCGGCGTCTGACCGGCAGTCAGGCGAGGCGTCGCTGCCGAGCGCGGCCCTCGAACCGCACTGGAGGTCCCGGTGACGACACGTGGAGTTCTGTACGTGCACTCCGCGCCCCGCGCGCTGTGCCCGCACGTCGAATGGGCCGTGGCGGGAGTCCTCGGCGCCCGCGTCAGCCTCGACTGGATCAGACAGCCCGCCTCACCCGGCACCTGGCGCGCCGAGTTCTCCTGGCAGGGCGACCCCGGTACGGCGTCCAAGCTGGCCTCCGCGCTGCGCGGCTGGCACCTGCTGCGCTTCGAGGTGACGGCCGAGCCCTGCCCCTCGGCCGAGGGCGAGCGCTACAGCTCCACGCCCGAGCTGGGCATCTTCCACGCCGTCACCGGCATGCACGGCGACATCCTGATCCCCGAGGACCGGCTGCGCGCCGCGCTCGGCCGCGCCTCGCGCGGCGAGAGCGACCTCCAGGCGGAGCTGTCCCGGCTGCTCGGCAAGCCCTGGGACGACGAGCTGGAGCCCTTCAGGTACGCGGGCGAGGGCGCGCCGGTGCGATGGCTGCACCAGGTGGTCTGAGCGCCGTACGGTTCCGGCATGGCTGACCGAACCTCAATTGCCGTGCTCGGCACGGGAATCATGGGCGCGGCGATGGCACGCAACCTCTGCCGCGCCGGCCTCGACGTCCGCGTCTGGAACCGCACCCGCGCCAAGGCCGAGCCGCTCGGCACCGACGGCGCCCGCGTGACCGGCACCCCCGCCGAGGCGGTGGAGGGCGCGGACGTGGTGCTCACGATGCTGTACGACGGGCCCACCACGCTGGAGACCATGCGCGAGGCGGCGCCCGGGCTCGGCTCGGGCACGACCTGGATGCAGGCCGGCACGGCGGGGGTCGAGGGACTGCCCCCGCTCCAGCGGTTCGCCGAGGAGCACGGCCTGACCTTCGTGGACGCGCCGGTGCTCGGCACACGCCAGCCCGCCGAGAACGGGCAGCTCGTGGTGCTGGCCTCAGGACCCGGCGAGGCGCACACCGTGCTGGAGCCGGTGTTCGACGCGATCGCCTCGCGCACGGTGTGGGTGGACGGGACGCCGGGCGCGGCCAGCCGCCTCAAGCTCGTGTGCAATAGCTGGGTGCTGGCCGTCACGCACGGGACGGCCGAGGCGATGGCGCTCGCCGAGGGCCTGGGCGTCGACCCGCAAAACTTCCTGGAGGCCGTCGCCGGCGGCGCCCTCGACATGGGCTACCTCCAGCTCAAGGCCGCCGCCATCAGGTCGCGCGACTTCACGCCGAGCTTCGCCGTGGACACAGCCGAGAAGGACTCCCGGCTGATCGTCGAGGCGGGCCGGGCCGCCGGGGTGCGGATGGACATCGCCGCCGCCGGGGCCGAGCGCTTCCGGCGCGCCTCCCGACAGGGCCACGGGGACGAGGACATGGCCGCCTCGTACTACGCGGGCTTCGACCGGGACGACACCGGGGACTGAGGCCGCGGTTCGCCGACGACGCACGAAGGGGCGGTCCCTCCCGGAGGAGGGGCCGCCCCTTGTCAGGCCGTGGCCGGTGCTCGTGCCCCGTACGGAATCAGGCCGTACGGAATCAGGCCGTGCGGAAGGCCAGCACCACGTTGTGGCCGCCGAAGCCGAACGAGTTGTTCAGCGCGGCGATCTTCCCCTCGGGGAGGGTGCGGGACTCGCCGAGCACGATGTCCGCGTCCGCCTCGGGGTCCAGCTCGTCGATGTTGATCGTCGGCGGGGCCGTGCGGTGGTACAGCGCCAGGATGGAGGCCACCGTCTCCACGCCGCCGGCGCCGCCCAGCAGGTGTCCGGTCATCGACTTCGTACCGGAGATGCCCATGTGGTCGACATCGTCGCCGAACACCTTGCGCAGCGCCTTCAGCTCCGCGATGTCGCCCTGCGGGGTGGAGGTCGCGTGCGCGTTGATGTGGTGGATCTCGGCGGGCTTCAGGTCGTTGCGCTCGACCAGGTTCTGGAGGGCGAGCGCGATGCCGTTGCCGCTGGGCTCGGGCTGCACGATGTCGTGGCTGTCGGCGGAGATGCCCTGGCCGACGGCCTCCGCGTAGACCTTCGCGCCGCGCTGCTCCGCGTGCTCGGCGGACTCCAGCACGATCACGCCCGCGCCCTCGCCGAGCACGAAGCCGTTGCGGGCCGTGTCGTAGGGGCGGGAGGCGCCCTGCGGGTCCTCGTTGTTCTTGGACATCGCCATCATGTTGCCGAAGGCGGCGATGGGCAGCGGGTGGATGGCCGCCTCGGTGCCGCCGCAGACGACCACGTCGGCGCGGCCCGTACGGATCATCTCGATGCCGTAGCCGATGGCCTCGGAGCCCGAGGCGCAGGCGCTGACCGGCGTGTGCACACCGGCGCGCGCGTTGACCTCCAGGCCGACGTTGGCGCTGGGACCGTTGGGCATCAGCATCGGCACGGTGTGCGGGGAGACGCGGCGTACGCCCTTCTCCTTGAGCACGTCGTACTGGTTCAGCAGCGTCTGGACGCCGCCGATGCCGGAGGCGATCACGGAGCCGAGCCGGTCCGGCGAAACGGCCGTGTCCTCGCCCGCCTTGGCGGTGAAGCCCGCGTCCGCCCAGGCCTCACGGGCCGCGATCAGCGCGAACTGCGCCGAGCGGTCCAGCTTGCGCACCTGCGGGCGGGGCAGGATGTCGGCCGGGTCGACGGCGGCCTCGGCGGCGATGCGCACGGGCATGTCGGCGGCCCAGTCCTGCTCGAGAAGGTGCGCGCCGGAGCGTCCGGCGACCAGACCTTCCCAGGTCGATGCGCTGTCGCCACCCAGCGGTGTGGTTGCGCCGATACCGGTGACGACCACCTTTGGTTGGGTCGCGTTCACGGGATTCCTGTCTCCACGGGTAGGGGGTGATCCGTTTGAGCCCCCCGCCCGGGGCCCCGGAGAGGTGCTCCGGGGCGCGCGGCGGGTGGCGACAAACGCGTCAACGGACGGACGGGTCGGATGAGGACCCGGTTCAGTCCTGGTGCTTGAGGATGTAGTCGGTCGCGTCGCCGACGGTCTTGAGGTTCTTGACGTCGTCGTCCGGGATCTTCACGCCGAAGCGCTCCTCGGCCGCGACGACCACCTCGACCATCGACAGCGAGTCGACGTCGAGGTCGTCGGTGAAGGACTTGCCCAGCTCGACGTCCTCGGTCGGGATGCCGGCAATCTCGTTGACGATCTCGGCGAGACCCTTGACGATCTCTTCCTGCGTGGCCATCTGAGGCGCTCCTTCGGTGTGTTGCGGTGTGGGTGTTGCTTGCGGAAAACGTTCACCACCCGGGCCCGGCACGGAATCCGTACCCGCGTGGATCTTGACTAGGGGAGGGTAACGACCGTGGCCGCGTAAACCAGACCCGCCCCGAATCCGATGACGAGCGCGGTGTCGCCGCTCTTCGCCTCCCCGGTCGCCAGCAGCCGCTCCATGGCGAGCGGGATGGAGGCGGCCGAGGTGTTGCCGGTGGTCTCCACGTCGCGGGCGACCGTGACGCTCTCCGGCAGCTTGAGGGTCTTCACCATCGAGTCGATGATCCGCATGTTGGCCTGGTGCGGGATGAAGACGTCCAGGTCCTCGGCGCTCACGCCGGCGGCGTCCAGTGCCTGCTGCGCGACCTTCGCCATCTCGAACACGGCCCAGCGGAAGACCGTCTGGCCCTCCTGCCGGATCGCGGGGAACTTGACGTTGCCGTCCTCGTCGAGCGGGAGCTGCTCGACGTTGCCGATGCGGTAGCCCTCCCAGGACACGGTCTGGGAGATCACATCGGCCTTGTCGCCCTCCGAGCCCCAGATGGTCGGGCCCATCGCGGGCTCCTCGGAGGGGCCGACGATCGCGGCGCCCGCGCCGTCCCCGAACAGGAACGCCGTGGAGCGGTCGGTCAGGTCGGTGAGGTCGGAGAGCCGCTCGGCGCCGACCACCAGCGCGTACTCGGCGCTGCCCTCGGTGATCAGGCCCTTCGCGAGGGTCAGACCGTATCCGAAGCCGGCGCAGCCCGCGTTGATGTCGAAGGCCGCGGCCTTGTCGGTGCCCAGCCGCGCGGCGATCTCGGTGGCGACGGCGGGGGTCTGCTTGAAGTGCGAGACGGTCGAGATGATGACCGCGCCCACCTGCTCGGGGGAGATCCCGGCGTCCGCGATGGCCTTGCCGGCGGCCTCCAGGGTCATCTCCGCGACCGTCTCCTCCGGGCCCGCCCAGTGGCGGGTGGCGATGCCGGAACGGGAGCGGATCCACTCGTCGGACGAGTCGATGTGCTTGAGGATCTCCTCGTTCGGCACCACGCGGGTCGGACGGTAGCCGCCGACACCGAGAATGCGCGCGTACGGGGCGCCCTTCGCGGGCTTGATCTTCGCGGTCATGCTTCTCGGGGCTCCTTGGGGCTCAGGCGGACTGCGACTGCGACTGCTGCGTCTGCTCGGCGATCAGCTCACGGGCCGCGTCGAGGTCGTCGGGGGACTTCAGCGCCAGCGTCTGCACGCCGCGCATGCCGCGCTTGGCCAGCCCGGTCAGGGTGCCGCCGGGGCACAGCTCGATCATCGCGGTGGCGCCGCGATCGGTGAAGGTCTCCATGCACAGGTCCCAGCGGACCGGGGCGGAGATCTGGTTCACCAGACGCCGTACGAGCTCGTCGCCGGAGGTCACGACCTGTCCGTCGAGGTTGGACACGTACGGCACCGCCGGGTCCTGCGCGCTCACGCCGGCCACGGCGGAGTCCAGCGCGGCCACGGCGGGCTGCATGTGGTGCGTGTGGAAGGCGCCGGCGACCTTGAGCGGGATCACCCGGGCCTTCTCCGGCTTGTCCTCGGCGAGCGCGGCGAGCTGCTCCGCGGTGCCTGCGGCGACGATCTGGCCGCCGCCGTTGACGTTGGCCGGGGCCAGGCCGAGCTTCTCCAGGTGCGCGGTGACCTGTTCCGGGTCGCCGCCGAGCACCGCCGACATGCCGGTCTCGGTGACCGCTGCCGCCTCCGCCATGGCCTTGCCGCGGGTGCGCACCAGCGACATCGCGTCGCGCGGCGCGAGCGTGCCGGCCAGCGAGGCGGCCGCGAGCTCGCCGACGCTGTGGCCCGCGACGGCGCCCAGCACCTCGGCCGGCTTCCGCTCGCCGAGCAGCGCACCGGCCGAGATCAGCGCGGAGGCCACCAGCAGCGGCTGGGCCACGGCGGTGTCACGGATCGCGTCGGCGTCGGCCTCGGTGCCGTAATGCACCAGGTCGAGGCCGATGGCGTCCGACCACTCCGCGACCTTCTCGGGGACGCCGGGGAGTTCGAGCCAGGGGGTCAGAAGGCCAGGCGTCTGGGCGCCTTGGCCGGGAGCGACGAGTACGAGCACTCTTTCACTCTCTCCTGTGGACGGCGGTCCCCGCCGGTGGGGACCGATACGAAGAACCGTCAGGGGAATTGTGGGCCCCTGACAAACGGGCGGTGTGAGCCTAGGGCTGCTTCTCGAAGTCCGCGAGACGCCCCAGGATGAGCGCGATGCGCAGCGTGAAGGCGGAACGGACGTCGGAGGGCGACCAGCCGGTGACGTCCGTCACACGTCGCAGCCGGTAGCGCACGGTGTTGGGATGCACGAAGAGCATCCGCGCCGCGCCCTCCAGGCTGCTGGCCTGTTCCAGATAGACGCTCAGGGTCTCCAGCAGAGCGGAGCCCGCTTCCTCCAGCGGTCTGTAGATCTCCTCCACCAAGAGGTCCCGCGCGGCGGGGTCGCCCGCCATCGCGCGCTCCGGAAGGAGATCGTCCGCGAGGACCGGACGCGGGGCGTCGGGCCAGGCCGCGCACGCCCGCAGGCCGGCGGCCGCCGCCTGCGCGGAACGGGTGGCCGAGAGCAGGTCGCCCACCACGGGTCCTGCCACGACGGGGCCCGGCGCGAACGGTCCGATCAGCGACTTCGCCGTACGAAGGGGGTCGTCGGAGCCGCCTGCGATGACCACGAGCCGGGTGCCGAGCACGCCCGTCAGTACCTGGAGCTTGGCGTGCCGGGCCGCGCGCCTGATGGCCTCGACGGTCAGCTCGCTGTCGCCGTCCGGGGCTGTGCCGAGGACCACGGACACGTGCTCCGGGGAGTTCCAGCCGAGGGCCGCCGCGCGGGAGACCGCGCCCTCGTCGGCCTCGCCGGAGAGCACCGCGTTCACCACTAGCGACTCCAGGCGCGCGTCCCAGGCGCCGCGGGCCTCGGCGGCCTGCGCGTACACCTGGGCGGTGGCGAAGGCGATCTCCCGCGCGTAGACCAGCAGCGCCTCGCGCAGCACCGACTCGTCGCCCGGCGCGGCCACCTCGTCGATCGCCGCCTCGACGACCTCGATGGTGGTGCGCACCATCTCCACGGTCTGGCGCAGCGTGATCGCCCTGGTCAGCTCGCGGGGCGCGGTGCCGAACACGTCGGTGCTGATCGCCTGCGGCGTCTCCGGGTGCCGGAACCACTCCGTGAAGGCCGCGATGCCGGCCTGTGCCACCAGGCCGATCCAGGACCGGTTCTCCGGGGGCATGGCGCGGTACCAGGGAAGCTGCTCGTCCATCCGCGCGATGGCGGCGGCGGCCAGCTTCCCCGAGGACTGCTCGAGGCGTCGGAGCGTCGCGGCGTGCGGGTGCTCCGAGGAGTTCGGCGGCTCGGCGGGCGGCGGTTCGTTCGGGGGCTCGTTGGGTTCAGGCACGTGACAAGCCTGCCTCATGGGGTGCGCGGCGCGGGGCTTGGGGCGGTTCCGGGACAACATGCCGCGTATGTGGCGCGGGTGACGGGGGATACCGTGGGCCCATGGTCGATGTGCTGGTCGATGTGCGGCGCGCGGACGAGCGCTACCGGGGAGGCGAGGCGGAGGCGGGCATCGACACCCGGCACGCCTTCTCCTTCTCCGGCTTCTACGACCCGGACAACACCGGGTTCGGCCTGCTGGTCGCCTGCAACGAGGAGCGCCTCGCGCCGGGCGCCGGCTTCGCCGAACACCCGCACCGCGACGTGGAGATCGTCACCTGGGTCGTCGAGGGCGAGCTGGAGCACCGCGACTCGCGCGGCCACGCCTCGGTGGTGCGCCCGGGCGACGTGCAGCGGCTCGGCGCCGGCAGCGGCGTGCGGCACGTCGAGCGGAACGCGGGCGAGGGTCCGCTGCGCTTCGTACAGATGTGGCTGGTGCCGGGCGCCTTCGGCACGGAGCCCGAGTACGAGCTCGTCCACGGCATCGCGGACGGCACGCCCTTCGCGCCGCCGCGCACCGACGCGGTGCTGCACGTGCGGCGGCTCGGCGCGGGGGAGCGGACCGCGGTGCCCGACGCCGCGTGGACGTACGTGCACGTCGTACGGGGTCGGGTGCGGCTGGAGGGCCGCACCCTCGACGAGGGCGACGCGGCGCGCATCACGGACGCGTACGACTTGGCGGCGACGGCCGGCGCCGAGGGTGCCGAGCTGCTGATGTGGGAGATGCACGCGGAACCGTCCTACGGGTAGCGCGCCGTGTGCGTTGCTTTGCGCTTGCGGGGCGCGTCATTCCCCGACCCCGCCCCTTCCCGAAACCGGGGCGGTGCCCCGGACCCCGGCTGTCGCCGTCAGCCCGCAGGCTGCGCTGCCACCGCCGAAGGCCGCCGCCGCACGCACTTACCGCTGCGGCGGGAAAAGATCTACAGCTCGCTGAGCACCTCGTCCGTGAACGGTGTCCACGCCTCGATCGCCCACGGCCCGAACGGGCGGTCCGTGAGGGCCACGCAGGCCGCGGCCGCCTCCGGGTCGACCCACAGGAACGTGCCGGACTGGCCGAAGTGGCCGTATGTCCGGGGCGAGGAGTGCTCGCCCGTCCAGTGCGGCGACTTGCCGTCGCGGATCTCGAAGCCGAGGCCCCAGTCGTTCGGCGACTGGAGCCCGTAGCCCGGCAGCACGCCCTTGAGCCCGGGCCACACCACCCGGGTCGCCTCGTCCAGCGTCGTACGGTCCAGCAGGCGCGGGGCCTGGAGCTCGGCGGCGAAGCGGATCATGTCGGCGACCGTGGACACCGCGTCCTTCGCGGGCGAACCGGCCAGCTCCGTGTCCCGCATGCCCAGCGGTTCGAGGACCGCCTCGCGCAGATACTGCGGGAACGGGATGTCGGTCGCCTTCGCCAGGTGGTCGCCCAGCGCCTCGAAGCCCGCGTTCGAGTAGATGCGGCGGGCGCCGGGCTCGGCCATCCGCCGGTCCTCGTCGAAGGCCAGCCCGGAGGTGTGCGCGAGCAGATGCCGTACGGTCGCGCCCTCGGGCCCCGCGGGCTCGTCCAGCTCGGCCGCGCCCTCCTCGAGGGCGATCAGCGCGGCGTACGCGGCGAGCAGCTTGGTCACCGAGGCGAGGGGAAAACGCCGGTCCACCGGACCGTGGGTGCCGGCCACGGTGCCGTCGGCGCGCACGACGGCCGCCGCCGCGTTGTCCACCGGCCAGTTCTCGATCGTCCGCAGGCTGCGCAGGCTCTCCATGCCCCCGACCCTAACCCGGGGCCCGGCGCGCGAATTGGCCGGGATTTTGCGCTTGCTTGGAGTGCACTCCAAGTCCCTAGCGTTCACTTATGACCGTGATGGAGACGGAGAGCGCGGCCCAGGAGCACACACCGGTACGGGCGCCGGTGAACGAGACCGTGCGCCGCTGCGCCGAGCAGCGCGTGGTGCATCCCCAGCCCGACGGGCGGGACCGCTACACGATCGGCGAGGTCGCCGAGGTGAGCGGCTTCAGCGCGCACACGCTGCGCTGGTACGAGCGCATCGGCCTGATGCCGCACGTGGACAGGTCGCACACGGGCCAGCGCAGGTTCACCAACCGTGACCTGGACTGGCTGCAGTTCGTGGGCAAGCTGCGCCGCACCGGCATGGCGGTCGCCGACATGGTGCGCTACGCGGAGCTCGTACGGGAGGGCGAGCACACCTTCGCCGAGCGGTACGAGCTGCTCGCGGCCACACGCGAGGACGTGCGGCAGCGCATCGCCGACCTCCAGGACACCCTCGCGGTCCTCGACTACAAGATCGACATCTACTCCGGGAGCGGACGGCCCCCGGGGGAGGCCAGGAGGCCCGCATGAGCGAGAAGGACACCGTGACAGGCAGCGGGGCATCGGGGAACGGCGCACGCATCCGCACGGCGCCGCTCGGCGCCGGCGGTCCGCAGGTCGGCGTGCAGGGCCTCGGCTGCATGGGCATGAGCTGGGCGTACGGGCCGACCGACGACCCCGCGGAGGCGCGGGCCACCCTGGACCGCGCGCTGGAGCTGGGCGTCACGCTCTTCGACACGGCGGACGTGTACGGCAACGAGAAGGGCGAGAACGAGGAGTTCATCGCCCCCTTCGTGCAGGCCAACCGCGACGACCTCGTGCTGGCCACGAAGTTCGCGATCTCGGGGGTCCCCGGTGACCCGTCCAAGCGGATCGTGCGCAACGATCCCGCGTACATCAGGGAGAGCGTGGAGGGCAGCCTGCGGCGGCTCGGGGTCGAGGCGATCGACCTCTACTACATGCACCGCAGGGACGTGAACGTGCCGCTGGAGGAGTCCGTCGGCGCCATGGCCGAGCTGGTCCGCGAGGGCAAGGTCAAGCACCTGGGCCTGAGCGAGGTCACGGCCGACGAGCTGCGCGCTGCGCACGCGGTGCACCCCATCGCGGCGGTGCAGTCCGAGTGGTCGCTGTTCTCGCGTGACGTGGAGCGGCACGTGGTGCCCGCCGCGCGGGAGCTGGGCGTGGCCTTCGTCCCGTACTCGCCGCTCGGCCGCGGCTTCCTGACCGGCGCTTTCACGCAGGCCGAGAGCGAGCTGACGGCCGACGACTTCCGCCGGACCATGCCGCGCTTCACCGGCGACAACGCCGCGGCCAACGCGGAGCTGCTGGCCCCGCTGCGCGAGGTCGCCGCGGCGCACGGTGCGACGCCCGCGCAGATCGCGCTGGCCTGGGTGCACCACCAGGACCGCAGGTACGAGGGGCTGAGCGTGCTCCCGATCCCCGGCACCCGGAAGCGCTCCCGCCTGGAGGAGAACGCGGGCGCCACCCGCATCGCGCTCTCCGACGCCGAACTGGAGCTGCTGGAGCCGGTCGCCTCGCGGGTCACCGGCGACCGGTACGCCGACATGAGCTTCACCTCGGCCGGACGCGAGTAGCGCCGGGGACCGGGGCCGGGGCGGCGGCTGGTGCGCCGGGCTGGACCGCGCGCGTCCGGCGTACCAGCCGCGCCAGCCACCCGCGGGCGAGCGCGGCGGCCGCGCACACCGGGAGCCAGGACAGCAAGGCCAGGAGCGTGCCGGGCGCCGTGGGATCAGACATCGTCCGTGCACCCCGCTTCCGCGCACCGCACCCGCTCGTACGAACCCAGCGTCAGCGACGCGTAGTTGGCGAGCGCGCCGCTGCCGGGCGCGAAGTAGCCGGTGTGCCCGCGGGAGTCGGGCGAGGCCAGCAGCCGCGCGCCGAAGTCCGGGTCGGCGGGGTCGGCGCCGTGCCCGACGCCGAAGACCCGCAGGCTGGGCACCCGCCCGATCCAGTCGCCCTCGTCGCGCTGGGTGGCCCACACCGGTACGGAGGTGCTCAGGTCCCTCGCCGAGCCGACGTCCATGCCGGGGGAGGCCAGCACCACGAGACCGCTCGCGTCGCGCCTGGTCAGATGCGGTGCGGCCTTCGCGCACAGCACCGAGCCATAGCTGTGGCAGAACACCGTGGGGGCCGCGGCGCCGGTGCGGTCCAGCCCGTGCAGCAGGCGCTCCAGCCGCGGAGCGCCCGCCTCGGCCAGCCGCGAGGTCGCCGCGTCGGGGCCGACCCCTACGGGGGTGGTGTACCCGGCCCAGGCGATCACCGCGGTGCGGGTGCCGGGGGACTGCCGGGCCATGCGCGCGCGCAGCGCGGTGGCCATGCCCTCGGAGGTGCCGTACCTGTCCTTCTTCCTGTCGAAGGAGGCCAGGTCCACGTCGTTGCCGGGGACGACCACGGCGGTCCGCCGCGCCCGCTCCAGGTCCCCGTGCACCACGGCGAGCTGGCCGCGCCCGCGCGGGTCGAAGGCGAGGATCTGCCGCCCGGGAGCGAGGAGTTCGGCGTAGCGGTCGGCCTTGCCCCGCGCCGTGTCCCGGTACGAGCGCGGGAGCGAGCTGTCAGCGGCGCGCTCCCGGTGGATCCGCACGGCCTGCCGGAGAGCGGTGCGGTTGGCCTCGTAGCGCACCTTCACGGGGGCGCCGTCGAGGTTGCCGACGATCAGCGGGTGCCGGTGCGCGAGGCCCTGCCGCTGCTTGGCGTCCAGCCCGTCGAAGAAGCGGGCGATGCGGGCCGGGCCCGCGTCGGGGGCCGGCAGCTCTCTGCCCAGCGAGTCGTCGGCGCGCCAGGAGACGGAGCCCGGCGGCGGGCCGGTGACCGGGGTCTGCGCGGTGCCCGCGGCCCAGCCCGCCGTACCGGCGACGGTGACGCCGACGAGCGCGCTCGCGACCAGGGCACGCCTGAGACGGCGGGTGACGACGGGCATTCCGGATCCCTCCTCCGGCAGCCGGAGGGTCCGGCCGCCTTGCGGAGAGAGAGTGCGAAGACGCCTTGCCGCCCGGCGTCACACCGGGGAGCCAACCGCCGGGTGATACCCGGGTATGACGAGGGGGGCGGGGGAGAGGGCTGCGAGGTCCGGGCCTTAAGGGGTTCGCGCCTTACGGGGCTTGGGCCTTACGGGACTCGGGCCTTACGGGGTCTCGCCGGGGGACACCAGCCCCGACTCGTACGCGAACACCACCGCCTGCGCCCTGTCCCGCAGATCCAGCTTGGTGAGTATCCGGCTGACGTGGGTCTTCACCGTCTGCTCGGCCAGCACCAGGCTCCCGGCGATCTCGGTGTTGGACAGCCCGCGCGCCACCAGGCCCAGCACCTCGGTCTCGCGCTCGGTCAGCCCGTTGAGCCGCAGCGCGGGCTGCTTGCGCGGGGCCGGGCGGCTGCGCGCGAAGTCGGCGATCAGGCGGCGGGTCACCGAGGGGGCGAGCAGCGCTTCGCCCTCGGCCACCACCCGTACCGCGGAGATCAGGTCGGCCGGCGGCGCGTCCTTGAGCAGAAAGCCGCTGGCCCCGGCACGCAGCGCCTCGTACACATAGTCGTCCACGTCGAAGGTGGTCAGCATCAGCACCTTCGGCAGGTGTGTCACCGCCCGCGCGGGCGCGAGGAGTTCGCGTGCCGCCTCCAGGCCGTCCATCTCCGGCATGCGCACGTCCATCAGCACCACGTCGGGGTGGGTGCGGCGGGCGAGCGCGACGCCCTCGGTGCCGTCGGCCGCCTCGCCGACCACGTCGATGTCGCTCTGCGCCGCGAGCAGCGCGGCGAATCCGGCCCGCACCATGGCCTGGTCATCGACGATGATCACGCGGGTGGTCATGAGGCGGCTTCGCCCTCCTGCCGTGTGGTTGCGGTCTGCGGTATGTCGTGTGTGGTCTGTGCGTCCTGTGCGCTCTGCGCGTCCTGCTGCGGGGACTGCTCCTGCGGCTCCTGAGACTCCCGCGACTCCTGCGAGGTCAGGGGCAGCTCGGCGGCGACGCGGAAGCCGCCCTCCGGTGTGGCCCCGGTCTCCAGCGAGCCGCCGACCAGCCGCACCCGCTCCCGCATGCCGACCAGCCCGTGCCCGGTCCCCGAGGTCTCCAGCGGCCCGTCGCGCGCCGCGCGGGCCGGCCCGTTGACCACCCGCACGCTCAGCCCGGAATCCGCCTCGCGCACCGTCACCGAGGTGGCCGCGCCCGGAGCGTGCCGCACGACGTTGGCCAGGGCCTCCTGAACGATGCGGTACGCCGAGAGCTGGACGCCCTGGGGCAGCAGCGACAGCCCGGGCGCGAGCTCCAGGTCGGTGGGCACACCCGCGCGCACCGTCGCCTCCACGAGCTGGTCCAGCCGGTCGAGCCCGGGCTGCGGTGTCCGCTCACCCTGCGCCTCCTCGCTGCGGAGCACGCCGAGGAGTCTGCGCATCTCGCTCAGCGACTGGCGCGCGGTGCCGGCGATGGTGCCGAACTCCTCGGCGGCCTCGGGCGGGAGGCCCTGCAGCCTGTACGGCGCGCTGTCCGCCTGCACGGTGATCACCGACATGTGGTGGGCGACCACGTCGTGCAGCTCCCGCGCGATCCTGGCCCGCTCCTCCAGGAGGGTGCGCCGCGCGCGCTCGGCCTCGCTGATGGTCTCCTGCTCGGCCAACTGGCGCCGGGCCTCGGAGCGCTCCCGCACGACGGCGCCGAGCAGCAGGACCAGGCCGCTGAGCACGATGAACAGAGAGCTGGTGCCGTTGGCGCTGACCTTCATGGACGCGAGGAGCAGGGAGAACGCCGTGCCGGTCAGCCACACCGTTATCAGCGTCCGCCGCCCGTGCCGCGCGGCCAGCCAGACGCAGACCAGCAGATAGCCGATGACCACCATCGGCGTCCACGGATAGGGGTGCTGCTGGGGGCCGTCCCCGAGGCCGTGGCGCAGGGAGGGCGATATCACGAACGCCCCGACGACGTCGGACGCGAAGATCACGCCCCAGGCGGTCAGCGGGCGCGCGGCGACCAGCAGCAGCGGCCCGGCCTGCCCGACGGCCAGCGCCCCGGCGACGCCGCCGGCCACCCCGTAGTCGTTCATGAGCATGGTGACGGTGACCGGCAGGAGGATCGCCGTCAGCACAAAGCCGGGCGCATGCGGCAGCCACGGCCGCATCCGCGCCCAGCGCGAGGGCCCCTGCCGCGTCTTCCGCCTCAGCTTCTTCATAGTCAGGCCAGCGTATGCACGGCCACTGACAGCCGCCGTCCTCCTCGGGTACGGGGCCGACCCCGTACCGGGGTAGGGGGTACGGGGTCGGAGACGCGGATCGGGACGCGGCACAAAGGGGCGGGCCGGACCGGCGAGGTCACCTCACCAGCACGAGCCGGACCACCACGAGCTGACCGCCCCAAGCCGGACCGGCGAGGTCACAGCTCCGCCAGCAGCTCCGCCTTCTTCTCCGTGAACTCGTCGTCCGTGAGCAGCCCCGCCGCGTGCAGCTCGCCCAGGTGCCGGATGCGCTCGGCGATGTCGGCGGGGTCGGGCCGTCCGGCAGCCCCCGCGGCTCCCGGCGCGACACCTCCCGCCGCGCCCGTACACGGCGTGCTCCCCACCGCCGAGGGCTCCGTCGCGCGTACCGCCTCCAGCACGGCGGCCGCGAACGGCAGCGACTCGTACACCAGCCCGTAGCCCAGGCCGCAGACCACCGAGGCCGGGTCGAGGTCGGCCTCGCCCGGCGCCTCGGTCCCGCGCACCCGCAGCCGGAGGTGCCCGTTGAACGCCTCGGGCGAGCGCCACTCGACGCCCTCCAGGTCGGCCACGGCGAATCTCTGGTCGCCCGCCTTCCACTTCGCCGAGGAGGCGCCGGTCCAGGACCAGCGGAAGGAGACCGCGTCGCCGTCGAAGCTCGCCTTGCCGTCGTACGCCTTGAAGTTGAGCGGTGCGGGGGGCGCCGGCACCAGGTGCCGGTCCGCGGGTTTTCGCGCGTCGGGGCCGAGGACCGCGCGCAGCTCCGTCGCGTAGTACTCGGCGAGCGTCTCCCGCTCGGCGGGCAGCACCAGCCTGAACGGGTCGTTGGCCTCCTTGAGCTGCCCGTCCGCCGCCTCCAGCAGCGGATCGGCACCGGCGCGCGGCACGGCGCGGAGCACCACCGTCCCGCGCTTCCCCCCGGGCGCGAGCTCGACCTCGCTCAGCGCCTCGTACGGGACGCGCCGCTCTCCCAGGACGTGGAAGAGCTTCGGTGTGCGGATCCCCCGTTCGAAGCGGATGAGCACGGAGTCCGTGTCGAACTCCCAGGTGGAGTGAATTCCAGCCAGTACATCACCCATGTGGGCCATCGTAAGCGCGAGCAGCGCGCGCGTCCCCCTCTCCGCGCTACGCGCGTCAGTCCGCGGCGCGGTACGTCGGCTGCGAGGTCTCGTGGTCCGTTGCGCCCGTGCAACCGGGGTCCGTGGTGGCGCAGTTGACCTTCTGGTACGAACCGGCGCCGATCGCCGCGAAGTTGGCCAGGCTCCCGGTGCCGGGAACGAAGTAACCGGTGTGCTTCGCCGCGCCCGAGGTCCCGAGGCGGCGTGCGCCGAAGCCCTGCGACACGGGGTCGGCGCCGTGCCCGAGGCCGCCGAACTCCATGTGCGGCACGTCCGCGATCCAGTCGTCCTTGTCCCGCGCGGCCCACACGCGGGCCTTGGTGTCGAGCTGCTCGGCGGAGTCGGCGCGCATGCCGGGGCTGCCCATCACGGCGATGTCGGTGACGCGCGAGGGCAGCTTGCGCGCGGCCTCACCGCACACCACGGAGCCGTAGCTGTGGCAGAACAGCGAGGTCTTGGGCGAGCCGGGGAGCTGCCCGAGCTGCCGTACGAAGTCGTTGAGCCGCTGCGCGCCCTGCTCGGCGAGGTCGCCGGAGGCCGAGTCCATGCCGAGCCCGACGGGCGCGGTGTAGTCGGCCCAGGCCACGGTGGCGGTGCGCACGTTCGGCGAGGCGGCGCTCTGCTGCTCCTGGAGCGCGCGGCCCATGCCGGCCGGGGCCGCGTACCTGCGCTCGGTCTTCTCGAAGGTCAGCAGCTCGGTGTCCACGCCGGGCACCACGACGGAGACCCGCTGGGCGCGGGTCAGGTCGCCGAACACCTCGGCGGCGCGGCCGCGCCCGGTCGGGTCGAAGGCGAGGATCTGCCGGTCGGGCTTCAGCATCGACTCGAAGCGGTGCATCCGGCGCCCGGCCTCGTACCGGCCCTCGTCCGTGAGCCGGTCGTCGTGCATCCGTTTCCGCTCCACGTCGCGAGCCTCGTGGAGCGCGGTGTGGTTGGCCTCGTAGCGCAGCTCGACGGGCGCGCCGCCGAGATTGCCGACGACGAGCGGATAGCGGTCGGCGAGCTGCTTCTGCTGGGCGCCGCTCAGCGAGTGGAAGAAGCGCGCGATGACCTTGGGGGACCCGTCGGCCGCGGGGAGCGCCCTGCCGCCGATGCTGCCCTTGTGCCAGGCGAGCAGCGCCGCCTCGCGGGGGCCCGGGGCCGCGTCGCCCTTGTTCAGCGCCGTCCAGCCGGTCGTGGCGAGCAGGACGAACACCACCGCCAGCGCGAGCAGGACGCGCCAGGCGGTGGCGCCCGGAGCGCCCGACGAGGGGAAGCCTGCTCCGGACAGCGGGGTGCCGAATGCCGAAAAGGAAGTCACTGGGGGGACACCCTAGGAGAACCGGCAGCGACCCCGAGACTCCGGTGACCCATCTCACGTTTCCGCACCGGGTAATTGGGTCAGTTCGGGTGTGTCCGGCGTCACCCGTCATGCCCTGCCGCACGACCGGCCAGGTGAGCGGGCCGTACGGGGGCTCAGGCGCCGCTCTTGCCGCCCCAGTCGCCCGCGAGCGCGCCCTCGATGCTGTCCATGTACGAGGCGACGAACGCGCGCGCGGCGTCGATGCTCGCGTCCTCGCCGCACCCCCACAGCCGCCCGGCCGCGCGCATCACCCCGGAGAACGCGGCGACCAGCACCCGCGGCCGCGGGTCGGCGTCCAGGTCCAGGCCCTCGCGGCGCGCGATCTCCGCGGAGAGCTTCTCCTCCATGTGCACCGAGCGCCGCAGCATCACCGAGACCAGCGCCGGTGTGGTCTCGATGACCTGCCACATCCGCATGTGCAGCTGGATCGGCACGATCTCGTGGACGGTCTCGCCGATGCTCTTCCACGACTCGTCCAGCGGACGGCGCAGCACCTCCAACGGGGGCTCGCCCTCGGGGCGTTCGCGTACGGCCTCGAAGTAGCGCTGCTCGATGAGGTCCTGGAGCGCGAAGGCGACCTCCTCCTTGCTCGCGAAGTAGCGGAAGAAGGTGCGCTGCGAGACGTCCACGGCCTCGGCGATCTCGTCGACCGTGGTGGCCTCGTAGCCGTGCTCGACGAAGAGCTCGTGCGCGGTCCGGATCAGCGCGTCCCTGGTCCGCTGTTTCTTCCTCTCCCGCAGACCGGTCACCGCGGCCACCTCCACTCCTCGCACGGCCTCTGTCGGCTGTGAGCCACCTGACATCTACCGGCGATTAAATAAGTTTGTCAATTGTCAGCGGCTGTCATTAGCGTGGCGCCATGAGCTCCCAGACCACCACCCCGGCGGACCCGCAGGGCCCACCGCCGACCTCGGCCGAAACAGATATACCGGGCGTACGCCGCGGCCTCCGCGGCCACCCCTGGCTGACGCTGCTCACCGTCGCGCTGGGCGTCACGATGGTCGCCCTGGACGGCACGATCGTCGCCATCGCCAACCCGGCGATCCAGAAGGACCTCGGCGCCTCGCTCGCCGACGTGCAGTGGATCACCAACGGCTATCTGCTCGCGCTGGCCGTCTCGCTGATCACCGCGGGCAAGATCGGTGACCGCTTCGGCCACCGCCAGACCTTCCTGCTGGGCGTCGTCGGCTTCGCCGCCACCTCGGCCGCGATCGGACTGTCCGGCAGCATCTCCCTGGTCATCGCCTTCCGCGTGCTCCAGGGCGCCTTCGGCGCGCTGCTGATGCCCGCCGCGCTGGGCCTGCTGCGCGCCTCCTTCCCCGCCGAGAAGCTGAACGCCGCCATCGGCATCTGGGGCGCGGTCATCGGCGCCTCCACCGCCGCCGGGCCGATCGTCGGCGGGCTGCTCGTGGAGCACGTGAGCTGGGAGTCGGTGTTCTTCATCAACGTCCCGGTCGGCCTGGCCGCGCTGCTCATGGGCCTGTTCCTGCTCATCGACCACCGCGCCGAGAACGCCCCGAAGTCCTTCGACATCCCCGGCATCGTGCTGCTGTCCGGCGCGATGTTCTGCCTGGTCTGGGCGCTGATCAAGGCTCCGGCGTGGGGCTGGGGCGACGCGTGGACGCTCGGCTTCCTCGCCGTCTCCGTCCTCGCCTTCGTGCTCTTCGCGTTCTGGGAGACCCGGGTCCCCGAGCCGCTGCTGCCGATGAGCCTGTTCCGCTCGGTGCCGCTCGCCGCGGGCACCGTGCTGATGGTCCTGATGGCCTTCGGCTTCATGGGCGGGCTCTTCTTCGTGACCTTCTACTTGCAGAACGTCCACGGCATGAGCCCCCTCGACAGCGGCCTGCGGCTGCTGCCGCTCACCGCGATGATGATCGTCGGCTCGCCGCTCGCGGGTTCGGTGATCACCCGCTTCGGGCCGCGAATCCCGCTGGTCAGCGCCATGGTCATCGCCGCCGTCGCGCTGTACGGCCTCTCCACGCTGGAGACCGACAGCACGACCCTCACCACCTCGTTCTGGTTCGCGCTGCTGGGTCTCGGCCTCGCGCCGGTCATGGTCGGCGCCACCGAGGTCATCGTGGGCAACGCGCCGCTCCGCCACGCGGGCGTCGCCGGCGGCCTCCAGCAGGCCGCGATGCAGGTCGGCGGCAGCCTCGGCACGGCCGTGCTGGGCGCGGTCATGGCCTCGAAGGTGGGCAGCACCTTCCCCGAGAAGTGGGCGGAGGCCAAGCTCCCGCCGCTCCCCGGCAAGCAGATGGAGCAGCTCAAGAGCGCGGCCGAGGTCGGCATGGCGCCGCCAGCGCCGAAGGGCACCCCGCCGCAGTTCGCCGAGGCCATGAAGCACGTCGTGCACGGCTCCTTCATGTCCGGCATGGGCCTGGCCTTCGTCTGCGCGAGCATCGTCGCCGTGGTGGCCGCGGCGGTCGCCTTCTTCACGAAGCGCGGGGCGAACGACGCGGGGCCCTCGGTCCACGTCTGAGCCCGCGCCGCCGGGGTGCGGGGTGCTGCGGAGCTTGTGGACAACTTCCTCGCCCGTCCCGGTGAACACGGCCGGCCCGCTCTGGCGGGCCGGCCGTCGCGCGTCGGAAGCTGATCCCCTCACGGGCCCAACGAGGGCCTCGTTCGGGGGAGTTGATCGCTGTGCGGAAGTCTGTCTGTGGAGCCCGCGTCACCCGTGTCGCCGCGCCGAGGGCCGCGGCGGCCCTGTTCACCGCCGCGCTGGCCGCGCTGCTCGCCGCCACTCCGGCCTCCAGTGCGCCGGGTGCGCCGGGCGCCTCGGGCCACCCGGGTACGCAGCCGAGGCTCGGGGAGTGCGCGCGGGGGAGCCTCTGCCTCTGGGAGCGCGAGGACTTCACCGGGCCACGGCAGGTGTACGAGCCGAGCCCGGCCGGCATGGAGAGCTGCGTGCCCCTCCCGCGCGGCACCGGCGCCGCGTCCTTCGCCAACCGCACGGGCCACCCCGTGACGGTGTACGAGAGCCGGGAGTGCCAGGAGACCGCCGAGTTCCACACCCACCCCTCCGGCACCTGGACCCCCGCATCCCCGTACCGGGTGCGGGCGTTCAAGGTGTGGACGCACTGACATGCGCGGGTACGGCACAGAAGTCCGCCGCAGCGGAAAGCACGCTGAGACCCACGCATCGGCGGTCACCGCGGGACTCCACCGGCACACACGGGAGTGCCGGGCCCCAGGGGCCCGGCACATCGGCTTCAGCCCAGCGCAGCGTTACGCGTCGCCGCCCGCCGCGCCCGGGTCGGCCGCCGTCACGTCCAGGAGCTGGTAGCGGTCCATGGCCTGCTTCAGCGCCGAGCGGTCCACCTTGCCCTCGCGGGCGAGCTCGGTGAGCACGCCGAGCACGATCGACTGCGCGTCGATGTGGAAGAAGCGCCGCGCCGCGCCCCGGGTGTCCGCGAAGCCGAAGCCGTCGGCGCCGAGCGACTGGTAGGTGCCCGGCACCCAGCGCGCGATCTGGTCAGGAACCGACCGCATCCAGTCCGAGACGGCCACCTTCGGGCCCTCCGCGCTCTGCAGCTTGCGCGTCACATAGGGCACCCGCTGCTCCTCCTCGGGGTGCAGCAGGTTGTGCTGCTCCACCGAGACCGCGTCGCGGCGCAGCTCGTTCCAGGAGGTCGCCGACCACACGTCGGCCTTCACGTCCCAGTCCTCCGCGAGGATCTTCTGCGCCTCCAGGGCCCAGGGCAGCGCCACGCCGGAGGCGAGGATCTGCGCCGTGTGGGTGCCCCGCTCGCCCTCCTGGTAGCGGTAGAGCCCCTTGAGGATGCCCTCGACGTCCACGTTCTCGGGCTCGGCCGGCTGGTGGATGGGCTCGTTGTAGACGGTGAGGTAGTAGAAGACGTCCTCGCCCTGCGGGTGCTCCTCGCTGGAGCCGTACATCCGGCGCAGCCCGTCCTGCACGATGTGCGCGATCTCGAAGCCGAAGGCCGGGTCGTAGGCCACGCACGCCGGGTTGGTCGAGGCCAGGAGCTGCGAGTGCCCGTCGGCGTGCTGGAGCCCCTCGCCGGTCAGCGTGGTGCGGCCCGCCGTCGCGCCGAGCACGAAGCCCCGCGCGAGCTGGTCGCCCATCTGCCAGAACTGATCGCCGGTCCGCTGGAAGCCGAACATCGAGTAGAAGACGTAGATCGGGATCAGCGGCTCGCCGTGGGTGGCATAGGCCGAGCCCGCCGCGATGGCGGCCGCCGTGCACCCGGCCTCGGTGATGCCGTCGTGCAGCATCTGCCCGGTGGGCGACTCCTTGTAGGCGAGCAGGAGTTCGCGGTCGACGGACTCGTAGGTCTGCCCCAGCGGGTTGTAGATCTTCGCCGAGGGAAAGAAGGAGTCCATTCCGAAGGTGCGGTATTCGTCGGGCGCGATCGGCACGAAGCGCTTGCCGATCTCCTTGTCCCGCATCAGGTCCTTGAGCAGCCGCACGAAGGCCATCGTGGTGGCGATCTGCTGCTGCCCCGAGCCCTTCTTGACCGCGGCGTAGGCCTTGTCCTCGGGGAGGTTCAGCGGCTTGGCCCTGTTGATGCGGGTGGGCACGTAGCCGCCCTGCTCGTGCCGCCTGTCGTGCATGTACTGGATCTCCTCCGACTCCCGCCCCGGGTGGTAGTAGGGCGGCAGCCCGGACTCCAAGTCCTTGTCCGGGATGGGGAGATGCAGCCGGTCGCGGAAGCCCTTGAGGTCCTCCACGGTCAGCTTCTTCATCTGGTGGGTGGCGTTCCGGCCCTCGAAGTTGGGGCCCAGCGTCCAGCCCTTGATCGTCTGCGCGAGGATCACCGTCGGCTGGCCCTGGTGCTCCTTGGCCGCCTTGTACGCCGCGTAGACCTTGCGGTGGTCGTGGCCGCCGCGGCCCAGGTGCAGCAGCTCGTGGTCGGTCATGTTCTCCGCCATGGCCCGCAGCCGCTGGTCCCCGCCGAAGAAGTGCTCGCGGATGTAGGCGCCGCTCTCCGTGGCATAGGTCTGGAACTGCCCGTCGGGAGTGGTGTTCAGCTTGTTGACCAGCACTCCGTCGCGGTCCTGTGCGAGCAGCGGGTCCCAGGAGCGGTCCCACACGAGCTTGATCACGTTCCAGCCGGCGCCGCGGAAGTACGACTCCAGCTCCTGGATGATCTTCCCGTTGCCGCGCACGGGGCCGTCGAGCCGCTGCAGGTTGCAGTTGATCACGAAGGTGAGGTTGTCCAGGCCCTCGCGCGCCGCGAGGGAGAGCTGCCCCAGCGACTCCGGCTCGTCCATCTCCCCGTCGCCGAGGAAGGCCCACACGTGCGACTTGGAGGTGTCGGCGATGCCGCGGGCCTCCATATAGCGGTTCATCCGCGCCTGGTAGACCGCGCCGATCGGGCCCAGGCCCATCGACACCGTGGGGAACTCCCAGAAGTCCGGCATCGACCGCGGGTGCGGATAGCTGGAGAGCCCGTGCTGCCCGGCGCTCTTCTCCTGCCGGAAGCCGTCGAGCTGCTGCTCGCTCAGCCGGTCCAGCAGATAGGCGCGGGCGTAGATGCCCGGCGACGCGTGCCCCTGGAAGAAGACCTGGTCACCGCCGTCTCCCTGGTCCTTGCCGCGGAAGAAGTGGTTGAAGCCCACGTCGTAGAGCGAGGCCGAGGAGGCGAAGGTGGCGATGTGGCCGCCCACCCCGATGCCGGGACGCTGCGCGCGGGAGACCATCACGGCCGCGTTCCAGCGGGTCGCGTTCAGGACCTTCCGCTCGATCTCCTCGTTGCCGGGGAAGAAGGGCTCGTCCTTGGTCGCGATGGTGTTGACGTAGTCCGTGCTGCGCATCTCCGGCACCGCGACGCGCTTCTCCCGGGCGCGCTCGATCAGCCGGAGCATGAGATAGCGGGCCCTCGAGCGGCCTCGTTCGTCCACCGCCGCGTCGAGCGAGTCGAGCCACTCCCGGGTCTCCTCGGGATCGAAATCCGGGACCTGGCTGGGAAGGCCGCCAATGATGATCGGGTTGCGATCTGCTGCGGAAGCCACGCTGTTCCTTCGCTGTTCGGTCTTGCACTCCGTCTTTGGGTGTCGCGCCGCCTCCATCGTGGACCGCAGCCTCGCGTACGTCATCTCTACCCCGAGGTAACCCGGGCGGCCCGTACGGCGATCCGCAGACCGGAGCGGGAGGTGCCCAATTCGGCACCCTACGCCCGTGTTTGCGGCCACGTAAGGAGCGTTCGCTTCCGGCCACGGGCGCGGCACGGGACGCGGAGCCGCGCCACGCGGGCCGGGCCGCCGGTGTGCCCGGTCCCGGCCGGGGCAAAACCGTCCGATCCCAGGCAGATCCCTGTGGTGCGGACCGCGAGGGGTCAGGCATTGTGGGAGGAGACGTCAACGTTTGGGCGGGATGAATGGCCGGGTACTTGCGCGATCCGTCCCGCCCGTGTGGACTACGGCCAATGCTTCGCGTGCGCGCGGGGCGCAAGCCATATTCCAGAAAGAGACAGGAGGCAATCCGTGAGCGCGACCGCGGACCACGCGGAGGAGCGGACCAACCCCGCCGCAAGGCTGGGTTTCCAGCCCGGGCAGGTGGTCCAGGAGCTCGGTTACGACGACGACGCCGAGCAGGCACTCCGTGAGGGAATCGAGGCCATCACGGGTACGGAGCTCGTCGACGAGGATCACGACGACGTGGCCGATGCCGTGATTCTGTGGTTCCGCGAGGAGGACGGCGACCTGACGGACGCGCTGGTGGACGCCACCACGATGATCGACGCGGGTGCCCCGGTCTGGCTGATCACTCCCAAGACGGGCCGTGAGGGTTATGTCGAGCCGAGTGAGATCGGCGAGGCGGCGCAGACCGCCGGACTCTCCCAGACCAGCACCGTCAACGCGGGCAAGGACTGGACCGGCAGCAGGCTGGTCACCCCGAAGGGCGCCGCGAAGCAGCGGTGACTCCCCGACGGTTCACCCGTCGCAGCAGACCACAACAGGGGCGCGGGCCCCGGCAGTTGAGACCGCCGGGCTCCGCGCCCCTGAGCTGTGCGCTGCCCGGCACCCGGCGGGTCCTGGCCCCCGAGGCCGGGGTGAAAGACTGGGGCGGTCAGCACGCAGACCACCCAGAGAGGGGCGCTCCACCCATGGCCATCGAGGTCGGCACCAAGGCTCCGGACTTCACGCTGAAGAACCAGCACGGGGAGGCGGTCTCGCTCTCCGACTTCGCGGGGAAGAAGAACGTCGTCCTGCTCTTCTACCCCTTCGCCTTCACCGGTGTGTGCACCGGCGAGCTGTGCGCGCTGCGTGACGAGCTGCCGCAGTTCGTGAACGACGACGTGCAGCTCCTGGCCGTCTCCAACGACTCCCCGTTCGCGCTGCGGGTCTTCGCCGAGCAGGAGGGCCTGGAGTACCCGCTGCTCTCCGACTTCTGGCCGCACGGCGAGGCCTCCCGCGCGTACGGCGTCTTCGACGAGGAGAAGGGCTGCGCGGTGCGCGGCACCTTCATCATCGACAAGGAGGGCACCGTCCGCTGGACCGTCGAGAACGGCCTGCCGGACGCCCGCGACCTGAACGACTACGTGAAGGCGCTCGAAGCCCTCTGAGCCCCCGCTGAAGCCCGTTCGGGCAGAGACCTGTGAGCCCGGGGAACCGCTCACTAGGATCGACTCGTTGATCCGACGGCATCCGACATCAGCAATACGGGGGCACACGCAGTGCTCCTTGCTCACACCAATCAGGAGGACTCGTGGGAGTCAGCCTCAGCAAGGGCGGCAACGTCTCGCTGACCAAGGAGGCGCCGAACCTCACCGCCGTGATCGTCGGTCTGGGGTGGGACGTTCGCACCACGACCGGTGCGGACTTCGACCTCGACGCGAGCGCGCTGCTGACGAACGGCGAGGGCAAGGTCGCCAACGACCAGAACTTCGTCTTCTTCAACAACCTCAAGAGCCCCGACGGCTCTGTCGAGCACACCGGGGACAACCTCACCGGTGAGGGCGAGGGCGACGACGAGGTCATCAAGGTCAATCTCGCGGGCGTCCCGGCCGACGTGGAGAAGATCGTCTTCCCGGTCTCGATCTACGAGGCCGAGACCCGGCAGCAGAGCTTCGGCCAGGTCCGCAACGCCTTCATCCGCGTGGTGAACCAGGCGGACAACACCGAGCTGGCCCGCTACGACCTCAGCGAGGACGCCTCGACGGAGACCGCGATGGTCTTCGGCGAGCTGTACCGGCACGGTGCGGAGTGGAAGTTCCGCGCCATCGGCCAGGGTTACGCCTCGGGGCTGCGCGGCATCGCGCAGGACTTCGGCGTCAACGTCTGAGCCGCTTTCCGCGTCACCCCCAGCGCGGCCGGTTCAGCGGCCGGCCGTGCTCCGTGATCACGAAGCGCGCTCCGCGGTCGCTGCGATCACAAGAGCACAGCGCTCCGCGATCACAAAGAACACAGCGCACAGTGTGAGCACAACCCGTTGTGCGCTTGGACGCAGTGGCCCGGCGCCGCAGACTTCCGTCGGGAGGTGTGCGGCGCCGGGCGCTGTCGGCACAGGACAGTCAGAGTGCGGTCGGCTCCGGGAGGACGGAAGATGGGCGTCACGCTCAGCAAAGGGGGAAACGTCTCCCTGTCGAAGGCCGCTCCGGGCCTCGCCCGGCTGCGGATCGGTCTGGGCTGGCGGGCCCGCGCCACCACGGGCGCCGACTTCGACCTGGACGCGAGTGCGCTGCTGTGCGCGGGCGGGCGGGTGCTCGGCGACGAGTACTTCGTCTTCTTCAACAACCTGAAAAGTCCCGAGGGTTCGGTCGAGCACACCGGCGACGAGCTCGTCGGCGGCTCGGGTGCGAACGACGACGAGACGGTCCTCGTGGACCTGACCCTGGTGCCCGCCAGGGTGGACAAGATCGTCTTCTCGGTGTCGATCTACGGCGCCGAGGAGCGCCGCCAGACGTTCGGGCAGGTCGCGGGCGCCTATATCCGCGTGGTGAACGAGGCGGACTCCGCCGAGCTCGCGCGCTACGACCTCACCGAGGACGCCTCCTCCGAAACGGCCATGATCTTCGGCGAGCTCTACCGGCATGGCGGAGAGTGGAAGTTCCGTGCAGTCGGTCAGGGGTACGCCTCCGGGTTGCGGGGCATCGCTCTAGACTTCGGGGTCAACGTTTCGTAAGCGGACGTCATGTCATTCGTAAAGCGGATTGGGTAGCCAGTGCTTCTGAGAACCTTCGGCTGGTCCTTCGGCGTCACCGCCGTGGGTCTCGCCTTCGCCGCGTACTTCTGGGGGTGGGAGGGTTTCGCGGTCGTGGCGATCCTCTCCGTCCTGGAGATCTCGTTGTCCTTCGACAACGCGGTGGTCAACGCCGGTGTGCTGAAGAAGATGAACGCCTTCTGGCAGAAGATCTTCCTCACCATCGGCATCCTGATCGCGGTGTTCGGGATGAGGCTGGTCTTCCCGGTCGTGATCGTCGCCATCAGCGCCAAGGTCGGCCCCATCGAGGCCGTGCAGGTGGCCCTGGACGACCCCACGCGGTATGAGCAGCTCGTCACCGACGCGCACCCGGCCATCGCCGCCTTCGGCGGGATGTTCCTGCTCATGATCTTCCTCGACTTCCTCTTCGAGGAGCGCGAGCACAAGTGGCTGGCCTGGCTGGAGCGCCCGCTCGCCAAGCTCGGCAAGGTCGACATGCTCTCGGTCTGCATCGCGCTGATCGTGCTGCTGGTCTCCGCCATGACCGTGGCCACCGCCGCGCACCAGCACGGCGGCACGCACGCGGACAAGTCGGCGACGGTGCTGCTCGCCGGGGTCGCCGGCCTGATCACGTACCTCATCGTCGGCGGACTCTCCGGCCACTTCGAGAACAAGCTCGAAGAGGAAGAGGAGCGCGAGGAGGCAGCCGAGGAAGAGGCCAAGCGGCAGGGCAAGGACCCGAGCATGGTGGGGCTCGCCGGCAAGGCGGCCTTCTTCATGTTCCTCTACCTCGAAGTGCTGGACGCCTCCTTCTCGTTCGACGGCGTGATCGGGGCCTTCGCGGTCACCAACCACATCTTCTGGATGGCCCTCGGCCTGGGCATCGGCGCGATGTACGTCAGGTCGCTCACGGTCTACCTGGTCCGCCAGGGCACCCTGGACGACTACGTGTACCTGGAGCACGGCGCGCACTACGCGATCGGCGCGCTCGCCGCGATCCTGCTGATCACCATCAAGTTCCAGATCCACGAGGTGATCACCGGCCTGATCGGCGTGGTGCTCATCGCGGCCTCGTTCTGGTCCTCGGTCGTGCGCAACCGCCGCCTCGCAGCGGCCGGCGGCGAGGGCGGCGACGGCGATGCGGGGCCGGGCGGCGACGGCGGCTCCGGCGGCGACGGCGGCAGCACCAAGCAGACGGAGGCCAGCGGCACCCAGGTCTGATCCCGCTGCCGGCATGTGTCATCACGGCCGGTTTGCGGAACGCTCCCTGCGGGGCGGCGCGCGAGTCCCGATCATGGACTACGGTGCCGCCCCGCAGAGTTGTTCAGGGAGAAGGGTGGGGGTGCGTGATGGTCTCCCTCTGGGAGCACTGGCGTAACGCGGCGAGCATGGGACGTTCCCGCGGGCCTAAGTTCGACACGGTCGGCGGCCCTTCGACGTACGCGGTGGAGCTGACCAAGCGGCACTCGACGGTCTCGCTGACGGAGCAGGGCGCCGACGGCGGCAGTATGCGGGTCAACCTCTCCTGGCGTATGCGCTCCTCGGACATCGTGGACAGGCGGCGCAGCCGGGGTTCGCTGCGCAGGCCGCTGCAGATGCTGAAGCCGCAGGACGTCCAGGCGCACACGCAGGGCATCGTGAACGTCGACCTCGACCTCGCGTGCATGTACGAGCTGGTGGACGGCAGCAAGGGCGTGGTCCAGCCGCTGGGCGGCTTCTACGGGAACATGAACGCGCCGCCGTTCGTCCACCTCAGCGGGGACGACAGGTTCGGCTCGCCGTCGGGCGAGACGATCTATGTGAATCTCGACCACAAGGACGAGATCAAGCGCCTGCTGTTCTTCGTCTACATCTACGACGGCACCCCCGCGTTCGACCGCACCCACGCCCTGCTCTCGCTCTTCCCCAGCAACGGCCCGCGGGTCGAGGTGGCGCTCAACGAGCACGCGCCGCAGGCCCGTTCGTGCGCCGTGCTGCTCATGGAGCACAAGGGCGACCAGCTCGTGGTGCGCCGCGAGGTGCGCTATGTGTACGGCTTCCAGGCCGAGTTGGACCGGCTGTACGGCTGGGGCCTCCAGTGGGGCCGCGGCTACAAGAGCACCAGCGTGTGAGGCACGGCGCCGAAGCGTGAGAAACGGGGCCCCGGGTGATCCGGGGCCCCTCTTCGTGTGCGCGAGGTGTGCGCGGGAGCCGCCGGGACCGCTCAGCGGCCCACGAACTGCGGCCCCTGCGGCGGCAGCGTGAACTCCGGGTCCGGCTGCGGATACCCGTAGGCGGGCTGCGGATATCCGTACGCGGGCCGGGTGGACGGCGGCTGCTGCGGGGGCGGCGGATAGGCGTAACCGCCCTGTCCTGGCGGGGGTTGCGGCGGCTCCGGCGGGGGCCCGGGCGGCGGGCCGGGGGGTTCGGGGCCCGGTTCGGGCTGCGGCTGCGGCTCGCGCCCCGGGTCGGGTACGGGGTCGGGCTCGGGGAAGTCCGGTTCGTGGGGCGGCTGCGGGACGGTTCCCTCGGCGCCGCCGCCCGCGCTCGCCGCCGCCGCTGCGGCCGGGGCGTGGGCCGGGGCGTGGGCCGGCGCGGCGGGCATGCCGGGGCCGACGCTGTGGGGTCCGGGAATGTACGGCACGGTGACCGCCTCCGGGTCGGAGGTGCTGGGGGTATCGGGGGTGCTGGGGGAGGGAGCTGCGGGAGCCGGCGTACTCCCGGTCGGGGCGCCGGCGGAGGCCGGGCTCGCCGCGGCCGGGTCGGGGGCGGCTGCCTCGTCGTCGACCGAGACGCCGAACTCCGTTGCCAGGCCCTCGAGGCCGCTCTCATAGCCCTGGCCCAGGGCGCGGAACTTCCAGCCGTCGCCGCGCCGGTAGAGCTCGCCGCACAGCATGGCGGTCTCGGAGCCGGTCTCCGGCTCGATGTCGAAGCGGACCAGCGCTTCGCCGCTCCCGCCCGCGTCGCCCGCGTCCCCGGAGCCGTCGGGACCGTTTCCTCCTGCGTACAGCAGCAGTCGCAGCCCGTCGACGCCCGCGAAGGTGCCGCCGTCGGAAGAGGCGGCGAGCAGCACCCTGGCCACGCTCGGGTCGAGCCCCGAGAGCTCGGCCTCGACGGTGTCCGTCAGGGCGTCGCCCGAGCGGGACTTGGCCACGTGCCGGACCAGGCCCGAGGGGTGGCGCGGCTGGTTGTAGAACACGAAGTCCTCGTCCCAGCGCACCGCGTCGTCCTCGCCCAGGAGCAGGACCGAGGCGTCGATGTCGGGCGCCTCGGGGCCGCCGGGACCCGGCGACCAGGACAGCACGGCACGCACCGAACCCGTCTTCAGCTCGACGTTCGATCCCTTCACCATGGCGCGCGTCATGGCCTCATCCTGCCTTCCCCGCGCGTGCGCCGACAACGCGGCCGCGCGGTGCCGGGTACGGGCACGGTCGCCCCGCGGGTACCCCGGGGCAAGGCGTTCGTCACCCCTATGAGGAACGCCGTCCTCCTCCTTTTGCGTACGATTGAACGAGCGGAATCCCGCCAAGCGCGGCGGGATGATCGGAAACCCGCTCGGGAACCCGCCAGGCACGGCGGGCCGAGGGCAGCGCCGCGGCGGATCGACGAGGCTCCGGCGGCCGTGAAACGACGGGGAGACAGGGCACCTATGCGGCACTTCGGGCATCTGACCGCTGAGCGGCGGCGCGCGCTCTTCCACCGCGAACCGGCCGAGTTCACCGCGGAGTCCCCGCCCCGAGTGCTGGCCACCGCGCTCGGCGCGACCCTCTACAGCCCCGCCACGCGGCACGCCCTGGCCGCCGACGTGCGCAAACAGGCCGCGCGCGGTGTCGTGTCCATGGTGCTGTGCCTGGAGGACTCCATAGGCGACGCGGACGTCACGGAGGCCGAGGACAACCTCGTACGCCAACTCGCGGAGCTGGACAGGGAGACTGTGGAATCCGGGGAGAACGGCGGGCTTCCGCTGCTGTTCGTCCGGGTGCGCGAGCCCGATCAGATCCTCTCCCTCACCGCGCGCCTCGGCCCCGCCGTACGGCTGCTGTCCGGTTTCGTGCTGCCGAAGTTCACCGAGGAGCGCGGCATCCCGTTCCTGGAGGCGGTGGCGGAGGCCGAAGAGGCCACCGGGCGGCGGCTGTTCGGCATGCCGGTGCTGGAGTCGCCCGAGCTGCTGCACCTGGAGAGCCGCGCCGCCACCCTGGCCGGAATCGCCCGCACCGTCGACAAGCACCGGGAGCGGGTGCTCGCGCTGCGACTGGGCGTGACCGACTTCTGCTCGGCGCACGGGCTGCGCCGCACGCCGGAGATGACGGCGTACGACGTGCAGTTGGTGGCCGGGGTGATCGGGGACGTGGTCAACGTGCTGGGCCGCGCCGATGGCACCGGGTTCACGGTGACCGGGCCCGTGTGGGAGTACTTCCGCTTCGAGGAGCGGATGTTCAAGCCGCAGCTCCGCCGGAGCCCCTTCCTGAGCGGCCGCGCCGAGGAGCTGCGCACGGCGCTGATCGAGCACGACATGGACGGACTGCTGCGGGAGATCGAACTCGACCGCGCCAACGGGCTGCTGGGCAAGACCTGCATCCACCCCTCGCACGTCTCGCCGGTGCACGCGCTGTCGGTGGTGACGCACGAGGAGTTCACCGACGCGTCCGACATCCTGAGCCCGGACCGCGACGGGGGCGGCGTGCTGCGCTCCGCGTACACGAACAAGATGAACGAGGTGAAGCCGCACCGCGCCTGGGCCGAGCGCACGCTGCTGCGCGCCGAGGTGTTCGGGGTGGCCCGCGAGGGCGTCAGCTTCGTCGACCTGCTGGCGGCCCAGGCGGACGCCGCGTGAGCGGCACCGGCGCCGCGCGCACCATCGGCAACACGCACATCACCGAGAACAACGGGAGCACCGTGTCGGACCGCGATCTGCCCGTACGAGACCTGTCCGTACGAGAGCTGCCCGTACGAGACCTGCCCGGACGCGAGCCGATCTGGTCGGGCGCATGGGTCGCCGAGCGGCTCGGCGCGGGGCTGGAGGGTGAGGGGCTGCACGAGCTGCTCGGTCTCGCACTGCGCCGCAATCCGCGCCGCGCCCACCTGCTGGTCTCCCGCGTCCTGGGCAAGCATGTGCCGCAAAGCCCCGCGGTGGTGCACGGCGCGGGGCTCCGGCTCGGCGAGCGGGTCCGCGCGCTGCTGGACGGGGAAGCGGACACAGGAGCTGACGCGGACACGGATACAGGGGCTGCGGACACGGCGGCCGGCGGCGCGGTCGTCCTCGGTTACGCCGAGACCGCCACGGCCCTGGGCCACAGCGTCGCCGACGGCATCGGCGGCGTTCCCTATCTGCACTCCACCCGCAGGCCGGTGCCCGGAGTGGAGGGGGCGGCCGGCTTCGAGGAGGAGCACAGCCACGCCACCTCGCACCTGCTGCTGCCCGAGGACCCGCGGCTGCTCTCGGGGAGCGGGCCGCTGGTGCTGGTGGACGACGAGTTCTCCACCGGGCGCACGGTGCGCAACACCATCGCCGCGCTGCACCGGCACAGCCCCCGCGAGGAGTACGTGATCGTGGCGCTGGTCGACATGCGCTCCGCCGAGGACGCCTCCGACCTGGAGAAGTTCGCCGCCGAACTGGGCGCGCGCATCCGCGTGGTGGCGCTCGCCGGGGGCTCCGTACGGCTCCCGGACGACGCGCTGGAGCGCGGCGCGCGGCTGGTCGCCGAGCACACCGGGGACCCGCGCACCCTCGACCCCGTACAGCCGGCGCAGCTCACCCGCCCCCGCCGCGTCGACCTCGGCTGGCCGGCGGCGCTGCCCGACGGCGCGCGGCACGGCTTCACCCCCGAGCACCGGACGCGCCTGGAGGCCGCGCTGCCCGGCATGGCGGAGCGGCTCGCCGCCTCGCTGCCGGAGGGCGCGCGCCGCGTCCTGGTGCTGGGCACCGAGGAGCTGATGTACGCGCCGCTGCGCCTGGCCACGGCGCTGGAGAACGAGGTCGGACAAGGCGTGGAGGTGCGGTACTCCACCACCACCCGCTCCCCGGTCCTCGCCGTCGACGACCCCGGCTACGCGATACGCACGGCGCTGACCTTCCCCGCGCACGACGACCCCGCTGACGCCGAAGCCGACGGTCCGGGCGTGCGCTACGCGTACAACGTGGCGCCCGGCGCCGACCCCGCGCGCCGCTTCGACGCCGTCATCGTCGTCACCGACTCGACCGCCGACACCCCTCGACTGCACGCCGGGGACGGCCTGTTGGAGCAGCTCGCCGCGCACACCGACGCGGTGCTGCTGGCGGTGATCCCCTCGTACGTTCCCGGCGCCGGACCCCGCGTCCTGCCCGAACCCCTGCGCGGCCCCGCCTTCTCCTCGTACGCGCCGGACGAGGTCGGCTGGCTGCTCCAGGACCTCTCGGACGCCCGGCTCGAAGCGCCCACCGAGGAGCGCGAGGAGGCGATCCAGCGCGGCGGAGCGCATTACGCGGAGTCGCTGCCGGTCGAGTACCAGCCCAGCGCGGAGTACCAGCGGCTCTTCCACAGCGCCCTGGACGCCTCGGCCGAGCGCATCGCGCGCGCCGTGGGCGCGGTCACCGAGACGGTGCTCGCCGAGCGCGGCCCGCGCCCCGTACTGGCCTCGCTCGCGCGCGCCGGCACGCCCGTCGGCGTGCTGATGCGCCGCTGGGCCCAGCGCGTACGCGGTGTCGAACTGCCCCATTACGCCGTGTCCATCGTGCGCGGCCGCGGCATCGACACCACCGCGCTGCGCTGGCTGGCCGAGCGGCACGACCCGCGCGACGTGGTGTTCGTGGACGGCTGGACCGGCAAGGGCGCGATCACCCGCGAACTCGCCGACGCGCTCGCCCCGTTCGGCCACCTCGGCTTCGACCCGGGCCTCGCGGTGCTCGCCGACCCGGGCGGCTGCGTGCGCACCTACGGCACGCGCGAGGACTTCCTGATCCCGTCCGCGTGCCTCAACTCCACGGTCTCCGGGCTGATCTCGCGTACGGTGCTGCGCGCCGACCTGGTCGGCCCCGACGACTTCCACGGCGCGAAGTTCTACCGCGAGCTGGCCGGCGACGACGTCTCCGTGCGCTTCCTGGACGCCGTGACCGAGCGCTTCGACGCCGTGCGGGAAGAGGCCGTACGGGACGCCGAAGCCCTGGTGAACGCCGCCGACCGCGCCCCGACCTGGGCGGGCTGGCGGGCCGTCGAGCGCATCAGCGAGGAGTACGGCATCGGCGACGTCAACCTGGTCAAGCCCGGCGTCGGCGAGACCACCCGGGTCATGCTGCGCCGGGTGCCCTGGCGGGTGCTGGCCCGGCGCGGCGCTGGCGCCGACCTGGACCACATCCGGCTGCTCGCCGAGCAGCGCGGCGTACCCGTCGAGGAGGTGGACGACCTCCCGTACAGCTGCGTGGGGCTCATCCACCCCCGCTACACGCGCGGCGCGACCGGCGCCGACGGAAAGGCGGCCGGCGCATGAGCGCGGGACCCCTGCTGATCGCCAGCGACCTCGACAGGACGCTGATCTACTCCGCCGCCGCGCTCGCCCTGACCGGGCCCGACGCGGAGGCGCCCCGCCTGCTGTGCGTGGAGGTGTACGGGGGGAAGCCGCTGTCGTACATGACCGAGGCCGCAGCCGCGCTGCTGCCGCAGGTCGCCGACCGCGCCGTCTTCGTACCGGCGACGACCCGCACCCGCGAGCAGTTCGGGCGGATCAGGCTGCCGGGCAGGCCGCCGCGGTACGCGGTGTGCGCCAACGGCGGCCATCTGCTGGTCGACGGCGAGAGCGACCCCGGCTGGCACGCGCAGGTGCAGGCGCGCATCGCGGCGGAGTGCGCCCCCTTGGAGGAGGTGCGCGCACACATGCTGAGCAGCGCGGACGGCGGTGACTGGCTGCTCAAGGAGCGGGTCGCCGAGGACCTGTTCGCCTACCTCGTCGTGGACCGCGAGCGGCTGCCGGAGACCTGGGTGAAGGAGCTCGCCGGGTGGGCCGAGCCGCGCGGCTGGACGGTCTCGCTCCAGGGCCGCAAGATCTACGCGGTGCCGCGCCCGCTCACCAAGAGCGCGGCCGTCGCCGAGATCGCCCGGCGTACGGGGGCGACCCGCATCCGCGCCGCGGGCGACGCGCTGCTCGACGCCGACATGCTGCTGGCCGCCGAGGCAGGCTGGCGCCCTGGCCATGGCGAACTCGCCGAAGAGGGCTGGCACGCCCCGCACATCACGGCCCTGGAGGAGCGGGGCGTGGCGGCGGGGGAGCGGATGCTGTACGAGATGCGGGAGGCCGCGAACGCGGGGTGAACGCCCGCGCCGCGGCCCGTGGTTGGTGGGTCCGAGGGGGTGGCGGGGCTGGCGCGGCTGAGGCTCAGCCGCAGCAGCCGCCCCCGCAGCACCCTCCGCCTCCGCCGCCGGGGGCCGGTGCGGGCGCGCCCGCCGCGGACGCGCTGCCTCCCACGGCAACGGTCGACAGCAGCTTCACGGTGTCGCCGTGCCCCTCGGGGCAGTCGGCCGGCGCGTCCGACTCGGCCATGGGACGGCTGAGTTCGAAGGTGGAGCCGCATTCGCGGCAGCGGTACTCGTATCGGGGCATGCGGGAAGCGTACGGTGCGGCGGCGCGGGCCGGAAGCGGGGCTCGGGCGCTGCTGGGCGGAAGCGGGGGACGTGGGGCCCGCGGGGTCAGTGGCCCTGGCCGCGCTCCTCGCGGATCTGCTCGACCACCTGCCGCACCGTCTCGCGCACCGCGTCCAGCTCGGTCAGCAGGTGCCAGTAGTCCGGATGCCGGCCGGTCAGCGACTCCACGGCGCGGTCCACCCGCCCCACCGCGTCGTCCAGCGGGCCCGCGTGCCGCGGGTCCGGGGTGCTGCGGCCCGCCATCGCCAGCCGCTGCGCGTCCCTGATCGCGAACCGGGTGCGCTCGACCTCCTGCGTGTGGTCGAACGACACCTCGTTCAACCGCCGCAGCCGGTCGTCGGCCGCCTTGATGCCCTCGTCGGCGGTGTTGAGCAGGGCCCGCACCGTCGACAGCCGCGAGGTCGCGTCCGCCCAGCGCTGCTCCTCGCGCGCCGTGCGCGCCTCGCCGAGCTTCTCCTGCGCCTGCCGCACCGCGCGCTCCGTCTCGCCGGGAACCTGCTGCAGGTCCTGCCAGCACGCCGCGCTGAATCTCCGCCGCAGCTCGCTCAGGACCGGCTCGACCTGCGAGGCCCTGTTGCCCAGCGCCTCGGCCCTCGTACGCAGCGAGGCCAGCCTCTTGTCGGTCTCCGCCGCGCGCTCCGGCAGCCGCTCGGCCTCGCCGCGCAGCTCCTCGGCCTCCCGTACGACGCGATCGGCGCGCTGCAGGGTGTCCTGCACGCCGTGCTGCGCGGCGCCCTCGTTGAGCCGGGTCAGCTCGGGGGAGAGCGCCGCGATCCTGGCGGCGAGGTCGTCGGCGCGCAGGCCGGCGCCGCGCGCGGTCTCCAGCGCGGTGGTCGCGCCGAGCAGCGACTGCCGGGCCCGCTCGACGGCCGGCGCGAGCCGCGCCAGCTCGCCCTCCGCCTTCCGCAGCAGCGGCCCGAGCCCCTCGCCGAACCGCTCCAGCTCGGCCTTCGTACGCTCCAGGTCCTGCCGTACGCGATCGAGCTCGGCGCGGGCGCGCGCGGCCGAGGAGGAGTCGAGCCCGTCCCCGTCCAGGTCGTGCGCGTCGACGGTGTTGATGTACGTGTGCGAGACCTGGTCGATGCGATGGCCGAACTCCCCGAAGTCGGCCACCGCCTTCCGCGCCGCGGGGGAGTCGTCGACCGCGCTCAGCGTCTCGATGGAGATGCGCAGGTCGCGCTGCGCGGTGTCCAGTTCGTAGAACGCGGCGGCTGCGGAGTCCTTGGCGGCCTGCGCATCGGCCCGCAGATTCTCCGTACGGCCGCTCCCCCAGCCCCAGCGGCGGGTCCCGCCGCCGTTCATCGCCGCCACGATTCCTCTCCCCGCGCTCTGCTCCGCCGGTGCTCATTGTCCCACCCACCGACAACGAACACACCGCCCCGATCGTTCACGTTCCCTCCCCGGCCTCGGGGAACGGGTTTGCGCCCCGGCCACAGTGACGGGGTACTCTGTCCCGACACCACAACTAGGGCGCATAGCTCAGCGGTAGAGCGCTTGCCTTACAAGCAAGATGTCACTGGTTCGATCCCAGTTGTGCCCACAGCCCGGTCAGGCTTCTGACCAGCAGCGCGAGGGGTCTCCGAAGGTGCTTCGGAGGCCCCTTGTCGCGTGTTGCCCTTGGCTGAGAGCCAAACTGGGAGCCACCGCCGCAATACCGGTGGAGAGCAGGCACTGAGTGACGCTCGTCGGGTTGCCCGCCCGGTCGCTGGACGTGCTCGGCAGAGGCGCTTCTTTCTGCTCCGCCAACACCCCGCTCATGGCACTGACGTGACGATGCGTCGGAGACGCGCGGTGTCTCCGGTGTCTGGATACATCAGGGGCGAGACTATGGCGACTAGGTGACCTTCGAACCAAAGGTGGCAGGGCGTATATCGCGTACTGGAAGGTAAGTTCTTGCTGGAATATGCCCTTCCCCTTGGGGCGCCTCCTTGGAATCTTCGCGCGTACGCAGAGATCACTCAGGGGCTTCCGAGATACGAGAACTTCCTGCGCATGGACGTACTTACCGTCTACACGCTTCGTGTGAGTTGTAGCACTAGATCTTTCGCCGGGGAGCGACGCCGGGCACCCGATGCCCAGCCCTTCGTTTGCAAGGGCGCTGGCAGGAGCGATCTACTCGCGCAGGCGCCGTGCGAGCACCGTTGAAGTGCTGCACGCAGTGCCACGAAGAGGCTTCTCTCGGCGGCACTTCGTGGCCCAAGTCGGACACACGTGCCTGTAATGTGGCCGCCCTATCGCTCAACTCTTCCCCGGCGTCCCACGGTTCGCGGCCGCCGATCGGGGTTCACGAGCCACCACGGCACCCCGGGAGAGGAGATGTGCGATGTCGGCCGACCTCGAACCTGAGGACGGTCGCAACAGGAGGGAGCGGGTGGAGAGGTTCCTGGAGCGTCTCGGCCTGCTTTGTGCGATCTACAAGATCGTGCGCGAGATCATCTCGTCCCTGTAAGCAGGAATTGCCCCGACCGGTGGCAGCGGTCGAGGCACCCTGCGAGCGACTAGGGGAGCCTCACCTTCCAGTCCACGAGACAGCGGGTGGGGCTCTCCTGCTTTTCTGCTCTGTCAGTGACGCCTGACGATTACCGTGTGGCCATTGTCACTCGGCGCGTCGGCGACGTCGTCTATCTTGCATGTTTTCCCCGGCTCTGGCGAGGGGCTCTAGGGCCTCTTGCTGCGTTGATGGCGTAATGCCGTCGAGAGTCTGGCCTGCTCATGCGCCCCAGTAGTCGCCAGGCGTGACGCATGTCACCGAAACCCCTTCGGATGAAACGCCGCGTATTCGGCGGCAGTTGTCAGTGGGAGGGGCTACTCTGCCGCGCGCATTCAGCGCTCCCTTTGTGGGGCCCACGACGTCACATCCCGTGTCTCCGCCCCGTCACTGCTGTGAAGGCGTTCGAGCTCAGGAAGGGTGGGCAATGTGTTCGGGGTGTATCTCGGGGTGACCCTGTTGGCTGCTGGGGTCAATGGGATGGCGGCTGTTGCCAATCTTGTCGGGCATGACTATCCGCTGCGTGAAGCCGAGCGGCTGCGGGTGCCGCGGGGGTGGACCCTGCCGCTCGGGTTGTTGCTTGGGGCCGGGGCCCTTGGGCTCGTGGTCGGGATCGGGGTGCCGGGGCTGGGGACCGCCGCCGCAGGGGGACTGGTCGTGTACTTCCTCGGCGCGCTCAACGTCCATCTGCGGGTGAGGGACTGGAAGTTGGGGGCCTGGGGGCTGTTCTTCGCGCTGGCTGTGGGGGCACTGGCCGTGAACCTGGCGTACCACGGGGTGTGATCCGGGCGGTGGCACGGCGGGATCGTGGCCGCCGAGCCCGCCGCGATCAGGGCCGTGACCGCTATCGCGGGGCGTGGCCTCACGCCCCCTGCGGTCGTCGGCGTAGCGGGACCGTGGCCGCCGAGCCCGCCGTGATCAGGGCCGTGACCGCTATCGCGGGCCGCGGCCTCACGCCCCCCGCGGCCCCCGGCGCAGCAGGACCGCGGCCACCGAACCCGCCGCCACCAGCGCCGCCAACGACACCGCCGTGCTCAGCCAGCTCGCTCCCAGCCACTGGCCGCCGAAATAGCCGAGGCCCACGCTGTAGAGGGCCCAGGCCAGGCCGGCCACGGCTGACCAGGGGACGAACTCGGAGGGGCGGCGGTGGGCTGCGCCCGCGGTCAGGGAGACCACGGAGCGGCCGGCGGGGGCGAAGCGGGCCAGGACGACCAGGGCGCCGCCGCCGCGGGAGAGTGCCTGGCCGAGGCGTTCCTGGGCTGCGGTCAGGCGGCGGGAACGCGCGATGGCGCGGTCGAAGCGGGCGCCGCCGCGGCGGGCGAGGCGGTAGGCGACGAGGTCGCCGAGTACCGAGGCCGCGGTGGCGCAGCCGATCAGGGAGAGCAGTTCGGGCAGGTGGTGGAGGCCGTGCGCGGCCTGCTCTGAGATGTCGGCCGTGCCCGCGGCCGCGGTCGCCGCGGTGATCACGAGGACGCCGCTGGGAGCAGCGGCACGAACACGTCGAGGAGTACGGAGAGTCCGATGGCGGCGTAGATCCACGGAGAACCGGTCACCGTGCCCAGGGTCTCCAGCACCCTCTGTCTCCGCTTCTCCCCCCGGCCCCCGGCCGTTGCCGTCCTGCACTTCTGTCAGGTCGTCTTACACCGTACGCCCGGAAGGCGGGAGGAAAGGGGCGCGGGGGGCGTGGCGACGATCTCACCCGGTGACGGAATACGCCCCGGTGGCCGGCCCAGTACGCGCGTACGCGCCGCCCCCTCGTACGGAAGTGAGCAGCGCCGCGCGGGCCGCCGCGTCCGTGTCCGTGAGGGTCGCGGAGTTCACGCCGGGGCGGGCGCCCGCAGCGGTGACCCAGTGCGCGCCCTCCGTGGGAACGCCGAGGGCGAAGCGGCGCGGGTGCGCCCGTCCCCGCGCGTCGACGATCCGGCACGGCGCGGGCGTCACGTCCAGGCCGCCGGTCTCGTACCCGTACACGGCGTGCGGGCGGCAGCCTCCGGTGCGCAGCAGGTGCCGCAGCAGCGGGTCGGCGGTGCGCCGCAGGTCGGGCTCGGGGAGCCGGGCCTCGATGAGGGCGGGGGCGCGCACGGCGGAGCCGGGTACGGCGGGGGAGTGGGCGGCGAAGGAACCGCCGGCAGCACGCACCTCCATGTCAGGGCCGAGCACCTCCAGCACGCCCGCCTCGATCAGCGCGGCCGTCTCCTCGACGCGGCGGCGCGGCGGACCGATGGAGAGGAACGCGTTCAGCGGCGTGTACCAGCGGTCCAGGTGGTCGCGGCGCGACTCCGCGCCCAGCCCGCCGTGGTCGACGACCAGGCGCAGCTCGTTGCGCAGGTCGCGCAGGACGTCCAGCGCCGCCTTCACGGGCCCGCGCACATTGCCCTCGCGCGCGTGCCGCACATCCTCGTGCAGCCAGGTCAGTAGCCAGGAGTGGAAGTCGGCGGGGCCGGTGAAGGTGCGGCCCGCGTGCGGGCGGGACAGGCGCTGCCAGTCCCAGCGCAGGCTGTCCGGTATGCCCGACTCCTCCAGCAGCAGGCGCTCTTCGGGGCCGCCGTGCGGCGCGTGCAGGAAGCGGGCGCGGAAGGCGAGCGGGTGCGGGCGGCCGAGCAGCGTCTCGTAGTAGACCGTCTCGACCTCCTTGGCGATCAGCGGCCAGACCTCGGCGAGGAAGTCGGGCGGCGAGCCGGCGGCGGTACGCGCGCGGAAGCCGGCGATCACCTCAGGGGTGAGCAGCAGCGGGTGGTGCCGGCCGTGCGCGCCCTTCTCGTTGTCGCCGCGCGCGTGGTACGGGATGCCGCGCCGCGACCCGGCGTACAGCAGCGGTTCGCGCCCCGAGGGCCGGTACGCGAGCCCCGTACGGGTCCGCTCGAAGCGGCCGCCGCGCCCGGTCGTCAGCAGCGCCATGTGGTCGAAGAAGGTGAGGCCGAGGCCGCGCAGGAGGACGGGGGAGCCGGGGGCGAGCGCGGCGAGTTCCGCGGTGAGGTCGGCCGGGTTCGCGGGCGGCAGGTAGTGGAGGCCGTGGCGGCGCGCGTACGCGGTGAGGCGGCGCTGCTCGCGGGAGGGCTCGGCGGGCAGGTGGCCCTGGGTGAGGACGACCGAGGAGAGGCCGGACAGCCGCGTGCCGTCGGAGAGTTCGAGCTCCTGGAGCCTTGAGGCGCCGGGCCCGTCCGTGAGGCGTACGGCGTGTGCCGCGTGGACCCGCACGGTGACCTGGCCGGGGGCGCCGCGTACGACCTCGGCGAAGGCCCACTCCAGGTAGGCGCCGTACAGCGCGCGGGGCGGATAGTCGTCCGGGCCCAGTGCGCCGGGGCGGCGGCGCGCGTCCCACTCGTACAGGCTCGGCCCGGGACGCACCGGCCCCTCCACCGCCACGCTGTCGTCGGTGAAGAGAGTGATCTGCGAGGCCACGGTGTTCATGAGCAGTTCGCCCGACTGGTCCGTGCGCCACACGCGGCCCGCGCCCGGCGGATGCGGGTCGATCACGTGGAGGGTCAACCGTTCGCCGGGCCCCAGCAGTTCGGGCGCCGAGGCGCAGAGCCGCTCGACGACGCTCGCTCCCCGCGGACCAGCGCCGACGACGGCGACGCAGGGGGAGGGCGGGTACGAGCGCGAGGGCTCGGGCACGGGGAACTCCCGGGGCTGTGGGGGCGCGTGAGCGCCGCGAGGGGCACGGGGTGCGCCCATCATGCCGCCGGGGCCGCCTCCTCGGGCCCTCGTGTGGGATTGCTCACGGGGACGGGTGCGAGGAACGCCGTGGGGAGCGCTGCGGGGGCCGGTACTGCTCGGGGACCGTGTGCTGCGCGTCGGAGCCGGGGTCCGGGCCCGACCCCGAGCCCGCGTCAGGGCCAGTGTCGGAGCCCGAGGTCAGCGTCCTGCTCAGCACGCGCCGCAGCCGCGAGCCGCCCGCCGGCGTGCCCTCGCCGCCGTCCGGCCGCGCCTGGTCCAGCGCGAGGTCCGCTGAACGGCCGTTCAGCGCGAGCGACATGAGCTGGTTGCCGAACCACGGTCCTCCGGTGCGCTCCCAGGCCACCCCTGGCCTGCCCGCCTTGCCGTGCCGGGCCAGCGCCCTGCCCAGTGCGCGCCCCGCGCCGCTCCAGCCGAAGCGGAAGCCGGCCCGCATCACGGCCGGGATGCTGTTGTGCGTCGGCGAGCAGGTGAGCTGCGCGATGTGGGAGCGGGCGCCGGGGATGTCGGGCTCGGCGACGTACGCGTGGTGCACGTCGCCGGAGAGGACGCAGACCGTCGAGGGCGCGTCGGGCGCGGTCGCGACCTCCTCGATCAAGTCGGTCAGCGAGCGGAAGGAGTGCGGGAACGCGGCCCAGTGCTCCAGGTCGGCCGCCTGCCGCAGCTTCTCGCCGAGCCGCGCCCAGCGGGGGCCGCGCGCGCCGCCGCACAGGGCGGTGTTCCACGACTCGGCGTCGTGGATGGCGGGCGGGAGGAGCCAGGGGAGGGAGGTGCCGATGAGGAGGTGGTCGTAGGCGCCGGGGCCGCCGTCCAGCGCCTGTTCGCGCAGCCACGCCGTCTCGCTGTCGTCGATCATGCGCCGCTCCTGCTCGGGCAGGACGCGGGCCGCGCGGGTGTCCGCCATCAGCAGCCGTACGCGGCCGAAGTCCCGGCGGTAGCTCCAGCGCACGGCGGTGGGGTCGGCGTCGGCGTGCTCGGCGAACTTGCGGAGGGGTACGGCGCCGTCGTCCCCGTCCTCACCGGTGGACCCGGCCTCGCGTACGGCCGCGAAGAGCGGGTCCTCGGCGAGTTCGCCGGGAGAGAGGTTGCCCAGGTGCTGGTAGACCCAGTACGAGGTGAGGCCGCCGAGTATCCGCTCGCGCCACCAGCCGGTCGCGCGTATCTCCCGCTGCCAGCTCTCGCTGGTGTTCCAGTCGTCGATGACGTCGTGGTCGTCGAAGATCATGCAGCTGGGCACGGTGGACAGTAGCCAGCGCACCTCGGGGTCGAGCCAGGACTCGTAGTAGAGCTCGGTGTATTCGGCGTAGTCCGCGACCTGGTCCCAGGGCGGCTCGGACAGATTCCGGCGCCGGGCCAGACGCTCGCGCACGGCCTGGGAGGTCTCGTCCGCGTACACCTGGTCGCCCAGCATGACGAGCAGGTCGGGGCGGTCCGTGCCGCCGCTGGCCATGGCCTTCTGGGCGAGTGCGTCCAGCGCGTCGGGGCCCACGGGGTCGTGGCCGCTGCCCGCGGGGCGCGCGGCCCAGCGGCAGGAGCCGAAGGAGACGGTGAGTCCGGTGGCGTCGGGCGCGGGGGTACGGATCGTGCTCGGCGGCGCCTTGAGGTCGGGCAGCGGCCAGACCTGCTCGCCGTCCAGCAGGACCTCGTACGGGGTCTCGGTGCCCGGTTCCAGGCCGACGACGGTGACCAGCGCGTAGTGGTGGCCCGCCACGCGCCAGGTGCGGGCGCTGCCGCCCGCGCTGTGTCCGGGGCAGCGCACCTCGGCCTCGCACGGGGCGTCGGTCTCGACCCAGACGGTCGCGGTGTCCTCGTCGACGTACCGCAGCAGCGGCCCCAGGAGCAGCCCGGCCATGGATCGTCCTCCCTCTTCGGTCGTACGCACTGGCACGGTACGTGAAGTGGGGGTGCGCGCGGCCACCCAGTGGCCGAGCACTTCGCGCTGGGGGCGCGCACACGGAGAGGGCCCTCCCCGTGTGTGCGGGGAGGGCCCTGGAGGGAAGGTTTCAGCAGGTGCCCAGGGCCTTTGTGAGGGCCTTCTTCTCCGCGTCGTCGGCGGTCAGCTTCGTCTCGTGCTTCACCCAGATCCACATGCGCGCGTACGTGCAGTGGTAGTCCTTCTTCGGCGGCATCCACTGCGCCGGGTCCTTGTCGCTCTTCTCCTGGTTCACGTTGTCCGTGACGGCCAGGAGCTGCGAGATCTCCAGGTTGTTCGCGAACGCCTGGCGCTGCTTCTGCGTCCACTTCGAGGCGCCCGAGCGCCACGCCTGCGCGAGCGGCACCACGTGGTCGATGTCCAGGTCGGACGGCTTGGTCCACTTGCCGTCGTCGTACGGGCTGGTCCAGGTGCCCTTGGTCGGGTAGCAGTCGGAACCGGTCTCGACGCCCTGGCCGTCCCGCTTGAGCACCGCCTCGCGGGTGTCGCAGCCGCCGCCCTGGTCGATCCAGTGCGGGAACTTGTCCCTGTCGTAGCCGTCCATCGAGCCCTCGGGCGCGACCTTGAGCTCGTCGAGCTGCTTCTTCGCCTCGGACGCCGACGGCGGTTTGGGCGGTTCGGCCTGCGCGGTGCCGGTGCCGGTGGTGACCAGCAGCACGACCGCGCTGAGGGCCGCGACGGGCGCGGTGAGCAGCGCCTTCCAGTGACGCGCGTAGAGACCGCGCCGCTCTCGGTGTATGCGGAGCATGCGAACTCCCTGTGATGTGGGGGGTTTTGGGTTGTGATCCTCCCGATTCCCGGTGTCGCCCGGGGATTCGGCAGGTAACAGGGTGGCGACATGTACACGTCGCTTCAAGCCCCTCGATCCGTCTACTTGCCCAATGCGCCTGCGTCCCATACGAACTGACACCCCATAGGGTGAAACGGTGCTGCTAGCCGCCGCCCTGCTGCCCGTGAACCGCACGCTCGCCGTGGTGCTCGTCGCCCTGCTGCTCGGCGCGGCGGCCGTGGCCTCCCTCGCCCACCTCGTACAGGACGACGGCCGCGGCTACGCACGCTCCGTACTGCTCGCGGGGGTGCGCGCGGCCGTCCAACTGGCCGCCGTGTCCTGGGTGATCCACTGGGTGGTGGGCGCGGTGCCGAGCCTGCTGGCCTTCATCGCGCTGATGTTCGCGGTGGCCGTCCGCACGGCCGGGCGCCGCATCACCCCGAACCGCACCTGGTGGTGGGCCGCCCCGCCGATCGCCGCCGGCGTGCTCCCCGTACTCGCGCTGCTCCTGCTCACCGGGCTGCTGCCGCTCCGCGGGCTCGCCCTCATCCCCATCGCCGGGATCCTCATCGGGGGCGGGCTCACCGCGACCGTGCTCGCGGGGCGCCGCGCCCTGGAGGAGCTGGCCACCCGCGCCGGAGAGGTGGAGGCCGGGCTCGCGCTCGGGCTGCTGGAGCGCGAAGCGCGCCTGGAGGTCGCCAGGCCCGCCGCCTCGGGGGCGCTGCTCCCCGGGCTCGACCAGACCCGCACCGTGGGACTCGTCACACTGCCGGGAGCCTTCGTCGGCATGCTGCTGGGCGGCGCTTCCCCGGTGATGGCGGGCGCCGTGCAGCTCTTCGTGCTCGTGGGGCTGATGCTCGTGCAGTCGCTCGCGGTGTCCGTGGTGCTGGAGCTCATCGCCCGCGGGCGGCTCCATCGCGTACCCTCGGCGGTGCAGAAGGGGAGTAGCTCTTAGCCGGACCGTCGACATACTGGGTGACGCGATCACCCCGGCGCCCGGAGCGAGCGGCCCGGACGGGCCCCCGCCAGCGAGACCTTCGGCAAGCAGTGTCCCCGCGTACGCATCGGTGCGCGGTATGTATACGACGCTGCCGTGCCGAAGTGTGTCCCAGCGGCGGTGCGGCAGCCCGACCACCGAGGATGTTCCCCGTGTTCAGCTTCACCGTCGCCGCCGTGGTGTTCGGCGTCGTCTTCCTGGCCGAGCTGCCCGACAAGACCGCGCTGGCCGGCCTGATGCTCGGCACCCGCTACCGCGCCTCCTACGTCTTCGCCGGCGTCGCCGCCGCCTTCCTCGTGCACGTCGCGCTCGCGATCGCCGCGGGCAGCGTGCTCACGCTGCTCCCGCACCGGCTCGTACAGGGCATCGTGGGCGTGCTGTTCCTGGCGGGCGCCGCGATGCTCCTGCTCAAGAAGGACGACGACGAGGACGAGCACGTCAAGGCGCCCGCCGACCAGTCCTTCTGGAAGGTCGCGGGCAGCGGCTTCATGCTGATCCTGGTCGCGGAGTTCGGCGACCTCACCCAGATCATGACCGCGAACCTCGCCGCACGGTACGACGACCCCGTCTCGGTCGGCGTCGGCGCGGTGCTGGCCCTGTGGGCGGTCGCCGCGATCGGCATCCTGGGCGGCCGCACCCTGATGCGCTTCGTCCCGCTGCGGCTGATCACCAAGGTGGCGGCCGTGGTGATGCTGGCGCTCGCGGTGTTCTCGCTGTGGGAGGCGGTTTCCCCGTGAGCGGGGCGGTCCCCGCGTAACGAGGCGGTCTCCCTGTAGGCCCGCGTCCTCGTGCGGAGCGCCCGTGAATGGATTCTCCGCGTGCCGGTACCCGGTGCAGCGCCGACCATGGTTGTGGGCCGGGCCGTACGGGGTCCGGCCCGTGCACCGGGAGGAGGGTCCATGGCGCACTCCGCGTCCGCCGCTCCGTCCGGGGCCCCGCGCGAAGCGGGGCCCGGCGAGCACGCCAAGCCCACCGTGCTGCTGGCCATCGGGGCGCTGCTGCTGGGCATGCTGCTCGCGGCCCTCGACCAGACGATCGTGGCCACCGCGCTGCCCACGATCGTCAGCGATCTGGGCGGGCTCGACCACCTCTCCTGGGTGGTCACGGCGTATCTGCTCGCGGCGACCGCAGCGACCCCGCTGTGGGGGAAGCTGGGCGACCAGTTCGGCAGGAAGCGGCTGTTCCAGACCGCGATCCTGATCTTCCTCGTGGGCTCGGCGCTGTGCGGGATCGCGCAGAACATGCCGGAGCTCATCGCCTTCCGCGCGCTCCAGGGGCTGGGCGGCGGCGGGCTGATGACGCTGTCCATGGCGATCGTCGGCGACCTCGTGCCGCCCCGCGAGAGGGGCCGCTACCAGGGTCTGTTCGGCGCGGTCTTCGGCGCGACCAGCGTGCTGGGGCCGCTGCTCGGCGGCTTCTTCACCGAGCACCTGTCCTGGCGCTGGGTCTTCTACGTGAACCTGCCGGTCGGCGCGATCGCGCTGCTGGTCATCGCCGCCGTACTGCACCTGCCGAAGGGCGCGTCCCGGCACCGCATCGACTACCTCGGCACCCTGCTGATCGCCTCGGTGGCCACCTGCCTGGTGCTGCTCACCTCGCTCGGCGGCACGAGCTGGCCGTGGATGTCCTGGCAGACCTGGCTGCTGGGGGTGCTCGCCGCGGTGCTGCTGGTGGCCTTCGTACGGGTGGAGCGCACGGCGGCCGAGCCGGTGATCCCGCTGAAGCTCTTCCGGATCAGGACCTTCGCGCTGTGCTCGGTGATCGGCTTCGTGGTGGGCTTCGCGATGTTCGGCGCGATGACCTATCTGCCGACGTTCCTCCAGGTCGTGCACGGGGTCTCGCCGACCATGTCCGGTGTGCACATGCTCCCCATGGTCTTCGGCGTGCTGCTCACCTCCACGCTCTCCGGGCAGCTCGTCAGCCGTACGGGGCGGTGGAAGGTCTTCCCCGTCCTCGGTACCGCGGTCACCACCGTGGGCCTCCTGTTGCTGCACCGCATGGACATGAACTCGTCCACGCTCGAAATGAGCCTGTACTTCCTGGTGTTCGGGCTCGGCCTCGGCATGGTGATGCAGGTCCTGGTGCTGGCCGTGCAGAACGCGGTCGGCTACGAGGACCTCGGCGTCGCCACCTCGGGCGCCAGCTTCTTCCGCTCCATCGGCGCCTCCTTCGGCGTCGCGATCTTCGGCACGATCTTCGCGGGGCGGCTCGGCGACAAGATCGCCGACGTGCTGCGCGGCCAGCGGCTGCCCAAGGGGGTCACGCCGGGCACCGTCCAGCACGACCCGAGCGCGATCGGCGCGCTGCCGGGACCGCTGCGGATGGGCGTGCTGAACGCGTACGCCACGGCCATCACGGACGTGTTCCTGTACGCGGCGCCGGTGGTCGCGCTCGCCTTCGTCCTCTCCCTCTTCGTACGCGAGGAACGGCTGCGGGCCAGCGTGCAGGTGCCTGACGTGAGCGAGACGCTGCCGCCGCAGCCGGTCGAGCGCACCTCGGCCGAGGAGGTCTCCCGCGCGCTCACGCAGATCAGCACCCGCGAGGGCCGCCGCGACCTGTACGCGCGCATCGCCCAGCAGGCGGAGATCCAACTGCGGCCCGCCTCCTGCTGGCTGCTGCTGCGCATGAAGCGGTACGGGGCCGTGGAGCCGGCGCTGCTCGCGGACCAGGCGCGGCTGCCGCGCGAGGTGGTGGCCGGCGCGGCACGGGAGCTGGAGGAGCGCGGGCTCGCCGAGCGCACGGGCCTCGACCTGGAGCCGACCGAGGAGGGGCGCCGGGTGTCCGACCGGCTGGCCTGGGCGCGCGAGGACTCCCTCGCCGCGCTGCTGGGCGACTGGTGGACGCCGGACAGGCCGCACGATCTCTCGGAGCTGGTGCGGGAGTTGAACGCCGAGATCTACGGCTGGGAAGGCGAGTGCCCGCGCCGCGAGGTGCGCGAGGCTCCGCGGGAGGCGGCGGCGTAGCGGTTGCCTGGGGCCGCCGCTGGGCCCTGTGTTCGCGTGTCAGTCGTTTTTGGCCGAAGTTGGTACGTGGTTGACGGTTCGGGTCACGGACCACGTAAGGTCCCGGTCTGGACAGGTACTGGCGATTCGGGTGCGGCTGCCGTGAACGGACGGCCGCTCAGGGAGGGGACGGGGTGGCGGCACACAGATGCTGTCCGGGGTGCGGTGCCGAGCTCACGACGGAGCAGACGCGCGACGGGGTCGCGGAGGGCACCGGCTGCGGCTGCGCGGGGCCGTTCACCGTCGACGGCGGCGGCCACGGCGATCCGCTGCACATCCGCCCGTACGTGGACCTGCCGGACGGCGACTCCGCTTCCGCTCACGGTTCCGCTTCCGCGCCGGACGGCCCGGCGGCGCCCGGCACTTCGGCGGCCGACGACGCCACGCGGCCCGTTCCCGACCTCTCGCCCTTCGCGCGCTGCGGCACGGACGAGACCACCGAACTCCCCACCTTTGCGGGGGAGATGAAGGTTCCCGCCGCCGGCGCGGGTGCCGCCTCGGCCGCCGGCGGGCGCGGCGCCGAACGCTCCCGGCGCGGGCGCCGCGGGCTGCGCCGCCCCGGAAACGCGCTGCTCGCCGGGGTGGGCATGGCCGCGGCCCTCGGTGCCGGGCTGCTCACCACCGACCTGCTGAGCAAGGACGACGGCGGCGGCGACACCCGCAGCCTCAGCGCCGGTGACCGCGCGCCGGACCTCGGCCCCGAGGGCGAGGCGAGCGCGCCGGAACCGCGCGCCCACCGCTCGTCGGTCGCGCCGAGCGCGTCCGCCAGTGCCTCGCCGAGCACGCCGCAGCGTTCCGGTTCGCCGTCCGGCGCACGCGCCGACCGCGACAGCGGCGTACACACCGAGAGGCCCACGCCCACGGCCAGTTCCTCGGCCACGCGCACCCCGGACGACGGGCAGCGCGACCGCCGCCCCGGCGACGACCGGCGTCCTGACGGCGACAGGACCGGCGGGGACGGCGGCGGCGACGGCGGTACGGATTCGCAGGAGTCGGGCCCCGTGCTGCGGGTCGGCGACTCGGGCCCCGAGGTGCGCGAGCTGCAGTACCGGCTGCGCCAGGCGGGCTTCCTGGAGGAGGGCGAGGACGACGGCACGTACTCGGCCGCCGTGCAGCAGGCGGTCTTCCGCTACCAGACGGCGTACGGGGTGCCGGACGACGTACGCGGCGAGTACGGGCCGAAGACGCGGGCCTCCCTGGAGGCGCGGACCCGGCCCTGAGGGGCCGGGGGACGGGTCTGGGGCGGGGGCACTGGCGTCGGGGCGCTTCGTTTTGTATTTTTGAGAAACAAAGTGGTTCCGCCCGTGCCCGCTCCGGTGGAGAGGGCGTCCCTGACCGGCGGGCGGGGCCATCTTTAACCACCGCCCCGTCCCGTCCGCCGGTACACCCTGGGAGCCGTACGCCATGCCGATACCGTCCCTCACCGCCAGCGGCCTGCTCCTCGACATGGACGGCACCCTGGTCAACTCCGACGCCGTGGTGGAGCGCATCTGGCGCGGCTGGGCCGTGGACAAGGGCCTGGACCCGGACGAGGTGCTGCGGGTCGCGCACGGCAGGCAGGGCTACTCCACGATGGCCGAGCTGCTGCCCGAGCGGCCCATGGAGATCAACTACGCGGAGAACGCGGAGATGCTGGCGCGCGAGACCTCCGACGTGGAGGGCGTCGTGCCGGTGCCGGGCGCGCCCGCCTTCATGGCCGCGACAGAGGAGCTCCCGCACGCGCTGGTGACCTCGGCCGACGTGGGGCTGGCGACGGCGCGCATGGGCGCGGCCGGGCTGCGGATGCCGCGCATCCGGATCACCGCGGAGTCGGTCAGCGCGAGCAAGCCGGACCCCGAGGGCTTCCTCAAGGGCGCGGCGGAGCTGGGCTTCGCGCCGGAGCAGTGCGTGGTGTTCGAGGACTCTGGCGCGGGGATCGCCGCGGGCCTCGCGGCGGGCATGCGCGTGGTGGGGGTCGGGCCGCGCGCGGCGGAGCACGGCCCGACGGTGTCCGTCCCGGACCTGAGCGGCGTACGAGTCGAGCCCACGGCTGGCGGCGGGATTCGCATCGCCTTTGAGTGAGCGCGCGGCGCTCTGGCGCCCCGGGCACCCGCGTCACCACAGCGGCAACGGGGCCCGGGGCGAAGCCCCGTTCAGCTCTGCGGTGACGCCTGCTGGACGACCTCGAAGGACCACAGCTCGGAGGCGGTAGCGGCCGGCTTCGGCCGCTCACCTCCATCGCCGCCACCCTGATGCGCGGCCTGCATGGTCCCCGACATCCACGCCTGGTAGTCCTCCTCGCTGCGCCAGCGCGTGTAGACGAGGTACTTGTCGCTCCCCTCCAGCGGCCGCAGCAGCTCGAACCACTCGAAGCCGTCGGAGTTCTCCACCGCCCCCGCGCGCGAGGCGAACCGCTTCTCGAGGGTCTCCCGCTGCTCCTCGGGAACGGTGAGGGCGTTGATCTTCACGATGCTCATGCGCCCCATCCTGCATCACCCCCCGTGTAAAGAGGCCATCAGGATCGGCGTCGCCGCGCTATGGCGGCGCTAAGGGTGCGGGAAGGCGGGCGCCGGGGCGGCGGGGCCGGTTCACGATGCGGGTGTGAAGGCGATGCGCACCGTATGGGGAGTGGGGGCCGGGGACACGCTGGCCCGGGGGCTCGCGGTGCCGCTGTGCGCGGTGTGCGCCGCGCTGCTGGCGGCCGTGCTGGGTCCGTACGTGGACGAGGCGGCCGGCGCAGGCGGCGCCGCGGGACACGCCTGGGCGCTGGCCGCGTTCGCGCTGCCCGCCGCGTGGGGCGCGGCCGTGGGCGGACCGCTGCGCGCCCCGGCCGCCTCGCTGGTGTGCTGGCTGTTCTACGACGGCTTCGTGCTCAACTCCGCCTCGGAGCTGGGCTGGTCGCACGCCGACCGCACGGCGCTGTGCGCGCTCCTCGCCGCGGGCGCGGCGGGCGCGACCGGAGCGCTGGCGGTACGCGCGTTGCGCGCCGTACGGAGGGCGCGGGCCGCACGCGCCGCGCGGTGGGTCCCGGTGCGCCCGCGCCGGCCACGTACTCCCCGTACCCCCGTGCCCGCGAGGGTCGCGGCGGCCTCAACCGCCCCTGTGCGCACGGCGGTTGCGCGGAACCCGGTGGTCCGGTCCGGTGCCGCTGACCGGAAAGCGCCGCCCCTGCACTGAAAGGCACTGACTCTTCCGCCCGTGTCAGGTAACACGGGGATTTCGTGCGTCTGACTCTTCGGCCGCCCGCTGCCGAACGGCGGGCGGCGGCACGGGCGTACGCCGGTTTCGTGGGGGGCGGAGACGGTGCGGGAGAGGACTCCTGGCGCTGCGGACTTCGGAGACCGTACGGGCCTCTGGGGCCGCACGGGGCTCGGGGCGCGCGCGGCGCTCGCGCTCTGCGGGCTGTGGCTGCTGGCCGGTGCGCTGGCGGCGCGGCAGACCGCGGCCGTGCTGCGGCTGCCGCCGGACGAGCGGCTGACCGACCTGCTGGCCTGGATCGGCGACAACGGCGTGCTGCGGGCGCGCGATCCGCTCTACGACGGGCCCTCGCCCTTCACCGGTACGCCGTTCGCCGGGCTCGTGCTCAAGCCGCTGACCCGCGCCGCGGAACAAGGGCTGGGCGTGGCCTGGACCTTCGGCACCCTGCTGCTGGTGGCCGCGGTCGGTGTGGTGGCCGTGCGCGCGCTGCCGGGGCCCATGCCGCGGCGGGCCGGGCTGTTCGCGGTGCCCGCCGCGATCGGGCTGCTGATGGTGTCGGCGCCGGTGCGCGACACCTTCCACCTGGGGCAGACCAGCATCCTGCCGGTGCTGCTCGTGCTGGTCGGCTGGCTGGCTGGGGAGCGCGAACGGCCGTGGCCCGGCGTGCTGTTCGGGATCGCCGCCGCGTTGCAGCCCGCCGTGCTGTTGTTCCTCCCGCTGTTGTGGGCGACCGGGCGGCGCAGGGACGCGGGCGGCGCGGCCCTCGTCTTCGGCGCAGCGACCGCCGCCGCGTGGGCGGTCATGCCGGGGGACTCGTGGACGTACTGGGTGCACCACGTGGCGGGCGCGGGGCTCGGGGACGCCGCCGACGCCGTCTCCAACCAGTCGCTGCACGGCGCGCTGCTCCGCCTCGGCCTGCAAGGACCGCTCGAAATCGGCCTGCTGGCCGTGCTGGTGCCCGCCGTGTGCTGGATCGCGCTGCGGCGCGCCGTGCGGTACGCGCGGGACGGGCAGCCGCTGCTCGCCGCCGCGGTCACCGGCTGCGCGGCGGTCGCCGCCTCGCCGACCGCGTGGCAGCACCAGCAGCTGTGGGTGCTGCTCGCGGTGTCAGGGCGGGTGGGGCGGCGGCGCGCCGACCGGCTGGTGTGGCCGGTGTTCGTGGTGCTGGTGATGTCGCTCAAGGGCGAGGCCCTCGTGCCGCATCTGCCGGTGCTGTCCGGGCTCTCCGACAACGCGCCGCTGGTCGCGGGGCTGTTGGCGGCCTGCGTGCTGCCGTTCCTGCTGCGCGGCGCCGCGGCGTGGGACAGCCCCGAGCGCTCGGGCCCGCTGAGCCGCCCGCATCTGATGCTGGAACTGCTGCTGATCCGGGCCGGCTACTGGGCCTATTCGTACGTACGGGGGCAGGCGCCGGACGCGCGGGGTACGGCGGAGCTGCACGGGCACCAAGTGCTGGGCGTGGAACGGGTTCTGGGGCTCGACGTGGAGCGCGCCGTCAACGGGTTCGCCGTGCGCACGCCGTGGCTGGAGACCTTCTGCGACTTCTACTACTCGACGTTCCACTTCCTCGTGCCGCTGGCGCTGCTGGGGTGGCTCTACTGGCGGCGGCCCGATCGCTACCGGCTGGCGCGTACGGCGCTGGCGCTGGGCACGCTGTCCGCGCTGGTGGGCTTCTGGCTGTATCCGCTCGCGCCGCCGCGGCTGATGCCGGGGATGGGGTACGTCGATACCGCGCACGGTCCGCAGGTGCTGTCGCCTGCGGCGCCGGGGGCGCTGTCCGAGCTGGTCAACCAGTACGCGGCGATGCCGTCGCTGCATGTGGGGTGGGCGGTGTGGTGCGGGGTGGTGCTGTGGCGCTCCGCGCGCAGTCCTTGGCTGCGGGCTCTGGGTGTGCTGCACCCCTTGCTCACCCTGCTGGTGGTGCTCGCCACCGCGAATCATTACGTGCTGGATGCGGTGGGTGGGGTTGTGGTGGTCGCGGCTGGGTTCGCGATGGCGTCGGCTTTTGCGCGAGTGCGCACGTCCCGCGCGATATGGAGCTTCGCGTATTGACCGCCGGTGACCCCCCACGAGCTGTGGGCAGTCGTTCCGCAGGGGCGGAACGGGTGGGCACAGCGGGCCGCAGCCCCTGCTCCCCGCCCGTCCCGCTCCCGACGGGGTCACGCGTACGACACGCGCAGTTCCTTGATGCCGTTCAGCCATGCTGAGCGGAGGCGGCGGGGGTCGCCGACAGGAGAGATGTCCGGCATCGTGTCGGCTATCGCCTCGAAGATCAGGTTGATTTCGAGTTCGGCCAGGCTCTTGCCGAGGCAGAAGTGCGGGCCTCCGCCCCCGAAGCCCAGGTGGGGGTTCGGGTCCCGCATGATGTCGAAGCGGGAGGGCTCGTCGAAGACCTCGGGGTCGTTGTTGGCCGAGGAGTAGAAGATGCCGACCCGCTGACCCTCCTTGATCTTCGCTCCGCCCAGCTCCGTGTCGCGCGTCGCCGTCCGCTGGAAGGACACCACGGGCGTCGCCCACCGCACGATCTCCTCGGCCGCGGTCGCCGGCCGCTCCCGCTTGTAGAGCTCCCACTGGTCCGGATGCGTCAGAAACGCATGCATGCCGTGGCTGATCGCGTTCCGCGTCGTCTCGTTGCCCGCGACGGCGAGGAGGATCACGAAGAAGCCGAACTCGTCGGAGGACAGGTTCCCCTCGCCCTCGGCGGCCACGAGCTTGCTGACGATGTCCTGCGCGGGACACGCCTTGCGCGTCTCCGCCATGCCCATCGCGTACGAGATGAGCTCGGCCGCCGACTGGGTGCCGATCTCCTCGGTGATGGCGTACTCGGGGTCGTCGTACGCCACCATCTTGTTCGACCAGTCGAAGATGCGGCTGCGGTCCTCCTGCGGTATGCCGATGAGTTCGGCGATCGCCTGGAGCGGGAGCTCGACGGCCACGTCGGTGACGAAGTCGCCGGTGCCCCTGGCGCGGGCCTCGTGCGCGATGCGCCGCGCGCGCTCCTTGAGCGTGGCCTCCAGCGCGCGGATCGAGCGCGGGGTGAAGCCGCGCTGCACGATCTGCCGGACCCGGGTGTGCTCGGGCGGGTCCATGTTGAGCATGATCAGTTTCTGGATGTCGATCTGGTCGCGCGTCATGTGGTCGGCGAACCGGATGATCGCGGTGTTGAGGTTCGAGGAGAACAGCTCGGGGTGGGTGGAGACCTCCTTGACGTCCGCGTGGCGGCTCACCACCCAGTAGCCGTCGTCGTCGAATCCGGCGATGCCGCGCGGCTGTTCGTTCCACCAGACCGGGGCGGTCTCGCGCAGCAGGGCGAACTCGGGTACGGGGACGCGTTCCTGGTAGACGTCGGGGTCGGTGAAGTCGAACCCGTCGGGCAGCGCGGGGCAGGGGGACATGGCGGCTCCACTCCGGTGGAAGTCTGACGGCCCATCAGGTGCGGCGCCATGGAAGGTAGTAACGGGTTCTACAAGTGGCAAGGGTCACGGCGACGGGGATTGTGCTTTCGTGCGCGTGGTTCCCGTGCACGACCCTTGCGCGCCAACGGTCGGCCTCATAAGACTGTTTGTCTAACTAGAACTCGTTTCTGGTTTGTAGCTGCCGCGCCGCCCGGAGGGACGACCCATGGCCGCAGAACCCGTCATCGTCGAAGCAGTGCGTACCCCCATCGGCAAGCGCGGAGGCTCGCTCGCCAATCTCCATCCCGCCTATCTGCTGGGCGAGACCTACCGCGAACTCCTCGGCCGCACGGGCATGCACGCCGACTGCGTGGAGCAGGTCGTCGGCGGCACCGTCACGCACGCGGGCGAGCAGTCCATGAACCCGGCGCGCAACGCCTGGCTCGCCATGGGCCTGCCGTACGAGACCGCCGCGACCACCGTGGACTGCCAGTGCGGCTCCTCGCAGCAGGCCAACCACATGGTGGCCAACATGGTCGCCGCCGGCGTCATCGACGTGGGCATCGGCTGCGGGGTCGAGGCCATGTCCCGGGTGCCGCTGGGTGCCGGATCCAAGCACGGGCCCGGCAAGCCCTGGCCCGACGAGTGGAACGTGGACCTGCCCAACCAGTTCGAGGCCGCCGAACGCATCGCCCGGCACCGGGGCCTGAGCCGCGAGCGGGTGGACTCGCTGGGGCTGCTCTCCCAGGAGCGCGCTGCACGCGCGTGGGCGGAGGAGCGGTTCAAGCGCGAGACCTTCGCGGTGCAGGTGCCCACCACCGAGGAGGAGCAGCAGGGCGGCCAGGGCATGTGGCGCCATGTGGAGCGGGACGAGGGGCTGCGGGACACCTCGATGGAGGCGCTGGGTTCGCTGAAGCCGGTGATGCCCTCGGCCGTGCACACCGCGGGCAACTCCTCGCAGATCTCGGACGGGGCGTCCGCCGTCATGTGGGCCTCGAAGCGGATGGCCCGGGCGCTGAAGCTGAAACCGCGTGCGCGGATCGTCGCGCAGGCGCTGGTCGGCGCCGATCCGCACTTCCACCTGGACGGGCCCGTGGACGCCACCCGCGCCGTGCTGGGCAAGGCCGGGATGTCGCTGCGGGACATCGACCTGGTGGAGATCAACGAGGCCTTCGCCTCCGTGGTGCTCTCCTGGGCGCAGGTCTTCGACCAGGACCTGTCCAAGGTGAACGTGAACGGCGGCGCCATCGCGCTCGGCCACCCCGTCGGGGCCACCGGCGCCCGGCTGATCACGACCGCGCTGCACGAACTGGAGCGGCAGGACAAGGAGTTCGCCCTGATCACCATGTGCGCGGGCGGGGCGCTGTCGACGGCCACCATCCTGCAGAGGCTGTGAGCGGGCGCTTCGCCTCGTACAACCTGGGCCTTGTGGGGCCTTACGGCGCGAAGGTCGCCTTCGCGTCGAACGCCGCCCTGCGCGTCGCCCGGCGCAGGGCGCGCAGCACCGGTGTGCCGAGTGTGAGGGTCAGGACGACGGTGAGGACCGCGCGCGGGACGTCCCAGCCGAGCGAGGTGGCCAGGACGTAGGCCGCGTACCGGGCGAGGTTCTCGGCGAGCGGGTCGCCCGGCACGAAGGACAGGCCCGAGCCGAGGCCGGCGATGTAGGGCCAGCCCTGGAGGTTCATGACCAGCCCGTAGAGGAGGGCGGCGGCCGCTCCGTACGCGGCGAGCAGCAGCAACTCGGCGCGGCCGCGCAGGGTTCCGGGGCGCGGGAGGAGACCCGCGCCCATCGACACCCAGCCCATGCTCAGCATCTGGAACGGCATCCACGGGCCGACCCCGCCGGTCAGCAGCGCGCCGGCGAACATCGACAGCGCGCCGAGCACGAAGCCGAAGCCGGGGCCGAGGACGCGCCCGGAGAGGACCATCAGGAAGAACATCGGCTCCAGGCCCGCCGTTCCCGCGCCGAGCGGGCGCAGCGCGGCGCCCGCCGCGGCCAGGACGCCGAGCATCGCCACGGCCTTCGCGTCCAGGCCCGTGTCCGCGACGGTGGCCACCGCGACCGCGAGCAGGAGCGGCAGCAGCGCGGCGAACAGCCAGGGCGCGTCCTGCGAGTGGGCGAGGCCGGACGTGGGCCCGGCCAGCAGCGGCCAGCCGAAGGCGACGATGCCCGCTGCGCTGGTCAGGGCCAGCGCGGCGAGGGAGCGGGGGCCGAGGCGTACGGCCCTGGTGGGTGACGTGGTCATCGGTCCGCCTCCCCCTCGGAGAGCGCCTCTTCGGAGAGCGCCCCGCGCACCTGGCCCGGCGTGAGCCAGCCGCCGCGCGGGAGGATCTTGGCCGTCTGCGGGGCGAACGCGGGCGAGGAGGTCACCACCTCGGACGCCGGTCCGTCGGCCACCGGCTCGCCCTGCGCGAGGATCACGACCCGGTGCGCGAGTTCAGCGGCGAGCTCCACGTCGTGCGTGGCCAGCACGATGCCGTGCCCCTCGGCCGCGAGCGAGCGCAGCACTCCCGCGAGCCGCGCCTTCGCGGCGTAGTCCAGGCCCCTGGTCGGCTCGTCGAGCAGGAGGAGGGGCGGGCGCGCGGTGAGGACCACGGCCAGCGCGAGCGCGAGGCGCTGGCCCTCGGACAGGTCGCGCGGGTGCGTCGCGTCGGTGACGCCGGGGAGGAGCGCGGTCACCAGGGCGCGGCAGGCGCCTGCCGCGGCGCCCGCGTCCCGGTCGGCGGCGGCGCACTCGGCGGCCACGGTGTCCGCGTACAGGAGATCGCGCGGCTCCTGCGGTACGAGGCCGACGTGCCGGAGCAGTTCGGCGGGGCGCGTGCGGTGCGGGGCGCGGTCGCCGACCGTGACCGTTCCCGAGCTGGGCCTGTGCATCCCGACAAGGGCGTTGAGCAGGGTGGATTTGCCCGCGCCGTTGCGGCCCATGAGGGCGACCGTCTCGCCGGCGCGCACGGCGAGGTCCACCTCGCGGAGCGCCGTCACGCGACCCCGGCGCACGGTGACGCGGGAGAGCGCGGCCAACTCGGGCGCCTCGGACGGCGGTTCCGTGCCGTGGGCCGGGGGAGTGCGGCCTTCGAGACGTTCGCGCAGGGGACCCGCCGCGCGGCGGGCGTCGCGCACCGAGAGCGGCAGCGGGGTCCAGCCGGCGATCCGGCCCAGCTCGACGACCGGGGGTACGACGGGGGAGCGGTCCATCATCGCGGCGGGCTCGCCGAGTTGGGCCGGTGCGCCCTGTCCTGGCAGGAGGAGCACCTGGTCCGCGTACTGCACCACCCGTTCCAGCCGGTGCTCGGCCATCAGGACCGTGGTGCCCAGGTCGTGCACCAGGCGCTGCAACACGGCCAGCACCTCCTCGGCCGCGCCGGGGTCGAGCGCGGAGGTCGGCTCGTCCAGGACCAGCACCTCCGGGTGCGCGGTGAGCACGGAGCCGATCGCGACGCGCTGCTGCTGGCCGCCGGAGAGGGTGGCGATGGGGCGGTCCCGCAGCTCGTTCAGGCCGAGCAGGTCGAGGGTCTCCTCCACGCGGCGGCGCATCGTGCCTGGTGGCAGGCCCAGGGACTCCATTCCGTACGCGAGCTCGTCCTCGACCGTGTCGGTCACGAAGTGGGCCAGGGGGTCCTGGCCCACCGTGCCGACCACGTCCGCGAGTTCGCGCGGCTTGTGGGTACGGGTGTCACGCCCCGCGACCGTGACCCTGCCGTGCAGGGTGCCGCCGGTGAAGTGCGGGACCAGCCCGGACACGGTGCCCAGGAGGGTGGACTTGCCGGCGCCGGACGGGCCCACGAGCAGGCACAGTTCGCCCTCGGGCACCTCCAGGTCCACGCCTGCGAGGGAGTGCTCGTCCCGTCCTTCGTACGTGACCGAGACCTGCTCGAACCTGATCACGGGCTGGGTCACGGGGTGCGCTCCTCGGTGCGGGGGTCGTGCGTGTCGTCGTCTGCGGCGCCCTGCCCCGCGCGGGACGTGGGGCGGTCCGGTGCAGGGGCCGCGAACGCCGGGATCAGGCCGAGCAGCGTGGCCGCCGCGGGCCAGAGCGGCAGTTGTGGAGCCGACAGCGGTACGGCGGGCGGGTGCAGGCCCTCCGGGTACGCGCCGCCCGCCGCGATCATCAGCGCGGCCACCGCCGCCCCGGAAGCGGACACCACCCAGGCCCGTACCCCCCAGCGGTCGGGCCGATAGCGGGTCCGCACGCTGCGCCGCCCGCCCAGCACCAGACCCGCCGCCGCCAGCACCACGCCGCCCAGCAGCAACGGCAGCCCGAACGCCGCGCCTTCGGCGGCCAGCAGCGCGTAGCTGCCCACGCACACGCCGAGCAGCCCGCCGAGGGTGAGGGCCGCGGTCGTACGCCGTACCGCGCGCGGCACCTTCGCGGTACGCCCGTACCCGCGCGCGTCCATGGCCGCGGCCAGCGCGACCGAGCGCTCCAACGCGCCCTCCAGCACCGGGAGTCCGACCTGGAGCACGCCGCGCAGGCCCCGGTCATCGCGTCCGCGCAGCCTCCGTGCCGCCCGCAGCCGCTGCACGTCGGCGACCAGGTTCGGCGCGAAGGTCATGGCGACGACGACGGCCACCCCGGCCTCGTACAGCGCGCCCGGCAGGGACTTGAGCAGCCGGGCCGGGCTGGCCAGCGCGTTCGCCGCGCCCACGCAGATCAGCAGCGCGGCCAGCTTCAGCCCGTCGTACAGCGCGAACAGCATGCCCTCGGCCGTCACCCTGCCGCCGATCCGCACCCCCTGCGCCCAGTGGGGGAGCGGCACTTCGGGCAGCGTGACCACCACGTGCGTGCCCGGCACGGCCGAGCCGAGGAAGAAGGCGAAGACCAGGCGGATGCCCAGCACGAAGAGCCCGAGCTTGAGGAACGCGCCGTACGAACGGGCCCACGGCGCATCGCCGCGCCGCGCCGCCACCACGTACCCGGCGACCGCGATCAGCAGCGCCAGCAGCAGCGGGTTGGTCGTACGGGACGCCGCCGTGGCGAGCCCGAGCGCCCACACCCACCAGGCGCCCGCGTGCAGCGCGTCGCTGCGGGAGGCGCGAGGCGGACGCAGCCGTTCGCCGAGGGTCTGGCGCGTGGTGCCTGTGCGCATGCCGCCGCTCAGTCCCGGCGCCTGCGGGCCTGCCACACCGCGGCGCCGGCGAGGCCCGCGACCACCACGGCGCCCGCGCCGATGCCGAGGCCCTTGGGCAGTCCGCCGCCGTCCTCGTGGTCCTTGTCGCCGGAGCCGGCGTCGGTCCCGGTGCCGGTCTTTCCCTCGGCCGAAGTGCGCTCGCCGCAGCCCGACTTGGGGAAGCCTTCGATGCCGCAGAGCAGCGCGTCGGAGTTGTAGCGCAGCGGCTTGGCGACCGCGGCGAGCGCGTCGGCTGCCGTGGCGTCCTCGCTCACGCGGGCGCAGCCGGTACGGGGCTTCGGCGGGGTCTCGCCCTTCGGCGCGTCAGCCGCGGTGCCGAAGTCGACGCGGACGGCGACCCGCTTGCTGCCCGGCTTCGCCTCCGTACGGTCGCAGGCGGAACCGAACTCCGCCGCCCCGCGCGGGGTCTTCGCGTCCTTGGAGTCTGCGCTGACCGCGAAGCGGAAGCCGAGCACGTCGCCGTCGCCGGGGCGCAGCACGGAGGGGCCCTGGGTGGCGTACGACCAGCTCTGCTTCTTCTGCTGCCAGAAGGACCAGTAGCGGTAGCCGTCCTGGGTGCCGGCTGCCTCGGCCGCGCCCGCCTGCCCGAACAGGGCGAGGAAGTGCAGCAGCAGGGCCAGCAGGACCGAGGCGGTGGCGACTCTGCGCGCGTTCACTGCCCGGCCCCCCGACGCTTGCGGCGGCCGCTGATCAGGAAGCCGATGCCGGCGCCCGCGGCGAGGCCCGCGATGATCGCCGACCAGGCGGCGATGGCCCCGCCGTTGCCGTCATCCTCGTCCGAGGTCTTCTGCTCCGCCGGGGTCTTGGCGGGCGCGGGGCCCGTCGCGTCGAGCCGCTTGAGCAGGTCGGTGCCGTGCAGCGTGGTGGGGTCGCCGCCGGTCGCGTGCACGGCGAGGATCAGGATGCCGAGCGCCGCCGGGTCGTTCTTGGCCTTGTCCCAGTCGCCGAGGTGCCTGCCGAGCCAGTCCAGGGACTTCTGGGCCGGGGCGCTGTGCCCGCCCGCGGCGAGCGCGATCACCGCGTCCGCGGTGTTGGCGTAGTCGGGCTGGCCCTCGGCGCCCGGCATCGCGGAGTTCAGGTGCCCGCCGTTCTTCTCGAGTACGGAGGCGAGGTACGCGGACCCGGCGTCGGCCGCGGTCTCGGGTGAGGGCTTCCCCTTCTCGCCGCAGTCGAGGGGCCTCAGCGGGCGGTCCTCCGCCTTCTCGCCCAGCGGCTCGACCGCCATGCCCTCGCCGAGTGCGGCCAGCGCGGCGGCGGCCGTCGCGTCGTCGTTGGCGGCGAGCGCGCCGTCCTTGCCGGGCTGGTACGCGAAGGCCCCGCGCTCCTTGGGCTTCGCGCCCTTGGTGCCGCAGCCGACCTGGAGGGAGAGCAGCGCGTCGTACGGGGATTCGCCGCCCTTCTTCACCTCGCCCGGCTTCTCGCCCGCGGCGCTCAGCGCGCCGATCACCACCGAGGTGGAGTTGGCGTCGGAGGGCCCCGAGGCGCCGAAGCCCCAGCCGCCGTCCTTGTTCTGCGCGGACTTGAGCCATGTCACGGCCTTCTCGACCGCCTGTGCCTGCCCGCCGACGGCGGCCAGCGCCTGCACGGCGAGCGAGGTCGCGTTCGTGTCGGCCGGCGTCTTCTTCGGGTCGCAGCCGCTCTTCGGGTCCTGGCGGTACGCGGCGAAGGAACCGTCAGCGCACTGCTGTCCGGCCAGCCAGTCCACGGCCTTCGCCGCCGGCACGGCGCCCGCCGCGTCCTGGGCGAGCAGCGCGACCGACTGCCGCCACACGCCGTCGAACTTCGGGTCGCCCTTCCCGTACAGGCCGTCCGGCAGCTTCGGCGCGGGCTTGTCCGAGGGGCCCTTCGGCCGGTCGTCGGCGAGCGCCGCGGGTGCGGCGTACCCGCAGAGCACTGCGGCGGCGGCGAGGGCCGCCGCGCTGCGGCGCAGGAACATGACGTGCCTTTCCGGTGTGGCCGCCGGGGCGCGGCGCGGCCGCGCACGGCAGCGCCGCGCGGGACACGCGGCGGCACACCGGGCTCGGCCCCGCAGGCCACGGCGGGCGCGTTCCGGGACCGCCCGGCGGACGGGCCCGAGAGCCTGTGCCGCCGATCCGGTGCTCCGGCTCGCGCGCCGCCCCGCCCGGCGGACGGGAGGGCGTCGCTCACGGTTGCGGGTCAGCGCCGGATTTGCACCGGCTTCCCCCGATCAGCGGCGATGTCTGTCCTGTCTACCTTAGAGCGTGTGTCGCGGCCCCCGGAGGCCCGGTGCGCCGGAGGCGCGCTCCCGCCGGGCCCGGCGCCCTCAGCTTGGCTCCCTTGGCCCGGCCCCCTCAGTCCGTCGCCCGATACGTCACCGGATCCGTGTCCGGGACCGTCTCCGCCTCGCCGAGTTTCACCAGACGGCGCAGGTGTGCCTCGGCCTCGGCCACGGCGATGTTGCGGGAGCCGGCGCGGATCTCGGGCCACGGCCTGTTCCAGTCCATGCGCTCGGCGAGCTGCCACGGCGTGAGCGGTTCACCGGTGAGCAGCCCGCGCAGGGTGGCCAGCCGTCGCGCGTGGTGGTCCAGCAGCTCCCGTACCCGCTCCTCCGCCCCGGCGAAGGCGTACTGGTGCGCCGGCAGCACCTCGGCGGGGCGGAGGCGGCCCATCCGCTCCAGGGAGTCCAGGTAGTCGCCGAGGGGGTCGGTCATCTCGGCCTCGTCGGGGCCCTCGTACAGGCCGATGTGCGGGGAGATCTCGGGGAGGAGGTGATCGCCCGAGAAGAGCCGCCCCACACCCGGCAGTTGATCGGCGACCGGATGCCGTTCCTCCAGGTGCAGGCACACATGGCCCGGTGTGTGCCCCGGCGTCCACAGGGCGCGCAGCCGTCTGCCGGGGAGGTCGAGGAGCTCGCCCGGCGGGATCTCGCGGTCGGGCAACGCTGCCTGGAGGCCCGGCACTTCGCGGGCCCGGCCCGCATCGACCGCGGCCCGCAGCGGTGCGAGGTGGTCGTCCGGCGCACCCGCGGCGCGCAGCTTCTCGGTCAGATAGCGCAGCCACTCCAGCGGCGCGGTCTCGCGGGCCCGCCGCACCACGGCGCCGTCCGCCGCGTGCATCGCGATCCACGCGCCGGACTCCTCGCGCACCCGCGCCGACAGGCCGTGGTGGTCGGGATGGTGGTGCGTGACCAGGACGCCGTGCAGCTCGGCGACCGACGTGCCGCACTGCGCGAGCCCGTTCGCGAGCGCGTCCCAGGCGGTCGGGTCGTCCCATCCCGTGTCGATGAGAACGGGTCCCCTGTCGGTGTCCAGTACGTGGACGAGCGTGTGCCCGAGCGGGTTGTCGGGGATCGGGACGGGGATGCTCCACACCCCGCCGCCGTGGTCGGTCACGTGCGGCTCTCCGGTCATGGCTGGCCCTCCGGTCGGGTGTGTGTCCGGTGCGCCGCGTCCGCGCCGCTGCGGGCGCCGGGCGGCGGCACAAGCATTGCCGAGTATAAGTAGAACTGGTATCAGTTCTGATGTCTGATACAGCGTCAGGAACCTTGCAGAAAAGGGCCGGTGGCCGGAGAGGCAGGGCGGGACGATGACCGACCTCATCGAGCACGATCAGCTCTACATAGGCGGCCGGATGACCGGCCCCGCGGGTACGGACACCCTCGATGTGATCTCCCCGCACAGCGAGAAGCTCATCGGCCGGGTCCCCGACGCCTCCCGCGAGGACGTGGACCGCGCGGTGGCCGCCGCCCGGCGCTCCTTCGACTCGGGGGAGTGGGCGAACCGCCCGCTCTCGGAGCGCATGGAGGTGGTCACCCGCATCAAGGACGCCTTCGCCGCGCGCAGTGACGAGATCGCCAAGCTGATCAGCGCGCAGAACGGCACCCCGTACACCACCGGCGTCATGGTCCAGTCGCTCGCCGCGATGATGGTGTGGGACTCCGCGCTCGCCGTCGCGCGGGACTTCACCTTCGAGGAGGAGCGCGCCGGGGTGCTCGGCCCGCTGCTGGTGCGGCGGGAGCCCGCTGGGGTGGTGGCGGCCGTGGTGCCGTGGAACGTCCCGCAGTTCACGGCCGCGGCGAAGCTGGCGCCCGCGCTGCTCGCCGGGTGCTCCGTGGTGCTCAAGGTCTCGCCGGAGACGCCGCTCGACGCGTACGTGCTGGCCGAGATCGCGGAGGAGGCGGGGCTGCCCGAGGGCGTGCTGTCGATCCTGCCCGCGGGGCGCGAGGTCAGCGAGTACCTGGTGGGGCACCCCGGCGTGGACAAGGTCTCCTTCACCGGTTCTGTGGCGGCCGGCAAGCGCGTGATGGAGGTCGCCTCGCGCAACCTCACGCGCGTCACGCTGGAGCTGGGCGGCAAGTCGGCCGCCGTGATCCTGCCGGACGCCGACCTGGAGACGGCGGTCGCGGGCATCGCGCCCTTCGCCTGGATGATCAACGGGCAGGCGTGCGTGGCGCAGACCCGGGTGCTGGCGCCGCGCAGCAGGTACGAGGAGATCGCCGAGCGCTTCACGGCCGCGGCCTCCGGGCTGACCGTGGGCGATCCGCTGGATCCGGCCACCGAGCTGGGGCCGCTGGTGGCCGAGCGGCAGCGGCGCCGCTCGCTCGACTACATCGCGCTCGGCCAGAAGGAGGGCGCCAAGGTCCTCACCGGCGGCGGCCGCCCGGAGAGCCAGTCCACCGGCTGGTACGTGGAGCCCACGCTCTTCGGCGACGTCGACAACGGGATGCGGATCGCCCGCGAGGAGATCTTCGGCCCTGTCGTCTGCCTGCTGCCGTACGAGGACGAGGCGGAGGCCGTGGGCATCGCCAACGACTCGGAGTACGGGCTGTCCGGCAGCGTGTGGACGTCGGACGTGGAGCGCGGCAAGGACATCGCGCGCCGGGTGCGCACCGGCACGTACTCGGTGAACACCTTCAGCCTCGACATGCTCGGGCCGTTCGGCGGCTTCAAGAACTCCGGCCTGGGGCGGGAGTTCGGGCCCGAGGGCTTCGCGGAGTACACCGAGGCCAAGACCATCCACCTGCCGAACGAGGGGTGAGCGCATGGGTGACCGCTGGCACGTCGAGGTGGACCACGGGCTGTGCATCGGCTCGGGCATGTGCGTGAGCACGGCGCCGGACGACTTCGCCCTCAACACGGCCCGCCAGTCACGCCCGTTGAACCCGGACCGCGACCCCGCCGAGGCTGTTTTGGAGGCCGCGGAGGGCTGCCCCGTGGAGGCGATCTCCATCACGTTGGAGGGGACGGGGGAGGCGGTGTTTCCTCCGGAGGACTAGGGCCTCAGGGGAAGCGGGGGTGGGCTCGCCCGGCGCGGACGCCGACTCGCGACTATGCTTAGTCCGATGGTTAGTCCACCCCTGTGAGGCCGAGATGGAAGCAGCGCGGCAGTACAACGTGCACGAGGCGAAAACGCACCTCTCCCGGATCTTGGAGGAGGTGGCGACCGGCGAGGAGGTCGTGATCAGCAAGGCCGGCGAGCCGGTGGCCAAGATCGTCCCGCTGCGGGCGAAGGTGCGGCGCGCCGGACGGGGCTCACTGCGCGGGCAGATCGAGATCGCCGAGGACTTCGACGAGCTGCCGGATGACATGGGCGAGGCCCTCGGGACGCATGAATGAGACTCCTCCTCGACACCCACGTCATCCTGTGGTGGCTGGACGACAGCCCCGAACTCCCCGGTGAGATCAAGGATTTGCTGGACACCGAGCCCGCTGTCTCGGTGAGCGCCGTGTCGGCGTGGGAGATCGCCATCAAGCAGTCGCTGGGCAAGCTGTCCGGGCCGGAAGACCTGGCCGAGCGTGTGCGGGACAGTCAGTTCACGCAGCTGCCCATCACTGCGGGGCACGGAGTCCGGGCGGGACGGCTCCCGTGGCACCACCGCGATCCGTTCGATCGACTGCTGGTGGCTCAGGCCCAGACCGAAGGCATGACGCTGGTGACCCGTGACGGCCATATTCAGAAGTACGACGTACAGGTGCTGCCTGTGTAAGGGGGCGTTCCTCTGGGCCTTACCCCGCCTCCAGCGCGAGCGTGGCGAACGTCGCCAGCCAGTGGTCCGTCGTGAAATCGCCGGACTCCGTCGCGGGGAGGGCCTTCGTCAGGTGGGTGTCGGCCGCCTCGTTGAGGGGGCCCGTGCGCGGGTCTCCGGCGGGGAGTGACCCCGCTATGCCGCGCAGTGCGTATGCGCGGCTCAGGCACAGGCCCAGCAGGTGGCCTATCTGGGGGTCTGTGGGGTCGGAGATGTGTGGGACGGGGAGGAAGCTGCCGTCTGCGCCGGTGAGTTCGGGGAGGAGGGCGGTCAGCCACCCGGCGTACTCCTCCGGCTCCAGCACCCGGCGCATCACGTCCGCCTCGCAGAGCAGCGGGGACAGGAAGTCCTGGCCCGAGGGCTCCCAGCGGAAGGAGCCCGCGCTGTCGTCGGCGTACCACGCGCGCAGTTTCGCGGTGACCGGCTCGCGCAGTTCGGGGACGCCCGCTTCCTCGGCGCTGTCCAGGACCAGGGCGAGGGCGAACGCGCTGTTGGCGTGCGTGCCGTGGCGTACGGGATAGGTGGCCTTCGGGAGCCAGGCGGAGAGGAGGGACGACACCGCGCGGGCTGCGGGCGCGAGCGCCGTGTGCCAGGGGTCAGACCCGTACCGCCTTGCCTCGGCGGTCAGTTGGAGCAGCCAGGCCCAGCCGTAGGGGCGCTCGAAGGAGGGGTGCGCGGTGAGGTAGCGGGACTCGGCGGCGAGCGCGTCGGGGGCGAGGTGGGTGTCCAGCACCTCCGTGATCTCCGCGGTCGCGGCCGTGCCCAGCGCCTCGCCGTGCCGCCGCAGCAGCCGCACCAGCAGCCAGTGCATGTGGACGCTGGAGTGCCAGTCGTAGGCGCCGTAGAACGCGGGGTGGTGCTCGCGCGGCGGCACCAGCTCCGCGTCGGAGGCGATCAGGTGCGCGGGGAAGTTGGGGTACTCGCGGGTGATGTTGGCCAGCGCGACGCGGGCGAAGCCCGGCGCGTGAGCGGCCAGTTCGGCGGACCGGGCGCTCAATGCGTCGCCCCGCCCGTCACCCGCAGGTCGGTGTCCGTGCCCAGCGCCGCCGTGATGATCGCGGACAGCCCCGTCGCCGCGTCCCTGGCCGAGAGCGAGGGGTGCGCGCGGCGTACGGCCTGCGCGGGAGTGAGCGGTACGTGGACGAAGCCGCCGCGCATGTGCGGGCGCTCGGTCGCGATGAGGTGCGCGAGCCCGTACGAGACGTGGTTGCACACGAAGGTGCCGGCGGTCTGCGACACCGACGCCGGCACCCCCGCCTCGCGCGCGGCGGCGACGCACGCCTTCACCGGGACCGAGGAGAAGTACGCGGCGGGCCCGCCCGGCACGATCGGCTCGTCGATGGGCTGGCGGCCCGCGTTGTCGGGGATGCGCGCGTCGTCCACGTTGATCGCCACGCGCTCGACGGTGAGGTCCTGGCGGCCGCCCGCCTCGCCGAGGCACAGCACGAGATCGGGTTCTGCGGCGGCTACCGCCTTGTGCAGCTCCTCGATCGCCGTACCGAACACGCAGCTCAGCTCGGTCACCCTGACGTGCAGGCCGGCCGGCGGGAACTCGGCCAGCAGGCGGGCCGCCTCCCAGGCGGAGTTGACCGTGTCGCCGCCGAACGGCTCGAACGCGGTGACCAGGACGGTCGGTGTCATGCGCGACTCCTCGTGGGGAAAGGGCTGCGGGGCGGGCTAGAAGGCGAAGAAGTAGACGATCAGGATGTTGCAGCCGAGCATCAAGACGGCGGTCGGCGCCTGGGCCTTGATCGGCCCGTACTGGTCCTTGAGCTCCAGCAGCGCGGCCGGAACCAGGTTGAAGTTGGCCGCCATCGGCGTGAGCAGCGTGCCGCAGAAGCCGGCGAGCATGCCGACGGCGAGCACCGCGGGGGCACTGCCGTTCATCTGCTCGATCAGCACCGGCCAGCCGACGGCGGCGGTCATCACGGGGAAGGCGGCGAAGGCGTTCCCCATCACGACCGTGAACGCGGCCATGCCGACGCAGTAGAGCGCCACGGCGGCGAACCGCTGCCCCTCCGGCAGGATCTCCTCGGTGATGATCCGCACCTGGGTGCCGACCCCGGCAGCCTGGAAGATCGCGCCGAGCACGGCCAGGAGCTGGGGCAGCAGCAGTGCCCAGCCCATCGACTCCAGCAGCCCGCGGCCCGCGTGCACCGGGACCGAGACCCGCTTCTCGCGCAGCACCCACATGCCCACGCCGAGCGCGACGACCGCGCCGACGCCGAGACCGAGGATGGTCTCGCTGTTCTTCTCGAACAGCGGGCCGCCGCCGATGCTGACCTTCGGGCCGAGCACCGCGCAGAGCATCGCCACGACCGGGATGGTCAGCGCGGGGATGAAGATCTTGTTGCCCCAGCGCGCCGCGAGCGCGGTCCGCTCCTTCTCGCTGGTGGTACGGGGCGTGCCCTTGCCGGTCATGCCGAAGCCGCCGAGGCAGATCAGCACCAGCACGGCCACGCCCAGCGGCTCGGCGGGCGCGCTCTTGTCCGCGACCCAGCTGCTGTAGAAGAAGCACGCGCCGAGCAGGCCCCAGAAGGCCGCCGAGCCGAAGCGCTTGGCGTTGCTGCGGTCGAAGAGCATCTGCCCGGCCATCACCAGGAAGGCGGCGCCGACCAGCCAGAAGAACCACTCTGCCTTGATCACTTGGCGGCCTCCTCGGCTGCGTCGCCGTTGCCGGAGCGGGCGCCCGAGACGGCCATCTCGCCGCTGGCGTTGGCCAGTTCGCGCTCCATCGTGCGGTCGAGGCGCACCATCCGCGCGCCGTGGATGAGGAAGGCGCAGACCGCGCTGGGTATCGCCCACATCGCGAGGTGCAGCGGCTCCAGATGGGTCTGGTACGTGCTGTTCACATAGCCGGTGATCAGCAGGATCGAGCCGACAGCGAGGAAGCAGTCCTCACCGAAGAACAGCCCCACGTTGTCCGCGCCCGCCGCGTGCGAGCGGACCTTCTCCCGTACGCGGTCGGGGAGCTGCTTCGTGCCGCCCCGCCGCTCGGCCGCGGCCTCGGCCATCGGCGCGATCATCGGCCGCACGCTCTGCGCGGGACCGCAGATGGTCTGCAGGCCGACGGCTGCCGTGGCCTGCCTGATCAGCAGATACAGCGCGAGGAACCGGCCGAGCGTGAGCTTCCCGAGCTTCCCGATCAGCGTGCGGGCCTGCTGCTGGAGCCCGTTGCGCTCCAGCAGGCCGATGACCGGCAGCGTGATGGCGAAGATCGTCACCGAGCGGCTGGTGGCGAAGTTCTCCCCGAAGACCCGGAGGATCTCGACGGGGGAGAGCTTCCCCAGCAGCCCGGTGGCGATCCCCGCCACGCCGACCACCAGCAGAGGGTTGCGCCGCGTGGCGAATCCGAGGATCACCACCAGCACACCGAGCAGAACGATCATGTCTCTCGGCCTTCCTGGGGAATGGGGAAGGGCGCATGGCGCCCGGGAGAAGAGCGAATGGCCGGGAGGCTATTGGATCGTTCAACGATCCGACAAGGGGTTGAACGGCACGGGTGTGCCCCGGGTGGTGTGCGCCGGGAGCGACGGCAGGCGCGCGCGGCCGGCAACTCCCGTACGGAGCTGTGGCGTTGTGCGTCGAGGCGCCCGATCCGGGGCCGGTCGGCGCGGGGTCGGCGCGCGGGAAGCCGGCCGGTGCGGTCGGCCGGCGCGGCTAGTCCTGGCCCGCGGTGTTGCCCGGGTACGCCTCGGTGAGCTGGCGCCGGGAGTCCTCCAGATAGAAGCCCAGCATCCGCTCGGCCCCCGCGGCGTCGCCCTCCTGGAGCCTGCCGAGAATGTCCCGGTTGCGGGTGAGATAGGGCTCGTGGAAGCGGCGCGGGTCGTCCATCACGTGGAAGGCGAGCCGCAGTTCGGCCAGCACGCCGCGCATCAGGTCGTCCGTGCGGCGGCTCTCCGCGAGTCCGGCGAGCGCCTGGTGGAAGCGGATGTTGGCGGTCGCGCAGTCGTGCCAGTCGCCGCCGGCGGCCGAGCGCTCGCCGAAGGCGACGGCGGACTCGACCTCCTCCAGGCGGTACGGGGGATCACCGAGGCCGCGCAGCGTCGCGCACTCCACCAGCCGCCGTACGCGGTAGATGTCCACGATGTCCTCATGGCTCAGAACGCGGACGAATGTCCCCTTGTTCAGCCGGTGTTCCAGAAGCCGCTCGTGGGTCAGCAGCCGGAAGGACTCCCGCAGGGTGTTCCGCGAGACGCCCAGCGCCCCGCAGATCCGCTCCTCGGACAGCCGCACGCCGGGCCGGAACAGGCCCTGCGCGATCCGCTCGCGCAGGATCCCGGCCACCCGCTCCGCCGTACTGGTGCGGCCCAGCAGTGCGCGGTCGGAGGCGAGTTCGGCGAGCCCGGGCACCAGCGGACCTGCGGCGGCTTCGGCTGCGGAGTCGGCGGTCATGGGCCCAGTGAAGCCGAGAACGGGGAACGAAACAACAAGTCCACGAGTCGGAAAGGGTCTTGCCGGATTGTTCAACAATCTCTTATGTTGCGCGGCGTGACCACGACCCACGCCACGCAGCGGACCCCGGAAGCCAGCGAGCCCGTCATCGACCTCAACGCCGACCTCGGCGAGGGCTTCGGCCGCTGGCGGCTCACCGAGGACGAGGCCCTGCTCTCCTCCGTGACCAGCGCGAACGTGGCCTGCGGCTTCCACGCCGGCGACCCGGCCACGATGCGCGAGGTGTGCGAGCGCGCCGTGGAGCGCGGCGTGCGGATCGGCGCGCAGGTCTCCTACCGCGACCTCGCGGGCTTCGGGCGCCGGGCCATGGAGGTGCCGGCCGGTGAGCTCGCCGCCGAGGTCGCGTACCAGATCGGCGCGCTGGAGATCTTCGCCCGCGCCGCCGGTGCCCGCGTCGCCTATGTGAAGCCGCACGGCGCGCTCTACAACCGGGTGGCCCGCGACCCCGAGCAGGCCGCGGCCGTGGTCGAGGGCGTGCGGCTCGCGACGGCGGGCGACGCCGCGCTCCCGGTGCTGGGGCTGCCCGATTCGGTGCTGCACGCGACGGCGCGGGAGGCGGGGCTGCCCGTGGTGTCCGAGGCGTTCGCCGACCGGGGCTACCGCGCCGACGGCACCCTGGTGCCGCGCAGCGAGCCGGACGCGGTGATCACCGACCCGGACGCGGTGCTGGAGCGCTCCGTGGGCATCGCCAGGGACGGCGGGGTCACGGCCGCCGACGGGCAGGCCCTCAGGCTGCGCGCGCGCTCGCTCTGCGTGCACGGGGACACCCCGGACGCGGCGAAGCTGGCACGCCGGGTGCGCGAGGAGCTGACGGCGGCAGGAGTGACCGTGCGGGCCTTCGCATGAGCGGTGCCGGGGATTCCAGCGCGCGCGTGCCCGGCACGGAGGCGCGGTCCGCCATGGAGGTGCGGCCCGTCGGGCGGCACGGCCTGCTGGTCGAGCTCCGCACGCCCGAGCGCGCCGAGGCCCTGCACGCCGAGCTGCTGCGCCGCCACGCCGACGGCACCCTGCCGCCGGTGCGCGAGATCGTGCCCGGCGCCACGACCGTGCTGCTGGACGGGCTCGATGACCCCCGGCGGCTCGCGGCGGAGCTGCCGGAGTGGCGGCTGTCCGCGGCCGCGGGGGACTCGGGGGCCGTGGTGGAGATCGCCGTGCGGTACGACGGGCCCGACCTCGACGACGTCGCCGCGCTGTGGGGCGTGACGCCCGAGGAGGTCGCGCGGCGGCACGCGGCGACCGAATTCCGGGTCGCCTTCTGCGGCTTCGCGCCCGGCTTCGGGTATCTGACGGGGCTGCCCGAGCGGTACCACGTGCCGCGCCGCGACAGTCCGCGCACCCGGGTTCCGGCCGGCGCCGTGGGCCTGGCCGGGGGCTACACCGGCGTCTACCCGCGCACCTCGCCCGGCGGCTGGCAGCTCATCGGGACCGCCGCGCCCGGCACCGTGCTGTGGGACCCGGCACGCGAGCCCGCCGCGCTGCTGGAGCCGGGAACGCGGGTGCGGTTCGTACGCGAGGACGTGCAGGCCGTACGCGAGGACGCGCCGGACGAAGCGGCGGCCGGAGCACCGGAAACCGCGGAGCAGAACGGGCCCGCACGCGAGGGAGGCCGCCGATGAGCGCGCACGGCAAGGTCGAGGTGGTGCGGGCCGGGGCCCTCACCACGGTGCAGGACCTGGGGCGGCCCGGCAACGCGCACCTCGGGGTGCCCCCTTCGGGCGCGCTGGACGTTCCCGCGCACCGCCTCGCCAACCGGCTGCTCGGCAACGGCGAGGGCGCGGCCACCCTGGAGACCACGCTCAACGGCTGCGCGCTGCGCGCCCTTTCGGACACGTGGGCCGCGGTGACCGGCGCGCCCTGCCCCGTACGGGTGGACGGGCGCCCGGCGGCCTGGGGCGCTCCGGTGCGCGTGCCGGCCGGCGCGGTGCTGGAGGTGGGCGCGCCCACCCACGGGCTGCGCAGCTATCTCGCGCTCGCGGGCGGCGTGGACGCGGCGCCCGTGCTGGGCAGCCGCGCCACCGACCTGCTCTCGGGGCTCGGGCCCGCGCCGCTGCGTGACGGCGACACGCTGCCGCTGGGCGCGCCGCGCGGACCGCTGCCCGCGCGCCCCGACGCGGCGCACTGGGCCGCGCCGCCGCGCGAGTTGGTGCTGCCGGTGACGCCGGGGCCGCGTGACGAGTGGTTCACGGAGGGGGCGCTGCGGACCCTCTTCGCCGGTCCGTACGCGGTGTCCCCCGACAGCAATCGGATCGGGCTGCGCACCGAGGGCCCCGCGCTGGAGCGCGCCAAGGAGGGCGAGCTGTCCAGCGAGGGCATGCCGCTGGGCGCCCTCCAGGTCCCGCCGTCGGGGCGCCCGGTGATCTTCCTCGCCGATCACCCGGTGACGGGCGGCTACCCCGTGATCGCGGTGGCCGCCCCGTACGCGCTGGCCGCGGCGGCCCAGGCGGCGCCCGGCACCCCGGTGCGGTTCGTGCCCGCGTAGTCGCCCGGCCCCCGGGCGCCCCCGGATTACCGGTGGTTACGGGTGGATTCTTCATGGTCTCTTCGTGACAGGTGTGACTGTCCGTGCCCGGTGGCCGCGTTGCAGTGTGGTCTCTGCTGCACTCCGGGGAGGGGACCATGGACCAGCGGTACGAGATCTTCTGTCTCGCCGACAGGTATTTCTACGAGACGCCGGACCGCCTCTCCACGAGCGCGAGTGCGAGCGGGAACGGGGGCGGGGGCGCCGAGCCCTTTCCCGTGGCACTGCGCCCCGTGCCCGCCGGCTGGCAGCAGGCGCGCAGCGGCGACTGGCTCGAACTCCGCCCGGAGCAGGGAGAGTTCCCGCCCCAGGGGTGGAAGATCCATGTGTCCGCCACGCTGGACAACGCGGCCGCCGTGGGCTCCGTGGTGTGGGACTACTGCGTGCCGCGCGGCATCCCGTTCAAGTTCGTGCCCGACCGCGTACAGCTCTATCTGCGGAACGCGAAGTACGCGGCGCGCGACCACAGCGGCAAGTTCGCCACCGTGTATCCGGGTGACGAGGCACAACTGCACACCGTGCTCCGCGAGTTGGGAGACCTTCTGCACGGGGAGCCCGGGCCCTACATCCTCACCGACCTGCGGTGGCGGGAGGGGCCGCTGTACGTGCGGTACGGGGCCTTCGCGCCACGCTATTGCCTCGACCGCAAGGGGCATCTGGTCCCCGCCGTCGAGGACGCGCACGGCGCGCTCGTACCGGACCGCAGGGACCCGGCCTTCCACATACCCGAGGGCGTGACGCTGCCCGCCTTCCTCCGGCCGCACCTGGAGGCGCGCGGGAAGACGACGGTCGCCGACCTGCCGTACCGCATCGAGCGCGCGCTGCACTTCTCCAACGGCGGCGGCGTATACCGCGGAACGGACCTGCGTACCGGGGCCCGGGTGGTGCTCAAGGAGGCGCGCCCGCACGCCGGGCTCGCCGCCGACCGGGCCGATGCTGTGGCCAGGCTGGAGCGCGAGAAGGCGGCGCTCGACCGCCTCGCCGGGCTGCCGGCCGTGCCCTCCGTGCGCGACTGGTTCACCCTCGACGGGCACCGCTTCCTGGTCATGGACCACCTGGAGGGGCGGCCGCTCAACTCCTTCTTCGCCGAGCGGCATCCGCTGCTGACCAGCGCGCCGGATCCGGAGGCCGTGGACCGCTACACGCGCTGGGCGCTGCGCGTGCACCGCCGGGTCGAGGAGGCGGTGGAGACCGTGCACGCGCGCGGGGTGGTCTTCAACGACCTGCACATGTTCAACATCATGGTGGCGCCCGACGAGGAGTCGGTGTCCCTCCTGGACTTCGAGGCCGCGGCGCCGGCCGCCGAGGACCCGCGCCAGATCGTCGCGCACCCCGGCTTCATGGCGCCCGCCGACCGCTCCGGCTACGCCATCGACAGATACGCCCTGGCCTGCTTACGCCTCGCCCTCTTCCTGCCGATGACCACGCTGTTCGGCATGGACCGCGGGAAGGCGGCGCACCTCGCGCAGATCGCGGCCGCGCAATTCCCGTCCATACCGGAGGAGTTCCTGCGGGAAGCCGTCGCCACGGTGGAGGGGGAGGACTCCGTCGACGCCGGGGGAGCCGCGGCCCTCCCCGTACCCGCCGATTGGCCCGCCGCCCGCGACGCGATGGCCGGTGCCGTCCTCGCCTCGGCCACGCCGGAGCGCGAGGACAGGGCGTTCCCCGGCGACATCGCGCAGTTCGCCGACGGCGGCGGCCTCGGCCTCGCGCACGGCGCTGCCGGCGTGCTGTGGGCGCTCGCCGAGACCGGAGCCGCCGCCTGGCCCGAGGGCGAGGAGTGGCTGCTCCGGCACACGGACCCGGCACCGCGCGGCACCCCGCTCGGCCTGTACGACGGGCTGCTGGGCGTGGCCTGCGTGCTGGACCGCCTCGGACACACCGAACGGGCCCTGAAACTCGCCGAACAGGTGCTGGACGAGAAGTGGCAGCGCCTCGGCAGCTCGCTCCACGACGGCCTCGCGGGGCTCGGCCTCGCCCTCGACCGGCTCGCGGCGAGCACGGGGGAGACCCGGCTGCGCGAGTACGCGGAGGAGGCGGCCCGCGTCCTCGCGGAGCGACTGCGGGAGGGCACCGGGCGCGGCGACAGCGGAGCGGCGGGGCGCACCGACCGCTCGGGGCTGCTGCACGGGCCGACGGGTTCGGCTCTGCTCTTCCTGCGGCTGTACGAGGGCGAGCTGGGGCGCGGAGCCGCAGGTCGTCCTGCACACTCCGGCGGCAGCCCCGACCACGAGCTGCTCCGACTCGCCGAGCTGGCCCTGGAGTCGGAGGTCGCGCGCTGCGTGCCCGACGGCGACGGCGCGCTCCAGCTCGACGAGGGCACCCGCACCATGCCGTACCTGGGCGCGGGCAGCGTCGGCATCGCCATGGTGCTGGACGACTACCTCGCGCACCGCCCTGGCCACCCGGGCTTCGAGCAGGCCAGGCGGGCGATGCTGCCCGCGGCCCGGATGCGCTACTACGCGCAGCCCGGCCTCTTCCGCGGGCGCGCCGGGATGGTGCTGCACCTCAGCCGCACGACGACGCCGGGGGTCGCCGACGAGGACCTGGCGGAGCAGCTTTCCGGTCTCGCCTGGTACGCGATGCCGTACGAGGGCCTGCTGGCCTTTCCCGGCGACCAGATGATGCGGCTGTCGATGGACCTGGCGACCGGCACAGCGGGCTGCCTGCTCGCGGCGGGCGCAGCCGCCGCGGCGCGCACGGTGCGCGCGGGCGGCCCGGCGGCGCACATGCCGGCACTGCCCTTCCTCCCGCCGCCCAAGAGTGGCGGCCCATGGACCGGTCCCCGCGAGAGCGGGGGCCGTACGGAAGAACAACCGTCCCCATGACGGCACTGCGTCAGTGGCGTCATCACATGGAAAGGAAGCCGACCATGGCACTTCTCGACCTGCAGGCCCTGGAGCTGGAGGAGACGTACGGCGGCGGCGACGGCGGCGGCAGCAACGTCAGCCTCCTCGGCTGTGCCAAGCACAGCTCGCACAGCACCCTCCTGTGCCTGTGACCCGTCCCTGAACAGGAACCGGAGCCGTAACCGCTCGAACTCCCCCGCACACAGGCGTGCCGCTCAAGCGCAGGCGTGAGGGGGTGCACGGCTCCGCGCGCTCCCGGGCGGCCGGACCCTCCGCCCGGGAGCGCACCGGCACGCGATCCGGGACCGGGAGGGACAGCGCATGGCCGACCCCACGGCCGTCGAAGCGGACAGCACGGGCGGCAGGGCCGCCGACCGCCTCCTGTTCTCGGCCGGGCGGCGCGCGGCGGCCCGCACCGCGGCGCTCGGCCTCGCCTCGGCCGCCGACGCGGCGGCCACCCTCGCGCTCCCCGCCGCCCTCGGCCGCGCCGTCGACCTGCTGCTCAAGGGCGCCCCGGAGGCGGGCCGCTGGACCCTGGTCTGCGCCCTGCTGTGCGGGGCGCTCATGCTGCTGGACGCCGCGGACGACGTGCTCACCGGGACGCTCGACTCCCGTGTGACGGCCGGGCTCCGGGTGCGGCTGCTCGACCACGTACTCGCCATCGGCCCCTCAGGCGCCGCCCGCTTCGGCAACGGCGACCTCGTCACGCGCGGCACGGGCAACGCGGCGCACGCCGGCACCGGGCCCGGCGCCGCCGCCTCCGCGCTCGCCACGCTCGCCACACCGGTGGGCGGACTGGTCGCGCTCGCGCTGCTGGACCCGCGCCTGGCGGCCGTCTTCCTCGCGGGCACGCCGCTGCTCGCCCTGCTGCTGCGGGTGTTCTCGCGCAGCTCGTCGGAGTGCGTGACCCGCTACCAGGAGGCGCAGTCACGCATCGCCGGACGGCTGGTGGAGGCCCTGGGCGGCGCCCGCTCCCTCGCCGCCGCCGGCACCTGGGAGCGCGAACGCGACCGCGTGCTGGGCCCGCTGGCCGAGCTGAGCGGGCACGGGTACGGGATGTGGCGGGTGCAGGGCAAGGCGGCGGCGCAGTCCGCCGTCCTCGTGCCGCTGCTCCAGCTCGCGGTGGCCGCGACGGGCGGACTGCTGCTGGCGGGCGGGGCGCTGAGCGTGGGCGCGCTGCTCGCGGCCGTACGGTACGCGGCGCTGGCGGCCGGGCTCGGCACGCTGGTGGGGCAGCTCGACGCGCTCGTACGGAGCAGGGCGGCGGCCCGCAGGATCGCGGAGGTGCAGGCGGTGCCGGCGCCCGCGTACGGGGAGCTGCGGCTGCCGACAGCGGAGGAGAGCGGACGGCCCCTGGGGCGGCTGGAGTTCCGTGAGGTCGGCGCCTCGCTGGGCGGCAGGGCCGTGCTGCGGGACCTGTGCCTGGTGGTGGAGGGCGGCAGCTCGGTCGCCGTCGTCGGGCGTTCGGGCGCGGGCAAGTCCCTGCTGGCTGCCCTCGCCGGGCGGCTGGCCGAACCGGAGGCGGGCCAGGTGCTGCTGGACGGCGTGGACCTGCGCGATCTCTCCCGTACACGCCTGCGGAACGCGGTGGGCTACGCCTTCGAGCGCCCCGCGCTGCCCGGCGGCACGGTGGCCTCCGCGATCGCGCTGGGCTGCGGGGACGCGGGGGAGTGGCAGGACGCCAGGGTCGTGTCCGCCGCGCGCGCCGCCTGCGCCGACGGCTTCGTCCGCACGCTGCCGCGCGGCTACGACACCCCGTGCGCCGAGGCCCCGCTCTCCGGCGGCGAGGCGCAACGGCTGGGCCTGGCCAGGGCGTTCGCGCACCGCGGGCGTCTGCTGGTCCTGGACGACGCCACGTCCAGCCTGGACACGGTCACCGAACTCAAGGTGACCGAGGCGCTGATGGGCGGCGGCCCCGGCACGGACGACCCCGCCGCCGGCCGCACCCGCCTGATCGTGGCGCACCGTGCCTCCACCGCCTCCCGCGCCGACCTGGTCGCCTGGCTGGAGGACGGCCGGGTACGCGCGCTGGAGCCGCACCACGTGCTGTGGCGGCTGCCCGCCTACCGCGCGCTGTTCGGCGCCGGGGACGGGGTGGCCGGGGACGGGACGGCCGGGTACGGGGCCGCCGGGGACGGGACCGCCGATGGCTGAGCGCGGCCGGGCGGAGCGCGGCGTCGTGCGGGCCGGGCTGCGCTTCCTGGCCCGGCGGCCGCGCGTGCTGCTCGGGCTCGCCGGGTGGTCGGTGCTGGAGGCGGCGCAGGCGTTCGCGCTGGGCTTCGCGCTGGCCCGCGCGCTGGACGAGGGCTTCCTCGCGGGGCGGCCCGGCACCGGACTGTGCTGGCTCGGCCTCGCCGCCTGCGGCGTGCTGGCCGGCGCGCTCGGCACGGCCGGGGTGTACCGCTCCGTCGCGTCCCTGGTGGAGCCGCTGCGGGACGCGCTGGTGCGGCGGGTGGTGGGCCGCGGTCTGTACGAGGCCGTGAACGGCGCCGCGGAGCCCGGGGGTTCGGGGGGCGGCACCCGTACGCCCGGCGCCTCGGCGGTGTCCCGGCTGACGCACCAGGTGGAGATCGCCCGGGACAGCTTCGCCGGGATCGTGCTGGTCTCCCGCTCCTTCGCGGTCTCGGCCGCCGGGGCGCTCGCGGGACTGCTCACCCTCGCCCCCGCACTCCTGCCCGCCGTGCTGCCGCCGCTGCTGGCCGGGCTCGCGGTGTTCGCCGCGGCGCTGCGCCCGCTGGCCCGGCGGCAGCGGGACTTCCTCGTCGCCGACGAGGAGCTCGCGGCCGAACTGGGCGGCACGGTCGCCGCGCTGCGCGATGTGGTCGCCTGCGGCGCCGAGGAACCGGTACGGCGTACGGCCCTGCGCCGCATCGAGGCCGAACGCCGCGCCGCCGACTCCCTCGCGCGCTGGGGCACTTCGCGCGCCCTCGCGCTGGGCGTCGGGGGACGGCTCCCCGTGGTGCTGCTCCTGGTCCTGGCGCCCTGGCTCCTGCGCCACGGGGTCACGGCAGGCGCGCTGGCCGGGGCCCTGACCTACCTCACCCAGTCCCTGCTGCCCGCGCTGCACAGCCTGATGCACGGTCTCGGCGGCGCGGGGGCCCGGCTCACGGTGGTACTGGGCAGGCTGCGGGAGGGGGTGGCGGGGACGTCGTACGAGACCGGACCGGAGACGCCGTACGGCACCGGACCGGGCCCGCGCGCCGAGCCGGGTCCGCGAGTCGAGCCGGGCTCGCGAGTCGAGCCGGGCCCACGAGGCGAGTTGGGCCCGGAGCCGGAGCCGGAGCCGGAGCCGGAGCACGCGGGGCCGAGGAGCTGCGCCCCGCCCGCCGTCGAGCTGCGGGGCGTCACCTTCGCGTACGGGCCGTCGGCCGAACCCGTGCTGCGCGGGCTCGACCTGACCCTCCCCGCCGGCGGCCACCTGGCGGTGGTCGGGCCGAGCGGTGCGGGCAAGTCCACGCTGGCGCTGTTGCTGGCCGGTCTGCTGGAGCCCTCGCGTGGCGCGATCCTGCTGGGCGGGCGGCCGCTGCGGGCGGGCGGCGGCGTACCCGGCGAGGAGGCGGAGCGGCGAGTGCTGGTGCCGCAGGAGACGTACCTCTTCTCCGGCAGCGTCCGCGACAACCTGGGCTGCCTCCTCCCCGCACACCGCCGGGCCCCCACCGACGCCGAGGTGGCCGAGGCCGCGGACGCCGTCGGCGCGCTCGACCTGCTGCACCGCCTCGGCGGACCCGGCGGGTACGTGGACCCCGCCGCGCTCTCCGGGGGCGAGCGGCAACTGCTGGCCCTGGCGCGCGCATATCTGTCGCCCGCGCCGCTCGCCGTGCTGGACGAGGCGGCGAGTTCGCTCGACCCCGCGGCCGAGGAGGCGGCGGAGCGCGCCTTCGCGCGGCGCCCCGGCGCGCTGATCGTCATCGCGCACCGCATCAGCTCGGCCCTGCGCGCCGACCGCGTCCTGGTGCTGGACGGCGAGCGCACGCGCTGCGGCACACACGCCGAACTCCTGGCGTGCTCCCCGCTCTACCGCGACCTCACGGCCAACTGGGCGCCACGGGGCAGCAGGTGGAGCGGCGGCCGGCGCGGCACGGGCTCACACCCAGCCGGCTCCCTGTGAGATGCGGACGGCGTCGACGCGGTTGCGCGCGCCGGTCTTGCGGGTGATCGCGGAGATGTAGTTGCGCACCGTCCCCGCCGACAGGCACAGCCGGCGGGCGATCTCCGCTATCGACGCGCCCTCCGCCATCTCGGCGAGCACGCTCAGCTCCCGCCGGGTGAGCGGCGCTTCGGAGGCCCGCAGCAGGGTGCCGGCCAGCGAGTCGTCGACGAAGCGCTCGCCCCGCGCCACCTGCCGTATGCCGGTCAGCAGCAGCTCGGGCGCCGCGTCCTTGCCGACGAAGCCCTGTGCCTTGGCGTCCAGCGCGCGCCGCAGCGCGCCGGGGCGGCCCTGGGTGACCAGCGCGAGGAGCCCGCAGGCGGGGCGTTCGGGCCCGCGGCAGGTGGCCAGTTGGCGCAGCGCCGTGGTGTCCGTGCTGTCCGCGTCCACGACGCAGACGTCCCCGGCGGCGCACGGCAGTCCGCTGCGGAGCGCCTCGCGCCACGGCGTCGCCTGGATCGTCATGTCGGGTGCGCCGCCCACCAGCGCGGCCAACGCGCATCGGAGGAGCCCGACGTCGTGCACCAGCAGTACCCGGATCACTCTTCCGTCCCCCTCCGGAATTCCCCCACGGCAGGATGCATGACAGCCCATTCATGAATACAAGCTCCAAAGCGGCCTGAGAGGGGAGGTTTCGGCCACAGAGGGGGCGGTCTTGACTGGCCGGATTCCGGCGCCGCAGCCCGGATTCCAGCGCCGCGGCCCGGATTTCAGCGCTGCGGGCCGGAGCTCGGTGCCGAAGCGCCGAAGCACCGAAGCGTCGCGGCGCCGCGGGGACGCCGGCCGCGCCGCCCGGCCCGCCGAGCGACGGCCGCGCACACGCCTCACGCGCGCCTCACCCACGCCTCACGCGCGCCCGATCAACCCGCAGACCGTCTCGATGTCGATCTTCACCTGGGCGATCGAGGCCCGCCCGGACAGCCAGGTGATCAGCGCCGAGTGCCAGGTGTGCTCGATCACCCGCACCGCGGAGAGCTGCGCCGGCGTCGGTGCCGTGTCACCGAGCCCCATCGCGTCCAGGATGATCGCCGTGGTGAGCCGCGACACGGTGTCCACCTCGGCGCTCACCGAGCGGTCCGCGAAGGTCAGCGCGCGCACCATGGCGTCGGCGAGCTGGGGCTCCCGTTGCAGCGCGCGGAAGGCCCGCATCAGGGTCTCGGCGACCCGCGCCGCCGGGTCCTCCTGGGACGGCGGGCGCTTGTGCAGCGTGGTGTGCATCTGCTGGAGCTGGTCCTGCATGGTCGCGACCAGCAGATGGATCTTGGAGGGGAAGTAGCGGTAGAGCGTGCCGAGCGCGACGTTCGAGGACTCGGCGACCTCCCGCATCTGCACCGCGTCGAAGCCGCCGCGCCGGGCCAGCCGCGCGGTGGTCGAGAGGATGCGGCGCCTGCGCGCCTCCTGGCGCTCCGTCAGCGGCGCCGCGTCGGCGCCCTCCGCGCCCGCCGGTCGCGCGGACGCCCTGGGCTGTGTCGTCATCTTCGGTGTCCCCTCGTCCCTCCACGCGGTGCGGTTTCCCCCCGACCGGAAACCCCGCATCCTCGCAGTCCCCGCCGGGGTGGCGCGAATCACCTGACCGTGCGCCGCGGCATAAGTGACCGGCCGGTAAATTCATGGAGCGGATGTCCACGGCCCTGCCGGTCCGGGCAGTCCTGAAACTTGTTCTAGGTTAGCGCGAGCGGTTACGCTCCGGCGAAAGTGCAGTGAGAAGGGGGCCGCGAGTGACCGCAGAGGCCGTACAGGACGCCGGGTCCGGTTCCCCGACGGGAGCCGCTGCCGCCCCGGCGCCGACGCCCGCCTCCGCTCCGGACGGCGACGGCGAACGCCCGCTCCGCATCGCGCTGCTGAGCTACAAGGGGAACCCGTTCTGCGGCGGCCAGGGCGTCTACGTCCGGCACCTCTCCCGCGAACTCGCCCGCCTCGGCCACACCGTGGAGGTCATCGGCGCCCAGCCCTACCCCGTGCTGGACGAGGGCGTCACCCTCACCGAGCTGCCCAGCCTCGATCTGTACCGGCAGCCCGACCCCTTCCGCACCCCCGGCCTCTCCGAGTACCGGGACTGGGTCGACTGGCTGGAGGTCGGCACCATGTGGACCGGCGGCTTCCCCGAGCCGCTGACCTTCTCGCTGCGCGCCCGGCGCCATCTGGCCGCGCGGCGCGGCGAGTTCGACGTCGTGCACGACAACCAGACCCTCGGCTACGGGCTGCTGGGCGGCCCGCGCGCCATCGGTGCCCCGCTGGTCACGACGATCCACCACCCCATCACCGTGGACCGGCGCCTGGAGCTGGACGCCGCCGAGGGACTGCGCGGCCGCTTCTCCGTACGCCGCTGGTACGGCTTCACGCGCATGCAGAAGCGGGTGGCCCAGCGGCTCCCGCAGGTGCTCACCGTCTCCGGGTCGTCCCGCCAGGAGATCAGCGACGACCTCGGGGTGCGCCAGGACCGGGTGCACGTGGTGCACATCGGCGCCGACACCCGCCTCTTCTCGCCCGACCCCGCCGTGCCCGTGGTGCCAGGACGCATCGTGACCACGTCCAGCGCCGACGTACCCCTGAAGGGTCTGGTGCACCTCGTCGAGGCGCTCGCCAAGGTCCGTACGGAGAACGAGCACGCGCACCTCGTCGTGGTCGGCCAGCGGCCCGAGGAGGGCCCTGTGGCCGCGGCGATGGAGCGGTACGGGCTCGCCCGGCACGTCGAGTTCGTGAAGGGCATCAGCGACGCGGAGCTCGCCAATCTGATCCGCTCGGCCCAGGTCGCCTGCGTCCCCTCGCTCTACGAGGGCTTCTCGCTGCCCGCCGCCGAGGCCATGGCCACCGGCACCCCGCTGGTCGCCACCACCGGCGGCGCGATCCCCGAGGTCGCGGGCACCGACGGGGAGACCTGCCTGGCGGTGCCGCCCGGCGACTCCGGCGCCCTGGGCGTCGCGCTCTCCCGGCTGCTCGGCGACGCGGAGCTGCGCGCCCGCCTCGGCGCCGCCGGGCGCGAGCGCGTGCTGAGCCGCTTCACCTGGGAGCAGGCGGCGCGCGGTACCGTGCGCCGCTACCGCGCCGCGATGGAGGAGCAGCGCCCGCCCGTGCGCGCGGCCCGCTGACCTCGTACTCCACAACTTCCGTACGGGGGACGTCCGCTGCCCCCACCGCCACCCCCCGCACCACTCCAGGAAGGCAGAACACCCCCGTGCTGACCGTGGACTTCACCCGCTTCCCGCTCGCCCCGGGCGACCGCGTACTCGACCTGGGCTGCGGCGCAGGGCGGCACGCCTTCGAGTGCTACCGGCGCGGGGCCAAGGTCGTCGCGCTCGACCAGAACGCCGAGGAGATCCGCGAGGTGGCCTCCTGGTTCGCGGCGATGGAGGAGGCCGGCGAGGCCCCCGCGGGCGCGGCGGCCACCGCCATGGAGGGCGACGCGCTGGCGCTGCCCTTCCCGGACGAGAGCTTCGACGTCGTGATCATCTCCGAGGTCATGGAGCACATCCCGGACGACAAGGGCGTGCTCGCCGAGATGGTGCGGGTGCTCAAGCCGGGCGGCCGCATCGCGGTCACCGTTCCCCGCTACGGCCCGGAGAAGGTGTGCTGGGCGCTGAGCGACGAGTACCACGAGGTCGAGGGCGGCCACATCCGCATCTACCGCGGCGACGAACTCCTCGGCCGCATGCGGGAGGCGGGCCTTCGCCCGTACGGCACCCACCACGCGCACGGGCTGCACTCGCCGTACTGGTGGCTCAAGTGCGCGTTCGGCGTCGACAACGAGAAGGCGCTGCCGGTGCGCGCGTACCACAAGCTGCTGGTCTGGGACATCATGAAGAAGCCGCTGGCCACGCGGATCGCGGAGAACGCCCTCAACCCGCTGATCGGCAAGAGCTTCGTCGCGTACGCCACCAAGCCGCACCTTCCCCCGGTGGACGGCACTGTCGACGCCGAGTCCGCGACGGCGGCGCCGTGACGAGCCCCGAGCGCACCGAACGCCTCACGCTGCCCGGCGTGCTGACCGCCGAGCAGGCCGCGCAGACCGTCGCGGGGATCGCCGCGGTGCAGCGCGCCGACGGCGCCATCCCCTGGTTCCGCGGCCACCACCTCGACCCCTGGGACCACGTCGAGGCCGCCATGGCGCTGGACGCGGCGGGCGAGCGCGAGCGCGCCGAGGCGGCCTACCTGTGGCTGGCGGCGCACCAGTTGGGCGACGGCTCCTGGTACGCGGCCTACGCCGACGGCGACGCGGAGCGGCCCACCGACCGCGACCGGGAGAGCAACTTCTGCGCGTACGTGGCCGTCGGCGTCTGGCACCACTACCTCTCCACCGGCGACGAGTCGTTCCTTGAGCGGATGTGGCCGGTGGTCTACGCCGCCGTGGAGTTCGTGCTGCGGCTCCAGCAGCCCGGCGGCCAGATCGGCTGGAAGCGCGAGGACGGCGGCGCGGCCGTCACCGACGCGCTGCTCACCGGCTCCTCCTCGGTCTACCAGGCGCTGCGCTGCGCCCTGGCGATCGCTGAGCACCGCGAGGACCCGCAGCCCGACTGGGAGCTGGCGGCCGGCTGGCTCGGCCACGCGCTGCGCGGCCACCCCGAGCGGTTCCTCGACAAGAGCCGCTATTCGATGGACTGGTACTACCCGGTGCTGGGCGGCGCCCTGCGCGGCGACGCCGCCAAGGCGCGCATCAAGGAGGGCTGGGACACCTTCGTGGTGCCCGGTCACGGAGTGCGCTGCGTGACCCCGAACCCGTGGGTCACCGGCGGCGAGAGCGCCGAACTGGCCCTCGCGCTCTGGGCGGTCGGCGAGTCGGGCGCTGCCGTGGACATCCTGCGCTGGATGACCGCGACCCTGCGCGCCGAGGACGGCATGTACTGGACCGGGTACGTCTTCGAGGACGGCGCCGTCTGGCCGGAGGAGCGCACCGCGTGGACCGCGGGCTCCCTCCTCCTCGCGGTCGCGGCGCTCGGCGGCGACGAGCCCACGGTGCGGGTCTTCTCCGGCGAGGACCTGCCGGAGGGCCTGTCCCCTGACTGCTGCTGAACGGATGACTGCTGCCGAACGGAGCCGTCGCGGGCTGCCGCTGAGCGGCCCGTACGAGGCGGCGGCGCGGGGCGGTCCCGGCCCGGGGCTCGCGGCGCTCAGTCGTTGAGCTCGGCCAGCACCCGCAGCGTGTCCGGGTCCGGCGCCGTCACCAGCAGGTCGGTGACCGGGCCCGCGCGCCACTCCGCCAGCCGCTCCGCGATCCGTTCGCGCGGGCCCACCAGGGAGATCTCGTCGGCGAACTCGTCCGGCACGGCGCGCACGGCGTCCTCCCTGCGGCCCTCGCCGAAGAGCTTCTGGACGCGCCGCGCCTCCTCCTCGTACCCCATGCGGGCCATGAGGTCGGCGTGGAAGTTCCGCTTGGCGTGGCCCATTCCGCCGATGTAGAAGCCCAGCATCATCTTGACCGGCAGCAGGCCCTCGGCCACGTCGTCGCACACCCGCGCCTGCGCCATGGGCGCCACGGCGAAGCCCTCCGGCGCGGCGGACAGCGCCTCCTCGTACAGATGGGCGCGGCGCGGCGACCAGTAGAGCGGGAGCCAGCCGTCGGCGATGCGCGCGGTCTGCGCGATGTTCTTGGGGCCCTCGGCGCCGAGGAAGACCGGCAGCCCGGCGCGCAGCGGGTGGGTGATCGGCTTGAGGGGGCGGCCGAGCCCGGTGCCGTCCCCGCCCGCGTACGGATGCGAGTGGAAGCGCCCCGCGAGCTCCACCGGGCCCTCCCTGCACAGGACTTGGCGGATCACGTCCACGTACTCGCGGGTGGCCGTCAGGGGAGAGGAGGGGAAGGGGCGGCCGTACCAGCCCTCCACCACCTGCGGGCCCGAGAGGCCCAGGCCGAGGGTCATCCGCCCGCCCGAGAGGTGGTCGAGGGTCAGCGCGTGCATGGCGGTCGCCGTCGGCGTGCGGGCCGCCATCTGCGCCACGGCCGTGCCCAGCCGGATGCGCGAGGTGTGCGCGGCGATCCAGGTCAGCGCGGTGAACGCGTCCGAGCCCCAGGACTCGGCCGTCCACACCGAGTGGTAGCCCAGGTCCTCCGCGCTGCGCGCGAGGTCGAGATGGCGCGGGTCGGGGCCGCGCCCCCAGTAGCCGAGCGCGAGACCGAGTCGCATGCGCCGCTCACCCCTTCCGTTCCCCCGCCGTTTCCTGACGGGTCGTCAGTTTCGGGTGGGAGGCAGCGTACGGCAGCGGCCCCCCGCCCGGAAGGGCGAGGGGCCGCAGGGGAGTGCGCGCGGGATCAGCCGCGCTGGATGCCCGAGGTGTCCTGGAGCACGCCGCGGCGCCCGTCCTGGGTCTGCGCGACCAGGGCCTGGCCGCGCTGCTCGACCGCCAGGTACCAGGTGCCGGGGGTGAGTTCGGCCACCGGCTGCGGCGAGCCGTCCTCGCCGAACAGCGGCCTGGCGACCGGCACCGCGAACCAGAAGGGCTGGAACGCCGGCTCGGGCGCACCCGCGCCGGCGGCCGGGCCCGGCTGCTGGGCCTGGGGCTGCTGCTGACCGCCCGGGTAGCCGTAACCGCCCTGCGGCTGCTGGCCGTACGGCGCCTGCTGGCCGCCGGGGTAGCCGTAGCCGGCCTGGGGCTGCTGTCCGTACGGCGTCGCCTGCGGCTTCGGAGTCGCGCTGATCAGCGGCGACTTGAGCGCGGGGACCAGCGAGGAGCCGGCCGCCGCGGCGGCGAGCGCCAGCGCGAAGATCAGTGTCAGGTAGGCGCCGAAGCTCAGGCTCAGGCCCTCGTTCGGGTCCCTGCCGCCCAGGTCCACGCCGAGGTCCGGCTGGATGGTGGCGAACATCGACCAGAGCGCCGACCACGCGACGGCCACGGCGAACGCCGTGCCCCACTGGTCCAGTTGCAGGCCCAGCACCTTGCGGCCCTCGGGCAGCGTGCGCGCCGCGAGGAACAGACCGGCCACGACCAGCGCGAGCAGATGCACGGTCGGCAGCATCGGGAAGGTCGCGGAGGACCAGGCGCTGATGCTGTCGTCCGCTGCCGACGTGGAGGGCACGTCGAAGGCGAAGAACGGCAGGAACGAGGAGATGAGCAGCAGCACGGCCGCCCCGATCACCGCGCCATCTCCTCGGGTGAGCGAACGGAGGTTCACGTGGGGTTCCTTAGTCGGTGTCGTGTGGTCTGTGGCGCATGCCGAGGTGTCCCGCATGCTCCGCATGTGTGTCTACCGGGGGTGAGCACCCCATCGTACGGATGACCTTATGGCTCCCTCCCGTGCCCTGGTGTGAGATACGCCGCCAGCCCCTCGCCGATGCCGCGCGCCGCGCCGGCCCGCCACTTCGCGTCCTCGAGCCGGTCCGCGTCCTGCGCGTTGCGCATGTTGCCGCACTCCAGGAACACCTTCGGCACGCTGCTCAGATTCAGCCCGCCCAGGTCCTTCCGCACGTCCATGCCCTTGCCGTCGCCGATGTAGCGGGCCGGGGGCTCGCCGGTGGACTGACGGAAGGCGCCCAGGAGTTCGCTCCCGAGCCGGTGCGAGGGCCCGGTGATCCTCCTGGTGTCCGCCGCGCCCTCGTGCACCCGGCCGGGAACGATCACATGGAAGCCGTGGGCCTGCTCCGGCGCGCCGTCCGCGTGCAGCGAGACCGCCGCGTCCGCCTTCGCCTTGTTCCCCGCCTCGGCGCGCTCGTCGACGCACGGCCCGTACGCGGTGTGGCCCTCGTGGGTGAGGCGCACCGTGGCGCCCTGCTTCTCCAGCGCCGTGCGCACGCGCTTCGCCAGGTCCAGGGTGAACTCCGCCTCCGGATAGCCGGACGCGGTGGAGGCGCCGACGGTGTCGCACTCCTTCTTCCCCGCGCCGATGGAGACCTGCTTGTTGATCTCCTCGGGGTGGTCGCGGTTGTGCGGGTTGTGGCCCGGGTCGATGAGGATCGTGCGCCCGCTGAGGGGGAGCTTCTTCCCGCCGTGGCCGCCGCCCCCGGCGGGGTCCTGCGGGCGCGCGTCCGCCCTGGCCCTCTCGCCGCTGCCCGCGCCGTGCGCCCCGTGCCAGGCCAGCCATCCCGCGCCGGCCAGCACCGCCAGCGCGGCCAGTCCGGCCAGCGCGCGGACGGTCCCGCGGCGCCGCGCGCCGGGCTCGGGGGCCCAGTCCGCGTGTTCCTCGTGCGCCGGGTACGCCCCGTACCCCTGGTTCCCGTCGGCGGCCCCGTACCCCAGGCCCTCTCCGGCGCCCTCGTACCGCTCGGTCACTGTCCCGGCCCCGTGCGGCGCAGCACCCGCAGCGAGCGCGTCGCCGACACCTCGGCGAAGGCGCCCGAGTCCAGGGCGCGGCGGTAGACGCGGTACGGGGCCCGGCCGCCGTCGGCCGGGTCGGGGAACACGTCGTGGATCACCAGCAGGCCGTCCTGCGCGAGGTGCGGCACCCAGCCCTCGTAGTCGCCCGTGGCGTGCTCGTCGGTGTGCCCGCCGTCGATGAAGACCAGGCCGAGCGGGGTGCCCCACAGGGCCGCCGCCTGCGGCGACCGGCCCACGAGCGCCAGCACGTGGTCCTCGAGGCCCGCCGCGTACAGGGTCCGGCGGAACACCGGCAGCGTGTCCATCCGGCCGCCCGACTCCGGGTCCACGCGCGGGTCGACGACCTCGGGGTCGTGGTACTCCCAGCCGGGCTGCTGCTCCTCGCTGCCCCGGTGGTGGTCAACGGTCACCGCGGTGACCCCGGCGGCGCGCGCCGCGTCGGCCAGCAGCAGGGTGGAGCGGCCGCAGTAGGTGCCGATCTCCAGCAGCGGCAGCGCCAGCCGCTCCGCCGCCTCCGCCGCCGCCGCGTACAGCGCCAGACCCTCGTCCCGCGGCATGAAGCCCTTCGCCGCCCCGAACGCCGCGAGGACGGCCGCCCCCGGCTCCCGGTCCTGCTCCCGGTCCCGCTCCGCCCGTGCCTGCTCAGCCTGCTGCGTCACCTGCTGGCTCACTCCGTTCCCCGTTCCCGTACGCCGGTCCGTGCGCCCCCATGCTGCCTTACGGGTCCTGACGGGCCCGGGGCGGCCGTCCGGGCGCGCTGTCCCGGCCCGCGCCCGTGCCCCTTCCGGATTTCTGCAACTCGTTCTACCGTGCGCGCACTTCACCACCGACAGAGCACGGATTCACCGAGTACGGACTCACAGAGCACGGATTCACCGACCGAGGAGCGTGCGGCAGATGACCGGCAAGGCATTCATCGTCGGCGTCGGGATGACCAGGTTCGAGAAGCCCGAGTCCCGGGACTGGGGGTACTGGGACATGGCGCGCGAGGCGGGCGGCGCCGCGCTCGCCGACGCGGGCGTCCCGTACGAGAGGGTCGAGCAGGCCCCCGTCGGCTACTGCTACCAGGCGTCCACAGCGGCCCAGCGCGCCGTCTACGAGCTGGGCCTGACCGGGATCCCCGTCTACAACGTCAACAACAACTGCGCGACCGGCTCCACCGCGCTGCTCATGGCGCGGCAGTTCGTGGCCTCGGGGCTCAACGACTGCGTGCTCGCGCTCGGCTTCGAGCAGATGAAGAAGGGCTCGCTGGGCGGCGGCGCCGCGTCCGGCGGCGACTTCGCCTCCTCGCCGGTGGCCCGCCACTACGGGGTGATGGCGGAGCGGCACGGCTTCGAGATGACCCCGCCCACCGCGCAGATCTTCGGCAACGCGGCGCGCGAGCACATGGAGCGGCACGGCACCACGGCCGAACAGCTCGCCGCCGTGGGCGAGAAGAACCACAGGCACTCGGCGGCGAACCCGTACGCGCAGTTCCGCGACGTGTACTCGCTGGACGAGATCATGGGCTCGCGCGAGGTGCACCGCCCGCTGACCAAGCTCCAGTGCTCCCCGACCTCGGACGGCGCGGCCGCGGCGGTGGTGGTCTCCGAGCGCTTCGTGGCCGAACACGGCCTGGAGGAGCGCGCGGTGGAGATCGCCGGGCAGGCCATGACCACGGACACCGAGGAGTCCTTCGCCTCGGGCTCGTGCATCGACGTGGTGGGGCAGCCGATGTCGCGGGAGGCCGCGCGGCAGGTGTACGAGCAGTCCGGGCTCGGCATCGAGGACGTCGACGCCGTGGAGCTGCACGACTGCTTCTCGGTCAACGAACTGCTCACCTACGAGGCGCTGGGCATGTGCGCCGAGGGCGAGTCCGGCAAGCTCGTCGCCGACGGGGGTACGACGTACGGCGGGCGCTGGGTGGTGAACCCCTCCGGCGGCCTGATCTCCAAGGGCCACCCGCTGGGCGCCACGGGCATCGCCCAATGCGCCGAGCTCACCTGGCAGTTGAGGGGCGAGGCCGCCGACCGCCAGGTGCAGGGCGCCCGGGTGGCCCTCGCCCACAACATCGGCCTGGGCGGCGCGGCGGTGGTGACGATGCTGCGGAGGCGGTGAGGGCGGCCGGGGCGGCCGGGGCGTCGAGAGGCGGCGGCCCGGGTGGGCCGTGCCGTGGCGGGCGCGGTCCCGGCTGGGTGGCGGGCGCGGGTGTGGCCGTGCGTGACGGCTCCGGTCCCGGCCGGGCGGTGACGGTGTGCGGGTGCGGGTGCGGCGGGTCCTAGGACTTCGGGACGGGAACTTCGCCCGCGGCCGTACGCCGAAAATCCCGCTGTCCGCTGTCAGTGCCGGGTGCGAGCATTGCGGACATGGTCAACTCATCCTCCGCCGCCGGGACAGGTGCGGCCGCATCCGGTGCGCCGGCACGCCTCTGGGCGGTCGTGCTCGCCGCGTGCGCCGGCCAGTTCCTCGTGGTGCTCGACGTCTCGGTGGTCAATGTCGCCCTGCCCTCGATGCGGGCCGACCTGGGGATGAGCGCGGCGACCCTGCAATGGGTGGTCAACGCCTACACCCTCACCTTCGCCGGCTTCATGCTGCTCGGCGGCCGGGCCGGCGACCTCTTCGGGCGCAAGCGGATATTCCTCGCGGGGCTGGCCCTGTTCACCCTGGCCAGCCTCGCGGGCGGGCTCGCGCAGGAGCCGTGGCAGCTCCTCGCGGCGCGCACCGTGCAGGGGGTGGGCGCCGCCGTGCTGGCCCCCTCCACGCTGACGATCCTCACCACGGCGTTCCCCGAGGGACCCGCGCGCACCCGGGCCATAGCCACCTGGACCGCGGTCGGCGCGGGCGGCGGCGCCGTGGGCGGACTGGTCGGCGGCGTGCTCACCGACACGCTGTCCTGGCGCTGGGTGCTGCTGGTCAACGTGCCGGTCGGCGCGCTGGTGCTGGTGGCGGCCGCGGTGTGGATATCCGAGAGCCGGGACCGCGGCGCGCGCCGCAGGCTGGACATGCCCGGGGCCCTGTTCGTCACGCTCGGCCTGGGCTCCCTGGCGTACGGCATCGTGCAGACCGAGTCCGCCGGCTGGACCTCGCCCGCCGCGCTGCTGCCGCTGGCCGCGGGACTGCTGCTGCTCGCGCTCTTCGTCACCGTCGAGGCGCGCAGCTCCTCGCCGCTGGTGCCGCTGCGGCTGTTCAGGGTGCGCTCGGTCTCCTCGGCGAACTTCGCGATGTTCATCTGCGGCGCCGCGATGTTCTCCATGTGGTATTTCGTCTCCCTGTATATGCAGAACGTCCTGCACTACAGCCCCATTCAGGCCGGTCTCGGCTTCATGCCGCAGTCCCTCAGTGTCGTGCTCGGCTCGAAGGCCGCGCCCCGCCTCATGCAGCGCATGGGCAGCAGGCCGCTCGCGGTGACCGGCGCCCTGATCGCCGCGTGCGGCTACCTCTGGCAGAGCCGGATGCACGAGGGCGGCGGCTATCTCGACACCGTGTTCGGTCCCGGTGTCCTCATGGCCCTCGGCATCGGCCTGGCCTCCACCCCGCTGGCCTCGGCCGCCACGCGCGGCGCGGCCCCGGGCGACGCCGGGCTGGTCTCCGGGCTGATCAACACCAGCCGCACGATGGGCGGTTCGCTGGGCCTCGCGGTGCTGTCCACCGCCTCCACGGCGCGGATCGCCGCGCACGGCGACGGCCCCGCCTCCCTCGCCTCCGGGTACGGGGTGGCGTTCCTGCTCGGCGCGGTGTTCCTGGTCTGCTGCGCGGTCTTCATGGCCGTGGCCCTGCCGGGGGAGGCGCGCGGCGTGCGGGGCGGCAGCGAAGTCGAGCGCGAGCAGGAGCAGCCGGCGGGCGCGGCGCACTGACCGGGCGGGCAGGCGGATCTGACGGTGCGTTAGATGGGCGCGTCCAGGGGCTTCCCATGTCCCGGGGCGTGCGTTATACAGGACCGCATCGGTTAGAACGTGTTCTCATCCGAGCGCGGTTCGCCGATCGCACACGACCCCGGCCCGGCCGACGGTGCGGACGACCGGGCCGGGGTCTCCGCCTGCCGGACGCGCGGACGCCGCGCACGCACGGAGCCGAGGAGCGCAGCCACGATGCCGATTGACGCCGAGAAGGCCGTCGCCGCCGAGCCGCAGACCACCACCATCGCCTGGAGCCAGAAGGACGTTCAGCTCTACCACCTCGGCCTCGGCGCGGGGATTCCGGCGAACGACCCCGCCGAGCTGCGGTACACGCTGGAGAGCAAGCTGCACGTGCTGCCCAGCTTCGCCACCGTCGCCGGGGGCGGCATGGCGTTCGCCGGCGGGCTCGCCTCGTCCGGCATCGAGATCGACCCGGTCATGGTGCTGCACGGCGGCCAGCGCATCGAGGCCCACCGCCCCCTCCCCGCCGAGGGAGAGGCCACCTCCTCCTCGAAGGTCGTGGCCGTGTACGACAAGGGCAAGGCCGCCGTCATCGTCCTGCGCAGCGAAGTGTCCGACGCCGAGGGCCCGTTGTGGACGGGCGAGAGCCAGATCTTCGTACGCGGCGAGGGCGGCTTCGGCGGCGAGCGCGGGCCCTCCGAGCGCCTGGAGGTCCCCGAGCGCGCCCCCGACCACACCGTGGAGCGGCGCATCCGCGAGGACCAGGCGCTGCTCTACCGCCTCTCCGGCGACTGGAACCCGTTGCACGCCGACCCGGAGTTCGCCCAGCTCGCCGGGTTCGACAAGCCGATCCTGCACGGGCTGTGCTCGTACGGCATGACGCTCAAGGCCGTGGTGGACACCGCGCTCGACGGCGATGTGGCGCGGGTGCGGAGCTACGGCGTCCGGTTCGCCGGGGTCGTCTATCCCGGCGAGACGCTGCGCGTGCGGATGTGGCAGGTGGGTCCGGGGCGCATCCAGGTCACGGCCACGGCGGCCGAGCGCGAGGACGCGCCGGTGCTGGCCGACACGGTCGTCGAGCACAGCTGAGCGGCCGGGCGCCGGACCTCCGGCGCCCGCGCACCGAGCCTCACGGCGCACAGCACTCCGCGCCGCCGCCCCCCCCCACGCAGCACAGCACTCCGCACCTCTGAGCCCCCACGCAGCACAGCACTTCAGGCACCAGCACTCCAGGCACATCCCAGGTCCGCAGAGCGCCGGCGAGAGGAGCCGCCCCGTGCGCGCAGCCGTACTGCACGAGACAGGTCAGGACAAGCTCGAAGTACTCGATGACGTGGAGGCGGTGGGCTTCGGCCCCGGCAAGGTGCGCATCCGCATGAGGGCCACGGGCCTGTGCCACTCGGACCTCTCCGCGATGAACGGGGTGCTGCCCCAGCCGGCGCCGTTCGTGCCGGGCCACGAGGGCGCCGGGGAGATCACGGAGGTGGGGGAGGGGGTCACCGGACTCGCCCCCGGCGACCGGGTGCTGGTGTGCTGGCTGCCCGCCTGCACGACCTGTCCCGCGTGCCGCCGCGGGCAGACGCATCTGTGCTTGGCCGGCTTCATGAACGCCGGCACCCCCAACTTCAAGCGGCCGCAGGGCGATGTGTTCGGCTTCGCCGGCACCGGGACCTTCGCCGAGGAGGCCGTGGTGGACGCGGCCTGCGCTGTGCCGGTGCCGGACGACGTGCCCTTCGAGATCGCCGCGCTGATCGGCTGCGGCGTGACCACCGGGCTCGGCGCGGCCTTCAACACCGCGAAGGTGGAGGCCGGTTCCTCGGTCGCGGTGATCGGCTGCGGCGGCGTGGGCATCAGCGCGATCCAGGGCGCGCGCGCCTGCGGGGCCGCGCAGATCGTCGCGGTCGACCCGGTGGCCTCGCGGCGCGAGGCGGCGCTGCGCTTCGGCGCGACCGAGGCCGTCGCGCCTGACGAGCTCGCCGACGCGAAGAGCCGGATCACCGCCGACGAGGGCTTCGACTACGTCTTCGAGGTGGTCGGCAAGTCCGCGACCGCGCGCACCGCGTACGAGACGACCCGGCGCGGCGGCACGCTCTGCGTGGTCGGCGCGGGCGCGATGGACGACAACCTGCAGATCAACATGTTCGAGCTCTTCTTCGACGAGAAGCGCATCCTGCCCTCGCTCTACGGCGGCGGGAACGTCCTGCACTCCTACGAGCGCGCCATCGCGCTGTGGCGCTCGGGCCGCATCGACCTGGGCGGAATGATCACCCACAGGGTGCGCTTCGAGGAGATCAACGACGCGCTCGACCAGATGCGCAGCGGCGAGTCCCTGCGCACCTGCATCACCCTCTGAGCCCGAGCCCGCACCCCGTACCGCGTGCGCGGCACCCCGTACGCAGCACCGAACACCCTTCCGATCGTGAGGAGATCGTTCCATGTCGTTGCAGGGCAAGACAGCCGTCGTCACCGGTGCGGGGCGCGGCCTCGGGCGCGCCGAGGCGCTGGAACTGGCGCACCTCGGCGCGAACGTCGTCGTCAACGACTTCGGGCAGCCCGGCAGGGACGGCTCGGGCGAGCCGACGGCGGGCCCCGCCGAGGAGGTCGCGGCCGAGATCCGCGCCGCGGGCGGCAGCGCCACCGCGCACCGGGGCGACGTCGCCGACTTCCGGCAGGCGGAGGAGCTGATCCAACTCGCCCTGGACACCTACGGTTCGCTGGACGTGCTGGTCAACAACGCGGGCATCCTGCGGGACCGGATGGTCTTCTCGATGACCGAGGAGGAATGGGACTCGGTCATCCACGTCCACCTCAAGGGCCACTTCAACACCACGCACTTCGCCGCGGCGCACTGGCGCCGCGCCTCCAAGGAGTCCGGGGGCCCGGTGTACGGGCGGATCGTGAACACCTCGTCGGAGGCGTTCCTCGCGGGCTCGCCGGGGCAGCCCAACTACGCGGCGGCGAAGGGCGGGATCGTGGGCCTGACGACCTCGACGGCCGCGGCGCTCGGCAAGTACGGGGTGACCGCGAACGCCATCTGCCCGCGCGCCCGCACCCGCATGACGGAGGACGTCTTCCAGGGCATCGGCGGCGGGGAGGGCGGCGCCGACCCGCTCGCCCCGGAGCACGTCTCGCCGCTGGTGGGCTATCTGGCCTCGCCCGCCGCCGCGAAGGTCTCGGGGCAGGTGCTCGTCGTGCACGGCGGCATGGTGGCGGTGCTCGAACGTCCCCGGGTGGCGGCGAAGTTCGACGCGGCCGCCGAGGTGTTCACCCACGAGGACCTCGACAAGCAGCTCACGCCGTACTTCGACGGGCTTGAGCCGCACGAGACCTTCGCGGCGGGCGAGGTGCTCGGCCTCAAGAAGGGCTGATCCTCCAGGAGGGCCCGAGCGCGGGGTTCTTCAACGTGAGGCTCTTCAGGGTGCGGACAGGGGGCCGCGCGGATCAGGCCGCGTTGCCGGACTGGTGGTGGGCCGCGCCGTGCTCCTGCGCCCCCGCGGTGCCGGAGTCCTGCGCGGGCCGCCTGTGGCGCCCCTGGGTGGAGCCGCCCGACTCTTCCGAGGCGGCCGGTCCCCTGTGCTTCCCCCGTCCGCTGTGCGCCGCGCCCGGGGTCTCGGTCTGGGTCTCGGACATCAGATCAGTAACTCCGTGGATCTCATTGCTGCCGTCGTACCCGGCGTGATTTTACGAGATCACCGATCGTGTGATCATCCGGGCCGTACGGTGAGAGGTGCCTGCTGCAGCGGTACCGGCCTGCGTGGCGCGCAGGGGTCCGCGAGGGCATCGTCTTCCCGTTCACCCTCCGCCGAACCGCCCTGTTGTACGGCCGTGACATCCGCGACAGAAGTGTTACCCGGAACGGAACCGGACGCCTCGGATCCGGCGCCGGGCCCCTCCGAAGCGGGCCCGGACATGGGCCCGGACATGGAGTCGGACACGGGCCCGGGCATGGCGTCGCCCGACCCGGCGCCCCCGGAGTCCGGCATGCCCTGGGGCTCAGGCTCCCGCCCCGTTTCCCGTACGGGCGTCTCCCGCCCCGCCGCGCGCCCCGGCCCCTCCAGGTCGGGCACCCGCATCCGGGCCAGCCCGCACACCGTGTGCGGGGTGACGTACGGCAGCCGCAGTTCGCCGTCGGCGGTGATCAGGCCGTGACCGCCCAACCAGCCGTCCGGCGCGGCGATATGGCGCAGCGTGCGGGACGCGGGCCGCCACAGCGCGAGCCAGGGAACGGTCCCGGAGGCCCCGGAGGAGTCCGAGCCCTCACCCGTACCGGCGCCCGTGCCCGAGTCCGCGGCGGAAGCCGACTCGTCCCACAGCGCGACCGCGCAGCTCTCCGGCACCAGGATCTGCCGCGGCTGCACGGCGAACGGCGTCAGCCGCGCGCCCGCCGGGCTCAGCGCCTCGGGGAAGCGCACGGGGCGGTGCGAGCCCAGCACGCCCCAGCCGAGCCGTTCGGAGCCGGGGGCGTCGGAGCGCACCAGGAGCAGGCCGCTGTCCGGCTCGGCCAGCAGCAGCCTGTCGTTGCTCGCCTCGCCGATCTGCAGCAGCGGGCTGATCTCCCCGCCGCGCGCGAGGTCCACGACGACGGTCCTGGTCAGGCCGCTGTCCGGGTCGGTCCGGTCGAGCGCGAGCATCCGGCCCTCGCGGTCCAGCCAGGCGCCGCCCTCGCACTCCCCCGGCACCGTGGCCACCGGCTCGGGCCGCCCCGACCCGCTGCCCGCGACCAGCCACACGCCGGTGACCGGGTGCGATCCGGTGCGCGGCGCGGGCGCGAGCGCATAGGCGCGCCGCCCGCACGGCGCCGGGGGCAGCAGGGTCAGGGACTCCGACTCGACGGCGCCGAGCGGGAGTTCACCGGTGCCGGGCCCGGTCGGATAGAGCAGCGCGAGCGCGTACCGCTGCGGGGTGCGGCGGGCGATCAGCACCCGCCCGTCGGCGAGCGCCAGCAGACGGCTGTCCTCCTCCTCGGGCTGCGCGGCCGGCAGCGGTACGGCGTACGGCTCGGGACCGTCGAGCGTCCAGCGCTCGGGGAACCTGCCGGGGGAGCCCTCGCCCCGCGTCTCCGCCAGCCGCGCGGCGTACGAGCCGTCGGCGGCGACGCTGAAAGCGGAATGCGCTGCGGGGGCGGCGGCCCCGGTGGATGCGGGGTGCGCGGGGGACGGGGCGTACGGAGTGCCCGTGGGATCTTCGGGGGCACAGGCGGTCATGAAGCGATCACCTCCAGTGGGGAAGCTAGAGCTCGTACTCGCGCCCGAACAACGCCCGTTGAAGCCCTTCACACGGAAGGGTGCGGTCTGCCCGTTTCGGCCCCCGGCAGGGGGCGGAATGTGCTCCACCGCTTGTGCGGTGCCGCGCCCTCCGCGAAGCGGAATCCCGCGGCCGGGTACGGACCGCCGGGGCCGGCGTGCGGCGGTGCGTGCGCGGGGCGACCGGACCGTCGGCGGCGCCACCGCGCCAGGTAGCCTTGCCCGCGTGCCTGCTCTCTCCGATGTCATCGCCGCGCTCGACGCGCTCTGGCCGCGCGACCGCGCCGAGGGATGGGACGCCGTCGGTACCGTCTGCGGGGACGTGACGAACCCGGACGCGCAGGTCACGCGCGTCCTGTTCGCCGTCGACCCCGTGCAGCGGGTCGCCGACGAGGCCGTCTCGCTCGGTGCCGACCTGCTGGTGACGCACCACCCGCTCTACCTCCGCGGTACGACGACCGTCGCGGCCGACACCTTCAAGGGCCGCGTCGTGCACACCCTGATCAAGAACGACGTCGCGCTGCACGTCGCGCACACCAACGCCGACACCGCCGACCCCGGCGTCTCCGACGCCCTCGCGGGCGCGCTCGGGCTGCGCGTGAAGGGGCCGCTGGTCCCCGACGCCACCGACCCCGAGGGCCGCCGCGGCCTCGGCCGGATCTGCGAGCTCGACCACCCGCTGCCGCTGGGCGAGTTCGCCGCGCTGGCCGCCGCCAGGCTGCCGGTCACCGCGCAGGGCGTGCGGGCCGCCGGCGACCCGGAGGCCACGGTGCGCACCGTCGCGGTCTGCGGCGGCTCGGGCGACGGCCTCTTCGACCAGGTGCGCGCCGCGGGCGTGGACGCCTACGTCACCGCCGACCTGCGCCACCACCCCGCGTCCGAGGCCCGCGAGCACTCGCCGCTCGCGCTGGTCGACGCCGCGCACTTCGCCACCGAGTGGCCCTGGTGCGAGCAGGCGGCGGCGCAGCTCGACGCGATCTCCGACCGGAACGGCTGGGACCTGCGCACGCACGTCTCGCACACGGTCACCGACCCCTGGACGGCGCACGCCGCGTCCACGGTCTCCTCCGACACCGACGTCTCCGACACCATGACCACGGGAGCCCCCAACTGAACGCCGCGCCCGCCGATCAGATCCGCCTGCTCGACCTCCAGGCACTCGACACCCGCCTGACGCAGCTCGCGCACAAGCGCAGGACGCTGCCCGAGCACGAGGAGCTCCAGAGCCTGGAGGGCGACCTCGCCCAGCTGCGCGACCTCCTCGTGGCCGCGCAGACCGAGGAGAGCGACACCGCACGCGAGCAGACCAAGGCCGAACAGGACGTGGACCAGGTACGCCAGCGCGCGGCCCGGGACCAGAAGCGCCTGGACTCCGGCGTGGTCACCAACCCCAAGGACCTGGAGAACCTCCAGAGCGAGATCGCCTCCCTCGCCCGCCGCCAGGGCGCGCTGGAGGACGTCGTGCTGGAGGTGATGGAGCGTCACGAGTCGGCGGCCGAGCGGGCCTCCGAGCTCGCCCAGCGCGTGGAGTCCGTGCAGACCCGCGTCGATGAGACCAAGGCCCGCAGGGACGAGGCGCTGGGCACCATCGACGCCGAGGCCGCCGAGGTGAAGAAGGACCGCGAGGAGACCGCCGGCACGGTCCCCGCCGACCTGCTGAAGCTGTACGAGAAGATCCGCGAGCAGCAGGGCGGCGTCGGCGCCGCCAGGCTCTACCAGCGGCGCTGCGAGGGCTGCCGCCTGGAGCTCAACATCACCGAGATGAACGAGGTGCGCGAGGCGCCCTCGGACTCCGTCGTCCGCTGCGAGAACTGCCGCCGCATCCTGGTGCGCACCCCGGAGTCGGGCCTGTGACCGGCGCCCCGGCTCACCGCACGTTCCTCATCGAGGCGGACGGCGGTTCCCGAGGGAATCCGGGGCCCGCCGGGTATGGCGCCGTCGTACGGGACGCCGAGAGCGGCCAGACCCTGCGCGAGACGGCGGAGTACATCGGGAAGGCGACCAACAACGTCGCCGAGTACAAGGGCCTGGTGGCCGGGCTGCGCGCGGCGCGGGAGCTCGACCCCGAGGCGTCCGTGCTGGTGCGGATGGACTCCAAGCTGGTCATCGAGCAGATGTCGGGGCGCTGGAAGATCAAGCACCCGGACATGCGCCCGCTGGCCCTGGAGGCCCAGCAGATCTTCCCGGCGGGGGCCGTCTCGTACGAGTGGATCCCGCGCGAGAAGAACAAGCACGCCGACCGGCTCGCGAACGAGGCGATGGACGCGGGCGGCCGCGGCGAGCAGTGGTCCCCCTCCGAGTCGACGGCCGAGCTGTCGGCCGCGCCCTTCGAGCCGGCCGAGGAGCCGGACGACGAGGCGTACGAGGAGCCGTACGAGGAGTCGTACGAGGCGAAGGCCGAGCCCGCCGCGACGACCGGTGCAGGCACGACCGCCAAGCCCGCCCCCGTACGCAACGGCTGGGGTCCCGACCTCGGCACTCCCACCACCTTCGTGCTGCTGCGGCACGGCGAGACGGTGCTCACCCCGGAGAAGCGCTTCTCCGGAAGCGGTGGCACCGACCCCGAGCTCTCCGCTGTGGGCCGCCGCCAGGCCCGCGCGGTCGCCGAGGCGCTCGCCGCGCGCGGCACCATCCAGGGCGTGATCAGCTCCCCGCTGCGCCGCTGCCAGGAGACCGCGAACACCATCGCAGAGGCCACCGGGCTCCGGGTCCACATCGACGAGGGCCTGCGCGAGACCGACTTCGGCGCCTGGGAGGGGCTGACCTTCGGCGAGGTGCGGGAGCGCTATCCGGAGGACCTGGACGCCTGGCTGGCCGACCCTGATGCCGAACCGACCGGCGGCGGCGAGAGCTTCGCGGCCGTCGCGCAGCGCGTGCAGGTGGCCCGCGACAAGATCCTCGCCCAGCACCCGGGCAAGAAGCTGCTGCTGGTCACCCACGTCACCCCGGTGAAGACCCTGGTGCGGCTCGCGCTGGACGCGCCGCCCGAGGCGCTGTTCCGCATGGAGCTGTCCGCCGCCTCGCTCTCCGCCGTGGCCTACTACGCGGACGGCAACGCCTCGCTGCGCCTGCTGAACGACACCGGCCACCTGCGCTGACGGACGCCTCACCGCGTACGAGCCCGTGCCCCCGACTCGCCGGGGCGCGGGCTCGTTGCCGTATGCAGGGAAATCGGCGCGGTACAGGAGCCGTCCGAACCGTTGACCACCTACCGGCTGGTCGGTACGTTCACGGACCTCACCACCCCCCACGCGTCCCCGCCGTCGCACCCATCGGAGCGTGCAGACATGGCCACCGCACCCGACGCATCAGACGCACCAGACGCACACAGAGCACCGGAAGCAGCGGAAGCACCGGACGGGAACCGGCGCAGGGTGGCCACGGCCGCCGCCGTCGCCTCGGCCGTCGAGTGGTACGACTACTTCATCTTCGGGATCGCCGCCGCCCTGGTGCTGGGCGGCAGGTTCTTCCCCTCCTCCAGCCCGGTCGCCGAAGTGCTGTCCGCCTTCGCGACGTTCGCCGTCGGCTTCCTCGCGCGCCCGCTCGGCGGCGTGGTCGCCGGGCACCTCGGCGACAAGCGGGGCCGCAAGCCCATGCTGGTGCTCGCGCTGACCGTGATGGGCCTGTCCACCCTCGCCATCGGCCTGCTGCCCACGTACGACAGCATCGGGATCGCGGCGCCGCTGCTCCTCGTGCTGCTGCGGGTGCTCCAGGGCCTGGCCGTCGGCGCGCAGTGGGCCGGCGCGATGCTGATGGCGACCGAGTACGCGCCGCAGGGCAGGCGCGGGCTGTACGGCAGCCTGGTCCAACTCGGCGTGCCCATCGGCGTGTTGACCGCCAACGTCGCCTTCCTCGCGGCGGAGGGGTTCACCTCGGCCGACGCCTTCACCGCGTGGGGCTGGCGCATCCCCTTCGCGGCGGGCGTGCTGGTGCTGGTGCTCGCCTGGTACATCCACAGCCGGGTCGAGGAGACGCCGGAGTTCCGCGAGGCCGAACGGCGCCTCGTGGAGCGGGAGAAGAGCGAGAGCGCGCAGAGGTCCCCGCTGCGGCAGATCCTCCGCGGTCACCTGGGGACGGTGCTGCTCGCCGGCGGATCCTTCGCCGTGAACACCGCGACGTTCTACATCCTCATCACCGGCGTGCTCGACTACACCACCCGCGAACTCCACATGGAGCGCGGCGCGGTGCTCACGGTGTCGATGCTGGTGAGCCTCACCCAGTTCGGGCTGATCCCGGCCGCTGCCGCGCTCTCCGACAAGGTGGGCAGGCTGCCGGTGTACGCGGCGGGCGCGGCCGGACTGTTCCTGTGGGCGGTGCCGATGTTCCTGCTCATCGACACCACGTCGCTGTGGCTGCTGGGGATCGGCACCTTCGTGACGAGCTGTTTCCTCAGCATCATGTACGGGCCCCAAGCCGCCCTGTTCGCCGAGCTGTTCACGGCGGAGATGCGCTACACCGGCGCCTCGCTGGGCTACCAGATCGCCGCGGTGCTCGGCGGCGGCCTGGCCCCGTTCCTGATGGTCCTGCTCCTGGAGCTGACCGGCAGCTCGCTCGCGGTGTCCGGCTACATCATGGCCCTCGCCCTGCTGGCCCTGGCCTCGATCGCCGTGCTGGCGAGGAGGGCGCGGGCGCGGGAGGCCGAGGCGTCAGGGCAGGACAGGAGCTCAGCCGCGCAGGGCTGACGCTCCGGCGGCGAGGGAGGTGACGCGGTCCCAGTCCTTCGCCGCCAGGGCGTCGCCCGGCAGCATCCACGTACCGCCCACGCAGCCGACGTTGGGCAGTGCGAGGTAGTCCGCCGCCTTCGCCTCGTCGATGCCGCCGGTGGGGCAGAACCGCGCCTGCGGCAGCGGCGAGGCGAGCGACTTGAGGTACGCGGTGCCGCCGGCGGCCTCGGCAGGGAAGAACTTCATCTCGCTCACGCCGCGCTCCAGCAGCGCCACGACCTCGGACGTCGTCGAGACGCCCGGCAGGAACGGCAGCCCCGTGCCGCGCATCGCGTCCAGCAGCAGGTCCGTCCAGCCCGGGCTGACCAGGAAGCGGGCGCCCGCGTCCGCCGCGGTGCGGGCCTGCTCCGGCGTGATCACGGTCCCGGCGCCGACCACGGCGTCCGGCACCTCCTCGGCGATGGCCCGGATCGCGTCGGGCGCGGCGGCCGTACGGAAGGTGACCTCGATCGCGGGCAGCCCGCCGGCGACCAGCGCCCGCGCGAGCGGAACGGCGTCGGCCGCGTCCTGCACGACGACGACCGGGACGACGGGGGCGAGATCGAGCACCGAGGGGGCCGCAGAGGCGGCGGAGGGGGAGGCCGGGGAGGACGGGGTCATGTGCCCATCCTGCCCGCGGCCGTCACATCGCGCAACGCGCGTTGCAATACGTGCAACGGCACGGCGCGGCGCCTCACAGCTCCGTGACCACCACGTCGAGCTGCCACGGCTTGCCCGCCTTGGCCGGCGCGCTCTCCTCCACCGTGTGACCGAGCGCGCGCAGCTCGCCGGCCAGCTCGGCGGGGGAGGCGGGGTCCGCGCCGGCCTCCAGCAGTGCGCGCACGATCCGGCCCTTGGTGGCCTTGTTGAAGTGGCTGACGACGGAGCGCTTCTCCACGCCGTCCACAACCTTCGACTGCAACACCCGCACGGTGGCGGTCCGTTCGGCCACTTCGCCCTTCGGCTTCCACATCGCCGCGTACGCGGAGGAGCGCAGGTCCAGCACCAGGCCCTCACCTGCGTGCTCCGGCAGCACCTCTTCCAGCGGCTTGCGCCAGTACGCGCCCAGGCCGCCGAGCCCCGGCAGCTTCACGTTGCCCGAGCAGCGGTACGAGGGGATCCGGTCCTCCACGCCCACCGCGCCCCACAGCCCGGAGAACACCAGGAGCTGCCGCGCCGCGCGCTTCTTCGCGGCCGCGCCGAGGGTGGCCAGGCCGAGCGCGTCGTAGAGGACGCCGGTGTAGAGCTCGCCCGCGGGGAGCGCGGGCGCCTCGCGCAGCGCCGCGTTCTTCGCGACCTCGCCGCGCAGCCCCTCGCTCAGGCCGAGCACCTCGCGGGCCTTCTCCTCGTCGGCCGAGCAGAGCTCCACCAGCTCGTCCAGCACCGCCTCGCGGGCTCCGGTCAGCCCCGGCAGGGACAGCGCGCCCAGGTCGAGCGGGGGACCCTCGTCCCCGGCGGCCTTCCCCTCGGACGGCGGCAACAGCACGAGCACCTTGGGTCTCCTTCTTCGCTTGCGTACGGCGGCCCGCCCAGCAGCGTATGCCGTGCCCCGCACACACGAAGACCGGGCCGGACCGCACACACGCGGTCCGGCCCGGCCGGACGAACCCTCGGAGGGGAGAGGGTCAGTCGTCGTCGCCCTGGGACCACGAACCCATCAGCCAGCCGGCCTCACCGGAGACGCCGTGGTCGGCGTCCACGTCGAACTTCTTGTGGCCCGCGGCGATGCTGCCGTTGCCCGAGCCGTTGTCGTCGTGGTCGTGGGCCTGCGCGGCGGCGGCGCCGGAGAGGGCGAGGCCCGCGACGGCGGTGGAGACGGCGGCGGCGCGAATGAGCTTACGCATGGGGAAAGTCCTCCCAAATCGGTGGATGCTACACATCCACCGTGGTCAAGCGACACGCCGTGCGCCACGCAAAGGGGGCCAAACGGTGGGCAGTTGAGGGCCCGCCGGGAATCCGTACGGGGTCCGTGGGGGTCCGTCCGGGCGAGGGCCGGTGTCCGCCCGCCCCGCACAGACGAACCGGGCCGGTCCGCGCGGCGAACACGCGGACCGGCCCGGCCGGAAGACCCCAAGGGCGTCCGTCAGTCGTCGAGGAAGCCGGCGCCCGCGCCGTCGTCGCTGACGCTGCTGGCGTTCGCGCCGTAGGTGGCGCCCTGGCCGAAGGCGCCCTGGTACGCGTGGCCCATCGTGTTGAGGGAGTCGCCCTGCTTGTCGTTGTCGTAGGCGTAGCCGCCGTCGGCGGAGGCAGCGGCGGCGCCGGACATGCCGAGGCCCACGATGGCGGCGGTGACGAAAGCGGTACGCATGGTCTTACGCATGGGAAAGTCCTCCCAGCTCGGTGACATGTACGTCCGCTCCTTTCCACGCGGCACGCCGTTCGTCGCGCATATTGCCCCGCATGGTTCACTCGTTTCCCACGATCGGCCTCCGCCGGCCACTCAACGGACCGGGCCGCCGTGCGCCTCGGAGGGTCAGCCGGTACGTGGCACCTCAGGGGGTCAGCCGGTACGTGACGTACTCGACCCGCGTCCCCTCGCGCTCCATCTGCTGCGCCGCCACCGTCTCCCGCGCGAAGCCCTCCTCGCGGGCGAGGCGCTGGAGGAAGCCGAGGTCGCCCGTGGTGCCGAAGGAGACCAGCATCCGGCCGCGCGGGCTCAGGTGGGCGCGGGCCGAGCGGAAGAACGCGGTCAGCGCGCGGTAGTCCTCGTCGGTCGTGGCCGACTCCAGCATGTCCCTGGGCCGGAACCAGCGGAACGGCGGATCGAAGACGATCAGGTCGAATGCGCCGTCCACCGCCGAGAACACATCGCTGTGCCGCACCTCCACGCGGTCGGCCACCCCGTTCAGCTCGGCGTTCCCGCGTGCCGCCGCCAGCGCCCCGGGGTTGATGTCCACGGCCAGCACCTCGCGCGCGGTGCCCGCCGCGAGCACGGCGTTGACCCCGCTGCCCGTGCCCATGTCCAGGACACGGTCGTGCTCCTCGACCTCCGCCAGCACGGGTTCGCCGAGCACGTGCGCCATGCCGACGACGGGCTGCACGCCGGGCGGGACCACGATCGTTCTGCCCAGGTAGGCGAAGCGCTGCTCCTCCGCGCCCTCGCGCCGGGCCTCGGCGTACGCGCGCTCGTGCCAGCGGCGGATGCGCTCGGCCTCCTCGGCGGAGACGGTCGGGATGTGGGGTGCGTGGGGTGTGTGCGGGGCGGGTGCGCCCCGGCGGTCTCGCTCCTCCATGCCGCGCGAGCCTAGGACATGCGCCCGCGGCGGGCAGCGGCTTTGCGCCCTCCTGGCGGCCCCCTGACGGCCGTTCCCGTGGCGCCTCAGGGGTGCTTCAGGGGCGCCTCAGGGGTGCCTCACGGGCAGCGGATCACCTGGCCCGCGTACGAGAGTCCGCCGCCGAAGCCGAAGAGCAGGACCGGGGTGCCGCTCTCCACCTCGCCGCGCTCGACCATCTTGGACAGCGCGAGCGGGATGCTGGCCGCCGAGGTGTTGCCCGACTCGGTCACATCGCGCGCGACCACCGCGTTCACCGCGCCGAGCTTCTCCGCGACCGGCTCGATGATGCGGAGGTTGGCCTGGTGCAGCACCACGGCGCCCAGCTCCTCCGGGGCGACCCCCGCGCGTGCGCACACCTCGCGGCCGATCGCGGGGAGCTGGGTGGTGGCCCAGCGGTACACGGACTGGCCCTCCTGCGCGAACGTCTCGTGCGGCGCCTCGATCCGCACCGCGTCCGACATCTCCGGCACCGAACCCCACAGCACGGGCCCGACCCGCGGTTCCTCCGAGGCGGTCAGCACGGCGGCGCCCGCGCCGTCGCCGACCAGTACGCAGGTGGTGCGGTCCGTCCAGTCGGTGTAAGCGCTCAGCTTCTCCGCGCCGACGACCAGCGCGTTGCGCGCCGCGCCCGCCGCGATGGCCTGGTCGGCGACCGCGAGCGCGTGCGGGAATCCCGAGCACGCGGTGTTGATGTCCAGCGCCGCGGGTGCGGGGCAGCCGAGCGCGCGGGCGACCCGGGCCGCGACGTTGGGGGAGCGGTCGGCCGAGGTGCAGGTGGCCACGGCGAGGAAGTCCACGTCCTCCGCTGCGGTGCCGGCCTGGGCCAGCGCCTTCTCCGCCGCGCGGGTCGCCATGTCGGCGACGGTCTCGTCCTCGGCGGCGATGCGGCGGGTCTCGATGCCGACCCTGCTGCGGATCCACGCGTCGCTGGTGTCGACCATCCCGGCGAGGTCGTCGTTGCTGAGCACCCGCTCGGGCTGGTGGTGGCCGAGCGCGAGCACGCGGGAACCGGTCATGGAAACCTCCTGGTCGACGGGCGTCCCGCCATCGTGGACCCGCCCCGGCCCCGCACCGGGAGCGGCCGCGCCCAAGCATGGCCGCCCGGTCTTTGCAGCTTTCCGCCATTGCGTCGTGGGTGGGGGTGCTGTGGGTGCTGTGCATGCGTACGTGAGCGGTCCCGTGTACGCGCGTACGGGGCCCGGCACTGGTCGTGCCGGACCCCTGCGATGCGGCAGCGCTGCTCGGAGTCGCTGGCCAGAACTGCTGGTCAGAGCTGCTGGTCAGCGGCTCAGGGCTGCTGGCCGGCTGCTGCTCAGAGCTGCTGGCCGTTGTCGGTGCCGTTGTCGGTGTCGGTGTGCACCTCGCACTTGGAGAGCGACTCGCCCCGTGCGGACTTCTGCGCGTCCTGGAGGCGGAACTCCTTGGTGAAGTCGCCGACCTCCTCGCCCAGTTCCTCGTTGAGCTTGTCCACCTCGCGCAGCGACTCGGTCTGCTGCGGGCCGCGCGGCAGGTCGCGCTGGAGGGCGTCGCGCAGCTTGTCGGTGATGCCGGTGGTGGCCTTGGTGAGCTCGCCGATCATGCGGTCGCACTGCTCCTGCGAGATCTGCGGGTCCTTGGGGACGGCCGGGCGCTCGGCGGGCCTGTCGGCCTGCTTGCCGGCCTGCTTGTCGGACAGGGAGCCGCCCTGCTGGTCCGTCAGCTCGTCGGCCTGCTTCTCCGCTTCCTTCTGCTTCTTGTCGGCCTCGCACGCCGCCTTGATCGTGTCGACGAGCTTCAGCGGGCCGAGGATGCCGGGCATCTTCTGCTCCAGCGCGGTGAGCTGCTGGATGCCCTTGTTGCATTCGGCCTGGTCGTCGGCGCGCGCGTCGGCCTGCGTACCGGCCTGCGGGGCCGCGAGCGTGTCCGCCTGCGGGTCCGTCTGCGCGCCGGTTCTCTCCTTGCCGTCGGCGGTCTTGTAGTCGTCGGACGGGGTGTTCCACTTCATGACGAGCAGGGGGGACTCGGGGTTCGGCGCCGAGGGCGCGGAGGGCGCGGCGAACGCGGTGCCCGCACCGGCCACGGCGAACGCGGCTGCGGCCCCGGCGGCGACGAGGGTGAGGCGGGGGGAGAACATCCCGGATCTGTCCTTTCTGCGGAGGAAACTGCGCATGAGAGTTTCGTGATCAGAGTCGCCACGCCACGCCCGTCCGGCACCCTGTCCGCAGTCAGACGGGCGACGGCCACCCGTGGAGCACCGGGGGCATCGCCCCGCGAGGGGAAGACTTCTGATGGGCACTCATGCACAGCGCGGGGCCGCGGGTGGGGCTGCCGCCTCGTCAATGTGCCCTGGTCACGAGGGTGTTGACGGGCGTTGACCGCGCGGCCTGAGCGCCTCAGCCCCGGGTGCCCCCTTCGCCGGACGCCTCTCTCGCGCGCAGCCTCCGGTACCCCGCGATCGACAGCGCGAGAACGTACAGAAATGCGGCCCCGGCGATTCCGGAGAGAAGCCGCTGCCACCAGAGCGCGTCGATACCGGGCCGCACCGCGGCCACGGTCAGGCCGATCCCGAGAATTCCCACCAGCAGGACACGGCGCGCATCCCAGCTCACCCACGGATGCCGAGAGCTGCGCCCGGCCCCGACGGGAAAGAGGAACCCGGCCACCCGGGAGGTGGGGCGGACGAGTCGGCCTGTACGCCGGGTTCTGTCTCCCCGGGGCCTTGCGGCGCCGGGGGAGGCGGCCATCCATCTGGGACCGGTGTTGCCACCGGCCTCGTGCGGTCTACCCGCGGACTCGGGCGAGCAGCCCTCAGGCATCCGCGCAGAGCCGTCAGTTGACGGCCCCTCTTGACCTTGCTCCGGATGGGGTTTACCGAGCCGCCCAGGTCGCCCTGGGCGCTGGTGGTCTCTTACACCACCGTTTCACCCTTACCGGGAGCCCTCAGGCCCCGGCGGTCTGCTTTCTGTGGCACTGTCCCGCGGGTCACCCCGGGTGGGCGTTACCCACCATCCTGCTCTGTGGAGCCCGGACGTTCCTCGGCGAGCCCCGTGAGGGGCCCGACGCGACCGCCCGGCCGGCTCGTCCGCCGTGCCGCCCATCGTACTCGGCGGACGGGCTGGCCAGGCACGCACCCGGCCGGGCCCCGGCTGGGCCGGGCATGCAGACGGCTCGGGCACGCACCCGGTCGGGCCAGGCCCACGATCGGCTCAGCCCCCGGCAGGGGAACTCACCCCCGCCCCCGCCACACCGCATCCGGCGTCAGCTCGCCAGCCGTGCGGTGGCCCGTCAGGGCCAGGGTCAGGTCGAGGTCGGCGAGGAAGCTGCGCAGCACGTGGCGTACGCCGTCCTCGCCGCCGTGGCCGAGACCGTACGCGTACGAGCGGCCGAGCAGGACCGCCTGGGCGCCGAGCGCGAGGGCCTTGAGGGCGTCGGCGCCCGTACGCACACCCGAGTCGAAGAGCACGGCGAGCCGGTCGCCCACCGCCTCGGCGATGCCGGGCAGCGCGTCCAACGAGGCGATGGCGCCGTCGACTTGGCGGCCGCCGTGGTTGGAGACGACGATCCCGTCCATCCCGGCGTCGGCGGCGCGGCGGGCGTCGTCGGGGTGCTGGATGCCCTTCAGCACGATGGGCCCGTCCCAGTGCTCGCGCAGGAAGCCGAGCCGCGACCACGCCTTGTCCGTACCGGTGAACATCGGCACCCAGCGCATGACCGCCGCCTCCAGATCCTCCTCCGGGGGCTTGGCCAGCCCCGCGCGGAAGGCTGGGTCGGAGAAGGGGATGGCGGTGCCGACGCCGCGGAGGAACGGGAGGTACGCGCTGTCCAGGTCGCGCGGGCGCCAGGCGAGGGTCCAGGTGTCGAGGGTGACGACCAGCGTGGAGTACCCGGCGCGGCGGGCGCGCTCCAGGATGCTGGCGCACACCTCGTCCTCGTTCGGCCAGTAGAGCTGGAACCACCGGGGCGCCGAAGGACCGCCCGCCTCCGCGACCTCCTCCAGCGTGTACGAGGCCGCGGTGGACAGCACCATCGGGACCCCGAGCGCGGCGGCGGCCCGCGCGGTGGCCAGCTCGCCCTCCGGGTGCACGATCGACTGCACGCCGACCGGCGCGAGCATCACGGGCGCGGGCATCTCGGTGCCGAGTACGGAGGTGGCCAGGCTGCGGTCGGTCGCGTCCTGGAGCATGCGCGGGACGAGCCGGTACGCGTCGAAGGCGGCGCGGTTGGCCCGGTCCGTGGCCCCGGACCCCGCGGCGCCCTCCACGTACCCGAAGGCCCCGGGCTCCAGCCGCTCACGCGCCGAGTCGCCGAGCGCGGTGAGATCGGTCGTGAACGGGGGCACCGCACCACCGAGCCCGTTCAGATAGATCTCGGCCTGATAATCCCCGAATCGCCCCACGGGCCGTCCCCTTCCCACTGCATACCGACTGGTACGGATCCCCGAGTCTCTCCCGCCCCGGCGGCGTCTGACCAGCCCCGGGCTCAACCCCGCCCCACGTACGGCATGTTCGTCGCCATCACCGTGGTGAACTGGATGTTGGCCTCCAGGGGGAGTTCGGCCATGTGGAGGACCGTGCGGGCCGCGTCGTCCGCTCGCATCACCGGCTCGGACGCGACGCGGCCGTCGGGCTGGAGGATGCCGGTCTGCATGCGGCCGGTCATCTCCGTCGCCGCGTTGCCGATGTCGATCTGGCCGCAGGCGATGCCGTGTGCGCGGCCGTCCAGGGAGAGGGACTTGGTGAGGCCGGTCATGGCGTGCTTGGTCGCGGTGTAGGCGATGCTGTGCGGGCGCGGCGCGTGGGCCGAGACCGAGCCGTTGTTGATGATGCGGCCGCCCCGCGGATCCTGCTCCTTCATGAGCCGGTAGGCCGCCTGGGCGCACAGGAAGGCGCCGTGGAGGTTCACGTCGACGACCCCGCGCCAGTCCTCGTACGACAGCTCCTCCAGCGGCACCGCGGGGCCGAACGCGCCCGCGTTGTTGAAGAGGAGGTCTAGGCGGCCGTGCCGGTCCCGGATGGAGGAGAAGAGGGCTTCCACCGCCTCCGGGTCGGTCACATCCGTCGGCACCGGGTCCCCCGAGCCCGCCAGGCGCGCGGTCTCCTCCAGCGCGCCGGCGCGCCGGCCGGCGAGTACGACCGTCCACCCGGCGTCGGCCAGCGCCAGCGTCACGGCGCGCCCGATCCCCGAGCCCGCACCCGTCACCAGGGCGGTACGACCGCGTGTCCCCTCGTTCAACACAGTGCCGTCTTCTGTCGTCATGGCCGCAGCGTAGGCGATGCCTTCGTGCTGGCGGCCCGCCATGTGATGGTCACCGACCTGATGCGTACGTGCCAACGAGCCGACGCGCGCGGCCACTGCACTCGTGTGCATGACACAGCGACCCGACGCGGACGGCGAACTGCGCGAGGCGGCACGGAACTTGGGGCGGCGGCGATTTCTGACCGTCGCCGGAGCCGCCATGGCACTCGCCTTCGGCACGAACCTTCCCAATGCCGCCCAGGCTGTGCAAAAACTCAATCCTATGAGCATCGGTAAAGACCCGTTCAGACTGGGCGTCGCCTCAGGGGACCCGGAGCCCGACTCCGTCGTGCTGTGGACCCGCCTCGCGCCCGAACCGTACGAGCCCGACAGCGGGCTGCCGGCCGAAGCCGTCCCGGTCTCCTGGGAGGTGGCGAAGGACAAGGACTTCCAGCAGGTCGTCACGCACGGCGAGGAGACCGCGCATCCGGAGTGGCACCACTCCGTGCACGCCGTGCCGGACGGCCTGGAGCCGCAGACCACGTACTACTACCGCTTCAGGACCGGCGACTGGACCAGCCCGGTCGCGCGCACCCGCACCGCGCCCTCGGCCACGGCCGACCTGGCCAAGGCGCGCTTCGTGCTCTCCGCCTGCCAGGCGTACCACCAGGGCTACTACACCGCGTGGAAGCACGTGGCGGCCGAAGAGGACATCGACGCGGTGCTCTTCCTCGGCGACTACCTGTACGAGTACGCGGTGACCTCCGACGGGGGCGACCGCAACGACCCGGACCTCGACCTCCCGGCGCGCTTCAACAAGAAGACGATGACGCTGGAGGACTACCGGCTGCGCTACGGCCTCTTCCACCTGGACGAGGACCTCCAGGCGGCGCACCACGCGCACCCGTTCATCCTCACCTGGGACGACCACGAGATCGAGAACAACTACGCGGGGGACGTCGCGCAGGACGGCACCGACGGCGAGGAGTTCCTGCGCCGCAAGGCGGCCGCCTACCGCGCGTACTACGAGAACCTGCCGCTGCGCCCGCCGCAGCAGCCCAACGGCCCGCGCGCCACGCTCTACCGGCGCTTCCAGTGGGGCAGCCTGGCGCAGCTCGACGTGCTGGACGGCCGCCAGAACCGGGACGACCAGGTGCCCGGCGACGGCTGGCTGGTGCCGACCAAGGCGACGGCCGACCCCAAGCGCACGATGCTCGGCTTCGACCAGGAGCAGTGGTTCGCGGAGGGGCTGCAGCAGTCCACCGCGCTGTGGAACGTGGTGCCGCAGCAGACGATCCTGGCGCGGCGGCACATGCAGCTCAAGGCGCCGTTCAAGCTGTCCATGGACGCCTGGGACGGCTATCCGGCGGCCCGCGACCGCTTCATGAAGGCGGTGAAGGACGCGGGCGTCGCGAACCTGGTGGTGCTCACCGGGGACGTGCACGTCCAGTACGCGATCGACCTCAAGGAGGACTACGACGACCCGAAGTCGAAGACCACGGGCGTCGAGGTGGTCGTCACGTCGATCTCCAGCAACGGGAACGGCAAGCCGCACCCGGACGACTGGGAGGTCTTCATGAAGGCCAACCCGCATCTGAAGTTCTACAACGGTCAGCGCGGCTACATCGTGATGACCCTGGACCGGCAGCAGATGCGCGCCGACTACCGGACTGTGGCCAACGTCACCAGCCGCGGAGGCGGCGTGGAGACCACGGCCTCGTACGTCTCGAAGGCCGGTGACCCGGGCCTGAAACCCGCCTGAGCCAGCGGGAAGAGGCGGGAAGCGGGGAGACGGGGCGGCCGTACGGGGCAGTGGTTGCCCCGAGCAAACGGCTGGGCCGGGGGAACAAATCCTGGGAGAATGTCTGTGCCATTAACAATCTCCTGGAGAGGTGCATGACCGACCCCGGCCCAACCGTTCCGGCCGCCCCGTCCCCGAAGAAGTCCTCGGAGAGGCCCCCGGAGAATCCGCACTCCGACTCCACGGCCGACTCCGCCGCGAACCCCACCGCGAAGCCCCCGCTGACGAGCCGTCAGCGCGCGGGCCTCCTGCTGACCCTCATCCTGGGCAGCCTCACTGCGCTGCCCGCGCTGTCGATGGACATGTACCTCCCGGCACTGCCGGAGGTCAGCGCGCAGCTCCACATCCCCGCGGCCAGCGCCCAACTCACGCTCACCGCCTGCCTGCTGGGCCTCGCGGTCGGGCAGCTCGTGGTCGGCCCGATGAGCGACCAGTTCGGCCGCCGCAGGCCGCTGCTCATCGGCATGACCGGCTACTTCCTGGCCAGCGCCGTCTGCGCCTTCGCGCCCACCGTCGAGGCGCTGGTCGCCTGCCGCCTGGTGCAGGGGCTGTGCGGCGCCGCGGGCATCGTGATCGCCCGCGCCGTGGTGCGCGATCTGTACGACGGCATGGCGATGGCCCGCTTCTTCTCCACCCTGATGCTGATCTCAGGCGTGGCGCCCGTGCTCGCCCCGGTGCTCGGCGGCCAGGTGCTGCGCTTCACCGACTGGCGCGGCGTCTTCCTGATCCTCACCGGTGTCGGCGTGCTGCTGGTGCTGGTCGTGCTCCGGAAGCTCCCGGAGACGCTGGAGCCCGCGCGACGGCACAGGGGAGGAGTGCCGGACGCGCTGCGCACCATGCGGGGGCTGTTCGCCGACCGCGGGTTCACCGGCTATCTGATCGCCGGCGGCTTCGCCTTCGCGGCGCTGTTCGCGTACGTCTCGGCCTCGCCGTTCGTGATGCAGAAGATCTACGGCGCCTCGCCGCAGACCTTCAGCCTGCTCTTTATGGTCAACTCCATCGGCCTGGTGGCCGCGGGCCAGATCAACGGCAAGATCCTGGTCGGCAGGGTGCCGCTGGACCGGGTGCTGGGCTTCGGGCTCGGCCTGTCCGGGCTCGCGGCCGCCGCGCTGCTCGTGATGACCAGCGGGGTGTTCGGGCACGTCGGGCTCGCGCCCGTGGCGACCGCGCTCTGCGTGCTGATGACCGGCATGGGCTTCACCCTCCCCAACGCCAACTCGCAGGGCCTGATGCGCGCCTCGCACGCGGCGGGCTCGGCCTCCGCGCTGCTGGGCACCTCGCAGTTCCTGATCGGCGCCATCGCCTCGCCGCTGGTCGGCGTCGCGGGCGAGCACACCGCCGTCCCCATGGCGCTGGTGCAGCTCGGCGCGCTGCTCATCGCCGCGAGCGCCTTCGTGGGACTGTGCCGTCCGTGGCGTACACAGCGCACGCGCGGCTGAGGCCCGCGGGCTCACCCCGGCGCGCGGGGCTGCGCGCCGGGGAGCTCGCCGCGCTGGTCGAGGAGATCGACGCACTGCCCGGTCGGGGCTGGTGCGGCGGCGCCGTGGTGGTCGCCGGGCGCGGCCCGTACGTCGCCGTCGAGCACGCCGCGGGGTGGGCCCGGCGGTATGCCGCGTACGACGCCGAACTCCCGGAGCGCGAGCGGCTCCCGATGCGCACCGGCACCCGCTTCGACCTGGCCTCGCTGACCAAGCTGTGCACCGCGATCGCCGCCGTGCAGCAGGTCGAGCGCGGCGTGCTGGACCTGGAGCGGACCGCCGCCTCGTACGTGCCGGAGTTCGGCGACGCCGGGAAGTCGCGCATCACCGTGCGGCAGCTACTCACCCACACCTCGGGCCTGCGGCCCGAACTGCCCTTCTACGAGCGGCCCCTGGACCCGCTCTCGCTGCTGTGGGAGGAGAAGCCCGCCGCGCGCCGCGGCACCCACGTCTACTCCGACCTCAACATGATCGCGCTCCAGCAGGTACTGGAACGGGTCACAGGACGCGGCCTGGACACCCTCGTGCGCGAGGGCATCACCCGCCCGCTCGGCATGACCCGCACCTCGTACGGGCCCGTGCCGCCGGAGACCGCCGCCGCCACCGAGGACCAGCGGCTCCCGTGGGCGAAGGCGGACCGGGGCATGCTGCGCGGCGAGGTGCACGACGAGAACGCGGCCGCGCTCGGCGGAGTCGCGGGCCACGCCGGGCTGTTCGGCACCGCGCGGGACCTCGCGGTGCTGTGCCGCACGCTGCTCGCCGGCGGCGCCTACGGGCCCGCGCGCATCCTCACGGCCGCCTCCGTCGCGCGCCTGCTGGCCCCGCCGGGTCTCGGCTTCGCCGTCGACAAGCCGTGGTTCATGGGCGAGTTGGCCGGGCCGCTGGGCGGGGGCAGGGCGGCGGGGCACACCGGATTCACCGGTACGAGTCTGGTGCTGGACCCCGTGACGGACACCTTCCTGGTGCTGCTGGCCACCACCGTCCACCCCGTACGGCCCGAGCGCCCCGACAGCGGCCCCCGCGCGCGAGCGGCGACGCTGCTGGCACGGGCGGCGCGCTGAGGCGTTCTCAGCCCTCGCGGGTCCCGCCTTCCGGGGTCTCGTGCTCCGGCGGCGGCCACGCGTCGCCCCAGTCCGCGTCGCGCGCCGCCTTGTAGAGGGCCGTGCCGTGCCGCTTGGTCACCGTCCTGCGGCGCGGCGCGCCCTCCGCGTCGCACAGGTCCAGCAGGGCCTGCCCCTTGGGGAGCTGGGGCCTGCGGATGATGCGCGCGGGGGCCGGGGTGCCGGGCTCGCCGGGGCCTTCGGGGAGGTCCCGTACGGCGGCGACGTAGCTGTACTTCTCGTCCTCGTACGGCAGCGAGCCGCCCTTGATCCTGCGGTGCAGCGAGGAGCGGTTCACGCGCTCGGCGAAGTGGCACCAGTCCTCGCCCGGCACCAGCGGGCAGCGGCCGCTGTGCGGGCAGGGCGCCAGCACACGGAAGCCCTCCGCGACCAGCCGCTCGCGACCCTCGATGATCCGCGCATAGCCGTCGGGGGTGCCCGGCTCGATCAGCACGACGGCGCGCCCCGCGCGGGCCGCGGCGTCCACGACCGACGCGCGCTCGCCGCCGCCGAGTTCGCCGAGCACGTACGAGACCGTGACCAGGTCGGCCTCCGGCAGCTCCAGGCCCTCGGCCAGCCGCTCCTGCCGCCACTCGGCGCCGCGCAGGCTCTCCGAGCCCGCGCCGCCGGCGAGTTCGCGGCCCAGCGTGAGCGCGGGTCCCGCCCAGTCGAGGACCGTGGTGTGCCGCGGCTTCTCCCACGTACCGGCCGCCGCCCACACCGCCGCGCCCGTGCCGCCGCCCACGTCCACATGCCGCTCGGGCGACCAGCCGCCGGTGCGCTCGGCGAGCGCGTGCAGCGCGGCCGCGGCGGCGGCGAAGGTGGCGGGCATGCGGTACGCGGCGTAGGCGGCCACGTCCGCGCGGTCCCGCAGCACCGGGGTGTCCGTGTAGGTCCGGCCCCGGTAGTGCCCCATCAAACGCTCGACGGCGGCCGACGCCTCCTTGGCGCCAAGACCGTCCAGCAGCCCCGCGAGCGCGGCCCGCAACTCGTCCTCGATCACCGGGACATTTTACGGGCGCGCGCCCGGCCCCCGGGACGGCGGGAGACGGGTCGTCTCGTCTCCGGCGCTTGTTAGGTTGCCCCCATGGCCGCACCCCGCAGGACCCGCACACCGGACGCCGCCCGCCGCAGCGAGAGCTCACGGCGGGCCATCCTCGACGCGAGCATGGAGCTGGTCGGCGAGGTCGGCTACGCGAGACTCACCATCGAGGCCATCGCGGCGCGCGCCGGAGTCGGCAAGCAGACCATCTACCGCTGGTGGGACTCGAAGGGAGAGGTGCTGCTCGACGCCTTCCTCTCCGTACCCCAGGACGAGGAGTACGCGGAGGGCCTGCCCGACACCGGCGATGTGGCCGCCGACCTCAAGCACGTGCTGCGGGCCAGCGTGGACGAGTTCGCCGACGCGGCGTTCGAGGCGCCGTACCGCGCGCTGGCCGTGGCCGGGGCCTCCGACCCGGCGCTGGCCGAGCAGTTCACCGAGCGCCTGATGGAGCCGGGCCGGCGGATGTACCGGGAGCGGCTGGCGAAGGCGCAGGACGCCGGGCAGCTCGCGCGGGACACCGACCTGGACCTGGCCGTGGAGATGCTGCTCGGGCCCTTCCACCAGCGGTGGCTGGCACGCACGGCGCCGCTCACCCACGCCTTCGCGGACGCGCTGGTGGACCACGTGCTGCGCGGGATCGGGCCGAGGTGAGCCGAGACGTGGGCCGAGGTCCGCGTGCCGCTCGCGTGGTGACGGGTGCTCAACCGTGACGCGGGTTCAGCCGGGCTCAGCCGTGGCGCGGGCTCAGCGGGTCAGCCGTCCCGGCGCGTCGGTGATGATGCCGGTGACGCCGAGGCGCAGCATCCGGTCACGCGCCGCGCGCGTGTCCACCGTGTGCGACCACACGTGCGGGATGCCGGAGCGCACGGCCTTGCGCACATCCCTCGCCCGCGCCCGGTAGTCGACGCTCAGCATGTCCACGCGGCCCACCCAGCGCTCCGGGTGCGAGCGGCGGATTTTGGAGGGCCCGCGCCACACCGAGCTGAGCAGCCCCATCCGGTGCGCACGCGCGGCGACCCTGACCGACCGCGACTGCACGTAGACCGAGTCCGTGAGCCGGTGCCCGTGCAGCGCGGCCGACAGCCGGGGCAGCCCGCGCGGGTCCTTGATCTCCAGCACCATGGCGGTGCGCCCGCCGAACCGGCGCAGAATCTGGCCGAGCGTAGGCGGGTGCTCGGGCCGCCAGTGGCCCGGCAGCTTCCGGGACGGCGTGAGCAGCACCGTGCGCCACTGCTCGAGGGTGAGCCTGTCCACCGGGCCGTGCGCGTTCGTCGTGCGGTCCAGCGTCGGGTCGTGCATCACGACCAGCGTGCCGTCGCGGAGCACGCGCAGGTCGGCGTCGAGGAGCTGCGCGGTGCCGCGCCGGTACGCCGCGGTCCACCCGCTCATGCTGTTCTCCGGCACCTCCAGGGAGCCGCCGCGGTGCGCGGTGTAGGTGACGCGGCCGCGCGACGCGTAGGGGTACGCGGCCGAGGGGCTGGGCACGTGCTGCTGCGGTCCGGCCAGCAGCATGAGGCTGAGCATCAGCGGCATGGGCAGCGCGGCGGCGAGCGTACTGCGGTGGCCCGTGACCCGGAGTGCCCGGGTGAGCGCGATCGGCATGGGGTCAAGCTAGGGCGGAATGGGGCGACTTGCCCAGTAAGCGGGGCAGTTGCGCGGTGTCTCTCGGCCGTCTTTCGGTCAGGGGGTGTGCGATGTGCGCACCGCGCTCCCCGGGGAGCGGCGTACCCTCGTAAGCCACGGTTCACGGTGGTCGCGAGTGAGGCGGTTGATGGTACGCGAGAGCAGGTTCTCCCAGTGGATGCGCCGACGCCATCGGACCGGTGCGAGAGGCCGTCCACGGGGCAGCGCGGAGGAGACCGCGCGGGCCCGTGAGGGGCTCCTGCTCGACGCAGCGGCGGCGGGGTTCCCGCTCGCCCCCGCGGCGCACCCGTCCGGATTCGGCTGCTCGTGCGTGCGCATCGGCTGTCCCACCCCCGGCAGGCACCCCGTCTCCTTCGGCTGGCAGACCCAGGCCACGACGGAGCCCACCCAGATCCTGCGCTGGGCCCGCACCCAGCCGCAGGCCAACTTCATCACCGCCACGGGGCACAACCACGATGTTCTGGACGTCCCCCAGGAGGCCGGCGAGGCCGCGCTGGACAGGCTGGAGTCCGAGGGCGTGAAGCTGGGGCCCGTGGCGGTGACCGGGGACGGCCGGATGCTGTTCTTCACCGCGACCCGCGCGCCGGTGGAGGAGGACGAGTGGTGGCCCTGCGAGCTGGACTGCCACCCCGAGACGATGGACGAGCACCCCGGACTGCGCTGGCACTGCCGGGGGAGCTATGTGCTGGTCCCGCCCGCCCGGCTGACCGCGGACGGCGAGGACGACGGGGTGCGCTGGGTGCGGGCGCCGCAGCCGGCCGAGGGCGGTCAGCCCACGCCGGAGCTGCCCGAGCCGCTGTCGCTGCTGGAGGCGCTGACCGACGCCTGCGCCGAGCACGACTACGCGGGCGGCGAGGAGACCGCGCCCTGGCCGGTGCGCTGAGCGCCGGTGCGCTGAGCGGGCGCCGCGCGGGACGCCGTACGAGACGTCGTACGAGGTCGGGCGCGGCCCCTGCCGACGGGGTCTACTGGCCCTTCGCTCCCGTGATGCCGGAGAGCCTGTTGAGGAAGCGGATGTCGCCGCCGGACTGCTGCGAGGGCACGTTCACCGCCTGCTGGGCGACCTGGGTGTAGATCACCGACTGCTTGGGCTCGCCGCGCAGCATCGTGCGGACCAGCTTGTTCGACACCTGCGGGCTGTGGCCGCGCGCGGCCGTCTGCTTCTCGTAGTGGTGCGAGGCGAAGAAGACCAGCGCGCCGCCGTCCTCCGTGCGCAGCGCGAGCGGGGTGTACTCCGGCGGCTTCGCCGCCACGTCGGAGAAGTCGGCGCGCATCGCCTCGTGCGAGAAGCGGGCCTGCCGCTCCTCGCGGCCCTTGCGCAGCCCGCTGGTCTGCGGCCCCGGCGCGAAGTCGCCGCCGCCTTCCTGGAGGAAGCGGGTGTAGGTCTCGCTGATCTTGCCGGGCGGTACGGAGAGGCCGCCGGAGGTGCCGGCCGGCACGGCCTTCACGTACCCCTGCGCGTCCTTGGCGAACTCGGGGATGGCCGCGTTCCGCAGCACCGACAGGTAGGCCACCTTCCAGGGGGCGCCTGCCGCGTCGCGCTGGAACGCGAGGAACCAGCGGCCGCCCTGCGTCCTGTTGCTGCGCACGTCCGCGACGAAGAACTTCGGCCAGCCCGCCTGCTTCGGGATCAGGAAGCGCGGGTCGTCGAGCTCGAGCGGGCTGAAGTTCGGCGCGCCCTGCGGGCGCAGCTTCTTCTGCGCCCGCAGGCCCGCGTTGTCTATGGCGCCGTGCGCGCCGGTCTCGACGGTGGCGTTCAGCTCGGCGTCGTACGCCTCATTGGCCTTGTTGCTGGTGGCCGTGAACTTCTTCAGCGCCTTCGCCGCCTCGCCCTTCGAGGTCGCCGGCACCATCGCCGTCTCGCCGTGCACCGTCACGCAGCCCGACATGGCCGGCGTCAGCACCGCCGCTGCCGCCAGCGCCGTCAGCAGTCGTGTGCGCCGAGTCCGCCGCGCCCGTCGCGCCATGATCACCCTCCCCGCTGCCGTCGCGGCCTCGCACCTTACCGGGTGCGAAGAACACGGCCAGTGTCGGCAGCAGGTACAGCAGCCATACGACGACCTGCACCACGGTGGGGTCGGGCTGGAAGTTGACGGTGCCCTTCAGCAGCGTCCCGTACCAGCTGTCCGGCGGTACGGCCGCGCTGATGTCGAAGGCCTTGTTCTCCAGACCCGGCAGGAAGCGCGCCTCCTGGAGGTCGTGGAAGCCGTAGGCGAGCACGCCCGCGGCGACGACGATCAGCGCGCCGCCGGTCCAGGTGAAGAACCGCGCCAGGTTGATGCGCAGCGCCCCGCGGTAGAAGAGCCAGCCGAGCAGGACGGCGGTCAGCAGCCCGAGCACGGCGCCGACCAGCGGCCGCACGCCGTCGCCCGTGGCCTCGACCGCGGTCCAGATGAACAGCGCCGTCTCCAGGCCCTCGCGGCCCACCGCCAGGAACGCGGTGAGGACCAGCGCGCCGGTGCCGAGCGCGATCGCCTGGTCGAGCTTGCCGTGCAGCTCGGACTTGAGGTTGCGGGCCGTACGCCGCATCCAGAAGACCATCCAGGTCACCAGGCCCACCGCGACGATGGACAGCGAGCCGCCGAGCAGCTCCTGCGCCTCGAAGGTGAGTTGCTCGGAGCCGAAGTGCAGGAAGGCGCCGAAGGCGAGGCTCAGGCCGACGGCGGTGGCGACGCCCAGCCACACCGGGCGCAGCGCCGCGCGGCGCTCCGTCTTCACCAGGTAGGCGATGAGGATGCAGACGACGAGCGCCGCTTCGAGGCCCTCGCGGAGCCCGATCAGATAGTTGCCGAACACGGCGTCACTTCCCTTCCAGTCCGCGAAGCAGCCCGCGGCCCCACCAGTCGTCGCCGTCGCGCACCCCTCCGGGCACCGCGAACACGGCCGAACCGACGTGCTGGATGTACTCGTTGAGCGCGTCCTTCTCCGCGAGGGAGCGCTGGATGGGGATGAAGCCCTCCCGGATATCCCGCTGGTAGGCGAGGAAGAACAGCCCCGCGTCCAGCCGCCCGAGGCCGTCGGTCCCGTCGGTGAAGGAGTAGCCGCGCCGCAGGATGCGGGCGCCGCCGTGCGCGTCGGGGTGCGCCAGGCGCACATGCGCGTCGGGCTTCATGAGCTTGAGCTTGGGCTCGTCGCGCTCGCGCTTGGCGCCGACGGGGGCACCCTCGCCCTTGTCCCGGCCGAAGATGTCCTCCTGCTCCTTGAGCGAGGTGCGGTCCCAGGTCTCGATGTGCATGCGGATGCGCCGCGCCACCAGGTACGAGCCGCCCGCCATCCAGTCCGGGCCCTCGCCGCGGGGCACCCACACGTGCTTGCGCAGCGCTGCCTCGTCGGTGCCCGAGATGTTCCGGGTGCCGTCCTTGAAGCCCATCATGTTGCGCGGCGTCGCGGCATCGGGGCTGGTGGAGGAGGTCTTGCCGAAGCCCAGCTGGGACCAGCGGATCGCCACCACGCCCATGCCGATGCGCGCGAGGTTGCGGATCGCGTGCACCGCGACCTGCGGGTCGTCGGCGCACGCCTGCACGCACAGATCGCCGCCGCCGCGGTCCTTGTCGAGGTTGTCCCCGGCGAACTTCGGGAGATCCACGAGCGCTTCGGGCCGCCGCTCCTTGAGCTTCCCGAAGCCCTCGCGCCCGTCGAACAGCGAGGGCCCCACCCCGAAGGTCAGGGTGAGCCGCGCCGGATCGAGCCCCAGCGCCTCCCCGGTGTCGTCCGGCGGCGCCTCCGCGAGCCCGCCCACGGCGCCGTCGCCGACCGGCTTCCCCGCGGTCATCCGCTCGGCCGCGCGGGTCCACTCCTTCAGCACCGCGGCCAGCAGCGCCGGGTCCTTCGTGGTCACGTCGAACGCCGCGAAGTGCAGCCGGTCCTGCACGGCGCTGCCGATCCCGGCCTGGTGCGCGCCGTGGAAGGGCACGGGCCCCGGTGTGGCCGGGGCCTCCGCGCCGTCCTGCTGCACCGCGACCGCCGTGCCCCCGGCCGCCGCCGCGCCGAGCGCGAGGCCCGCGCCGCCCCAGCCGAGGAGGGAGCGGCGGGAGGGCGCGGCGCCCTTGGCGGTCGTGCCTGTCGTGTCTTCCGTGCTTCCGGTCGCGCTCCCGGCCGTGTTCTCAACCGTCATGGCGCGCCCCTCACTTCGCCGAGGCGGACTGCGTCTTCGCCACCGCGCCCGCGAGCTGGGACAGCGGCTCGGCCAGCGCGTTCACGCCGTCGGAGAGCTTCTTGCGCTCGCCCTTGCCGACGGTGTCGTACGAGACGAAGTCGGCCGGTCCCTCGCCGCCCCCCTCGCGGTGCTCGTCCAGCTGCGAGAAGAGCGCGTCGAACTCCGAGTCCAGCTTCTTCACCAGCAGCGGGTCGCTCTCCTTGGCGGCCGGGCGCAGCAGCTCGTAGCTCTTCTTGGCGCCCTCGACGTTGGCGTGGAAGTCGACCAGGTCGGTGTGGCTGTAGCGCTCCTCCTCGCCGGTGACCTTGCCGGTGGCGACCTCGTCCAGCAGCTCCTTGGCGCCGTTCGCCATGCTGGTCGGGGTGATCTCGGCGGTGCCGACCCGCTTCTTCCAGTCCTCCAGGTCCGTGACGAGCCGGCCGGCGAGGTCCTTCTCCTTGCCGCCGATCTTCTCGTCCTTCCAGAGCGCCTTCTCCAGGCGGTGCCAGCCGGTGAACTTCCCGCCCTTCTCCACGCCGTCGGCCCGCACGTCCACCTTCGGGTCGATGTCGCCGAAGGACTCGGCGACCGGCTCGGTGCGCTCCCAGCCGATCCGTGAGACCGCGTACTGCTTCTTGGCCTCGTCGGCGTCGCCCTTCTTGACCGCGTCGGCGAACTTCCGCGCGGCGGGCAGCGTCTCGTCGGCCTGCTTCTGCACGTAGGAGCGGTACGAGGCGACGGCCTTGGCCAGGCGCGGGTCCATCTCCTTCGCCGAGCCGCCCTCGCCGGTGGCCTTCACCTTCTGGCGGATGCCGTGGCCCTTCATGCCGGGCTTGCAGGCGATCTCGTACGAGCCGGCCTTCACCTCGGCCGTGACCGTGGTGCTCGTGCCGGGGCCGATGTTCTCCCGCTCGGTGACGATGCGGTCGCCGGGCGCGTAGACGTAGACCTCCGTGACCTTGGAGCCCTTGTTCTGGACGGCGAGCTTCACGTGTCCCGCGGGGAACTCCTTCTTGGACACGGAGCACGCGGAGTCGCTGGCGGTGACGCCCACGGCTCCGTTCTTCTCCGCCGCGCCGACGTCGGTCTTCTTGGCGCAGCCCGCCGCGGTCGCGGTGAGCGCCGCGGCGAGCGCGACGGCGGTGAGCGGACGGATGTTCTGCATTGCGGACTCCAGCGGGTGAGTCGAGCTGTCGTTGACGTTGGCGTGGGGGGCTTCCGTCTCGACCGGGCAGGCTGCGGACCCGCCCCGCCCGATTAGGCACACCTAAGTTAACTGAGGCTTGCCTGAACGCTTCCCCGTGAGTTCCTCGTCAACGGGTGACGCGCATCTCAATTCGGCGTCGGTCCCGCCCGTACATCACCACCAAGCGGGCGAAGCCTGACCAGCACCGCAGCAATGACTCAATCGCGGGTCAACTTCGCAATACGCTCGGCCCATTCCGGATAGCGGGTGCCCAGGCCGTGCTGCGCCCCGCACAGCTCGAAGCCCTCCCAGCCGAAGGGCGGCGCCATGGTCGTCCCGCACAGCGACCAGCCGCCCGCCGAGGAGGAGCCCTGCCACACACCGGGCGGCACCGGGATCTGCGGCCGCTGGCCCGCGGCGATGTCGGGGCCGAGCACCGGTTCCTCGGCGCGGCCGTCCGGGTGCAGGAGCAGCAGCCGCAGCGGCGCGCCCGCGTACCAGTGGTAGACCTCCGTCGAGGGCAGCCGGTGCAGCGCGGAGAACTCCGGCGCGAGCAGCATGAAGTAGATCGCGGAGGAGTGGCCGTCGAAGTGGGTGCGCCGGAACAGGCCGCCCTCCTCGGGCAGCGCTTCGAGGCCGAGCGTGCGGGCGAGTTCACGCCCCGTGGCGGGGTCCTGGCCTGCGGCGTGCGGATCGGGTGTATGCATGGAGATCCCCTAGCAGATACGGAGAGGCGATCGCCATGACGCAGGAGCTGGAGCCGCAGATCCCCGAACTGCCCTCGCTGGCGGGCCGGGTGGCCGTCGTCACCGGCGCGGGCGGCGTGGTCGGGCGCGGCATCGCGCGGCGGATGGCCGTGGCGGGCGCTGCCGTGGTGGTCCACTACCGCACCAGCGGTGAGGCCGCGCGCGAGGTCGTGGCGCAGATCCAGCGCGACGGAGGACAGGCCGTCGCCGTACGCGCCGACCTGCTGGAGCCCGAGGAGTGCGCGGCGCTGATGCGTACGGCCGTCGACGCGTACGGGCGGCTGGACACGCTGGTGAACAACGCCGGCGTCCAACCCGTGTCCGGCATGCGGGAGATGACCTCCGAGGAGTGGCGCACGGTCGTGGACACCAACGCCACCGGCACCTTCACCGCCACCCAGGCGGCGGCCGCCGTGATGCGCGAGCGCGGGGGCGGCTCGGTCACGCACATCGGCTCCATCGAGGGCTCCCAGACGCAGTACGCGCACTCCCACTACTGCTCGGCCAAGGCAGCCGTGCTGATGCACGCGCGCACCGCCGCGCTGGAGCTCGCGCCGGACGGCATCCGCGTCAACTCCGTTTCCCCCGGCCTGATCGGGCACCCGACCCTGGAGACCGACTGGCCGGAGGGTGTGGAGCGGTGGCGCGCCGCCGCGCCGCTCGGCCGCCTCGGCACCCCGGAGGACGTGGGCGACGCGTGCGTGTTCCTGGCCTCGCCGATGGCGTCCTGGATCACCGGGCAGGACCTGCGGGTGGACGGGGGCGTGTCGGTGCACCCGACGTGGTGAGCGCGCCGTGATGCCGCCGTGAGCCGCCGGTGGGCCTGACGGGTGCGCGGCGCGCGGCGCCGTTCGTGGTGGACACCGGGGCCCGCTCCGTACAGTCGCTGGTCACCGGTGTCGTGCGATCGAGGAGGAGTCGTTGAGTACCGAGGTGCTGCCGCTCACCAAGCTGCCCGTCCACGGGGTGCCCGCGCGCGCCCTCGCGGTGGGCGCCCCCGACCGCGCCGAGCGCGCCGCCGAACTGCTGGAGGAGGCCCGGCCGTTCGCCTCCAACCGCGAGTACGTGAGCTACGCGGGCCGCTACAAGGGCCAGGAGATCACCGTGATCTCGCACGGCGTCGGCTCGGCGGGCGCCGCGGTGTGCTTCGAGGAGCTGTGCCGCGCGGGCGCGCGGCGCATCGTGCGCGCCGGGACCGCCGGCGGCATGCAGGCGGAGATCGCCTCGGGGTCAGCGGTGATCGCCTCGGCGGCCGTACGGGACGAGGGGACCACCCCGCGCCTCGTACCGCTGGCCTATCCGGCGGTGTGCGACCCGGAGTTGGTGATCGCGCTGCGCCGCGCCCTCCCGGACGCGGCGAGCGGCGTGGTGCTGAGCTCCGACCTGTTCTACCCGTCCCGCGTGCTGGGCTCGGAGCTGGAGCTGTGGCAGCGCGCCGGGTGCGCTGCGGTCGAGATGGAGCTCTCGGCGCTGCTGGTGACGGCCGCGCAGCACGGGGCGCGGGCCGCCGGCGTGTTCGCCGTGGACGGCAACCCGCTCGCCGCGGGCGACGCGGAGATGGCCGACTACCGGCCCGACCGCGCGGAGGTGTCGGGCGCGGTGGACGCGGTGCTGCGGGGCGCGCTGGAGGCGCTGACCGCGGACGGCTGAATCCGCGACCCGCATGCGAACGGCCCCTCGGTGAGGGGCCGTCGGAGATCCCGGTCCTGCTCCGTCACTCGGCGGGCGGCAGCACGTCCACGGCCCAGGTGCGCAGCCGGTCCTCCATCGGACCCTGCGCGCTCAATATGCGGTTCACGTACGCGGCCCGCTCGTGGGCGATCACCTCGGCCTCCCACACGCACGGGGCGAGCCCCGAGGAGGCGGGGCGCAGCGCCTCCGGCTCGCCCGCGGGGCCCGAGAACACCGTGAGCCGCGCCATGTGGCCCTCGGTCCAGCTCTGCACCAGCACGTAGTCGCCGTCGGCGCCCGCGTGGACGATCACGAAGCCGAGGCCCGTGGAGCCCGCCGTGCGGTCCAGCAGGAGCTGGCGGGCCGCGAGCTGGAGCGCGGTCGCCTCCTCGCGCTCGCCGGTCTCCCGGCCCGGCACCTCGATCGCGTACGCCTTGACCCAGTGGTCGCCGGCCCGCCGCAGGCCCAGGAACCGGGTGTTCCTGGGCTGGTAGGCGTCCGCGAGGGCGAGCAGCGCCGCTTCGTCCCGCGCGTCCACGTCGATCGTCAAGGAGGCGTCCACCACGTGCTGTTCAGTCATGCGGATCATCATGCACGACACGGCACGGGTGTTCGGCCGCGTTCGGCCAAGCCGAGCGGAATGGCTGATTCCGTTTCTTCGGAGCCCGCTACGGGAGGGTCAGAATGTCCGCGCCCTTGTCCGTCACGACCAGCGTGTGCTCGAACTGCGCCGTCCGCCTGCGGTCCTTGGTGACGACGGTCCAGCCGTCCTCCCACATGTCCCACTCGTGCGTGCCGAGGGTCAGCATCGGCTCGATGGTGAAGGTCATGCCGGGCTTCATCACGGTGGTGGCCCGCGGGTCGTCGTAGTGCGGAATGATCAGGCCGGAGTGGAACGAGGTGTTGATGCCGTGGCCCGTGAAGTCCCGGACCACGCCGTAACCGAAGCGCTTGGCGTACGACTCGATGACGCGGCCGATGATGTTGATCTGGCGGCCGGGCCTGACGGCCTTGATGGCGCGGTTCAGCGACTCCTCGGTGCGCTCGACCAGGAGCCGGGACTCCTCGTCCACGTCGCCGCAGAGGAAGGTGCGGTTGGTGTCGCCGTGCACGCCGCCGATGTACGCGGTGACGTCGAGGTTCACGATGTCGCCGTCGTTCAGCACCGTGGAGTCGGGGATGCCGTGGCAGATGACCTCGTTGAGCGAGGTGCACAGCGACTTGGGGAACTTCCGGTAGCCCAGGGTGGAGGGGTAGGCGCCGTGGTCGCACATGTAGGCGTGCGCCACCTCGTCCAGCTTGTCCGTGGTCACGCCCGGGGCGATGTGCTGGGCGGCCTCCTCGATGGCGCGCGCGGCGATCGTGCCGGCGTGCCGCATCCGCTCGACGGTCTCCTCGTCCTGCACCTCCGGGCCGGTGTACGGCGCGGGGGCGTCCTTGCCCACGTACTCGGGGCGGGGGATGGAGGAGGGGACACTGCGCTTCGGGGAGATCGTTCCGGGCACGAGGACTGACTGGCCAGACATGCCAGCGAGTCTAACCGTGGTGCGCCGGTGCCCGGTGGGGGAGCATGGGGCCATGCCTCTCTTCAAGCGCAAGACGGCCGGGAAGCCCGGCGAGTGGTACTACTGCCTGCACCACGGCAGGGTCGAAGAGGGCCCCGACTGCCCCGCGAAGGACCGCTTCGGCCCCTACGCCTCCCGCGAGGAAGCGGCCCACGCCATGGAAACGGCCCGCGAACGCAACCTCGAATGGGAAAACGACCCACGCTGGCACGACAAGAACGCCAAGGGCGAGGAGGACGGGGCGGCGTGAGGGCCTGACGGCCCGCCTGCCGGTACCGGGCCCCGTTCCCTCCGTTCGGTGAACCCCGCACCGCAGAACCGGTCCTGCGGTGCGGGGTGCTGTGAGAGTTCCGGCAACGACGGGTCTGCCTGAACGAGAGGATCGGGGACGATGAAGATCACGCCTGAGCAGCGGGAGCGCATGAGCATCAACTCCATCGTCCGCGCGATGGAGGACGATCACCGCCTGACTGTCAGGAGGTGGTACGCGATGGCGGCCAACGAGCACGCCTCGGAGGGGGCCCGTCGCAAGATCCGCGAGTACATCGACGCTCTCGAAGCGCTCGAGCTCCCCAAGGGGGCCGACGAGGAGGGCTCGGCCGACGCCGCCTGAGCCCTCCCCGGGGCCTCAGTCCTGGAAGACCGCCGCTGGTGTGAGCCGGACGTGGAAGGTCGTTCCGTCGTCCGGCCATTCCATGTCCAGGGAGTCGGCGCCGGTGGACAGGATGCGGGCTCCCTTCGGGGCCGGGGGCTCCGTCGTCAGGGTCGCCAGGGTCGCGAAGAGGGGGCCCGCGGGAGCGGTGAGGGCGGGCACGGATGCCGTGGGGGTGTAGGCGGTGCCGGCGGGGGCCTCCTGCGGCTCGGGCTCGGGGGTCTGCCAGTTCAGGAGGGGGAAGAGGGCCGAGGTCAGGGGCTCGTCGGGGGCCGTGGCCCAGCCCGTCTCGCGGACCCGGGCTCCCTCGGGGGCGCCCAGGACGCGGTGCACCCGGAGCTCGTAGCGGCCCCGTACGAGGGTGAGGCTCTTCACGCGCAGCTCGGGCGGCACCTCCACGTGGGCCGGGAAGACGGGGGTGTGCCAGGAGGCCGCCCAGGCCCAGGAGCCGTCCCGCGCGGTGCCCGAGCCCAGCGGATGCGCGGCGCGGCGGACGCTGAACTCGCCCGGCGCCCAGGGCAGTTCGAGCGCGAAGTGGTTGTCGGCCACGGGGTCGGACGCGGTCGGCCCCGTACGGGTGGAGTAGGCGAGGCGGGAGTAGGTCGGGGCCTCCTCCTCCGCGCGTTCGGGGAAGGCGGGGAAGAGGAAGTTGCTGCCGTGGTTGTGCAGCCGTACGAGGCCGTCCTCGGCGGTGGTGTGGATCAGCAGTCCGGGACCGCGCAGCGCCACGGTGTGATCGGCGGTCTCGGCGGGCGCGGGCTCCTCGCGGGCCGTCCACAGCGGGTCGGACTCCGGGGTGAGGAGGCAGAGGAAGGCCTTGGACGCCCAGTAGGGGGAGCCGGGTCCTGAGTACACCTGGAGGCTGGAGGGGTGCGGCCCGTGCCAGCCGAGCGAGAGCAGTCCGTTCTCGCCGGCGGCTCCGCGGTCGAGGAAGTAGCGTGCCGCGCCGCTGATCAGGCGGCGCGAGGTGCCGGGGGAGAGCGGCGTGTGCCCGGTCAGCGCGCCGAGCCCCACCGCCGAGCCCGCCGCGAAGCGGTAGGTGAGGGAGCGGCCGAAGTGCACCGGCGCCCCGTTCCCGTCGAAGAGGAGGGAGAAGGACTCCAGGTGGGTGCGCAGGCGCGGGCCGTAGTGCCCCAACAGGTCCGCGTCGCCCGCGAGGTGCGCGTGCAGCATCGGGTAGAGGTGCAGGGCCCAGCCGTTGTAGTGGTCGAAGCCGCGGCCGTCGCCGTCCGCGTACCAGCCGTCCCCCCGGTACCAGCCGTCCAGCAGCGACAGCCCCCGCTCCATGGCGCGCGCCGTCTCCGCGTCGCCCCGGCCCACGGACTCCAGGAACGCGGCCACGGTGAAGGGGAACAGATACCAGTTGTTCGGCGCCGGGGAGTGCCGCATCGAGCCCCTCAGCCACGCCTCGGCGCGGTCCTGCACGCCCTCGTCCAGCCGGTCCCACAGCCAGGGCGCGGTCAGCCGCAGCCCGAGCGCGACCGAGGCCGACTCCACCATCGGCTGCCCCTGCACGAGGAAGTCCCCGATCAGCGGCCAGGACACGTCGTCCTCGCGGCCGGGGGCGCGGGTGCCGGCCGCCAGCCCCTCCGCGTACCGGTCCAGCCAGCCGTGCGGGTCCTCGCCGCCCGCGCCGGCGACCCGGAACGCCGCGGCCAGGAACGTGCGCGCGTACCCTTCCAGCCCGTCCGAGCGCTCCCCGGACATCGAGGCCCTGCCGGGGAAGTTCAGCAGCGCGCCCTCGGGGCCCGCCCAGCGCCAGGCCGCAGTCAGCAGCCCGTCGGCCGCGGCCTCCCAGTGCGCGCGCGTCCACCCGGTGTGCGGGCTCAGCTCATGGTCGAGGGGCGGGAGGTTCCAGGGGTTCGCGGGGGCTGTGTTCGCAGTGTGTGTGGGGGTGTCGCTCATGCCAGATACGCCAGCCTTTCCTCTCGTACGGGATGAAGGAAGCCCTCGCCGCGTGCCCAGGAGGCCACCTCGCTGACCGCGAGTTCGGCGAGACGTCGCAGCTCGTTGCCCTGGGAGCCGGCCACGTGCGGGGTGATCAGCACGTTCGGGCAGTCCCACAGCGGGTGGTCAGGGGGCAGCACCTCGGGCTCGGTCACATCGAGCACCGCGCGGATGCGGCCCGCGCACGCCGCCTCGGTCAGCGCGTCCTGGTCGAGGACCGCGCCGCGCGCGGTGTTGACGAGGGTCGCGTCGGGGCGCAGCGCGCCGAGGAGTTCGCGCCCCACCAGGCCGCGGGTGGCGGGCAGCAGCGGCGCGTGCACGCTCACCACGTCGGAGGCGGCGAACAGTTCGCGCAGCCCGACGGCGCGCGCGCCGAGCCCCGCCGCCTCCGCCTCGCCCACATACGGATCGTGCAGCAGCACCTCCAGGTCGAAGGGGCGCAGCAGGTCCATGACGCGGCGGCCGATGAGCGAGGCGCTCAGAATGCCCACGGTGCGACGGTAGTTGCCCACGGTGGGCGGCTCGCGCAGCGGGTCGGGGCGCTCCCGCGCCGCCGCGTAGTCGCGCGCCGACTCCAGCACCCGCTTGTTGGTGAGCAGGATCATCGCGAGCGTGTACTCGGCGACCGGCAGCGCGTTGGCCGCGGCCGCCGAGGACACCGCGATGCCCCGGCGCCAGCAGGCGGGCGTGATGTGGTGCCGCACCGTGCCCGCCGTGTGCGCGACGGCCCGCAGCAGAGGCGCCGCCTCCAGCGCGCGCTCGTCCAGCGGCGGGCAGTCCCAGCCGGTGACCAGCAGTTCGGTGGTGCTCAGCACCTTGCGGGCCTCGAGCGTGCCGAAGTCGTGCAGCACCGGCTCGCGTTGGAGGTCCGTGTGCTCCGCGAGCGCGTCCAGCATCCGGGGGCCGAGCAGCGCGTCGGCCGCCTCCCGACCCATGGCCAGCGCGGTGCGGGGGCGGTGCGGCATGGTCCTCCTGGCTGCGTACGGGCGGGCGGGGCGTACGGGGCGGGCTGGACAGACACGCTCTAACCGCCCACCCCGCGTGCTCACTTCACGCTGCCCGCCGTGAGCCCGGACCGCCAGTGGCGCTGGAGCAGCACGAACGCGGCGATCAGCGGCAGCACGGCGAGCAGCGACCCGGTGACGACCACCGGGTAGTAGTCGGGGGTGACGGTCGCGGCGCTGTTCCAGGTGTACAGACCCAGGCTCAGCGGATACAGGCGCTGGTCGGACAGCATCACCATCGGCAGGAAGAAGTTGTTCCAGATCGCGGTGAGTTGGAAGAGGAACACCGTCACGAAGCCGGGACCGAGCATCCGCAGCGCCACCCGCGCGTACGTGGTCAGCTCGCCCGCCCCGTCGATCCTGGCCGCCTCCAGCACCTCGTCGGGTACGTAGCCCCGGCTGAAGATCCGCCCGAGGTAGACACCGAAGGGGTTGAAGAGGACCGGCACGAACACCGCCCAGAAGGTGTTGACCAGCCCCGTTCCCGAGGCCATCAGATAGAGCGGCAGCGCCAGCACGGCGGGCGGCACCATCACTCCGGCCAGGACCAGCCCGAACAGCTTCTCCTTGTGCCGGAAGCGGTACTTGTCGAAGGCGTAGCCGCAGGCGACGCTCACCAGCGACCCGATCAGGGCGCCCACCACCGCGTACAGCAGGCTGTTGGCGTACCACTGCCCGTACACCCCGCCGTCCATGGCGAAGAGCCGGCGCAGGTTGTCCACCGGCGAGAAGCCGCCGGGCGAGAGCAGGTCGGAGGAGAACAGCGCGTCCCGGTCCTTGGCCGCGGCGAGCAGCAGCCAGGCCAGCGGCAGCAGCGTGTAGAGCGCGAAGAGGCCGACCACCGCGTTGACCGCGCCGCGGCCGAGGAGCGCCCCCGGGCCCGGGCGGCTTCCCCGTGTGGTCCGGTGCGCCGGTGCCGTACGTGCCGATGCGCTGCTCATCGCGCCCCGCCCTCCTGGTCCTCGCCGCGACTGCTCCAGCGGGCCACCCCGTACGAGAGGGCCACGGTGACGGCCAGCAGGACCACCGAAGCGGCCGCGGCGAGGCCGTAGTTGTTGCGGGTGAAGGCCGCGTCGTAGATGTACATGTTGGGCGTGAAGCGGGAGCCGACCACCGGCGTGGACTGGCTCAGCAGCATCGGCTCGGTGAAGAGCTGGAGCGCCCCGATCAGCGTGAACATCGTGACCATCACGACCGCGGCGCGCACCTGCGGCACCTTCACCCGCAGCGCGGTGCGCAGCGGTCCCGCGCCGTCCACCACCGCGGCCTCCAGGGTCTCCCTGGGTATGGCCCGGAGCGCGGCGTAGAAGATCACCATGGTGTAGCCGAGGTTGCTCCACACCGCGATGTTCACCAGCGCGGGCAGCACGGTGTGCACGCCGAGCAGGTCGATGCGCAGGTCGGCGCGGTGCAGCAGGTCGATCACCGGGCTGAGCCCCGGGGTGTAGAGGTACAGCCAGACCAGCGCGGCGATGATGCCGGGCACCGCGTGCGGCAGGAACAGGCCGAGCTGCGCGGTCCTGCGCAGCCGCGCGGCCCCCGAGTCCAGCAGCAGGGCCAGCGCGAGGGCGGCGATGACGAGCAGGGGGATGTAGAGGACGCAGTACAGGACGGTCACGCCGAGCCCCGAGAGGAACGTGGGGTCGGACAGCACGGCCTGATAGCTGCGCAGCCCGGCGAAGACGGTCCGCTCGGGCCCGAAGCCCAGGCCCGGCCGGTCGTCGGTGAAGAAGCTGAGCCACACGGCGGTGCCGACCGGCAGCAGGAAGACGGCCACGAGCAGCGCGAAGAAGGGCGCCATCAGGACGCCGCACGCGCCGAGTCGGCGACGGCGCGCGGTGCGGCGGGGCCCGGTCGCGGGCGCGGGTGCGCCGGGTGCCGGTGCGGTGGGAGTGCCCGTTGTACGGGTGCCGGTGGTGCCCGTTGTGGCGGTCACGGGATCACCTGCCGTGCCCGGTACGGGATTTCGGCGCGGCATCGGGCGGCCCCACCCTGACGCCGAGCCCCAGCGCCCTGAGGTCCGGCAGCGTGGAGCGCTGTGCCTCGCGCACGGCGCCGAGCAGCGTGCCGTCGCCGCCCGCCGCGCGGGCGAAGCCGTCCTGCATGACCTTGTGGGTGGCGGTCATGCGCGGGCCCCAGCGCCACCGCGCGGAGATCCGCTCGGCCTCCCTGCGGAAGAGGCCGTAGACGTCCTGGCCCCCGTAGTAGCTCTCGTCGAACGCCTTGCGGGCGACCGGTACGAGGGAGGGCACGGCCGGATACTGGCTGCTGACCCCGCTGGACAGCCGCGCGCGCAGCGCCTCGGGGCTGCTCACCTGCCACTCGATGAACTCCATCGCGGCGCGCGGATGCCTGCTGTCCCGGGTCACCGCGAAGGTGGAGCCGCCCTGCGTGCCGATGCTCGTGCGCCCGGGCCCCGAGCCCCAGCGCGGCAGCGGGGCCACCGCCCACTTGCCCTTCTGCCCCGGGTGCGCGGCGATCTGCGCGCCCGCCTCCCACGCGCCGGTGAGCCTGCCGAGCACCGTCCCGTTGCCGAGCTGCGCCATGCCCTGCTGGGTGTCGCCGGGGTTGCTGGTGATCAGGCCGCGGTCGAGCAACCGCTGCCAGTAGGCGGCCACTCGGCGGGTCGGGCGGTCGTCCATGGACACCCGCCACTTGCCGTCGGCGGCCCCGCCCTCGGTGCCGAACCACCGGGCGCCCGCCTGCCAGGAGAACCCCGCGAACAGCGGCGCACCGTCGGTCGGCAGGTTCACGATCCGCGCGCCGGGAACCTTCCGCCGCACCTCGGCCGCGGCCTTGGCGAACTGCCGCCACGTACGGGGCACGTCGATGCCGTGCCGCTCGAACACGTCCTTCCGGTACAGGTAGATCATCGGCTCCACGTCGAGCGGCACGGCGTACGCGCGGCCCGCGAAAGTGGTCAGCGCGAGGGACTGCGGCAGCAGCTTGCGGCGCAGGTCCTTGCTGATCAGCGGGGTGACGTCGCGCGCGACGCCGTCGATGGCGAAGCCCGGGACCTGCGGGTATTCGAGGGTGGCCACGTCCGGCGCGTTGCCCGCGCGGGCCGCGTTGCCGAGCTTCGCGTAGCCGCCCTGGAGACCGCTGGGCACCTGCTGGAAGTCGACGTGCACGCGGTCGTGCGTGCGGTTGAAGGCGTCCACGACCTCCTTGCTGCCGCGCAGCGCGGACCAGAAGGTGAGATGCACGGGGCCGTCGCCTGCACTGCGTACGGAGTCGGCGCCGCAGCCGGCGGTGGCGCCGGTCAGCGCCAACGCGGCGGCGAGCACGGCCAGTCGGGTACGGGGTCGGGTGCGGGTCGGCGGTCGGGTACGGAGTGCAGGACGTCGTCGGCGCACGGGTTGCCTCCCGAGGGGCCCGGTGTCGGCGGCGGTCCCGCCGTGGAATCACCGGAATCCTGAGCGCTTCCGTGCAGCCGGTCAATGGACCGTTCAGAACACGCGTGAAGCGGTCAAACGCTCATTCCGGAAGGGTGAGGGCGGCGGTGGAGCCGCGCACCTGGAGCTCCGGCAGCAGCTCGATCCTGCGCACGGCCCCGGGCCGGGCGCCCGCCGGATGCCGCAGCCTGCGCAGCAGCAACTCGGCCGCGGCGCGCCCGAGTTCGTCCTTCGGCGGGGCCACGGCGGTGAGCGGGGTGCTGCCGAGGGCCGCCACCACGTCGTCGTACGCCACGACCGAGCAGTCGCCCGGCACCCGCACCCCGCCGTCCTGGAGCCGCTGGACCAGCATCAGCGCGTCCACGTCGCCGTGCAGCACGGCGGCCGTCGCGCGGTGTTCGCGCAGCACGGCGGCCAGGTCGAGCGGGGTGCCCGACGCGTCGTGCGCGCGGTCGTGCGGCCCCGCGTCCGGCGAACTGAGCACCACCGCCCAGCCCTCGACCTCGGGGCGCTCCTCGGCCATCGCCGCGAAGGCCGCGCGTACGGTGCGGGCCGTCGGGCTGTCGTCCCGCGCGGCCAGCACGATCCTGCGGTGGCCCAGCGCGGTGAGGTGCCGTACGGCGAGGTGGGTGCCGTACCAGTGGTCCGAGCGCACCGAGTCCATCGCGTGCAGCGGACTGCCGGCGGCGGGACGCCGCTCCAGCAGCACAGCGGGTACGGGGAGCCCGGCGAGCCACTCCTCGTCGGCGCGCTCGTCCCGCGCGCTGCGCCACCGCGGCGCGACGAGCAGGCCCCGCGCGCCCTCGCGCAACGCCCGTTCCGCCATGGTGCGTTCGGCGTGCTCGGTGTGCGGGGCGATGTGCAGGGCGAGCCGCATGCCGGCGGCCTCCAGCACGGCGCGGGCCCCGTGCACGGCCTCGAAGAGGTACGAATGGTGCTCGGGGACGATGAGGCCGACGGCCTCGCCGCTCACGGTGCCCTCGTGCGGGGTCTCCGGTACGGGTTCGGCCGCGCGCACCACGCCGTAGCTGCGCCGCAGCCTGCCTGCCTGGGCGAGGTGCTCCACGTCCCGCCGCACGGTCACGGCGGAGACCTCCAGCTCCTCAGCCAACTCCGCGACCCGAGCCATCCCCCGACTCCGCACGGCCTCGACTATGCGCCCTCGCCGCCGCTCCACGGACTCCCGCATCGGGCCCCCTGCGTGTTCGATTGACCGTTAGCAGCGCACAGACTAGCTGTGGGCGATCGTTCCGCAGGGGCGGAACGGGCGGGCACAGCGGACCGCACCCCTCTAGCGGGAAGCGCCCCCACACCCAACGGGGCCCGGGGCGAAGCCCCGGTTCACCACCGCGTAGGCGGCGGCGACGTCAACTGCTCAGCCACCCGCGACAAGCGATCCCGAAAGCCGCGCCCCTTCCCGCGCGGCAGCGCGGAATTCTCCCCAGCAGCCGCACTCACCAGATGCTGCACGGCCTCCAGCCCGACCTCGGACGCCCGCGCACTCAAGGCTTCGTGCGCGACACCGTGCAACTCCCCGCCGTCCCCGGCCTGTTCGTCGTCCAGCGCCAGCACCGTCGCCCCCGCCCGCCGCGCGTCCTGCACCCGCTCCAGCAGCCCCTCGCCCGGCTGCTCGGCCGCGACCACCAGCAGCGTCTCCGCGCGCCCAGCCGCCTCGATGCGGCCCAGGTCCACGGAGAGGTGGGCCGGCGCCGAGTGCGGGACCCGGTGGCGTACCAGCGTCGGGGAGAGCTCGGGGAGGCCAGACCAGGCGGCCTCGTCGTCCAGGTGTGCCGCCAGGTGCCACGGCTCGTACGCCTCGGTGCCCACCAGCAGCAGCCCGCCGCCGCGCGGCACCACCGAGGAGCGCAGCGCCCCGGCGAACCTCCGGGTGGCCTGCACCCACTCGGTCCCCGCGAGCACTTCCCGCAGCAGTGCGACTCGTACCGCATCCATGGCCGGATTGTGACCCACGGGCCCTCCCGGACGCGGCGGTTCGCCCCCACAATCCCCGTAACGAAGGGATCGCGGCCGCCCGCAACGCGCCGTGCGGGATTTCTTGACGGTCCATGGGGGCGTGCTTACTGTCACCGCAGGACAAGGGACGTCCTACATCCGGGTATTGGGGGAGCCGCTCCATGCCGTACCAGACCTCCGTAGCGTTCCGTGCAGGTGATGAGGGGTACGCCAGCTTCCGCATTCCCGCATGCGTACGGGCGGCCGACCGCGCGCTGCTGGCCTTCGCCGAGGGCCGGGTGCGCTCCTCCTCCGACAGCGGCGATATCGACCTGGTGTGCAAGCGCTCCACGGACGGCGGACGCACCTGGGGCCCGTTACAGGTCGTGGACTCCAACGGCACCGGGACCTCGGGGAACCCCTCGCCCGTGGTGCGCGCCGACGGGCGCGTGCTGCTCGTCTTCGTGCGCACCGCCGCCTCGGCGACCGAGCAGCGCATCCGGCGCGGCCAGGTGTCGGCCGCCGACGGGCGCCGGGTGTGGGTGCGGCACAGCGACGACGCGGGGGAGAGCTGGTCGCCGCCGCGCGAGATCACCGCTTCGGTGAAGCGCCCCGAATGGCGCTGGTACGCGACCACCCCGGGCCACGCCATCGCGCTCACCCGTCCCCCGTACGCGGGCCGCCTCGTGGTGCCGGCCAACCACTCGATCCCCCCGGCGGGCGACGGCGACGGCACCGAGGGCAAGTACGACGGCGGGCACGACCTGCTGAGCGACGACGGGGGAGAGAGCTGGCGCACCGGCTACCTCGACGACGTACCTGACGGCCGGGTGAACGTCAACGAGAGCACCGCGGCCGAACTCCCCGACGGGCGGATCTACTTCAACACCCGCAACGACTCGCTCTCGCTCGCGCACCGCGCGCACGCCTGGTCCTCCGACGGGGGAGCGGCGCTGGACCGGCCCTTCGCCCCGGCCGCCGCGCTGACCGCGCCCGTCGTGCAGGGCAGCGTGCTCCAGCTGCGCGGCCCCGACCTGCTGCTGTTCTCCGCGCCGGCCGATCCGCAGGTGCGCAAGCGGATGACCGTGCGGGCCAGCGCGGACGGCGGGGCCAGATGGCGCACGGCGCACACCGTGGACGAGCGCCCGGCAGCGTACTCCGACCTCGTACGCGCCGATGAGACGGCGGTGGGACTGCTCTACGAGACCGGGGCCGAGGGCCCCTACGAAACCCTTGCGTTCCGGCGGATTCCGACGGAGGAGCTGTGATGAGCGGCAGATACGGGAGCGGCCCCGGCAGACGCGCCGTCCTCGGCGGGACCGCCGCCGCGGCCTCCGCGCTCGCGCTCGCGGGCTGCGGCGGCAGCACCGGGCAGAAGGTCAGGAAGGAAGGCCAGAAGATCAGCCTGACCTTCTGGTCCTGGGTGCCGATGATCGGCAACGCCGTGGACCTGTGGAACAAGCGCAACCCGGACGTGCAGGTCAACCTGGAGCTGCTGTCCGCGATCGACGGCATCCAGTACGCGAAGATGAACTCGGCGGTGAAGGCGAAGAACCCACCGGACCTCGCACAGATCGAGTTCCCGATCATCTCGGCCTTCGTGCTGGACGGCGCCCTGCTGGACCTGACGAAGATCGGCGACACCGAGGCGGCGCGGCGGAAGTTCACCGGCTGGCAGTGGAAGCAGTCGGTGTTCGGCAAGTCCGTCTTCGCGATCCCGCAGGCCAGCGGCCCGATGGGGATGTTCCTGCGGCAGGACCTCTTCGACAAGTGGGGCATCGAGGTGCCCGGCACCTGGGACGAGTACGAGCGCGCGGCCGAGCAGGTGCGCAAGAACGGCGCCTACATCGAGACCTTCGCCAGCCCCAACTCCCAGCGCTTCACCGGGTACGCGTGGCAGGCCGGCGCCAAGTGGTTCCGCGCCGAGGGCGACGAGTGGATCATCACCCTCGACGACGGGCCGACCCGCAAGGTCGCCGACTACTGGGAGAACCTGGTCCGCCGGAAACTGATCATGACCATCCCCGACCAGCGCAACGCCTGGTACAAGGACGTGCAGACCGGCTCCATCGTGGGCTGGCTCGCGGCCAGCTGGGGCGACGCGCTGCTGGTCGGCAACGGCGGCCCCACAGCGGGCAAGTGGCGCGCGCACCCGATGCCGCAGTGGGAGAAGGGCGCCGACGCGCAGGCCAACTGGGGCGGCTCGACCACCGCGGTGTTCAAGGGCTGCACCTATCCGCGCGACGCCATGGACTTCGCGGTGTGGCTCAACTCCGACCCGGACGCGGTGCAGGCGCTGATCAAGGGCGGCGCCGGATGGCCCGCCGCGAAGAAGGGCTGGAAACCCGAGGACACCGAGATGGGCCGCAAGTTCTTCGGCGGCCAGCACTACAGCCACGTCTTCGAGCACGCCGACAAGGGCGTGGACACGAGCTGGCAGTGGGGACCGCTGATGGACACGCTCAACCTCCGGCTCTGGGACGCCTTCAACGACGCGCTGGCCGAGGGCACACCCTTCCGCAAGGTGCTCAGGACCGTGCAGAAGGAGCACGTCGACGACCTGAGGACCAAGGGGCTGAAGGTGAGGGCCGGATGACGACCACAGCTCAGGGCCGCCAGGCGCCGGCGGCACCGGCGCCGAAGGGCGGGACCTCGCCGCACCGCAGAACCCGGCGCGCCGCGCTCTACTTCCTGCTCCCGTTCTGCGCGCTGTTCCTGCTCACCTTCATCGCGCCGGTGATCTACGCGATCTACACCAGCCTGTTCCGCGAGGAGCACACGGGGAGCTTCGGCCTGGGCGCGACGCACACCGTGTTCGCGGGCCTGGAGAACTACGGGCACGCCCTGGAGAACAGCCGGTTCATGGCCGGGTTCGCGCGGGTGCTGCTGTTCGCCGTGGTGCAGATCCCGGTGATGCTGACGCTGGCCACCGTGCTGGCGCTGCTCCTGGAGGCCGCTTCGGCCCGCTGGATCCCCTTCTTCCGTACGGCGTACTTCCTGCCGTACGGGGTGCCAGGCGTGATCGCCTCCATCCTGTGGGGCTTCCTGTACGTGCCGGGCATCAGCCCGTTCGTGGAGATGGCTCACTCGCTGGGCTGGAACGTGGACTTCCTCGGCCACGACGCGATCCTGTGGTCGATCGCCAACATCGTGGTCTGGCAGTTCACCGGCTACAACATGCTGGTCCTGGTGGCCCAACTGAAGTCGATCTCCGGGGATCTGTACGAGGCCGCGCGGATCGACGGCGCGAACGCCTGGCAGGTCGCGGTGCACATCAAGCTGCCGCTGATCCGCCCGGCGCTGGTGCTCACCGCGGTGTTCAGCATCATCGGGTGCATCCAGCTCTTCGCCGAGCCGATGGTGCTCAAGCCCTTCACCAGCTCGATCGACTCCGGGTTCACGCCCAACCTGCACGCCTACACCGAGGCGTTCAAGAGCAACAACCAGCACACGGCGGCCGCCGAGGCGGTCCTGCTGGCGCTGCTCGCCTGCGTACTCTCCTTCGGCTTCCTCAAGCTCGTCGGCGGGCAGGGCGCGGAACGCAAGCGGAAGCGAAGGGCGCCCGGCGCGTACAACGGCGGTTCAGGGGCGAGAGACGGGAAGCGCGCATGAGCATGCAGTCGACGGCCCGGCGCGTGCCGGTGCGCTGGCGGATCATCACCCTGACGGTGCTGACCATCGCCATGCTGTACTTCCTGCTGCCGGTGTACTGGCTGGTGGTGTCCGCGACCAAGAGCACCGAGGGCCTGTTCGGCTCCTTCGGGCTGTGGTTCCACGACCCGCAGCCGATCAAGCGGCTCGGCGACATGCTCGCCTTCAACGACCACATCTACCTGCGCTGGACCGCGAACAGCCTGCTGTACGCGGGAGTCGGCGCGCTGGCGGCGACCCTGTTCTCGGCGGCAGCCGGGTACGCGCTCGCCAAGTACTCCTTCCGCGGCCGCGAGACCATCTTCAACATCGTGCTCGCCGGCGTGCTGCTCCCGCAGACGGTGCTCGCGCTGCCGCTGTACCTGCTGTTCAGCCAGGCCGGCATGGCCAACACCTACTGGTCGGTGCTGCTCCCGAGCATGGTCAGCCCGTTCGGCGTCTACCTGTGCCGGATCTACGCGGCGGCCGCCGTCCCCGACGAGCTGCTGGAGGCGGCCCGCATCGACGGCTCGGGAGAGGTACGGATCTTCCGCACCCTCTCGCTGCGGATGATGACGCCCGCGCTGGTGACCGTGTTCCTCTTCCAGTTCGTGCACATCTGGAACAGCTTCTTCCTGCCCCTGGTCATGCTCGCCGACTCGAAGCTGTACCCGATCTCCGTGGGCCTCACGAGCTGGCAGGGCTTCGCCGACCGGCAGCCCGAGCTGTACCAGTACACGGTGGGCGGCGCCTTCGTCTCCGTGGTCCCGCTGATGGTGCTGATCGCCGCGCTCCAGAGGTACTGGCGCGCGGGGCTCACCGAGGGCAGCGTCAAGAACTGAGCGCCGGGACCGCGTACGGGATGCCGGCTCGCGTACGAGGGACGGTCCGCGTACGAGGGGCCGGTCCGCGTACGAGGGGCGTACGTATTCCCGGTCCGCGCACCGTGCGGGAGTGATCACCTTCACGGTGCGCGGACCGGGCGCCGTACCGGAGCGCGGTGGCAGGATCGCCGTATGACCTCTCCCACAGCCTCCTCCGGAAGCACCGGATCGACCGCGACCCCCCAGCCCAGGAAGGACCCCTGGGACCTGCCCGACGTCTCCGGGCTCACCGTCGGCGTGCTCGGCGGCACCGGCGACCAGGGCCGCGGCCTCGCGTACCGGCTGGCCCGCGTCGGCCAGAAGGTCATCATCGGCTCCCGCAAGGCCGACCGCGCCGAGCAGGGGGCGGCCGAACTGGGCCACGGCGTCGAGGGCCTGGAGAACGCCGAGTGCGCCCGGCGCTCCGACATCGTGATCGTGGCGGTGCCCTGGGACGGGCACGCGAAGACGCTGGAGTCGCTGCGCGAGGAGCTGTCAGGGAAGCTCGTCGTGGACTGCGTGAACCCGCTCGGCTTCGACAAGAAGGGCGCCTACGCGCTCAAGCCGGAGGAGGGCAGCGCAGCCGAGCAGGCCGCCGCCCTGCTGCCCGACTCGCGGGTCACCGCCGCCTTCCACCACCTCTCGGCCGTGCTGCTCTCCGACGCCGAGGTCGAGGAGATCGAGACCGATGTGATGGTGCTCGGCGAGGTGCGCGCCGACTGCGAGACCGTGCAGGCGCTGGCCCAGCGCATCCCGGGCATGCGCGGCGTGTTCGCCGGGCGGCTGCGCAACGCGCACCAGGTCGAGTCCCTGGTCGCCAACCTCATCTCGGTGAACCGCCGCTACAAGGCGCACGCCGGGGTGCGGCTCACCGACATCTGACCGGGGCCCCGGCCTTCCTCGTACGGGTGCGGGCGCGGGTGCGGGCGCGGTCCCGTACGCGCTGAAGATCGCCGCAGGGCATGGGGGACAATGGGCGGGTCGTCGATTTCTGCGGTCCGTCTGGAGAACACCCCCATGCCCGCCCTGACCCCCCGCTCGCCCCGCGGCTTCGCCGCGTACGCCGTCGTCGTCTGCCTGCTGGCGGTGGCGGCCGCCGTGGTCTCCTTCGCGAAGGGGAGCTGGCTCGGGATCGTCTGGGTGCTGCTGGCCGGGCTGACCTCCAACATGGCCTGGTACTACGTGAAGCGGGCCCGCGCGGCGCGCACCGCCGGGGCCGACGCCGACCAGGCTCAGGCCCAGCCCCGGGCCGCCGCGGAATAGTCCCCGGTCACGGGGGCGGCGTCATGGTGATCTGCGGCTCGCCCTGCCAGAAGCGGAAGTACTCCAGGCCGTAGTCCACGTCCGCGGGGGAGACCCCCAGCCAGCCCGTCACCGTGTCGATCATGCCCCAGAAGGCGTGGTTCACCGACGGGATCCACAGGCAGCCGAAGACGATCAGCAGCCCGAAGGGCGCGAAGGGCTCGGCCTGCCGCCGCAGCCCGTGGCTGAGCCAGGGCTCCAGCACCCCGTAGCCGTCCAGGCCCGGCACCGGTACGAAGTTCAGGATCGCGGCCGTGACCTGGAGCATCGCCAGGAACGCCAGCGCCGATCTGAACGCGTACGGCACATCACCCACCGCGCCCAGCCAGAACGGCGCGGTCAGCAGCACCGCGAAGAAGGCGTTGGTGAGCGGTCCCGCCGCCGAGATCAGGCTGTTCTTGAGCCTGCGGAAGCGGCCGCCGATCCTGCCGCGCTCGATGTAGACCGCGCCGCCCGGCAGCCCGATGCCGCCCATGATCACGAAGATCACCGGCAGCACGATGCTGAGCAGCGCGTGCGTGTACTTCAGCGGGTTGAGGGTCAGATAGCCCTTCGCGCCGACCGAGGTGTCGCCGCCGCGCAGGGCCGTCGTCGCGTGCGCGAACTCGTGCAGACAGAGCGAGACGATCCAGCCGGACACCACGAACAGGAACACCGCGATCCCGGTGACCCCGGTCCAGCCGGACCACACCGCCCATCCGGAGATCCCCATGACCGCCAGCAGCGCGAGAAAGACCGGGCTGATGCGGTGGTGTTCGGGATGGGTGGAGGTGCTGGTCATGGAAGGGGACCGTACCGGGCGGCGGTGCGGGGTCGCGAGTTACCCCGCGTATGTGCGGCGCGGGTGCGGCGGAGGGCGGGCCCGTGTGCGGCGGTGCGCTGCGCGGGTGCGCGCGTGGGCCGGTGCGGGGGCGCCTGGCATGCTGAAACGGTGCGTCTTCGATACCGCGTTCTGGGGCCCGTCGCGGCATGGCGCCCGGACGGCACCCCGGTGCCGACGGGCGGTCCGCGGCTGCGCGCGCTGCTGACCGCGCTGGCCATGGCGGGCGGGCGCGCCGTGAGCACGGGGTCGCTGGCCGCGCGGGTGTGGCCGGGCGAGGAGTCGGCGCCCGACGACGAACTCGCCGCGCTCCAGGCCCTGGTGGGCCGGCTGCGCCGGGCGCTGGGCCGAGATGCGGTGGCCTCCGGCGCGGGCGGATACCGGCTCGTCGTCGAGCGCGACGACATCGACCTGTTCCGCTTCGAACGCCTCGCGGGCGAGGGCAGCGGGCTGCTGGCAGGAGGCGAACCGGCGAAGGCCGCCGACCTGCTGGACGAGGCGCTGGCGCTGTGGCACGGGCCCGTCTTCGCCGACCTGCCGGACGGGGGCGGTGCGGCGGGGGTACGGGCGCGTGAGCGGTGGCTCTCGGCGCGCCGCACCCGGCTGGCCGCCGAACTGGAGCTGGGGCGCGCCGAGCAGGCGCTGCCGGCGGTGCGGGAGCTGGCGGCCGAGCACCCCTTGGACGAGCGGGCCCAGCTCCTGCATGTGCGCGCGCTGCGGGATGCGGGCCGCCCCGCGGAGGCTCTGGAGGCGTACGAGTCCGTACGCCGCGACCTGGCCGCCCGCCTGGGCACGGACCCGGGCCCTGAACTGCGCGCCCTGCACGCGGAGTTGCTGCGTGGTGGGGGTGACGGCGCCCCTTCCGCCGCCCTGCGCTGTGGGCAGTCTGCGCCAGGGGCGCAGGGTGGGCACAGCGCAGGACCGCACCCGCGTAGGGACCGCACCCCGGCACCCGAATCCGGCGCCCCCGCGAGGGATCCGCTGCGCGGGACGGCTGCGCCTGCGGTGGGTGCGGGGAGGGGTGGCCTCGCGGGTGCGGTTCCGGGTGTGCCCACCCGTTCCGCCCCTGCGGAACGACTGCCCACACCTCCGGCGGGGGGCGGGGAGCGCAGGGAGGGCGGGGCGGACGCCCCGCCGCGGGGCAACGTGCGGGTGCCGCTGACCAGCTTCGTCGGGCGAGAAGAGGAACTGCGGGCCATCGCCGAGGAGTTGCCGCGCGCGCGGCTGCTCACGCTCACCGGCCCCGGCGGCGCAGGGAAGACCCGACTCTCGCTGGAGGCCGCGACCGCCGCCGCCCCCGACGCGTGGCCCGACGGCGTCTGGGTCGCCGAGCTCGCCCCCGTACGCACCGAGGCGGACACGGACGCGACATCCCGCGTAGCCGAAACCGTCCTCACCGCCCTCGGCGGCCGCGAAACCGTCGTACGCCCGGCCACCGCCGAGGTGCTGGCCGCCGACCCGCACGCGCACGACCCCCTCGCCCAGCTCGCCGAACGCTGCGCGCAGCGCCGCATGCTGCTCGTGCTCGACAACTGCGAGCACCTCATCGACGCGGCGGCGGCCCTCGCCGAGACCCTGCTCACCGCCTGCCCCGGCGTCACCGTGCTGGCCACCAGCAGGGAACCCCTCGGCGTGCCCGGCGAGACCGTGCGCCCCGTCGATCCCCTGCCCGCGCCGGTCTCCCTCCGGTTGCTCGCCGACCGGGGCGCCGCGGCCCGGCCCGGCTTCCGTACCGAGGACGACCCGGAGACCTGCGCGGAGATCTGCCGCAGGCTGGACGGCCTGCCGCTGGCCGTCGAGCTGGCGGCCGCCCGGCTGCGCGCGCTCACGCCGCGGCAGCTCGCGGACCGCCTGGACGACAGGTTCCGGGTGCTGACCAGCGGCGCCCGCACCGCGCTGCCCCGCCAGCAGACGCTGCGCGCGGTCGTCGACTGGTCATGGGACCTGCTGGAGGAACCCGAACGGGCCGTGCTGCGGCGGCTGTCGGTGTTCTCCGGCGGCTGCGCGCTGGAACAGGCCGAGGAGGTCTGCTCGGGAGAAGGCCCCGGCGAAGAGCCCGCTGACACCGCCGCGCTGCTCGCCTCCCTTGTCGACAAGTCGCTGGTCGTGGCCACGCCCGTGGACCCGTACGGCGACGGCGGCATGCGCTACCACCTGCTGGAGACCGTCGCCGAGTACGCGGCAGAGCGCCTCGCCGAGGAGGAGGGCGAGCGCGCGGCGGCCGAACGCCGCCACCTCACCGCGTACCGCGAACTCGCCCGCACCACCGACCCCCTGCTCCGCGGCCCTGACCAGGTGCGCGCCATGGCCCTGCTGGAGCGCGAGCACGACAACATCCGCACCGCCCTGCGCCGCGCCGTCGCCGCGCGCGACGAGCAGGAGGGGCTGGTGCTGGTGCACGCGATGGCCTGGTTCTGGCAGCTCCGCGACCACCGCGCGGACTCGCGCGGCTGGGCCGACGCCGTCGCCGCGCTCGGCCCCGACCCCTTCGCCGGGCCCGTCGCCGGACCGGTGCCGGCGGTGTACGAGCAGTGCACGGACAGCCCGCCGCCCCTCGGCGACGACGTACTGGCGGAGGCGCGGCGCGGGGTGGCCCTGATGCGGATCGCCGCGGCGCAGGACGCCATCGCCGCCGAGTCGCCGGAGAGCTCCGCGTGGGGTGACACGCTGCGCGTGGTGGCCGCCTCGTACGAGCCGGGCCAGCCGCAGGTCTGCCGCCTGCCGGGCGCCATGTGGATCTTCGCCTGGATGACGGCCGAGGGCTTCCCCGGGATGCGCCGGGTGCTGGACGCCTCCGTCGAGGGCTGCCGCGCGCACGGGTACGACTGGGACCTCGCCTTCACGCTCCAGATGCGCACCAAGATGACCCAGGAGCAGCCCGGCGCGATGGAGGCCGCGGGGCGCGACGCGGACGAGAGTCTGGAGATCTTCGCGCGGCTCGGGGACGGCTGGGGCGAGGCCGAGGCGCTGTCGGGGCAGGGCGAAGTGGCCATGCTGCGCGGCGAGTACGACCGCGCTGCCGCCGCCTTCGCGCGGGCCGTGGAACGCGCCGGGGGCATCGGCGCACACCAGCAGATGCCGATGCTGCGCTCCCGTCTGGGCAGCGCCCTCGCGGAGTCGGCCGATCCCCGTGAGGCTGCGCGCGGCGGTGAACTGCTGCGGGCCGCGGCCGAGGAGCTGGAGGACGCGCGGGGCGAGAGCCCGAACTTCTCCGCGATCCAGTACGCCGTGCACCTGGGGCGGCGCGGGGAGACGGACCGGGCACGGGAGTGGCTGGAGCCGCAGGAGGCGCACTTCCGCGACCGCGAGCCCGCGCTCTTCTGCGGCATCGTGCAGGGCGCCCTCGCCTGGCTGCACTGCCTCGACGGGTCGTACGCGGAGGCCCTGGCCACCTCGGGCGAGGCGCTGCGGCGGATGCACACGAAGCTCGGCGAGATGCTCGTGCCGAACCTGCTGCTCAGCCAGCTCCCGCTCGCCGCCTGGGCCTCGGCCGCGCTGGGCGGCGCCGAGGACGGCGCGGCGCTGCTGGGCGCGCACGACGCGCACAACGGGCGGCCCGAGGGCTACCGGCTCCAGCCCCATGAGCAGCAGGCCAGGGACGCGGCGGAGCGGGCCGTACGGGAGGCGCTGGGGGAGCGGGACTTCGCGCGCGCCTACGCGAAGGGCGGCGGCCTCTCCTTGGAGGAGGCCACCGCCCTCGTCCACCGCGCTGTCCGGGAGCGGGCGGCCGGCTGACCGGCCGCCCCGACGCGCTCCCGGCCGACGCGACTCTCAGCGCGGCGGGTCGGCGTGCCGGGTCCGGAACTCGGCGGCGCTCACGCCTTCTTGCGGAACTTGGCGATGGCGATGGGCGCCATCACCACGGTCAGGCCGACCGACCAGACCACGGTCCACATCACCGGGTCCGCCACATCGCCCTGCCCCGTCATCAGGGCGCGGGCCGCGTCGGCGAGCTGGGTCAGCGGGTTGACGTGGGTGAAGGACTCCAGCCAGCCCGGCATCGTGCTGACCGGCACGAACACCGAGGAGCCGAACTGGAGCGGCATCAGCACCAGGAAGGACACGCCCTGCACGGCCTGCGCGGTGCGCATGGTGAGGCCCAGGATCATGAAGATCCACAGCAGCGAGCCGCCGAACAGCGCGGTCAGGCCGACCGAGGCGAGCATCCCGAGCCAGTGCCCCTGGATGTCGAAGCCCACCAGGAAGCCCACGGTGAGCAGCACCGCGATGGCGACCAGCATGCGCGCTATCTCCACCACGACCTTGGCTATGAGCACCGAGGAGCGGGCTATGGGCATGGACCGGAAGCGGTCCATCACGCCCTTGCGGAAGTCCTCGTTGATGCCGGTGCCGACCGCCATGGCGATGTTCATGCACATCATGGCCATCATGCCGGGCACCAGATACTGCACGTACTTCTCGCGCCCGGCGCCGCCGCCCGCCCCGGCGCCGCCGATGGCGCCGCCGAAGACGTACACGAAGAGCAGGGTGAAGATGATGGGCATCAGCAGCGCGTCCATCATCGACTCCGGGTCCTGCTTGATCTGCAGGGCGTTCCGGCGCACCAGGGCGCCGATGTGCCGCAGATTGGCCCGCAGGCCGATCCGGCCCTCGTCCACGCCCGGCTTGGGCGGCGTGGGGGCCGGGGCGCCGGTGGCGGCCGACGCCTGGGGTGCGGTGGCGGTGGTCACGCCGCGACCTCCTCGGTCTCGTGGGCGGTGCTCTCGTCGTCCTGGTGGGTGGCCTTCTGGCCTGTGATGGCGAGGAACACCTCGTCCAGGCTGGGCAGATGGGTGGAGATGTCGGCGATGGCGAAGTCGCGGGCGCTCAACAGGCCGACCACGGCCGTCAGTTGCTCGTCGCTCACGATCGGCACGGACACCTCGCCCGCGCCCTCGTCCGCGGTGGCCCCGCCGACGCCGTCCAGGCCCGCGTGCGCGAGCTCCTCGGTCATCCGGCGCAGGTCGTCCGCGGCGGCCGGGCGTATCCGCAGGGTGCGGCCGCCGACCTTGGCCTTGAGCTCGTGCACCCGGCCCTCGGCGATGACCCGCCCGCGGTCCACCACGGTGAGCTCGCTGGCGAGCTGCTCGGCCTCCTCCATGTACTGCGTGGTGAGGAGGACGGTGTTGCCCTCCTGGACGATGTTGTGCACCTCGTCCCACACCTCGTTGCGGGTGCGGGGGTCGAGGCCGGTGGTGGGCTCGTCCAGATACAGCACGCGCGGCCGGCCGATCATGGAGGCGGCCAGGTCGAGGCGGCGGCGCATGCCGCCGCTGTACTTGCTGGCCGGGCGCTTGGCCGCCTCGGTCAGCGAGAAGCGCTCCAGCATCTCGTCGGCGCGCTTCCTGGCGTCCCTGCGGGAGAGGTCGAGCAGCCGCCCGATCATGTAGAGGTTCTCCCAGCCGGACAGCTTCTCGTCGACCGAGGCGTACTGCCCGGTCAGGCCTATGGTGCGGCGCAGCTCGCGGGGCTGGCGCACGACGTCGTACCCCGCGACGGTCGCGTGGCCCGCGTCCGGCACGAGCAGCGTGGAGAGCATCCGGACCAGGGTGGTCTTGCCCGCGCCGTTCGGCCCGAGCACGCCCATCACGGTGCCCTCGCGGACGTCGAGGTCGATGCCGTCGACGGCCTTGTTGTCCCCGAAGTGCTTGACCAGACCGCGTACTTCGACGGCGTTCGGCCCGCCGCGGCCCGGAGTGGTGGTCTTGTGTCGCGTCATGGAGACAAAGGTGCCACCCGCCACCGACAATCCACCGACAGGCGGCCGATACGGGTAGATCGGACGGTTGTCGGTGCCCGTCGGTCCTACGGCGAAGGGCCCGGGGACCGCTCGCGAAACGGTCCCCGGGCCCCTTGTGCGGGGGCGCGGCGTGTGGCACCCGGCCACTCGCACACCCGGTCACGGACCTAGCTGAAGCTGTGCTCCGCGTCAGGGAAGCTCCCCGAGACCACGTCGTCCGCGTACGCCTTCGCCGCCTCGCCCAGCACCTCGCGCAGCCGCGCGTACTGCTTCACGAAGCTCGGCACCCGCCCCGGCGGCATGCCCGCCATGTCGGTCCACACCAGGACCTGCGCGTCGCACCCGGCGCCCGCGCCGATGCCCACGGTCGGGATGTGCAGCGAGGCCGTGGCCTCGGCGGCGACCGCGGCGGGCACCGCCTCCAGCACCACGGCGAAGGCGCCCGCGTCCTGGACGGCCTTGGCGTCCCGCAGCAGTTGCTGCGCGGCCTCCTCGCCGCGGCCCTGCACCCGGTACCCCATCGCGTGCACGGACTGCGGTGTCAGGCCGATGTGCGCCATGACCGGGATGCCGGACTGCACGAGCAGCTCGATCTGGTGCGCCGAGCGCTCGCCGCCCTCCAGCTTCACGGCCCCGGCACCGGCCTCCTTGACCAGCCGGGTGGCGGAGCGCAGGGCCTGTACGGGCCCCTCCTGGTACGCGCCGAAGGGCAGGTCGGCGACCACCAGGGCGCGCTTGGTGCCGCGCACGACGGCCGCCGTGAGCAGCGCGATCTCGTCCATGGTCACGGGCACGGTCGACTCGTACCCCAGGTGGCAGTTGCCCATCGAGTCGCCGACCAGCAGGACCGGGATGCCGGACTCGTCGAAGACCGAGGCGGTCATCGCGTCGTAGGCGGTGAGCATGGGCCACTTCTCGTGGCGTTCCTTGGCGGCCGAGAGGTCGCGGACCGTGACACGCCGGTTCCGCGCCCCGCCGTAGAGGGTGGCGGGCTGTCGTTCCCCCGCGGGCTTCGCGCCCTGGGACTGTGCGCCCTGGGACTGTGTGTGAGCAGGCTGATTCTGCGCAGGCGTCATCGCGCTGGCTCCTCTTGTTTTCGTCGTCTTGAGGCGCCGTACGGCGTCCCCAGATACGTGTTCATGCTGGCATGGAGATGCGCGTTGTGTCACAGGGCAAGGGCGATCCGCCGTGGCCGGAACCTCACGGGGCGGTGCGTTCGTCCTGCACGGCGTACGGAGTCTTCGTACCGACGTCGTCATGGACGAGAGGGCCGCAGGGGGTGGCCTCCGGGGCATCCCGCAAGGGCCGTAAGAGAGGTTCTTACGCGGGCGGACTAGGAAGGCCCGTGGGCCCAAGACGGGCCGGGCGGCTGGTTTTTCAGTAAATGACCGGCATCGCCTATCGTTCACCAGACATCGCACAGGCAAGTGAGGATCAGCGGATGGCACGTGCGTACATGGCTGAGGCCGCGGAGACCGGCGACGGCGGCCGGCGTGGACCCGGCCGCGGCGGGGGCCGAGTGCGCAGCGCCTTCTCCCGCTGGGGAGGGCCCGGCATGTGGCGGCGCGGCTGGATCATCGCGGCCGTCGCGGTGCTGCTGGCGCTCGCCTTCCTGCTGCACGCCGACATCCCGAACTCGGTCGGCAACCTCGGCTCGCTCTGGGAGACCTTCCTGCCCTGGGGCGGCCTGCTCATCCCCGTGCTGCTGGTCGCCGGCCTGCTGCGCCGCTCGCCCCTCGCGCTGATCGCCACGGTGGTGCCCGCGCTGGTGTGGCTGAACCTCTTCGGCGGCCAGCTCACCGACAAGTCCGGCAGCGGCGGCGACCTCACCGTGGTCACCCACAACGTCAACGCGGGGAACCCGGACCCGGCCGGCACGGCCCGCAAGCTCGCCGCCACCGACGCCGACGTGATCTCCCTGGAGGAGGTCGCACAGGGTGAGGGCCCGGCGTACGAGAAGCAGCTCGCCAGCGAATACCCGTACCACAAGCTGGTCGGCACGGTCGGGCTCTGGAGCAAGTACCCGATGAGCGACACCCGCACCGTGGACATCAAGATGGGCTGGCCGCGCGCGATGCGCAGCACCCTGCACACCCCCAAGGGCGAGGTCGCGGTCTACGCGGCCCATCTGCCCTCGGTGCGCGTGCAGTTCCAGGCGGGCTTCACCGCGAACCAGCGGGACGACAGCGCCGACGCGCTGGGCAAGGCGATCTCGAACGACAGGACCGGCAAGGTCGTGCTGCTCGGCGACCTCAACGGGACCATGAACGACCGCGCGCTCGCGCCGGTCACCTCGCAGATGCGCTCCACGCAGGGCGCGGCGGGCAACGGCTTCGGGTTCAGCTGGCCCGCCTCGTTCCCGATGGCGCGCATCGACCAGATCATGGTGAAGAACCTGGAGCCGGTGTCCTCCTGGACCCTCCCGAAGACCGGCAGCGACCACCTTCCCGTGGCGGCGGCGGTCAACTTCTGACCGTTCCCGGCTGCCGGGCCGTCAGCCGGTGGTGCGCGCGGTTCCGGGTGTGCGCGCGGTGATGTAGCCCACTGGAAACACGGCGTTGGCCTCCGGGAACAATGGGGCTGGCAGACTTTGTTTGGAGAGAGAACTTACGGAGCCGGTTCAGCGCGGAACGCTCCGTTTCCTCCTTCGCACGTTCTGCCCTGACCACCCCTGCCTGGAAAGGTTCCCTGCGCTATGCCCATGGCCCTGCTCGCCCTGGCGATATCGGCCTTCGGGATCGGTACGACCGAGTTCGTGATGATGGGCCTCATGCCCAACGTCGCGGACGACCTGGGCACCTCCGTGCCCACGGCCGGGTACCTCGTCTCCGCGTACGCCATCGGCGTCGTGATCGGTGCGCCGCTGCTCACCGCGCTGGGCGCGCGCATCCCGCGGAAGCGGATGATGCTCGCGCTGATGGCGCTCTTCACGGTCGGCAATCTCGCCTCCGCGCTCGCTCCGGGCTTCGGCACGCTGCTCGCAGGACGGGTGCTGGCCGGCCTGCCGCACGGCGCCTTCTTCGGCGTCGGCGCGGTCGTCGCCGCCCGGCTCGTACGAGAGGACCGCCGGGCCCGTGCCGTCGCGGTCATGTTCATGGGCCTGACCGTGGCCAACATCGTCGGCGTACCCGCCGGCACCGCGATCGGCCAGCAGCTCGGCTGGCGCGCCACCTTCCTGATCGTCACCGCGATCGGGCTGCTCGCCATGGCCTCGCTCGCCGTGCTGATCCCCAGGCTCCCGAAGGAGGCGCACACCGGGGTCGGCCACGAGCTGCGCGCGCTGTGGAACGGGCAGGTCCTGCTGGGGCTGCTCACCGCGGTGTGCGGCTTCGGCGGCGTGTTCGCCGTCTACAGCTACCTGGCGTCGATGATGACCAAGGTCACCGGGCTGCCCGAGTCCGGCACGACCTGGGTGCTGGCGCTGTTCGGCGTCGGCATGACGCTGGGCGCGTTCGCCGCGGGCCCGCTCACCGACCGCGCGCTGCGGCCGACCATGTACGGGGCGCTGGCGGCGCTCGCCGTGTCGCTGGTGGTCTTCACCTACGCGGTGCACGTGACCTGGGCGGCGCTGATCATGGTCGTGATCCTCGGCGCGGTGGGCTTCGGCACCACCACGCCGATCCAGATGCTGGTGATGACCAAGGCGGAGAACGCGCCGACGCTGGCCTCGGCCTCCAACCACTCCGCGTTCAACCTGGCCAACGCGGGCGGCGCGTGGCTCGGCGGCGTCGTCGTCTCGGCCGGCTTCGGCTGGACCTCCCCGGCGGTGGCCGGCGCGGTCCTCGCCGTCCTGGGCCTGGCCATCGCCCTCCTCGCGGGCTACCTGGACCGCGGACGTACGGGCTCGATGTCCCGGGTGGTGGCGCGGGGCGAGTCCATGCCCCAGATGGCCGCTTCCGCAGCGGAGTAAGCACCACGCACAAGGGCCCCGCCGACAACCGTCGGCGGGGCCCTTGTGCGTGCCACAGGGGCGCGGTGCTCAGGCTCCCGTCTCCCGCCACCTGTTCGTGATCGGGAGGCGGCGGTCCTTGCCGAAGCCCTTGGCGGAGATCTTGGTGCCCGGCGGGTACTGGCGGCGCTTGTACTCCGCCGTGTCGGTCATCTTCAGCACCCGTGTGACCAGCTCGGCGTCGTACCCCGCTGCGATGATCTCGTCGCGGCCGCGGTCGCCGTCCACGTACAGCTTGAGGACCTTGTCCAGCACGTCGTAGTCCGGCAGCGAGTCGGTGTCCACCTGGCCGGGGCGCAGCTCGGCGCTCGGCGGCTTGGTGATCGAGTTCTCCGGGATGGGCGGGGTCTCGCCGCGCGCCTCGGCGGCGCGGTTGCGCCACTTCGCGATGCGGAACACGTTCGTCTTGTAGACGTCCTTGATCGGCCCGTACGCGCCGACCGAGTCCCCGTACAGGGTCGAATAGCCGCAGGCCAGCTCGGACTTGTTGCCCGGCGCGAGGACGATGTGGCCCTCCTGGTTGGAGATCGCCATCAGCGTGGTGCCGCGCAGCCTGGACTGCAGGTTCTCCTCGGCGACGCCGGTGAGGCCCAGCGACTCCATGTACGCGTCGAACATCGGCCCGATCGCGACCGTGCGGTAGTGCAGCCCGGTGCGCTCCGCCAGGTCCGCCGCGTCGTCCTTGGAGTGCTCCGAGGAATAGCGGGAGGGCATCGAGACCCCGTACACGTTCTCCGCGCCCAGCGCGTCGCAGGCGATCGCGGCGACCAGCGAGGAGTCGATGCCGCCCGAGAGCCCGATCAGCACGGAGCGGAAGCCGTTCTTCACGGCGTACGCGCGCAGCCCGACGACCAGCGCGCGGTAGATCTCCTCGTCGTTGTCCAGCTCGGGCGTCACCACGCCGCGGTGCTCGGGCTCGTACGCGGGCACCGGCTCGGCCGACAGGGTGCGGCGCTCGATGCGCAGCCCGTCGTCCACGGTCCCGGCCGGCGGCTCCTCGGCGGCGGCCGGCAGCTCCAGGTCGAGGACGACGCACTCCTCCTCGAACTGCGGCGCCCGCGCGAGCACTTCGCCGTTCCGGTCGCACACGATCGAGTCGCCGTCGAAGACGAGCTCGTCCTGCCCGCCGGTCATGGCGAGGTAGGCGGTCGTGCACCCGGCTTCCTGGGCCCTCTTCCGTACGAGGTCGAGGCGGATGTCGTCCTTGTTGCGCTCGTACGGGGAGGCGTTCACGGACAGCAGCAGCCCGGCCCCCGCGGAGCGCGCTGCGGGCACCCGGCCGCCGTCCTGCCACAGGTCCTCGCAGATGGCGAGCGCGACGTCCACGCCGTGCACGCGGATGACGGGGAGCGTCTCACCGGGCAGGAAATACCGGAACTCGTCGAAGACGCCGTAGTTCGGCAGGTGGTGCTTGGCGAAGGTCAGCGCGACCTCGCCGCGGTGCAGCACCGCCGCGGCGTTCTGCGGGGCGCCGGCGGGCTGCCCATACCGCGCCGGCGCGTCGTCCGCGCGGTCGAGATAGCCCACGACCACCGGGGCCTCGCCGAGCCCCTCGTCCGCGAGCCGCCGCGCGAGCGCGCGCAGCGCGGCCCTGCTGGCCTCCACGAAGGAGGACCGCAGCGCGAGGTCCTCGACCGGGTAGCCGGTCAGCATCATCTCCGGGAAGGCGACGAGATGCGCCCCCTGCCCGACGGAGTGCCGGGTCCAGCGGACGACGGACTCGGCGTTCCCGTCGAGGTCACCGACGGTGGAGTCGACCTGATTCAGAGCGAGACGTAGTTGAGGCACGGGTCCGAGTGTAATCGTCGCTCTGACGTTATGGCGGGGGAGGCCTTACGCCGTGGGGGCCGGGCCGGTTTCGGGGAGCCGGGGCCAGCGGAGCGGCTGCTCGGCGACCGCGCGCTTGTTGCCCGGCATGTCCCGCAGCGTGGAGTCCGGCGACAGGCCGGGCTTGTTCGTACAGCGCAGCGCGTCGCGCATCCGGGAGGCGGCGGAGAGCAGCACCTGGGCGCGGGCCCGGTCCTTCTCCTCGGCGTCCAGGCCGGTGACGGCGTGCCGGTGGAGGTGGGAGACCCCCTTCACCGTCCTCGTGCGGTGTCCCGGTGCACGGCACGCGAAATAGACGGCGCTCTCTCCGTCGGTCTCGATGGGGAAGCCGAGCTCGATGAACGAGGAGCCCGCCGCGTATTCGAGGGAGTATTTCTTCTGCCGCTCCGGCGCAGGGGTCCAGCCGAACTTCACGTTCACCGACTGGGCGTCCTCCCCGTTCGGCGGAACCGTGAAGCGACAGACGCTCGCCAGGGCGCCGGGCCGCGAGCCCGCCTTCATGGCCGCGGCGACCCTCTCCGGCTTCGCGCCTTCATGCCTGCTCGCCGGGCGGACCTCGGGGCTCGCCAGCAGCCCGCGGAGAGCGGTGCCGCCCTGCTCGCCGAAGAGCCCTCCGCACAGCGCGGTGGTCTCCGTCGGCTTCGGCTCGGGTGGTGGGTCCGACTTGAACGCGGAGCAGCCCGCCGTCATGGCCAGCGCGGCGATGGCTGCGGCACACCGTGTCCCGCGCGTTCTCAGTGACCCCGTCAAGCCTCGTTCTCCCAATGCGTTTGGTCTGTACGTGGGTTGAGCGTATTTCCCGCCCTCCCCGCGGTGTGCGGGGAGGGCGGGTGCCGGGTGTCCGCGCTCACGCCCGGCAGGCGGGGCCCGGCTCCCATGCGGTGGCGAGGGCGCGGCAGAGCTGCGCGTGCAGCAGCTCCGCCTGGGCCGGGGTGAGGGAGAGGTCGAGGTCGCAGTGGTGGGTGTCGTTCTGGAGCAGCCAGAGCGGGATGGTGATCCCGTCCGGGGAGCGGCGGACGGGCTTCGCCGGTACGTGGTGGATGCGCCAGGTGGGGTGTGCGGGCATGCTGACTCCCTGGGTGGTGGGGGTGCTGCGGTGAGCCGCGCTCGAGCGGTGGCCCGTCTCCCTGGGCGCGGCCCACCCCTTCCAGGGATGAGGGGGCAGGCTCGCGCGATGCGCTTCCAACTCGGTTGCGTGAGTGGTGCGTTACTCAACGTGGCACACTGTCGGAACGAGCGCCACTCCCTCAGTGGTAATTACCCCCTAGGAGTGCGCCCCCGCCTACGAAAGGCCGCCATGCCCTCCAGGCCCCCGACTCAGCGCCAGCGGCGCCTGGGCGCCGAGCTGCGCAGGCTGCGCACCGCCGCCGACGTGACGACGGAGTACGCGGCGGGCCTGCTGGGCATAGACCGCACCAAGATCTCCAACATGGAGTCCGGCGACCGGCGCATCACGCCGGAGCGCGTACGGACGCTGGTCGCCAACTACGCGTGCGCGGACGCGACGTACGTGGACGCGCTCGTGGCCATGGCGGGCGAACGCGGCGGCGGCTGGTGGGAGGAGTACCGGGGCTCCCTCCCGTCCGGCCTCCTCGACATCGCCGAACTCGAATGGCACGCACACCGGATCCGCACCGTTCAGACGGTGCACCTCCCAGGGCTGTTGCAGACGGAGGAGTATGCGCGTGCGGTGTTCAGCGCAGGGCTTCCGCCGATGACGCGTCTGGAGGTCGAATTGCGCGTGGCGCACCGGATGGGCCGGCGGAAGGTCTTCGACGGGGAGGCGCCTCCGGAGTGCGTGAGTTACATCCACGAGGCGGCGCTGCGCATGCAGTTCGGAGGACGCGAGGCCACGCGGGAACAGTTGGAGTACTTGTCCGAGTGGTCTGAGAGAGATGGTGTCGTGGTGCGGGTGATCCCTGTCGAGCGTGGCGCCTTTCCCGGTGCGGGGCACGCGTTGCTGTACGTCGACGGCCCCGTTCCGCAGTTGGACACCGTGCAGCTCGACTCCGCGCACGGGCCGGAGTTCATGAACGCTGACGCCCAGCTGGCCAAGTACCGGCAACACCTGGACTGGATGGAACGAGCGTCGCTTTCGACGGCAGAGTCACGCGACTTCATTCACGGCGTCGCACGTCAGCTTTGAGAGGGCAGCCATGGCAGACATCACCTGGGAAGACCCGTTCTGCGCGGAGGGCAACAACTGCTTCCGCCTCGGCACCGACGACGCGGGGCGCGCGTACATCGCCGTACGCGGCCAGGAAGACCACTTCGTCGCCGATTCCCGCGACGCGCTGCGGGCGTTGATAGCGGGTATCAAGGCGGGGGAGGCCGACCACCTGCTCTGACGCGTGGGCGACCTCACGGCGCCCAGGGCAGGCGTACTGCCTCCAAGTCCTCGTCCCGCAGCAAGCGTTCAATCAGCGGCTTGGGGCCCACGACCTTCGTGCCCCACAGGTCGTAGTCGGTGCACAGGACCCATGTGCGGTCCTCGGGCCAGAGGTTGGACGGGGAGAAGGCCGTCTCCTCCGCGTCGTAGAGGGCCCGCGCGCCGCCCAGCGTTCCCGCGCGCACGCAGCGTGTGTCGTACTCCGTCGCGTCGCCGGTCGCGGCGAACCGTGCCAACGGGTTGTAGTACGCGCGGCAGGGCGTGGCGGGGCCCTCCGGCGCGAAGGCCGTGAGGAGCGCGGTCAGGCGGTTCCACGTCTCGCGGTCGAGGCTGCCCTCGGTCGGTACCGCGATGCCGGCGGGCCAACTGCCGTCCGCCATACGCGCCGAGGGCAGGCAGTGCAGGCAGGGCAGCCGTCCCTCCGGCACCACCGGATCGCCGTGGCGGCGCGCGAGCTCCGCCCAGCGCAGGCGCCGCCAGCCGGGGCCCGGGTGCTCAGCGCGGCCGACGTCGCCGCCGGTGGTGACCATGCCCGGCGTCTCCTCGACGTTCGCGCCGCCGACGTACAGCGGCGCGACCTCGCCACGCGCCAGCCGTGCGCGATGCAGCGCGTCATGCGACACCGTGCCCGCCCCGCTCTCGTGCTCGTACATCGCGTTCAGCACCCACGCCGCATCGGGCCGTCCCGGCGCGAGGAAGCCCGTGAGGCCGTCGTCGCCGGTCAGATCGGCGAGCCAGTCGGCGTCCGAGGGAGGCGCGGCGGTCCAGCGGTGCGGGGTCGGCGGCATGTGGGAAGGGTGCCACGCGGGCCGGAGTCCCGAAGATGTGACCGGTCGCCGGGAACCTGACGCCCACCCGCCCCGTCCCACCCCCGCACGCACCCGTACACGCTTCAACAAGCTGATCAGCAGCGGGTGTTGGGGCGAAGCCCCCATGGCGGTGGCGCGGAATCCGTGCGGCGGATATGCCCGGACATCGCCGGGAATGGTGCGACCACTTCCCGGCCTGGCGCCCTTCGGTCATTGACGTGAACTCGCCACCGACCGGAGGATGCCGTCATGTTGGAGGCACTCGGGCTCGACCCCGTCCAGCAGCGGACCTACGAGGCGCTCGTGGACGGTGCCGTGACCGTGGCCGAGCTGCGTACCGCGCTCGGCGTCTCGAGCGCCAAGGTGCGCGAGGCGCTGTCCTCGCTGGAGCGGCTGAGCCTGGTCGGGCGGTACTCGGAGGAGCGGGGAGGGGGGAGGGCGGCCGAGGAGCGGTATCTGCCCGTCGCCCCCGAAGTCGCCTTCGAGTCGCTGCTGTTGGCCCGCGAGGAGGCCATCCACCGCACGCGAAGACACATACAGGTGCTGGCCTCCAGATTCCGCGCCAACGCCGCCTCCCGCGACCCCGTCGACCTCGTCGAGATCGTCACCGGCAGACCCGCCGTGATCCAGCAGGTCGACCAGCTCCAGCACAGCGCGCAGCACGAGGTACGGGGCATCGACAGACCCCCGTACGCGAACCAGGACCCGGACCGTCTCGACCCCAAGACCGGCATGATGCCCGTGCAGCAGCAGCGGCTCAGGCAGGGCATCGGCTACCGCGTCATCTACGACATCGACGGTCTGGACGCCTTCCACCGGCTCGACACCGACGTCGGAGCCGCGGCCGAACTCGGTGAGGACGCCCGGGTGATGGCCGACACCCCCACCAAGCTCATGATCGCCGACGACCGGCTCGCGCTGATCCCGCTGCGCGCCGCACCGCACGAGCTGGCCAGCAGCGTCGTCATCCACCCCTCGGGACTGCTCGACGCGCTGGGGGAGTTCTTCGAGGTGCTGTGGTCGCGCGCGATGCCCATCGGGCAGTACTTCGGCGACCGCGCGGGCGCCGGCGGCGGAGGCCCCACGCCCGAGGAGGCGCGCCTGATCGCGCTGCTCACCACCGGCATGACCGACCAGGTCATGGCCCGTCAGCTCGGTGTCAGCTACCGGACCTTCCAGCGCCGCCTCCACGCGCTGATGGAACGCCTGGGGGCCGGTACCCGCTTCCAGTTGGGGATGCAAGCCGCCGCGCTCGGCTGGCTTCCCGAGGGGTGTCCGAGCTGCGGAGAAGGGCAGAACATTACCCAAGTGTCCGGTTCGGGAAAGCTCTTGTCCTGACCGCGTCACTGTGTTGAGCTTCCGGCGCGCTGAAAGAGCACCACACCCCCACACAGCGCACACCCCCCACGACGAGGAGGAACCCTCGCAATGGCAGTGACGCGCAAGAAGGTCGCAGTCGGCGCCGCGGCGATGGTGGCAGCCGCCGCCATCGGATCGGGCCTCGCACTCCCCGCGAACGCGGCCCCCACCGAGGGCACGGTGGTCGGAGCGAACTCCGCGAAGGCCATCAAGGGCAGCTACATCGTCACCATGAAGAAGAACGCCGTGAACGTGAAGTCCTCGGCGGCGCAGGGCAAGAAGGTCGTCGCCAACTACGGCGGCCAGGTGAAGGACACCTACACCACCGCCCTGAACGGCTACTCGGCGAAGATGTCGGAGCAGGAGGCCAAGCAGCTCGCGGCCGACCCGCAGGTCGACCAGGTCTTCGCCAACCACCGCTACTCCATAGCCGGTGAGCAGGCAAACCCTCCTTCATGGGGTCTGGACAGGATCGACAGCAAGAAGCCGGACCTCGACAAGAAGTACAAGTACCCCGACAAGGCAGGGGAGGGCGTCAAGGTATACGTCATCGACACCGGAACTCGAGCGTCCCACAAGGACTTTGAGGACCGTGTCGAGAAGGGCTTCGACGCCGTGGACGGCGGCAACGCCGACGACGGCAACGGGCACGGCACGCACACCTCCAGCACCGTCGCCGGCAAGACGTACGGCGTCGCCAAGAAGGCGAAGATCGTGCCGGTGCGCGTCCTGGACGACAACGGCTCGGGCAGCACCGAGGGCGTCGTCAAGGGCATCGACTGGGTCGCCAAGAACGCCAAGGGCCCCTCGGCCGCGAACATGTCGCTCGGCGGTCCCGCCGACGAGGCCCTGGACAAGGCCGTGAAGGAGACCATCTCCAAGGGCGTGACCTTCGCGGTCGCCGCGGGCAACGAGAGCCAGGACGCGGGCAACTCCTCGCCCGCGCGGGTCCCCGAGGCCATCACCGTCGGCGCCACCGACAACAAGGACAACCAGGCCGAGTTCTCCAACTTCGGCAAGGCGCTGGACATCTACGCGCCGGGCGTCCAGATCACCGGCGCCTGGAACAGCGGCGACGACGCGAAGAAGACCATCGACGGCACCTCCATGGCCTCCCCGCACGTCGCGGGCGCCGCGGCGGTCTACCTCTCCGGGCACACCGACGCCAAGCCGGACGCGGTCAGCAAGGCGCTGGTCGAGGGCGGCGCGAAGGACGCGGTGCAGAGCCCGGGTCAGGGTTCGCCGAACGTGCTGCTGAACGTCGTCGAGTGACGACCGCCAGGTAACACCATCGGCTCCACCGGTGCGCGGGGCCCTCGCCCCGGCGGCTCCCGCCACACGGCGTACCCCGCGCACCACCGGCCGGCACACCTGAACCGGCCCGGGCCGGACCTGACCCGTCCGGCCCAGCTTCCCCGAACCGCGGCCGCGGACCGGTGCCCCACACACCGGTTCGCGGCCGCCGCTCGTCCAGGCACCTCCGCAGGGCTCGTACGGCGGCTGCGCACATGTGCGCCGAGAGTGCTGCCACCTGGCCGTACGCCGGTAATGTGGCGGTAACCGCGCACCGGGATACTGCGGTGCGGGGCAGGTGCTCCGAAAGGGGCATCGCAGGCCGTCTGACCAGCAAGGATTGGGTGACCATGGACAAGCAGCAGGAATTCGTGCTCCGCACACTGGAGGAGCGCGACATCCGGTTCGTGCGGCTCTGGTTCACCGATGTGCTCGGGTTCCTCAAGTCCGTCGCGGTCGCCCCGGCCGAGCTGGAGCAGGCCTTCGACGAGGGCATGGGCTTCGACGGGTCGGCGATCGAGGGCTTCGCCCGGGTCTACGAGTCCGACATGATCGCCAAGCCGGACCCCGGCACCTTCCAGATACTCCCGTGGCGCGCCGAGGCGCCGGGCACCGCGCGGATGTTCTGCGACATCCTGATGCCGGACGGCTCGCCCTCGTACGCGGACCCGCGGTACGTGCTCAAGCGCACCCTCGCCAAGACCTCCGACCTCGGCTTCACCTTCTACACCCACCCCGAGGTGGAGTTCTTCCTGCTCAAGGACCGGCCCGTGGACGGCTCCCGGCCGAAGCCCGCCGACTCCTCCGGCTACTTCGACCACACACCGCAGCACGTCGGCATGGACTTCCGCCGGCAGGCCATCACGATGCTCGAATCCATGGGCATCTCCGTGGAGTTCAGCCACCACGAGGGCGCGCCGGGCCAGCAGGAGATCGACCTGCGGTACGCCGACGCGCTGTCGACGGCCGACAACATCATGACCTTCCGGCTCGTGATGAAGCAGGTCGCGCTGGAGCAGGGCGTGCAGGCCACGTTCATGCCCAAGCCGTTCTCGGAGCACCCGGGCTCGGGCATGCACACCCACCTCTCCCTCTTCGAGGGCGACCGCAACGCGTTCTACGAGTCGGGCTCGGAGTACCAGCTCTCCAAGGTCGGCCGCTCCTTCATCGCCGGGCTGCTCCAGCACGCGGGCGAGATCTCCGCTGTCACCAACCAGTGGGTGAACTCCTACAAGCGCATCTGGGGCGGCGCCAACCGCACCGCGGGGGAGGGCGGCGAGTCCCCCTCGTACATCTGCTGGGGCCACAACAACCGCTCCGCCCTCATCCGGGTCCCGATGTACAAGCCCGGCAAGATGGGCTCCACCCGCATCGAGGTCCGCTCCCTGGACGCCGGCGCCAATCCGTACCTCGCCTACTCGGTCCTCCTGGCCGCCGGCCTCAAGGGAATCGAGGAGGGGTACGAGCTCCCGCCCGGCGCCGACGACGACGTGTGGGCCCTCTCCGACTCCGAGCGCCGCGCCATGGGCATCGAGCCCCTCCCGCAGAACCTCGGCGAGGCCATCACCCTCATGGAACGCAGCGAGCTGGTCGCGGAGACCCTGGGCGAGCACGTCTTCGACTTCTTCCTGCGCAACAAGAAGCAGGAGTGGGAGGAGTACCGCTCCGAGGTCACCCCGTTCGAGCTGCGCAAGTCGCTGCCGGTGCTGTAGTCGCAGGTCAGGGACCTGTCTCTGTGTGGTGAGGCTCGGTGTCAGCGGCCGTGAGCCGCTGGCACCGGGCCTCGCTCTGTCCCCTGCCCCGCCCTCCCCCTGTCCCCGTGCTCGTGTTCCGGGCGTTGTCAGTGCCGTCTGCTCCACTGGTGGGTGGACGCGGGGAGGCCCGCGAGTCTCGAGGGGGAGACGCATGGCCGAGGTCAGCGCACAGACGAAGAGGTACGGGAGCCGGCGGCGGGGCGGCGGACCGGTGAGCCGGCGGCGCAGGCGCACGAAGCAGCAGCGGCAGAACGAGCGGGTCGCCCTCGGTGTGGCCGCGGTAGCGGGCCTGGGGCTGGTCCTGGCGCTGGTGCAGTGGCTGCTGGCGCACTGGTGGGTGTTGCTCGTGCTGGCGGCCGCGGTCCTCGCGACCGGCGCCTTCGGATGGCGCCGGCATCGGGCACGGCGTCGGTGGGAGGAGGCACGCGTACGAGGGCTGCGCTATCAGCTCCCTCGCATAGACGGCCTGCACCATACGCAGTTCGAGCACGCGGTGCGGGACCTGTTGCACCGCGACGGATGCGCGGACGCGCAACGGGTGGGCGGCCGCGGCGACTTGGGCGCGGACGTGATCGCCACCGATCCGTGGGGGCGGCGCTGGGTCGTCCAGTGCAAGCACCGGCGAGACGGCTCCGCCGGGGCCCCGGTCGGCACGCCGGACCTCCAGCGGCTGAACGGCACCGCGCGTCCTGTCCACGGAGCGGAGGTGGTGGTGGCCGTCACGAACGGCCGTTTCACCCGCGACGCCCGCGAGTTCGGCAAGGACCAGCGCATCCACCTGGTGGGGCGGGACCTGCTGGGCCGCTGGGCAGACGGTTCATGGCCGATATGGGACCTGCTCCCACAACTCCCCGCCCCACGCCGCCCGACGGCGGCGCCCTGAGGCGGTGCGGTGCTGCGTGTGATCTTGAGTGACGACGCCGGATATGCGACAGGTGGATTCGATGGGGTTCTTCGACAAACTGACCGGCACGAAGCGGCCTGGCAGCGATGTTCCGGTACAGCGCGCGGAGGATCTGCGGGGCGCGCTGCTCGGTCTGAACGGCCCGGACGTCCCCTACGTCGTGCGTGACGGCGCGCCGGAAGGCGTCGATCTGGTCGCCGAGTGGCGGCTCATGGAGCCTGCCTGGCAGTCCTTCTTCGCCAGCACTCAGCTGAGCCGCCGGATCCGGATCCGGATGCGGTTCGTGCCGGGGGACCACGTGGTCCGCGCTCTCGACGAGCAGTGGAAGGTCGACTGGGTCGAGGGCGTCCCGGTGTCGAAGGAGTACGGGCGCGGGCCCGTGAACCAGAAGTCCGTGCAGTGGACGGTCGGCCGGGGCAAGGACGGCGGCCTCGAGGTGTCGGAGACGTTCCGCTTCGACAGCTCGGAGTTGAAGGATCCGCTGCGGGGCGCGGTGCTCAAGGCGGGATGGACCTGGCGCGGAGTGGTCGGCAGGCTCTGAGCCGCTGACGGAGAGCGCCGCGGGGGCGCCGCTCAGGCGCCGGTGGTGAGGCATCGAGGGGAGGCATCGGTGGTGAGGGCGGCGCTCGTGGGCAGCGCGCCGTCGAGAACGGTCGCAGGCCGCTGCTGCGCTGGTCAGAGAACGTATCGGCCGCTAGCGTAGGCGCTGAGGCAGGCGGCTACTGGCCGGTTACCGACCGGTGGCCGGAGCGGCGCCATATGGGCCGTCCGTGGGCCGTGCGAGGCTGCTCAGGGACGACCGACGGCTGTCACCGACGACCGCCAGGCAGGCCACAGAGGGGATCGCGGCACATGCTCCTGATGATCGGGACGGCGGATGAGTTCCCGCGCGGCACGATGCGGGAAAGGGAGGAGCGGCGCTCCGAGGTCACCCCGTTCGGGCCGCGCACGTCGCTTCCGGTGCTGTGAGCGGGCCGGAGTTCTCGCGGGAGCCCGAGGCCGCGCCCGTACAGGAGGCGCCTCCGGGCGGACGCCGGGGCAGCAGGTACGGGCGGTATCTGCGGCACGGCTTCACCGACCCCGCGGCGGCGCAGCGGCTCTTCGACGAGGCGGTGCTGGATCCCGTACGGGACGATCCCGCGCTGCTCGACGCGCTGGGCGGCACGGCCGACCCGGACGAGGCGCTGCTCGGGCTCGTGCGGCTGGCCGAGGCGGCCGAGGGCTCGGGGGAGCGGCAGACGCTGCTGGACACGCTGCGCACCAGCAAGCCGCTGCGGGACCGGCTGCTCGGGGTGCTCGGCGCCTCGGCGGCCTTCGGCGACCACCTGGCCAGGCACCCGGACGACTGGCATGCGCTGGTCACCTACGAGTACGTGGACCTGCACCCGGGGATCGAGGAGTTCGAGGCCGCCGTCGGTCCGGCCGGTGACCCGGACGAGCTGCGCAGGCTCTACCGGCGGGCGCTGATGACGGTCGCCGCGCGCGACGTGTGCGGCACCAGCGACCTGCCCGAGACGACCGCCGAGCTCGCGGCGCTGGCCACCGCCACGCTGCGCTCGGCCCTCGCGATCGCCGCCGCCGAGGCCCCGGAGGACGCGGCGGCCTGCCGGCTCGCGGTCGTCGGCATGGGCAAGTGCGGCGGCTGGGAGCTCAACTACGTCTCGGACGTGGACGTCATCTACGTGGCCGAGCCCGCGGAGGGCGTGGAGGAGTCCCCGGCACTCCAAGCGGCCACGCGGCTCGCCTCGCGGATGATGCGGATCTGCTCCGACGTCACGCCCGAGGGCACCATCTGGCCGGTCGACGCCAACCTCCGCCCCGAGGGCCGCAACGGACCCCTCGTGCGGACGCTGTCCTCGCACGTCGCGTACTACCAGCGCTGGGCCAAGACCTGGGAGTTCCAGGCCCTGTTGAAGGCCCGTCCTGTGGCCGGCGACCTGGCGCTGGGGCAGGAGTACGTGGAGGCCGTCGGGCCCATGGTGTGGCAGGCGGCCGAGCGCGAGAACTTCGTGCCGGACGTGCAGCAGATGCGCTCCCGCGTCGTCGCCGGGATCCCCGCGGCGCAGGTCGACCGCGAGCTCAAGCTCGGTCCCGGCGGGCTGCGCGATGTCGAATTCGCCGTGCAGCTCCTGCAGTTGGTGCACGGCAGGTCGGACGCGACGCTGCGCAGCCCCACCACGCTGGAGGCACTGGCCGAGCTCGCCGCCGGCGGCTATGTGGGGCGGGTCGACGCGGCCGAGCTGGACGCCTCGTACCGCTTCCTGCGGACCATGGAGCACCGCATCCAGCTCCACCAGCTCCGGCGCACCCATCTGATGCCGGAGTCGGAGGCCGACCAGCGGCGGCTCGCGCGCTCGCTGGGCTTCCGCAGCGAACCGGTCGCCGAGCTGCAGAAACAGTGGAAGCGGCACGCGGCGGCCGTGCGGCGACTGCACGAGAAGCTGTTCTACCGCCCGCTGCTGGACGCCGTCGCGCAGCTCGACATCGGCGAGGCGCGGTTGTCGCCGCGCGCGGCCCGGCAGCGCCTGGAGGCACTGGGGTACGCGGACCCGGCCGCAGCCCTGCGCCATCTGGAGGCGCTGGCCAGCGGCGTCAGCCGGAAGGCGGCGATCCAGCGGACGCTGCTGCCGGTGCTGCTCGGGTGGTTCGCGGATTCGGCCGACCCGGACGCCGGGCTGCTCAACTTCCGCAAGGTCTCGGACGCGCTGGGCAAGACGCCCTGGTATCTGCGGCTGCTGCGCGACGAGGGCGCCGCTGCCGAGAACCTCGCGCGCGTGCTCTCCGCCGGGCGCTTCGCCCCCGACCTGCTGCTGCGCGCGCCCGAGGCGGTGTCCCTGCTCGGCAGCGCGGACAGCCTCGTACCGCGCGAGCACGCCGCGCTCCACCAGGAGGTGCTGGCCGCCGTCGGCCGCGCGGACGGCGCCGAGCAGGCGGTGGCCGCGGCCCGGGGGGTGCGGCGCCGCGAGCTGTTCCGTACGGCGGCGGCGGACATCATCGGTGCGTACGGCACCGACGAGACCCCCGTCGCGGATGACCCGGCGCCCGCCGTGGACCGGGTCGGCAACGCGATCACCGGCATCAACGCCGCCACCCTCGCGGGCGCGCTGCGCGCGGCGGTGCGCGAGCAGTGGGGCGAGGAGCTGCCCTGCCTGTTCAGCATCATCGGCATGGGGCGCTTCGGCGGGCACGAGATGAGCTACGGCTCGGACGCGGACGTGCTGTTCGTGCACGAGCCGCGCGAGGGGGTGTCCGAACACGACGCGGGGAAGGCCGCGTTCGCCGTGGCCACCGAGATCCGCAGGCTGCTCCAGCTACCCAGCGCCGACCCGCCGCTGCTGATCGACGCGGACCTGCGCCCGGAGGGCAAGTCCGGCACCCTGGCGCGCTCGCTCACCTCGTACGCCGCCTACTACCGGCGCTGGTCGGTCGTCTGGGAGAGCCAGGCGCTGCTGCGCGCCGAGCCGCTGGCCGGCGACGCGGACCTGGGGCGCCGCTTCACCGAACTGATCGACCCGCTGCGCTATCCGGCCGAGGGCCTGAGCGAGGAGTCGGTACGCGAGATCCGGCGGCTCAAGGCGCGGATGGAGTCCGAGCGGCTGCCGCGCGGGGCCGACCCGACCACCCACACCAAGCTGGGCCGCGGCGGCCTCACCGACGTCGAGTGGACGATCCAGCTCCTCCAGATGCGGCACGGCGCGACCGAGCCCGGCCTGCGCACGACCCGCACCCGCACCGCGCTGGCCGCGGCGCGCGAGGCGGGGCTGCTGGATCCGGAGGACGCCGAGACCCTCGACGAGGCGTGGCTGCTGGCGACCCGCGTACGCAACGCGACCCTGCTGGTACGGGGCAGGGCCGGCGACACCTTCCCCTCCGAGCCCCGCGAACTGGCCGCCGTGGGCCGCTACCTGGGCTACGACCCGGGCCACGTGGGCGACATGGTCGAGGACTACCGCCGCACGACCCGCCGCTGCCGCGCGGTGATGGAACGCCTGTTTTACGAGGGCTGAGCGCGTGGTAGGTGGGCTGAGCGCCCCTGACCCGCCTGTGGTCCCGCCGGCCTGCGATGGCGAGTTCCCATTCGCCTCGCCGCAGCGACGGGGCTGCTCCCGCCGCCACGGCGGCGAAACCCCCGCCCCGCCTCGCCGGGGGCGGAGACCCCTTTTCCGCCGCGGCGGAAAGCGCGTCGAGCGGATCCGCCCGGCGGTGTCAGCGCAGCTCGCGCTTCGACCGCCGGCGGCTGCCGCTGGGCTGCTTGCCGCTGCGGCGGGAGAAGGGTTTCGCTGCGAGGCGGGTGAGGAGCCGCCGTGCGGCGGGCACGGGGTTCGCCGCAGTGGGGGCGGAGACCCCTTTTCCGCTGCTTGCCGTTGCGGCGGGAAGGGATTTTCGCGGGGCGGCGGAGCCACGCCATTGCCGCCCGGCACGTGACGAGGGGTCAGCCCGTCGCAGGTGTTGCCGGTGCAGGCACCAGCTTGGGGAGTCGGTAGGAGAAGCGGCCGTACCACGCGTAGGACATCAGGAAGCCGAAGGCGAGGCAGAGCAGGCCGCCCACCGCGTCCAGCCAGAAGTGGTTCGCCGTACAGACGATGACCACCAGCGTCGAGAGCGGATACAGCGCGCCGAGTACCTTCCCCCACAGCGGCCGCGCCAGCATCACTATCGTGACCCCGCACCACATCGACCAGCCGATGTGCATCGAGGGCATCGCGGCGTACTGGTTGGACATGTCGGCGAGGTTCCCCGAGGCCATCGAGCCCCAGGTGTCGTGCACCCGCACCGTGTCCACGAAGTCCCCGCCCGCCATCAGCCGCGGCGGCGCCAGCGGGTAGAGGTAGTAGCCGAGCAGGGCGACGCCGGTGGTGGCGAAGAGGACCAGCCGGGTCGCGGCGTACCGCCCCGGATGCCAGCGGTAGAGCCACACCAGGACGGCGATGGTCACGATGAAGTGCAGCGTCGCGTAGTAGTAGTTCATCGTGACGATGAGCCAGGTGACACCGTTCACCGCGTGGTTGACGGACTGTTCGACGGCGATCCCGAGCAGGTGCTCGGTGCGCCAGATCCAGTCGGCGTTCGCCAGCGCCTGCGCGCGCTGCTCGGGCACGGCGTTGCGGATCAGGGAGTACGTCCAGTAACTGACGCCGATCAGCAGGATCTCGAACCAGATCCGCGGCCGGCGCGGAGAGCGCACCCGCGCGATCAGCGAGTGGCGGGTATGCGCGGCCGCCGTCCCGGTGGCCGCCACCTCCCCTGGGTGTGCGGCGGCCGTACGGCTTTTGTCCCTGATGCTCGTCGGTGCCCCCATAGCGGACCAGTCTGCCAGAATCGGACCGATCGGCGATCATCCTCCGGTCGGGTATTTAGGCCGTTTCCGTCCTCCCTGTGACCGAGGGCTTAGCGGAGGTTTCGGGGATGTTCTCCGGGTGATCACTTAGGGGTGCTCCCGGTGTGCTCTGCGCGCCGCAGGAGGCGGTGGAGCCGCGCACCACCAGCTCCGGGAGGAACACGAACTCGCTGTGCGGCGCCGGGGTCCCGCCGATCTCCTCCAGCAGCGCCCGCACAGCGGCCTGGCCCATCGCGGTGACCGGCTGGCGGATGGTGGTGAGCGGCGGGTCGGTGAAGGCGATCAGCGGCGAGTCGTCGAAGCCGATGACGGAGACCTCCTCCGGCACGGAGAGCCCGCGCTGCCGCGCCGCGCGTATCGCGCCGAGCGCCATCATGTCGCTCGCGCACACCACCGCCGTGCACCCGCGGTCCAGCAGCGCGGAGGCCGCGGCCTGGCCTCCCTCCAGCGTGTAGAGGGAGTGCTGCACCAGGCCCTCGGCCTCGGGGGAGGCCACGCCGAGCTGCTCGTTCATGCTCCGCGCATAGCCCTCGATCTTCCGCTGGACCGGCACGAAGCGCTCGGGACCCAGTGCGAGCCCGATGCGCCGGTGGCCCAGCGACGCGAGGTGGGTGACCGCCAGACGCATGGCGGCCCGGTCGTCCGGCGAGACGAAGGGCGCCTGCACCTTGTCGGAGAAGCCGTTGATGAGGACGAAGGGGACGCCCTGGCCGCGGAGCTGCTCATAGCGGCGCATGTCCTGGGTGGTGTCGGCGTGCAGCCCGGAGACGAAGATGATCCCGGAGACCCCGCGCTCCACCAGCATCCCGGTCAGCTCGTCCTCGGTGGAGCCGCCGGGGGTCTGGGTGGCCAGCACCGGGGTGTAGCCCTGGCGGGTCAGGCCCTGCGCGATGACCTGCGCGAAGGCGGGGAATATCGGGTTCTCCAGCTCCGGGGTGATCAGTCCGACCAGGCCCGCGCTGTGCCGGCGCAGCCTGCCGGGGCGCTCGTACCCGAGGACGTCGAGGGCGGCGAGTACGGATTCGCGGGTGGCCGCCGAGACGCCCGGCTTGCCGTTCAGCACCCGGCTGACCGTCGCCTCGCTGACCCCCGCCTGCGCTGCGATGTCAGCTAGCCGTGCGGTCACGGCAAGGGACCTTACAGGGCCCGCCTCACACTGCCCACCATGTGCACGAATCGGCCGGGAGCAGCGCACGGGCGCCCTCGACGGAGGGCGCGGCGGAGGACAGCAGCAGCCGTCCCGGTACGGGGAACTCCGCTTCCGTGGCACGGGTGTTGAGCACGCAGACGAAGCCGGGACGGGACAGCGCGAGCACCCCTTCGGGAGCGTCCAGCCACTCCATGGGGCCGTCGCCGAGCCCCGGGAGCTCGCGGCGCAGGGCGAGCGCCGCGCGGTACAGCTCCAGAGTGGAATGCGGGTCGCCGGTCTGCGCCGCGACCGAGAGCCGCTTCCACTCCTCGGGCTGCGGCAGCCAGCTACCGCCGGGCCCGAAGCCGTACGGGGGCGCGTCGCCGTGCCAGGGGAGCGGCACCCGGCAGCCGTCCCTGAACCCCTCCTGGCCCTCGCCGCGGAAGAACGCGGGGTCCTGGCGCACCTCGTCGGGCAGCTCGGTCACCTCGGGAAGGCCCAGCTCCTCGCCCTGGTAGAGGTACATCGAGCCGGGCAGCGCGAGCAGCAGCAGCGCCGCGGCGCGCGCCCGCTCGGTGCTGCCGAGGCGGGTGGTGTGCCGCACCACGTCGTGGTTGGAGAGCACCCACGTGGTGGGGGCGCCGACCGAGGTGGTGGCCGCCATGGACTCCTCGATGACCGCGCGCATCTCGGCAGCGTCCCAAGGGCAGTGCAGGAACTGGAAGTTGAACGCCTGGTGCAGCTCGTCGGGGCGTACGTACAGGGCGAGGCGCTCGGAGTTCGGCGCCCAGGCCTCGGCGACGCCGATGCGCTCCTGTCCCGGCGTGCCGCTCCAGGAGTCGAGCAGCCGCCGCCAGGAGCGGTGGATCGCGTGCACCCCGTCCTGGTCGAAGAACGGCAGCTCCTGCGCGCCGATCAGCTTGGCCTGCTCCTTGCGGCCGATGTCCGGCAGCCCCGGCGCCTTGACCATGCCGTGCGCGACGTCGATGCGGAATCCGTCGACGCCCAGCTCCAGCCAGAACTGCAGTACGGAGGCGAACTCGGCGTGCACCTCCGGGTTCTCCCAGTTGAGGTCGGGCTGCTCGGGGGCGAAGAGGTGCAGGTACCAAGGCCCCGGGGTGCCGTCGGGCTCGGTGACACGGGTCCATGCGGGACCGCCGAAGACCGACTCCCAGTCGTTGGGCGGGAGTTCGCCGCCGGCGCCGCGGCCGGGGTGGAAGTGGTAGCGGGCCCGCGCCTCCGGGGCGCCCTCCAGGGCCTGCCGGAACCACGCGTGCTGGTCGGAGGTGTGGTTCGGCACGATGTCCACGATCACGCGCAGGCCCAGCCGGTGAGCCTCGCGCACCAGGTCGTCGGCGTCCTGGAGGTCGCCGAAGCGGGGGTCGACGGCGCGGTAGTCGGCGACGTCGTAGCCGCCGTCGGCCTGCGGCGAGGAGTAGAAGGGCGTGAGCCAGACCGCGTCCACGCCGAGCCCCGCCAGGTGCGGCAGCCGCTCGCGGATGCCGGGCAGGTCGCCCACGCCGTCGCCGTCGCTGTCGGCAAAGGAGCGCACGTACACCTGGTAGATCACCGCGTCGCGCCACCAGCCCCGCGCTGAGCGGGAGTCGGGGCCGTGCGCGGCGAGGGGGCGGATGGCGTGCTGGGGCATGGAGCATCCCTATCGGCTCGGGGCGGCAACGGGTCACCGGCGGTGGAAGCGCTGTCACGGGACTCAACGCGGAGTGGACACACAGGTCACCCGCGTCGGCGCCCGGCGGCCGAACGTAGCAGCGCCCGAATCGCGTTCGGAAGGTCTTGCTGCCAACTTGCAGAAAATTGCCGCAAGGTCTTTCGGCGGCCTTTCGGCGCTGTTACGTTCCTGCGCAACTCGGCGCCGTCCGGGCGCAGATGAGATCCGCTGCCGTGATCCGCGGCGGATCCGGAACGGATCTGGGAGGAACGACATGCGGCGTGGGAAAGCAGTCTCCGCGGCGGTCGCGGGGGCCGCGGCGCTCGCCCTGACGGCGACGGCCTGCGGCGGGGGCGCCGCTGACGGCGCGGGCAACAACAGCGGCGCGGGCAGCGAGATCAAGGGCACCGTGACCTACTGGGACACCTCGAACGACGCCGAGAAGGGCACGTACAAGAAGATCGCCGAGGACTTCGAGAAGAAGCACCCGAAGGTCGACGTGAAGTACGTGCACGTGAACTTCGGCGACGCCGCGCAGAAGTTCAAGAACGCCGCGGGCGGCAACTCCGGCGCCCCGGACGTGATGCGTACCGAGGTCGCCTGGGTCGCCGACTTCGCGCACCTGGGCTACCTGGCCCCGCTGGACGGCACCCCGGCGCTGGGCGACGACCAGGACGACTTCCTGCGCAACGCCGCGGGCAGCACGCGCTTCGAGGACAAGACGTACGCGGTCCCGCAGGTCACCGACACCCTCGGGCTCTTCTACAACAAGCGGCTGCTCAAGAAGGCGGGCGTCGGAGTGCCCGGGTCCTTCGCCGAGTTGAAGAAGTCGGCGAAGAAGATCAAGTCGAAGACCGGGGCCACCGGGCTGTACCTGCGCGGGGACGACCCGTACTGGTTCCTGCCCTACCTGTACGGCGAGGGCGGCGATCTGGTGGACGCCACCGCGAAGAAGGTGAAGGTCGACGACCCGGCCGGGGCCAAGGCGTTCGCGACCATGAAGGACCTGGTGGACTCCGGGGCCGCCATGACCGACAGCAGCGACGGGCAGGAGAACCAGCTCAAGGCCTTCCAGGACGGCAAGGCCGCGATGATCGTGGACGGCCCCTGGGACATCGCGGGCGCCCGCGAGGGCAAGGAGTTCAAGGACCCGGAGAACCTGGGCGTCGCTCCCGTACCGGCAGGCAGCAAGGCCCAGGGCTCCCCGCAGGGCGGCTGGAACCTGTCGGTCTACGCGGGAACCAAGAACATGCGCACGGCGCAGGAGTTCGCCAAGTACATGGGCTCGGCCGAGGTGCAGGAGCGCACCGCGAAGGAGCTGAGCCTGCTGCCGACCCGCAAGTCGGTGTACGCGAAGCCGTCCGTGCAGAAGAACGAGATGGTGAAGTTCTTCAAGCCCGCCGTCGACAAGGCGGTGCAGCGCCCCTGGATCGCCGAGGGCAACTCGCTCTTCGAGCCGATACGCACCCAGGTGGACGCCGTGCTGGCCGGGGGCAAGAAGCCGGAGGAGGCGGCGGCCACCACCGGTGACGAGTTCCGCAAGCTGCTCAAGGGCTACAAGTGAGCGCGGTGGACACGGCCACGAACGCACAGGCCGACGCACCGGCGCGGAGCCCCCGCAATGCCGCGCCGCGCACACCCGGCCGGCCACGGAAGCCCCGCCCCGGCCTCGTACGCCGGACATGCGGAAGGCACTGGTACGCCTGGGCCATGGTCGCCCCGGTCGTGCTGGTCATCGGGCTGATCGTCGGCTATCCGCTGCTGCGCGGCGTCTGGCTCTCGCTCACCGACGCCGACGAGGCGAACGTCGAGCGGACCATCGGGGTGAACCACCTGCCCGCGACGTACAAGTTCACCGGGCTCGACAACTACGCGGCGATCCTCGGCGACTCCGTCTTCTGGGAGCGGCTGGGGTGGACCGCTCTGTGGACGGTGGGGTGTGTGAGCACCACGTTCCTCACCGGGCTGTGCCTGGCGGTGATGCTCAACAGGCAGGTGCGGGGCCGGAGTTTCTACCGGATCGCGATGATCGTGCCCTGGGGCATCCCGGCCTTCGTCTCGGTCTTCGCCTGGAAGATGCTCTTCAACGAGAAGAACGGCATCCTCAACCAGGTGCTCGACGGCGGCGGAATCCCCGCCGTCCCCTGGCTCGGCGACCCCGTCTGGGCCAAGGCCGCGGTGATCGCGGTCAACGTCTGGCTGGGCGTCCCCTTCATGATCGTGGCGCTGCTCGGCGCCCTCCAGGGGATACCGGGCGAGCTGTACGAGGCCGCGTCGATGGACGGCGCGAGCCCCTGGCAGCGGTTCACCAACGTCACGCTGCCGGGCGTGCGTTCGGTGAGCAGCACGGTGGTGCTGCTGAGCACGATCTGGACGTTCAACATGTTCCCCGTCATCTACCTGCTCACCAAGGGCGGTCCCGAGGACTCCACGGAGATCCTGGTGACCTACGCCTTCCGGCTGTCCTTCGTGAACTCCCCGCGGGACTTCGGCACCTCGGCCGCCTGGGGCGTGCTGATCCTGCTGCTGCTCGCGCTGTTCACCGTCGTCTACCGCCGTGCGCTGCGCCGGCAGGGGGAGGTGTGGTGACCGTGGCCGCCACCCGTCGCCGTTCACCGCTGGACCGCTCGCCGCTGGCCTCGTTCGGGCTGCACGCGGGGCTGCTGGCCGCGACCGCCGTGGCCCTGTTCCCGCCGCTGTGGCTGCTGGTGACCTCGTTCAAGCCCAACAGCGAGGCGTTCTCCACGTCGCTGGTCAAGAGCTTCACGCTGGGCAACTACACGCACGTGGTGCGGGACACCTATTTCCTTACGTGGTTCGGCAATTCGCTCATCGTCGTGTTCGGCACCACCGTGATCGGCGTCTTCGTCGCGGCCACCACCGGCTACGCGCTCAGCAGGTTCCGCTTCCCCGGGATGCGGCCGCTGATGTGGGTGCTGCTGGTGACCCAGATGTTCCCGATGGCGGTGCTGATCGTGCCGCTCTACAACACGATGGCCACGCTGGGGCTGCTCAACCAGCCTGTGGGGCTGATCCTCACGTACCTCACGGTCGCGGTGCCGCTGTGCGCGTGGCTGATGAAGGGCTTCTTCGACACCATTCCGGTCGCGATCGACGAGTCGGGGAGGGTGGACGGGCTCAGCCCGTTCGGCACCTTCTGGCGCCTGGTGCTGCCGCTGGCCAAGCCGGGCCTCGCGGTCGCCGGCTTCTACACCTTCGTCACCGCCTGGGCCGAGGTCGCGTACGCCACCGCCTTCATGACGGGGGAGGAGAACCTCACGCTGGCCGGCGGCCTCCAGACCTTCGTCAACCGGTACGGCGCCGACTGGGGCTCCATGACCGCGGCCGCCGTGATCATCGCGGTGCCCGCCGCGCTGGTCTTCGGCTTCGCGCAGCGGCACCTCGTCGCGGGGCTCACGGCCGGGGCGACGAAATCGTGAGCGGGGCCGCAGGGAGAGCGGCGACCGAGGAGGTGGCGAGGGCACCCGTCTCCGCGCCCTCCACCGCGTCGGTCCCCACCGCCCGCCTCGCCGACATCGCCCTGCACGCCGAGGTCAGCGAGGCCACCGTCAGCCGGGTGCTCAACGGCCGGGCCGGGGTGGCCTCGGCGACCCGGCAGCGGGTGCTCGCCGCGCTCGACATGCTGGGGTACGAGCGCCCCGTACGGCTGCGGCAGCGCAGCGCCGGACTGGTCGGGCTGGTGATCCCTGAGCTGACCAATCCGATCTTCCCGGCGTTCGCGCAGATCATCGAGCAGGCGCTCTCGGGGTACGGCTACACCCCGGTGCTCGGCACCCAGATGCCCGGCGGCGCGACCGAGGACGAGCTCGTGGACCAGCTCGTGGAGCGCGGCGTGACCGGCATCGTGTTCCTCTCCGGGCTGCACGCCGACACCTCGGCCGACCCGGCGCGCTATGCGCGGCTCGCCTCGCGCGGTGTGCCGTTCGTGCTGATCAACGGCTACAACCCGGACATCGCCGCGCCCTCGGTCTCGCCCGACGACCGCGCGGCTGCCGCCATCGCCGTGCGCCACCTCGCCGAGCTGGGCCACCGGCGCATCGGCCTGGCCGTAGGCCCCGCGCGCTTCGTGCCCGCGCTGCGCAAGGCGGAGGGCTTCGCGGCGACGCTGGACGAGCTCAACGCGCTCCCCGCGCCCAACGGGCCCGGCGGGCAGGGGAGTTACCCGGTACGGGGCGCCGTGCGGCACACCCTGTTCACCGTCGAGGGCGGCGAGGCGGCGGCCGGCGCGCTGCTCGACGAGGGCTGCACGGGCCTGGTGTGCGGCAGCGACATGATGGCGCTCGGCGCGGTGCGGGCCGCGCGCCGCAGGGGGCTTGAGGTGCCCCGCGAGGTGTCGGTGGTCGGCTACGACGACTCGGCGCTCAACGCCTTCACCGACCCGCCGCTGACGACCGTGCGGCAGCCCGTACGGGCCATGGCGAACGCGGCCGTGCACGCGCTCCTGGAGGAGACGGGCCATGGCACGGAGGTTCGACAGGCCCCGGAGGTCGGCCAGTTGGCGCGCCCCGAGTTCGTCTTCCAGCCCGAACTGGTGGTGCGCGGCTCCACCGGCCCGGCCCCCGCGGGCTGAGGCACACCCACTCCGGTCCGGTCGACCGGGGGCCCTTCCCTGCGGCCCCACGCGCCCGGTCGGCCGGACCGGTCCGACTCCCCAGCGGGCACGCGATGTCGCTCCCGCCTCTCCCCGTACGGAGGCATCCATGACCCTCGCAGCGGTACGCCGCGCGCTCCGACCCCGACCCCGACGCCGTACGAGAGCGCCTGCCCTGACGGCCTGCGCGCTCGCGCTCGCGTTTCCGCTGCTCGGGCCCGCGCCCGGGTACGCGGGCGAGCGCGGCACATCCGGCGCGGGGGACACCGACCTCCGCAAGGCCCGTGTGCAGTGGATCGACCGTTCCACCGTCGCCTGGCCCAAGGGGCTCGGCGACCCGGGCGCCCCGCACCGCCTCGTACACGATCCGGAGGGCGGCCTCGCCGTCGAGGGCGGCCGGCTCACCGGGGGCGGCCGGGCGCTGGAGCTCACCCGCGTACCGGGCGGGCTCGACCCGGAACAGCGACGCGCGTGGCCGCACCTGGCGAAGGGCTATGACGCGTTCCGGGTGCAGGAACGCGACGCGCGGGTACTGCGGGAGGCGCTGCGCGGTCAGGTCGTCGCCACGGCGGGAACGGACGGCGGCGCCGCGGCGGGGGAGAGCGGCGGAGGGACGGAGGGAGGGGACCGCCTCTCCGCCGCCACGGGGGTGCAGCTTCCCGGCGTGCTCGACGACCTGTACGCGGCGAAGGCGTCCCGCGCCGCGCTGGGCCCCGCCTTCCACGGGGCGCGCCGCACCGGGCTCGCGGTGTGGGCCCCGACGGCGCGCGGGGTGCGCGCGCTGGTCGGCGGGCGCTCGGTGCCGATGCGCCGCGATCCGGAGTCCGGGGTGTGGCGGGCCGAGGGCGACTGGCGCGGTGCCGCCTACCGCTACCGCGTCACGGTGTGGTCCCCCGACGCGGGAAAGCTGGTCACCGATGACGTGACCGACCCCTACTCCACGGCGCTGACCGCGAATTCGCGGCGGAGCGTCGCGGCCGACCTGCGGGACCCGCGCCTCGCGCCGCCCGGCTGGGAGGGCCTGCGCAAGCCGCGGGCCACCCCGCTGCGGAACGCGCAGATCCAGGAGCTGCACGTACGGGACTTCTCGCGGGACGACGACACGGTGCCGGCCGAACACCGGGGAAAGTACGGGGCCTTCGCCGACCGCGCCTCCGACGGCATGCGGCACCTGCGCACGCTGGCCCGCGCGGGGACCTCGTACGTGCACCTGCTGCCGGCCTTCGACTTCGGCAGCGTGCCGGAGCGCGCGGGTGAGCGGAGCGGGCCGGGCTGTGACCTGCGGAAACTGCCGCCGGACTCCTCCCGCCAGCAGGAGTGCGTGCGCAAGGGGGCCGCGCGCGACGCCTTCAACTGGGGGTACGACCCGCAGCACTACACGGTCCCCGAGGGCTCGTACGCCTCGGATCCCCAAGGTCCCTCCCGTACACGGGAGTTCCGCGGCATGGTGCAGGGGCTCAACCGTTCCGGGCTGCGCGCCGTCATGGACGTGGTCTACAACCACACCGTGGCGAGCGGGCGTGACCCGCGCTCCGTGCTCGACCGCATCGTGCCGGGCTACTACCACCGGCTGAACGCCGACGGCGCGGTCGAGACCTCCACCTGCTGCTCCAACACCGCGCCCGAGCACGCCATGATGGGCAAGCTGGTCGTGGACTCGGTGGTCACCTGGGCCCGCGACTACAAGGTGGACGGCTTCCGCTTCGACCTGATGGGGCACCATCCGCGGGCCGACATCCTGGCCGTGCGGAAGGCGCTGGACGCGCTCACCCCGGCCCGGGACGGCGTGGACGGGAAGAAGATCATTCTGTACGGCGAGGGCTGGAACTTCGGCGAGGTCGCCGACGACAAGCGCTTCGTGCAGGCCACGCAGAGGAACATGGCGGGCACCGGCATCGCCACCTTCTCCGACCGCGCGCGGGACGCGATCCGCGGCGGCGCCCCCTTCGACGAGGACCCGCGCGTCCAGGGCTTCGCCTCGGGCCTCTCCACAGAACCCAACGCGTCGAAGGCGAACGGCACCCCCGCCGACCAGCGCAGACGGCTGCTGCACTACCAGGACCTGATCAAGCTCGCCCTGAGCGGCAACCTCGCGGGCTACCGCTTCACCGACGCGCGCGGCCGTTCCGTCACCGGCGCCGAGGTCGACTACAACGGCCAGCCGGCGGGGTACGCGAAGGCGCCGGGCGACGCTCTCGCGTATGCCGACGCGCACGACAACGAGACGCTGTACGACGCGCTCGCCTACAAGCTCCCGCCGGGCACCACGGCCGCCGAGCGCGCCCGCATGCAGGTGCTCGGCATGGCCACCGCCGCGCTCTCGCAGGGCCCGGCGCTCTCCCAGGCGGGCTCCGACCTGCTGCGCTCCAAGTCCCTCGACCGGAACTCGTACGACTCGGGCGACTGGTTCAACCCGCTGCACTGGGACTGCCGCCGCGGCAACGGCTTCGGGCGCGGGCTGCCTCCCGCACCCGACAACGAGCCGAAGTGGGGGTACGCGAAGCCGCTGCTCGCCGACCCGCGGCTCACGCCGGGCTGTTCGGAGATCACCGGTGCCTCGGCCGCGTACCGCGACCTGCTGCGCATCCGCACGACCGAACCGGCCTTCGGCCTGCGCACCGCCGCCGAGGTGCAGCGCGCGCTGTCCTTCCCGCTCTCCGGTACGGGGGAGACGCCCGGGGTGATCACCGCCAGGCTCGATGACCTGGTACTGGTCTTCAACGCGACGCCGCGCGGTCGGACGCAGCGGGTGCCGGGGCTCGCGGGAGAGTCGTACGCGCTGCATCCGGTGCAGGCCGCGGGCGCGGATCCGGTGGTGAAGCGGGCGCGGTACGAGAAGGGGAGCGGGACCTTCGAGGTGCCGGGGCGCAGTGTCGCGGTGTTCCAGCGGCGGGGCTGAGGACGGTGGTTGGGCCCCGGTCCCGGGTCTAGCCCTGGGCCCAGCCCGGGACCAGGGTCCACAGCCGCTCCAGCAGATCGCCGAACGGGCCGTCCTGGGGCTCCTGCGCGATGATCCGGCGCACCGTTTCGGCCGTCTCCTCGTCGTACGCGGCGGTGACGGCGGCCAGGGCCATGAAGTCGTGCACGAGCTGGAGTTCCAGGTCGCCGCGCGGGATGGCGCGGCCGTCCAGCCAGGTCAGGGCCGCGGTCTCGGCCAGGCCCACCCAGGAGCGCACCACCAGCGCGAGCTTGGGGCCCGGGTCGGTGATCGCGAGGTGGTTGAGGAACTGCTCGTAGGCGGAGTCCCGCACCTCGTCGATCATCGCGTTGGCGCGCGAGCCGACGGCCGGGCCGCCGCGCAGCAAGGCCGAGAAGCCGGGTCCGTGCTCCTCGACGAAGTCGAAGTAGCGGCCCATCACGCGCAGCAGGCGGGAGGCGAGCGGGCCGTCCTCGGGCTCCACGAAGCGGGCCGAGAGCTCGTCGGCCGCGCGGCGCACGGCGGCCTCGTACAGGCTGTGCTTGCCGGGGAAGTAGTGGTAGACGAGCGGGCGCGATATGCCTGCGGCGGAGGCGATGTCGTCGATGGACACGTCGTCGGGGGAGCGGTGGCTGAACAGCTCCAGCGCGACGGCGATGAGCTGCTGCCGACGCTCCTCGACTCCCATTCTGCGGCGCGTGCCTGTCGTCATATCCGCACCCTATCGGGGCTTTGGCCTGTGACCGCCGGCCGGTTGCGCTTGGGGTCGCCTCCCGCTGCGGCGGGATTCGGGTTGGGTGACCTCCCTCCCGACGAGCTGTGGGCAGCGGCTTCCGTACTGGGCCCGTGCGGGCTCGCTACTCCCTACTAGCTGTGGGCAATCGTTCCGCAGGGGCGGAACGGGTGGGCACAGCGGACGTAAGACCCCGCACCCGCGCCACCACGCACCTGGCCGGGTGCGGCCCGCGCCCCGGTTACGGCCACTTGCCGGGGTACGGGACCGTCACGGGCCGCTCGCCCGACGGGCCGTACGTCACCCTGACCTCGTACGGCTGCGGACCGCTCGCCCGCACACGCCACCGCGCAGTGAAGCTGCCGCCCGGCTCCACCCGTGGCGCGGAGACACCACGAGGCTCCGCCTCCAGCCCGGACAGGGCGAAGTCCACCCGCCCGGTGGCCCGGAAACCGTTCAAGTTGCGGAACTCCGCGCGGAGTTCGCCGTCCGCGGAGGACAACCGCACCCACCCCTGATACGCCGCCCGGGCAAGCACATCACGGACCCGCGAAGCCGCCCGGTACGGATCAACGACCGGCCGCAACGGATACTCCCCGCGCCCCCGCACCCACCGCTCCTCCTCCCCGTACCAGTCGAAGCCCCGCGGCGACCGCCCCTCCGCAAGCGCGTCCTCCAGCTCCTCCAAGTACCGCCGCCACTGCGGCAGATGGACCTCGCCGATCAGCCCGTGCCAGTCGCGATTGGCGTAGTTCGCCAACTTGCCGCCATCGGCAGCGGAACGACCCGCCCAGGTCGTGATCAGCGCCCGCGCACCGCGCTCCAGCCGCCCCCGCTCCTCGGCACCGGCGCCCGCCCGCCGCGCCGCCTCCAGCCACGGCCCGAGCAGGAACGCGCGGTGCCCGCCCGTCACCTCCTCGCCGAGCCGCATCAGCCGCAGCCACAGCCCGGCCAGCGCGCGGAAGGTCTCGCGGTCGCGGCGCCGGTACGCCGCCTGCAACTGCACTATCAGCGGCCAGGAACGGTCGGCCAGCGCCTGCCGCGCCGCGTCCGTCACGTCGTACCGGTACCCGTCCCCACGCCGCAGCGGCTCCCGCACCTCCAGCAGCCCGTCCAGCACCGCGTCGAACCCGGCCACGTCATAGGCCGGCTCCTTCGTCGCGTACTGCGTCCCCGCACGCGCCGAGAGATCGGGCCGCGCGGCGAAGACGGAATCGTGCGGCCGCCCGTCCGCGCTGGTGATCGCGTACGCGGTCGAGCACAGCGCACGCGTGGCGCGCCGCGCTCCCTCGTCCTCGCCCCCGTACCGCAGCCGCGCGTACCCGGCGAACCACGCCTCGCGGTCCACCGGATCATCCCGCCAGGCCAGTTCGGAGAAGAGCTCGAAGGCGGCCGGATCGCGGTGCGTGGCCTCCGGCATGTACGCCGTGCCGGCCAGCGCGCCGCCCTCCTTGTCCCGCCACCGCGCGAAGCGCTCGGCCCATACGTGGGTGCGCGCCCCGAGAGTCGTGCGCCCGCCGAAGTTGGGGATCGAGCCGAACGCGTACGGGACGCCGCCCCAGTCCTTGTCGCGGTCGGACACAGAGCCCGTGTCGGAGAGCCCGTCCACGATCAGCATCCGGTCCCTGTGCTGGATCCCTTTCAGCAGGTCGGGCCGTGGATTGCGCTGCCAGCCGAGGATCAGCCACAGCGCGCCGGGCAGCGCCTCCTGCAGCGCGGCCTCCACCCGCCGGGCCGCCTCGGGCACCGGCACGTCGCCCGCCTTGCCGCCCTCGTGCAGCAGGTCCATCTTCACCCGCCGTACGGGGCCGAAGAGCTCCGCCTGATGCCGGTAGTAGGACTTCGCCGCCCGCGCGAAGGCCGGGCAGCGCGGGTCCAGCCACGCGGGGCGCGGCAGCCCGTTCCAGTCGCCCTGCGGCACGGTGCGCGCCCCGGACACCCGCTCGGCGAAGGTGTCCGGCACGGTCCCGTACCACCCCGGCAGCACGGGCTCCATGCCCAGCTCCCGCAGCCGCCGCACGACGCGCTGCCCCAACGCGGTGCGCCGCTCCAGCAGTTGAGGGCTGACCGGTCCGCCGTACCCGGACATGTTCTGCATCAGCCACCAGGGCTGGTGCGTGGGCGCCGGGATCCAGGAGCGGATCTCCTCGTCCCCGTAGCCGAAGTCGCGCAGCAGCCGGTGGTATACGGCCTCGGCGCCGACCGTCACCAGCACCTCGTTGCAGCCGTGCAGCGCGAGCACGTCGATCAGCCGCTCCCAGTGCGCCCAGTCGGCGTACGGGGCGGTGTAGCCGTCGTGCGTGTCGTTGAGCGCGAAGCGGTGCGGCACGGTGGCCCGCCGCTCCATGCGCCGCGCGGGCGCGGGGAGGGTCCGCGGCAGGTGCTCGGTGTGGCTGCCCGCCCAGGAGATCTGCGCGGAGCAGGCGTACTTGAGATACCAGTGCAGGCCGGTCAGCAGCGTCGCGGGCGAGGTCCCGGCGAGCTCCACCCGTCCCGCCCGGCCGCCCACCTCGAACCGCTCGGGCCCCTCGTCGAGCAGCCGCAGCGCGAACTGCGCGCGGTGGTCGGGGAGTAGCCGCGCGATGGCCTCCCCGGCGGCGCGCAGGGGGTCGTCCTGCGGGGGCGCGGGGGCCCGGCCGTCCACCGCGTACGCGCGTGCGCCGCCGCCGCTCGCCGCCGTGGCCGCCGCCGCGCCCAGGACCCGCCGTCGGCTGGGACCTCCGCTGCGACCTCGGCCGGAATCTCCGGACCCCATCGGCTCACTCCTTGTCTCGGCTCACCCCTTGTCGAGGAAGGCGAGCACCGCCAGCACCCGCCGGTTGTCGTCGTCCGAGGGCGGCAGCCCCAGCTTCCCGAAGATGTTGGAGGTGTGCTTTCCCACCGCGCGCTCGGTGACGCACAACTGCGCCGCTATGGCCGTATTCGACCTCCCCTGCGCCACGAGTTCCATCACCTCGCGCTCCCGCGCGGTGAGCCGCGCCACCGGGCCCCGCTGCTCGCTGCGGGACAGCAACTGCTGGATGACCTGCGGATCCATCGCCGTGCCCCCGCCCGCGACCCGCCGGATCCCGTCGGTGAACTGCTCCGCGTCGAAGACCCTGTCCTTGAGCAGATAGCCCACACCGCCCCCGCCGTCCGCGAGCAGCTCGCGCGCGTAGAGCTGCTCCACATGCTGCGAGAGCACCAGCACCGGCAGCCCCGGACGCCTGCGCCGGGCCTCCAGCGCGCACTGCAGTCCCTCGTCGCTGTACGAAGGGGGCAGCCGCACGTCGACGACGGCCACATCGGGCTCCAGGCGCTCCAGCGCCCGACTGAGCTCGGGCCCGTTGTCCACCGCTGCGACGATCTCGAAATCGTGTGCCTCCAGCAGCCTGACCAGGCCGTCTCTGAGCAGGAACTGATCCTCGGCGATGACCACGCGCACGGCGACTCCCCGTTCCGACGTCCGAAGTCCCTTGACCGGACCGGCGCCGAATCTACCTCCGGCCGGCTCCCGTACCGGATTTACATTCGGTTCACAGAAGAGCAATGGCCGGGAAATCGCAGGTTGTGACGCTGCTGTGCCGGTGGGGCCAGGAAGAGCCGCGCCCCCGCACCGCCCCAGCCCCGCACCGTGAGGACGGCACCGTGACCTACAAGGCCGAGTACATATGGATCGACGGCACCCAGCCCGTCGCGAAGCTCCGCTCCAAGACCAAGATCATGAAGGACGGCGCGGAGCTGCCGGACTGGGGCTTCGACGGGTCCAGCACCAACCAGGCCGAGGGCCACGACTCCGACCGTGTCCTCAAGCCGGTCTTCTCCTGCCCCGACCCGATCCGCGGCGGCGACGACATCCTGGTGCTCTGTGAGGTCTACGAGACCGACGGCACCCCGCACTCCTCCAACATGCGCGCCAAGCTGCGCCCGCTGGCCGAGCGGTACGCGGACCAGGAGCCGATCTTCGGCATCGAGCAGGAGTACACCTTCTTCCAGGGCGACCGCCCGCTCGGCTTCCCCGAGGGCGGCTTCCCGGCCCCGCAGGGCGGCTACTACTGCGGCGTCGGCTCCGACGAGGTCTTCGGCCGCGAGATCGTCGAGAAGCACCTCGACCACTGCCTCGACGCAGGGCTCGGCCTCTCCGGCATCAACGCCGAGGTCATGCCCGGGCAGTGGGAGTTCCAGGTCGGTCCGCTCTCCCCGCTGGAGGTCTCGGACCACATGTGGATCGCTCGCTGGCTGCTGTTCCGCACCGCCGAGGACTACGGCGTCTCCGCGACCCTCGACGCCAAGCCCGCCAAGGGCGACTGGAACGGCGCGGGCGCGCACACCAACTTCTCCACCAAGGCCATGCGCGAGGGCTACGACCCGATCATCACGGCCTGCGAGTCGCTGGGCGCCGAGGGCAAGCCGCTGGAGCACGTCTCGCAGTACGGCACCGGCAGCGAGGAGCGCCTGACCGGTGCCCACGAGACCGCCCACTGGAGCGAGTACAGCTACGGCGTCTCCAACCGCGGCGCCTCGGTCCGCATCCCCTGGCAGGTCGAGGTCGACAAGAAGGGCTACATCGAGGACCGCCGCCCCAACGCCAACGTCGACCCGTACGTGGTCACCCGGCTCCTCGTCGACACCTGCTGCGCGGCCCTGGAGAAGGCCGCGCAGGTCTGAGCCCCAGGGCTCCGATGACCGCGGAGCGCCGGGACGTGCGGAGTCCCGACGCCCCGCAGGGTGGCGCCCGCCGGCCCCTTCCTCCGGGCCGGCGGGCGCCATGTTCTCGCGTGGGTGTACGGGGTGCTGTGCGCGTACGGGCGTGCCGCGCGTGTACGGGGTTGGCGCGTGACCCGCTAGAGCGCCGCCTCCGCCGCGGCCAGGATCTCCGTTACGCGCTGCCCGAAGCGCACGTCGCACGGGTGCGGGCGGCCGCCCCGCGCGCTCTCCGCCAGCGCGTCCACGGCCCGCGCGAACGCCGTCGCCGGATGCTCGTCCCGCTCGGGAAGCACCGCGACGCCCTCGGCGCCGCGCACCTCCGCGTGCACCCCGGTGGCCACCGGCGGAATCGAGTGGCTGACCGTCGCCGTGCTCGAAATCCCGCCCCTGTGCCGCAGGGTGAGGTGCACCGTGTCGCCCACGCCGCGCGCCGCGCGCACGCTCTCCGCGTGCCCTCCGGACTCCCCGGCCTCCGCTGACTCCCCGGACTCCGTCTCGCCGAGCACCGACAGCAGCACCGACAGTGCGTGCGGTCCGATGTCCCACAGCGCGCCGCGCTCCCGCCGCCAGGGCGAGGAGGCGTACGGGGAATCACCGCCGCCGAACACGGGGGACAGCCACTCGGCGCGGCCCAGCAACCAGCCCTCCACCGCGGCCTGTTCGTCGATCCACGCACCGGTCGCCCCGCTGAAGCGCAGCGTGAAGAAGACCACCGAGGCCACCCCGGCGCGCTCCACCGCCGCGGTCACCTGCCGCGCGCCCTCCACGGTGGTGGCCACCGGCTTGTCCAGCAGCAGATGGCAGCCCGCCTCGGCAGCCCGCACCGCGAGCGGCGCCTGCACATCGGGCGGCAGCGCCAGCGCCACCGCGTCGCAGTCGGCGAACAGCGCGTCGGCGTCCTCGTACGCGCGCGTGCCCAGCTCCCGCGCCAACTCCCCGGCGGCCTCCGGCCTGCGGCCCCACACGCCGACGAGCTCGACACCGTCGTGCGCCGCCAGCGCGGGGCCGTGCGTGCGCGCCGCCCAGGACCCCGTGCCGAGCAGCCCGAACCTCAGGCGCTCCACGCCGCTCCGCCCGAGGTGTCCTTGGCCCGCACATGGCTGGTGTAGCAGCCGCGCGCGAGGTCGCTGATGTCCACCGAGGTGTGCAGCGCGAAGCCGGGGGTGGGCTTGATGTGCGCGCGGGCCAGGTCCAGGACGCCGCGCGAGAGTTCGGCCTTCACCTCGGGGGTGCGGCCCTGCATCAGCGCGACCTGGATGTGCACCATGGCGATGTCCTCGGCGCCGTCGGCGATCACGCACTCGTCGAGCCGCCTGAACCGGGTCTTGCAGCCGGCGACGGTGCCCTCGATGGTGCGGGCGACCAGCGGATGGAGGGCGAGCCCGAAGCCACGGCGGTCGAAGGTGTCGGCGACGGCATCGGAGTAGTCGACGGTGATATGCGGCATGGGGGCAGCGTAAATGCTGTGACTGAGCGGTACGTACGGGTCCGCCGGCCCGGCGCGGTGCCGTGCGGACCCGTACGCGGCCTGTCCGACGGAGCGTCAGACCCGCGCCGGAGGCGTCCCGGAGCGGTCGTGTTCCGCGCCGCCTCCGCGCGCCTTCCGCCGCGCCCGCAGGCCCAGCAGCACGTCGACCGTGAGGAACGCCACGAGCCCGATCCCCAGCAGCGGCAGGAACCAGCCGACCGCGGCAGCCGCGGCGGCGAGCGGCAGCAGCGTGGTCAGCGGCACGTCACGCCAGGCGCCGCGCTCCGGCGGCACCCGCCTGCGCCACCACATGCGGTAGCCGAGCAGGATCAGCGCGATCAGCGCCGCGGCGAGCGCGGCCAGCGCGATCTGGTTGGCGAGCCCGAAGAGCAGGCCCATGTGCGCGTCGATGCCCCAGCGGGTCAACTTCGCGAGCAGCGGATGGTCCGCGAAGTCCACCCGGTCGGTGACCTCGCCGTTGACGGGCGAGACCGCGATCTGGTCGAGATGCGCCGGCCACTGCTTGTCGGTCTGCGCCACGGAGTACGCGCTGCCGGGACCGGACGGCGGAGTGATCTCCACGGGCCCGGTCAGCCCCTGCTGCCGCGCGACGGCCAGTACGCGGTCGGGGCCGATGTCGCGGGCGTGCTCTCCTGCGCCACTGTGATCGGCGCCGGAGCCCATGTGGCCGGTGTGTCCCTGGTGGCCTTCGTGGCCCTCGTGTCCTCCGGAGGCCGCGCCCCCGTGAGCCCCGTGCTGCTGCCCCGGCAGCTCCGTCGACACCGCGGGCGTCGCGCCGCGCAGGCTCGTGCGCAGGGCCTCGATGTGGGCGCCCGCGTACTTCGACCAGGACAGACCCGTCGCCGACAGCGCCACCAGACCGACGGCCGCCCAGACGCCGACCGTGCCGTGCAGGGCCAGCGTCCTGCGCCCGCCCTTCGCACCGCGCAGCCTGCGCTGCTTCCTCGTACGGCCGGCCCACAGCACGACGCCGCCCAGCGCCGTCACCCACAGCCAGCTCGCCGCGAACTCGCTGTAGAACCGGCCCGCTTCGCCCAGGTGCAGGTCCCGGTGCAGATGGTCGATCCACGTGCGCATCGGCAGCGCGCCGGAGTCGCCGTAACTCGGCAGCGCCCCCTTCACCCGCGCCCGGTACGGGTCGACGAACACCGCGAGCGACATCGAGTCACCGCGCACGCTCGGGTCCTCCAGCAGCACCCGGGTGGTCGCGCCGGGCTCCGACGCGGGCCGCACGGCGGTGAGTTCGCCGTGCGGGTGCGACTTCAGCGCCGCGTCCACCTGCTGGGAGAGGGGGACGGCTCCGGCGTTGCGGGGCGCGTCGACCGTGAGCTGGTCCGCGTACACGGCCTTCTCGATCTGGTACGAGGTCGCGTACAGCAGTCCCGTCGCGGCTGCGACCAGCAGGAAGGGCGCGACGAGCAGCCCGGCGTAGAAGTGCAGCCGCAGCACGGGGCGGCGCAGCGCCCGCCACCCGCGCGGCTTGTCGCCGCCGCCGTCGGGCGCGGGCGGCCGGGGTGGGTCGGGGGACGGGTGTTCCTGGACAGGGGTGTCCACGGACATGGGTGATCGCTCCTCCGGTACGGCGGCGAGACCGCCGTTCAAGGGGTGGTGGGAACACGCCCTCCGGCGGAGCCGGCCGTCCTCCTACGGGAGCGCCGGGTGCGCGAACGCCTGGTACACGTATGCCGCCGCCGGAACGGGCGTGGTGGTGTTCGGTGCCCACCCCCGTGGCGGCCCCCTGCGGACCACGGTGTGCTGGAGCAGTACGTCACCGGGGCGCGGGATCCCGCCCTCGTCCCGGTCGCGCCGCTGCCGTACGGAGACCGGACGCTCCTCCGTGCGGCACGGCCCGAGCGCGGTGCGCAGCGCCAGCGGCGGCACGGCGAGCGCGGCCAGCGCCCGCAGCAGCCCGAACAGCGCCTCCTCGCCCCGCCACAGCCACAGCGCGCACACCACGGCGGCCAGCACGTGCGCGGCGAGCATCGCGGGGGAGGCGTGCAGCATTTCGGAGAGGTGCGCGGTGAGTTGGGGGCCGCCGTGCTCCCCCATGGAGTGCGTCCCGTGCATCCCGCCCATGCCGTGCACGCCGCTCATGCCGTGCTGCATCCCGTGCGTGGTGGGCATGCCCTGCATCCCGCGCATGCTGTGCATGTCCCGCATGCCCGAGGCCCCGTGCACGCTGCCGAACAGCACGTGCAACGCGCCCTGCGCCACGAGCAGTCCGCCGCCGATGGCGAACGGGCCGCGCTGCCGCCGCCCGCCGCACCAGCCCAGCAGCGCCGTACCGGCGAGCGCGGGAAGCAGCGCCCACGCGGGCACCGCGCGCCCCGCGGCGAGCCCGTGCCCCGCGGCCGCCAACAGCACGCACACCGCCGCGAACAGGAACGCACGCACTGCGCGTATCGGCGTTCCCGGTGCACTGCTCATGGTCATCGCATCATGGCACGCGGCCCGAACGCGCTTCCTTAAGCCCGGCTTTGCGGGATCTCAGCCGCCCCTCAACGCCCCGGGCCCGGCCGCGGGGCCCGCCCCGCAGGGCGCCCGCAGGGTGGTGCCGACCACACCCCCCTCCCTCGCCCTGACCCCCGTGACCGCGCCGCCTCCGTACCGCACACTGATCAGGTGACCGGAGGGGGAGCCCGGTCGCCGGAGGGGGACGGGGCACATGACGAGCAGCAGCACACCGCGGCACACGACGGCTGACGCACTGCGGGAAGGGGCCCGCGCCGCGCTCCTCTCCGGCGCGCGCGGCCTCGCGCTCTGCTTCCTCTCCCTCGGCGCCTCCCTCGCCCTCCTCGTGCTGAACGTGGTCTCGCTCGCGCTGATCCCCGCGCTCCTCGGCCTGTTCACCACGCCGCCGGTGATCGCGCTGACCCGCGCGCACGCCAACGGCCGCCGCCTCCTCGCGCACGCCTGGGCCGGCCTCGCCGTCCCGCCTCCGTACCGCCCGCTGCCGCGCACCGGGCCCGGCCCCCTGCGCACACCCCGCCGCTGCCTCCGGCTCCTCGCCGACCCCGCCACCTGGCGCGACCTCCTCTGGCTCCCGGCCGACGCGGTCGCGGGCTTCGTCTGCGCACTCCTGCCACCCGCCCTGATCGTGTACGGGGCCGAGGGCTGGGTGATCCTCGCCGGAGTGTGGCGCGCGGTGCAGGGCGGCTATTGGTACGCCTTCATACCCGTCGAGGGCCCGCGCACCGCCGTCCTCTGCGCGGCCCTGGGCACCGCGCTGCTCGCCGCGGCCGTGCGACTGGGCCCGCTGTGCGTCCGCGCGCACTTCGGGATCGCGCGCGGGATGATCGCCCCGACCCGCGAGGCCCGCCTGGAGCAGCGTGTGGCCGAGCTGTACGAGACCCGGCACGAGGCGGTCGACTCCTCGGCGGCCCAACTCCGGCGCATAGAACGGGACCTGCACGACGGCGCCCAGGCTCGCCTCGTCTCCATGGGCATGAGCCTGGGCACCGTGGAGGCCCTCATCGAGCGGGACCCCGCCGAGGCCAAGCGCCTGCTCGCCGAGGCACGCCGCAATTCGGCCGAGGCCCTGACCGAGCTCCGCGACCTCGTACGCGGCATCCACCCGCCGGTCCTCGCCGAACGCGGCCTGGGCGACGCGGTCGAGGCCCTGGCCCTGCGCATGCCGATGCCGGTCGAGACCGACATCGACCTCCCGGGCCGCTTCCCCGAACCGGTCGAATCCGCCGCCTACTTCGCCATCAGCGAGGCCCTGACCAACGCGGCCAAACACTCAGGCGCCGACCGCGTATGGCTGGACATGCACTACGACCAGACACTCCGCATAGCGATAACAGACAACGGAAAAGGCGGCGCCGAGCCCCCAAAGGCTCTGCAACGCCGCCTATCCCCATTGGACGGAATCCTCGCCGTGACCAGCCCGAAGGGAGGCCCCACCATGCTCACCATGGAGATCCCCACCGAACCTGCCCCCACTTAGGTGTGGGCAATCGTTCCGCAGGGGCGGAACGGGTGGGCACACCGGAACCGCAGCCCCCCGCTCCACGCCCCCACTCACCCAACGGGGCACGGGGCGAAGCCCCGAAAAGAAGCTGCGGGGCGCAGAAGCCGCACCCCGCAGCGCAAAACGAGATCAACCGAGCGGGGCGACCTTGTCCCGATACCCCCGCACAGGCGCCGCATCCCGATAAGGCTCCAACCGCCGCTCGAACTCCCGCACATACTCCAGCGCCCGCACAGACCGCATCTCAGCCGCCGCATGCGCCGCCTCGGCCCCCAACGCGCAGGCCTGCTCCACCTCCCCGAGCCCCAGCCGCGCGGTCGCCAGCACCACCCGCGAGAACAGCCGGCTCCGCGCATGCCCGGTGGCCCGGAGCTGCAACGACCGCTCCGCGTGCAGCGCCGCCGCCCGGTACTGCTGGAGATCCCGGTGGCAGTGCCCGAACTCGTCAGCGAGCTGCGCCTCGTCGAAGGCCCGCGCCCACGGCGGCACCTCCTCGCCGGGCCGCGCCGACTCCAGCGCCCGCTCGGCCCGCGCCAACGAGGCGGTGCACGCCCGCACCTCGCCGAGCACGCCGTGCCCGCGCGCCTCCGCCGCGTGCAGCAGCGCCTGCACGGCGGGCGGCGCGGAGGTGCCCACGCCCTGCTGCGCGACCCGCGCGAGCTGCACGGCCTCCCGCCCGTGCGCCAGATAGACCGCCTGCCGGCTCATGGTCACCAGCACGAAGGCCCCGTACGCCCGGTCGCCCGCCGCCTGCGCCAGCCGCAGCGCCTGCACGAAATAGCGCTGTGCGAGGCCGTGCGCGGCGATGTCGTACGACGTCCAGCCGGCCAGCCGGGTCAGGTCGGAGGCGGCGCCGAAGAGCCGCCGCCCCACCTGCTCGGTGTACGTGCCGCGCAGCATCGGCTCGGTCTCGTGCTCCAGATACCGCACCAGCGCCTGGCGCGCGTGCCCGCCGCCGTACGCGTTGTCCAGCGCGCGGAACAGCTCGGCCACCGTGCGCAGCGCGCTCACGTCGCCCATCGACACGCGCTGCCCGGGCCCGCGCTCGACCTGCTCCAGCCACGAGGTGGTGGCGGCACCCGCGGCCGACGTGCCCGGCGCGCGGGCCGGCACCTGCGGCCCGTGCCGCAGCCCGTCAGGACGCGCACCCGGCGCCCGCACCCGCCCGCCGACCGGCACAGCGCCGCCGGCCGCGCCTCCGGCGGCGGCTGCGGCCCCTGAGCCGCGGGCCTGTGCGGGGACCCGGGCGCGCGGCGTGCCGGGAGCGCCGCCGCCCTCGGGCTCCACGCCGTGCGCCACCCGCTCGTCGGGGCGGCCGATCAGCCAGTCGCGGCTGGGCACCACGAGCCCGGCCGGGGTGAACGCGATCTTGCGCAGCTCGGCGTGGCTGCCCGAGTCCTTGCGCCACAGCCCGCTGACGATGTCCACCGCCTCGGCGGGCGTCGCGGCGAACTCCAGCCCCGCATACACCGGGGCGCAGGCGTCGAGCCCCAGGTCCTGCGCGGTCAGCCGCCGCCCCAGCCGCCGGGTGAAGACCTCGGCGATCAGCGCGGGTGTGGTGCCGCGCGGCTGCTGGCCGCGTAGCCAGCGTGTCACCGATGTCTTGTCGTAGCGGAGATCGAGACCGTGTTCCAGACCGAGCTGGTCCACGCGCCGGGCCAGTCCGGCGTTGGAGAATCCTGCCTCGGCGATCAGCGAGGCGAGCTGGCGGTTGGGGATGCGCTGCTGGGAGGACTGGGAGGAGGTTCCCCCAGGACGTTCCATCGTCATCAGCTTTACGGTCTCCTGCCCTACGGCTTGCGGCAGACGCCGGGGCGCCCTGCGGAACGGCGCGAATGTAGCGGCACACCGTGCTTCCCTCCGCCCCTTCCCTTCGTATTCATCCGTACGTGTGAGGAGGCGGCCGCCTGCCGTGCCGGAGCGCCCCGGCCGTACAGTGGCGTGCGGGCGCGATACCGGGGAACGTTCCGCCACAAGCGGGCACCCCCGGCACTGACTGAGGAGGAAGCTGCGATGGGCTCCGAGCTGAGCTTCGTTCACCTGGGCTTCGGCGAGAACGCCGTGGACTACCAGGAGGCGTGGCAGGAGCAGCGCCGGGTGCACGCGGCGCGGTTCGCGGACGAGACCGGGGACACCTGCCTGCTGCTGGAGCACCAGGCGGTCTACACCGCCGGGCGGCGTACGGAGGACGGTGAACGCCCGCTTGACGGCACCCCGGTCGTCGACGTGGACCGCGGCGGCAAGATCACCTGGCACGGTCCAGGACAGCTCGTCGCGTACCCGATCATCAAACTCCCCCGGCCCGTCGACGTCATCGAGTACGTGCGGCGGCTGGAGGAGGTCATGATCCGCATCTGCGCCGACTTCGGCCTGGAGACCACCAGGATCGAGGGCCGCAGCGGCGCCTGGGTGCTCGGCGAGGAGAAGAACCGCAAGGAGGAGCTCGGCGGCCTCTCCCTCGACTTCACGCCCGCGCCCGCAGGGCCCGAGCAGGACGAGGAGTTCGACCCGCGCCTGAGCGGTCCGGAGTACGCGCCGTCGAACGCCGGGCAGCGCGGCCAGGACCGCAAGATCGGGGCGATCGGCGTGCGCGTGGCCAAGGGCGTGACCATGCACGGATTCGCCCTGAACTGCGACCCAGACAACACCTCCTTCGACAAGATCATCCCGTGCGGCATCAGGGACGCGGGCACCGCGACCCTCTCCGAGGAGCTGGGCAGGAGCGTCCCGGTGACCGAGGTGCTGCCGGTGGCGGAGAAGCACCTGCGCGAGGTCTTCGAGAACTTCGAGCCCGCGCCCAGAGCCACCGGCGAGTGAGCGCGCGGCGGCCGCCGCGGTCCCGCCGCGGCCCCGTACGCCGTCCGTACGCCGCCCCCGCGCGGCCGATGATCGATAACGATCCCCAACGGGGGAGACCCCGAGACCCTTGGACGCACGGCGTAGGCTTGTCCGCGCCGAGGAATCGAAAGTACGTAGGGAGCCGGACGTGTCCGCTGTCGCACCCGACGGTCGAAAGATGCTCCGCTTGGAGGTCCGCAACAGCGAGACCCCCATCGAGCGCAAGCCGGAGTGGATCAAGACCCGGGCGAAAATGGGCCCCGAGTACAACGCCCTGCAGAACCTCGTGAAGAAGGAGGGGCTGCACACGGTCTGCCAGGAGGCGGGCTGCCCCAACATCTTCGAGTGCTGGGAGGACCGCGAGGCCACCTTCCTCATCGGCGGCGAACAGTGCACCCGGCGCTGCGACTTCTGCCAGATCGACACCGGCAAGCCCGAGCCGCTGGACACCGACGAGCCGCGCCGCGTCGCCGAGTCCGTCGAGACGATGGAGCTTCGCTACGCGACCATCACCGGCGTCGCGCGTGACGACCTGGACGACGGCGGCGCCTGGCTGTACGCCGAGACCGTCCGCCAGATCCACCAGCGCATGCCGGAGACCGGCGTCGAGCTGCTGATCCCGGACTTCAACGCCGACCCGGACCAGCTCGCCGAGGTCTTCTCCTCGCGCCCCGAGGTCCTCGCGCACAACGTGGAGACCGTCCCGCGGATCTTCAAGCGCATCCGCCCCGGCTTCCGTTACGAGCGCTCGCTCAAGGTCCTGACCGAGGCGCGCAACGACGGCCTGGTCACCAAGTCCAACCTGATCCTCGGCATGGGCGAGACCCGCGAGGAGGTCAGCGAGGCACTGCGCGACCTGCACGAGGCGGGCTGCGAGCTGATCACCATCACCCAGTACCTGCGGCCCACCCCGCGGCACCACCCCGTCGAGCGCTGGGTGAAGCCGCAGGAGTTCGTGGAGCTCCAGCAGGAGGCCGAGGAGATCGGGTACGCGGGCGTCATGTCGGGCCCGCTGGTCCGCTCCTCCTACCGCGCCGGCCGCCTCTACAAGCAGGCGATCGAGGCCCGCGACGCGAAGGCGGCCTGAGCGCACGCACGCCGGTGGGCCGTCGTACGGGAGGTGCCGGGGAGGCACCCGGTGCGGCGGCCCCACCGCCCCTCGCGGCGGCCCCCGCGCAAGGGCCACATGGGCCCCGCGTCAGTGCCGCGTCAGAGTGGCGCGAATACGGCGTGAGGTTTGCCGCACAGCCTTTCGAAGGCTTTGACCGCCCGGTCATCCCCTGGTAACACCTAAGCGCGACGCTGGACTCACGCGGAGTACGCGGGAGGGGGACCCCGGCTCTGCGGCACCCGCACCACCCCGTACCGCTCACGCCGTTCGCACTCACCTCATGGAGGGGGCTCCCGTGCAGACCACTCTGCGCGCGTTCGTCCAACTGGAACACATGCTGCTGCGCCGGGGTAACCGGACCGCGCGCCGGAATGCCTGGACCGCGGTGCTGGAGGACCGCCGGCGCGCACGCGCGCGCACCGAGGCCCAGCACGTACTGGAGGCCGCGACGACCCGGAGTTCCGCCGCAACGTAAACTTCCTGCCATGGCGAGGAAGGACAACGCAGAGAAAGCTGCGAACCCGGGGCGCTTCAAGCAGATCGCCCTGACGTACCAGATGACCCGGCGCGTGGACCGGAAGATCGGCTGGATTCTGGCCGGCGTGGGGCTTGTCACCTTCGGTGTCTTCCTCGCGATCGGCTTCCTGATCGGGTATCCGGTCTACCTGGGGATCCTCGGATTCCTCGTGGCCTTCGTCGCCGCGGCGTTCATCTTCGGACGCCGCGCCGAGAAGGCCGCGTTCGGGCAGATGGAGGGCCAGCCGGGCGCGGCGGGCGCGGTGCTCGACAACGTCGGCCGCGGCTGGACGGTCACCCAGGCCGTGGCGATCAACCGCAGCCAGGACGTCGTGCACCGTGCCGTCGGCAAGGCGGGCGTCGTCCTGGTCGGCGAGGGCAACCCGAACCGGGTCCGGCAGCTCCTGGGCTCCGAGAAGAAGCGGACATCGCGGGTCGTCGCCGAGGGCGTCCCGGTGTACGACTTCACCGTCGGCGACGACGAGGGCCAGGTGCCGCTCAAGAAGCTGCGCACCAAGCTGCTCAAGCTGCCGCGCACCCTCAGCGGGCCGCAGGTCACCGACACCAACGACCGGCTGCGCGCGCTGGGCGACCTGATGAGCAACATGCCGATCCCGAAGGGCCCGCTGCCCAAGGGCATGCGGATGCCGAAGGGGCAGGGTGGTGGCCAGGGAGGCGGCGGCGGACGCCGCTGAGACGTCTCCGTAAACGTATACGGCGCGGGTCCCGGAGCGTCCGGGCCCGCGCCGCCGTATGTGCGGGGCCGTGGCGTACGGGTCGTCGTGTACGGGATTTCGCGCGGGCCGTGTGCGTTGGGGCCGCGTCTTCGCCGGGCGGGTCGGCCCGTACCCGTACCGCCGTACTAGATCCGTACCTGCACCGCGCCCGCGAGGCGGTCGTGGAGGCCGCGGTTGTCGCGGTCGAAGACCAGGGCCGGGATGGCCAGGCCGAGCAGCACCGTGCGGACGGCGGCGCGCCAGAAGGCCAGCCGGCCCAGGCCGTTCACCGACACCACGCGCAGGCCCAGCAGCCGCTTGCCCGGCGTGCTGCCGACCGTGCCGACGGTCAGCAGGACCATCACCAGGAAGACGGCGAGAGCCCAGTTGTTCGCGGTGGACAGATTCCGACCGGAGAGCAGCCCGTACCCGATCAGTACGGCGATGGCCCAGTCGATGAAGAGCGCGCCGAAGCGGCGGCCCGTCGGCGCGATGGACCCGGGGCCCTCCTGGGGCAGCCCGAGGCGTTCACCGCGGTAACCGAAGTCGGCTCCCATGTCCTCGGCCGCCGAGCGCGGTCCCGAGAGCCACGATCCGATTGCTTCCCTGTTGTCCACACGGCCACGGTATCGCGCGGCTTGTACGAGGCGGCCCGGCGGGTGTGTGCTGAGTGCGGGGCACGGTCCGGTCGCATGGCCTGGTCGGCGTACCTACGGCGTACCCGAACCCCGCGGCGCCGGGTGAACGGTGCGGCCCCCGCCGGGCAATCCTCAGTAACATCGGCGAAACAGACGGGTCATTCCCGAGAAACCGCCCCTGCCTAGGGTCGGAAACCAGCGCGCCACCGCACTGGCCTGCGCCCTGCAGCCATTCCCGTCCCCTCGCGGCAGGCGGGACTAGGAGGAGTTGGATGTTCCAGAACGCCGACGAGGCCAAGAAGTTCATCGCGGACAACGACGTCAAATACATCGACGTCCGCTTCTGCGACCTGCCTGGTGTGATGCAGCACTTCGCAGTCCCGGCCGACACGTTCGACCCGTCCGAGAACCTCATGTTCGACGGCTCGTCGATCCGCGGCTTCCAGGCCATCCACGAGTCCGACATGGCGCTCGTCCCCGACCTCTCCACCGCCCGCGTGGACCCGTTCAGGGACGAGAAGCACCTCAACATCAACTTCTTCATCCACGACCCGATCACCGGCGAGCAGTACAGCCGCGACCCGCGGAACGTGGCGAAGAAGGCCGAGGCCTACCTCGCCTCCTCCGGCATCGCCGACACCGCGTTCTTCGGCCCCGAGGCCGAGTTCTACGTCTTCGACAGCGCGCGCTTCGAGACCACGGCGAACCGCTCGTTCTACGAGATCGACTCCGAGGCGGGCGCCTGGAACACCGGCGCCATCGAGGACGGCGGCAACCGCGGCTACAAGGTCCGCTACAAGGGCGGCTACTTCCCGGCCCCGCCCGTCGACCACTTCGCCGACCTGCGCGCCGAGATCTCCACCGAGCTGACCAGGGCCGGCCTCAAGGTCGAGCGCCAGCACCACGAGGTGGGCACCGCGGGCCAGGCGGAGATCAACTACAAGTTCAACACGCTGCTGGCCGCCGCCGACGACCTGATGCTCTTCAAGTACATCGTGAAGAACACCGCCTGGCGGAACGGCAAGACCGCGACCTTCATGCCGAAGCCGATCTTCGGCGACAACGGCTCGGGCATGCACGTGCACCAGTCGCTGTGGAACGAGGGCTCCCCGCTCTTCTACGACGAGCAGGGCTACGCGGGCCTGTCCGACACCGCCCGCTACTACATCGGCGGCATCCTCAAGCACGCGCCGTCGCTGCTGGCCTTCACCAACCCCTCGATCAACTCGTACCACCGCCTGGTGCCGGGCTTCGAGGCGCCGGTGAACCTGGTGTACTCGCAGCGCAACCGCTCCGCGGCCATGCGCATCCCGATCACCGGCTCCAACCCGAAGGCCAAGCGCGTCGAGTTCCGCGCGCCGGACCCGTCGTCCAACCCGTACCTGGCCTTCTCGGCGCTCCTGATGGCCGGCCTGGACGGCGTCCGCAACAAGATCGAGCCCGCCGAGCCGATCGACAAGGACCTCTACGAGCTGGCCCCCGAGGAGCACGCCGGCGTCCCCCAGGTCCCGACCTCCCTCCCGGCGGTCCTCGACGCCCTCGAGTCCGACAACGAGTACCTCCAGGCCGGCGGCGTCTTCACCTCCGACCTGATCGAGACGTGGATCGACTACAAGCGGACGAACGAGATCGCGCCTATGCAGCTGCGGCCGCATCCGCATGAGTTCGAGCTGTACTTCGACATCTAAAGGCGCCGCAGGCCAGCGGTTTCCCGCTCGCCTGGGCCGTCTGTGGGCCGTCGGCCGTGTTCTTCCGAAATGGGGAGACATGGCCGACGGCCTTTTGGCTTCCGTAACAGCTATACGCATTCCGCCTGTGATTGACGCGGTCGGCCGGTTGCTGCCGCGGTTCGGCCGGCGGCCGGCTCTGCCTCCGTTCCGAGTCCACGCCTGGCGTTTCGGCAATGGAATTGCGAATGGTGGCCCCGTTCCCCGCGAGGGACTGGGGAGCCACTCTCGTGCTGTGCGGCGTCGCGGAGCTTGGGCGTCTTCCGTCCAACGTCAACCTCAAGCGTTCGCCAGCCAACAGCTGTGTATCTTTCAGTCGCCGTTGGTCTCATACAGCCGCCAGGCCGGGTAGCGGAGTGCCGCACCCCCTTGCTCGCCGCTGTCCAGAAGCCGCGTTCGGTGCAGCATCAGTCGGAGATGGCGCGCCGGGTCGCTGTTCTCATCGGGACCCGGATCGAGCAGCACGGCGTTGTGCGTGTCGCTGTGGGTGTTCCGCACCAGTGCGTCGGATGCGTACCCGTTGACGCTCTCACCGAGGGCGACGGTCGCTCCCGACTGCTGGGAGAGCCTCTGGTAAAGGCGTTTGAGCAGCTCTTCTCCGGAGCCTTCGCGGGAATGCGCGGGGCCACTGTCGGTGGCGGCGTCGAGCAGCGCTGCGACAATGCCGCCCCGCTTTGCCCAGAGATTTCTGTCCCCCACCATGATGAGGTGGGCACGTGCCCGGGTGATGGCCACGTTCCAGAGGTTGAGTTGCCGATGGATCCAGCTGACCGCACCGGGGCTCATCCCCTCGCTCGCAACGAGGGAGAACACCATGATGTCGCGCTCGCCGCCCTGGAAAGTGTGCACGGTGCCAACGCGCAGGCGTTCCTGGTCGTATTGGCTCAACTGCTCGCGGAGAACGTTGGCTTGAGCCTTGAAGGGGGTGACGACGCCGATGGTGGCATCGGGCGGCAGTTGGCCCAGGAGGTAGCGCACGCTGTCGTCTACCTTGCGGATTTCCTCGCTGTTCACCCAGGAGCCGCCGTTTGAGGGCCGACTGGCTCGTCCCTCCACGTGGGACCAGATGAGCGCATTTCTCTCCAGGGACGGCCGGTCGCGGGTGTCGGTGAGAACGGTCAGCCCGCCGTCGTAGAAGAGATCGTTGGAGATCGTGGCGATATCAGGGTGGCAGCGGAAGTGTTCGTCGAGGAGGAGTGTTCCCCCGGCCGAGCGCTCGGCGGCATGGAATGCCGAGTGGCGCCGGTAGGCAAGACGGTGCTTCTCCAACCAGTCGGACCGCAGCCCGATGCGGCGCCGGACGAGGGCCTCGCGTTCCGGGCCGACCTTGGCGATGTGCGTGAGCTGCATGGCGTCGCCGATCACCAGAGCACGGCGGGCGCGGAAGAGCAGGGGCAGGACATGCGGGATGGAGCACTGGCTGGCTTCGTCGATGACGACGAGATCGAAGAGCGCGGGATCGCGAGGGAAGCGCCGGGCCGAGAGGCTGGTGACGGCCCACCCCGCGACTGCGGGAGCTTCCTTCTGACCGTGGGCCCGGCCCAGGACTTCTCGTAGCGCAGGCCAGTCGCTGCCGTCGCTGTCCCGCGCTCTGAGCAGGGCGAGGATGCGCTGACTCCCGGCGCGCGCATGTGTCCGGACCGCGCTGTCGAGGAGAGTGCGCGACGCGGTGCGGACGGCTTCCTCCGCTTCGTGGAGCGTTGTGGCGAGTCGAGTGTCGTCCACAGTGGCTACCTGCCCGTGCAGACGCCGCCACTCTGCTTCGGCTGCTGCGAATCCGGCGAACGCGAGGCAGCCGTCGACGAGGTCGCCCTCGTACGAAACGAGTCCAGCCTTACGGAGGAAGCGGCTGCGGAACCACGAGCCGAGTACCTTCCTGCCGGCTAGTCGGCTTGCCTTGTCCCCAAGACGGCCGAGCCGCGGTGACTCCCCGAGCACGGCCATGAGTTGGGCGGCGGAAAGTCCGAGCTGACCGGCATGCTCCTCCCGTGCTGCGCCGGCCCGCTGGAGTTCCACCTCCGCCGTAGCTGTTCCGGCGTACTCCTGACGTACGTGCGCCAGCTGGTCGGCAGCCACATCGACATCCATGGCCGCTGTGGTCACGTTGGAAGCGGCCTCTGGCGCGGTGCGCAGCGTGTGCAGGGCAGCGGCTTCGGTTTCCGCGTAGCTGGTGGACTTCGTACGAGCCGACGAGCCGGTGCGTACGACACTGCCGGGGACCAGCTCCTCGCAACGACGCCAGACCTCGTCCACAGCCTCGTTGTTGGTGGAAGCCACGAGGACTGTCTGCCTGTTGGCGACAGCGGTGGCGACGAGGTTGGCGACCAACTGGCTCTTGCCGGTGCCTGGCGGCCCGGTGGCGGCCGTGAGGCGGCGGGTCATGGCGGAGCGGAGGACCGCGGACTGGGCCTCATTGCACGGCAGGGGCGTGACAAGATGCGCGGGTACGGGGTCGGTCAGGTTGTGCGAGCGTGCGCGTTCGCCGGGATCGGGTGAAAGAGCAGCGAGCGCCGTGGCCGGAATCCGGTTCGTCCTCTCCGCGATGTCCGCGAAATCCTTGAGCAGTCGCTTTGTGAAAGCGGTTTCAGGGAGGGCCGTGAAGAGCACGGCGGTATTGCGAGCGCCATGGCCGGGCGAGTGAATGTCGATATGGTCGGTGAGCTGGTCAGGCCGGAGCTCTTGGACGCATGGCAGCTCGAACTCCTGCGTCAACAGGTTGCGCGCGTTGCCGGCCATGCGGTCGTGCTGTCCCCGGTGCCAGGTGGGCTGGTACACCTCCGCGAGGTGGGCGGCCTCCTCTTCTCCAAGCCAGTCCCTGGCCAGACGAGGGTGCGGCAATACCGGGCCGTAAGGCTTCAGCCGTACCTCGCCGTCCCCTTGGACGATCTCGACCCGACGGATCAGCAGTGGGGCGAACTTCGGGTGCCGCCAGGGGCGTCCGTTGCGTGGCCCCGTCACGACCACGGCGGGGTAACCCGCCCAGAGCTCGGCCTCCTGGGCCGCCCCGGACTCGACGAGGGAATCCGCCTCCGAGGGGAGCGCGACACATCCGTCCTCGTCCACGTCGCCCGACAGAAAATGCTCCGCACCGGACAGGCAGACGTACGACGCGTTCCGTTCGTCCACATCCATCAACGGCGTATCGGTGTCGTCGGACAGGACGCACTCGCGGTAGTACTCAAGGAGGTTGCCCCATGTCGGTTCTTTGCCCGGCGACTTAGGAGCACCGGAAGGGGCGGGATCCCCCGGTCGGGGCGCGGGCCGACCGCTCAGTGGAACCAGAGTGGGGGCGCTGCCCAGCGGGCAGTCGGCGAGGACGATGCGGTCGTCGACGCCATGAGCGGAATGCACTGGTACTTGGCGGCCGCCCTGGGCCCGCATGCGTCGGTTGACGTAGTCGAAGAGGTCGGAAACCGAGACCTCGCTGCTGCCGTCCTTGCCGACCTTCCCCGTCCGCAGGGCTTCGATCACTTCGGCCGTGAAAGCGGACGGCTTGATTTCGGTGCCCTCAGCCGCATCGGCGTAGGAGTCCTCACCGGCCCGTGAGGAAGACAGGACGTAGACGCCACGGCTGGTGAGCAGCGCTTCCTCGCCGGATTTCGCCCTCGGACCGGCTGCCCGCCGGTCCGAGGTACGCAGCCCCACGGCGAATCCGCCGCTGCGGCAGCAGTCGATCATCACGACCTTCTGCGGGGCCCAGCACTGCTCCAACCGCTCATTGACATAGCCGGCGCTCACGCCGGTCTCAGCGACCCTGTCGAAGTCGGTATCCCTGGCGACGAAATGGAACTCGCCACCATCTCTTGCCAGCCGTACGCCGTGCCCGGACACGTACACCAGGGCCAGCTCGTCGGGTTCGCGCTCTTCCAGGAACTCGCCTATGGCCTGGCGCATGTCATCAGCAGTCAGGTTGTTCTCCGTCTTGACGGAGACGAAGGCGCCGATGTTGCGGTGCTGCAGGACTTGGTGCAGACCCCAGACGTCGGCCCGGGTGGACGCCAGTGGTCCGAAACGGTCATCGTCGTAGTGCTCGTTGCCGATGAGCAGGGCACGGCGCTTGATGAGTCGGGTCACTCCCGGACATCCTCCGCCCTGGCACTCTCCGCGCTGCTCGCCTTGTCCATGAACTCGCGGACCATGCGTTCCTGCGCTGCATCGGGGCGGCCCGTGATCGTGACGGAGTGGCCTTCGTAGGTGACTTCGACCTGTCGATGACGTGCCTTGGCACACCACTCCTTGAGCAGTGTGATCACGACGTGCGAGACAGGGCGGGCTACGGCGGCGGCCGTCGCCGCCCAGAGCGCCACTTCTCCTGCACCCGCACCCTTGTGCCCAGGGTCAGTGGGCATCTGGTCCTCGGCGAATTCGACGGCCAGGCCGTCCACTTCGTGCAGAGTGTCGTGCAGGTCCCACGTGAGTCGCTCCTGCCGCAGCGCATCGCCGCCAGTCGGCACGATGATCCGCCAGCGGGGTCCCCCGTCCTGCATGTAATGCTCCTTGCTGTTGGCGTGCTGTCTCGCGTGCTTCGCGCCTCTTGACTTTGGCATGGGTATGCGTGCGGCGACAGATCGCAAAAGGCAGCAGCAGCGTCATCCGGCCAGGTGGCGATCGTCCGGGCTGTCGGGCGGGTTCGCTTCCGTAGGGAAGCCATGAGGCCGCCCCCAAGTGCTGCCATCGCAGCGCAACATGAGGGCGGGCTCTTCACGTCGTAGAAGGAGCGTGTTCCTCCGGCAGGATGCGCAGTGCCATGACGGTGCCGTCATCGGCGAAGGAGACGGGACCCCACCCGGGGGCCGTTGCTCCGGTCGGTAAAGCGCTGCGCAGCTCGTACGCTCGGTGCCGGTACGCTTCGACCTTCCCATCGACGAGAAGTTGATAGAGGTCCTCCACCATTCCGGAGAACGCCTCGACACGCTTCCTCTTCAGCCTGAACACCTGGTCGGTTCCGACATAGTGAGCCGTGCCGAAGTCGTGCTCTGCGTCCCGGATGCTGGATGAGCCTGCGAAGGTGCGCTGTTGATAGTGTTTGCGACCCTGATCATCGGTCAGGTACTGAGCGATCTCCGTGCCGGCGCCGGCGAATGCTAGTTGACTGGCGGCACCCGTGCGGGCGAGTACCTGACCGAACCAGGCGCGGTCTTTGCGGGGGATGAGAAAGCCGTCCTGGAAGGCTTCTCCGTCGGCGGCAGCGGGCACCCGGACGGCGTTGACGTACGGAGGGTTCCGTTTTGACGGCACGGAGTCCGCACTTCCGTGTCCGGAGACTGGTCGTGGAGGCAACAGGCCTTGACCCGGCGCCTGCAGGACGTTGACGGTGATGCCGTCTGCGGCCAGCAGCTCGGTGGACATCATGAGGCAGGGCGTGGTGTTCCACTCGGCGAGGTGGAAGTGTTCAGCACGTTCACCGGCCCTGGCCAGTTGCTTGAATGCCGAGCGGTCGGTCTTGCCGGTGCGCTTGGTCGCCTTCTGGTGATTTCCGTTGACGGTCACGACGAAGACGCGCGACGGCTCTCCGGGTTTCCATGCCTCGATGAGGAAATCAGGACGTGGCCGAGCCCCCAGGGAAGGCCGTGGGCCGGAGCGCGCGAAACCAGCCAGCAGTATCGCCTCGGCGTCCACAGTGGAGACCAAGTGGTCGGGGAAGCGGGCCCGAACCGTGCGCTCTGCGACTGCCAGGCCAAGCGCTCGTCCCAATTCCCGGGCCTGCATGCCCCTATAGGAGAGTTCCGGGCTTTGCCCCTCGTCGGTGAGGGTCAGGTAGCCGCGTGTACCGGCCGCCAAGGCCTGGCAGTACTTCAGAGCTTGCCAGTGTTCGGCCAGGCCTCTGCCGCGCCCGTGACGAGCCAGGGTTGCGGCCCGGGCGAAGGTACCGAGCAGTTCCCAGGGTGTGGCGGTGAGTTCCTCACGTTCGGTGGCCCGCAGCGGCCCTACCCCCGGCTTGCGGGGAGTCCGCGCCTCCTCGCCCCGCTCGCGTGCACGCTTCCGAGCGATCGCTGTGGCTGCCTTGTCCGTGTCTGTTGCCAGCGTGGCGGTCGAATTGACGTGTACCGGGATCCGTCGGCCTAGCTGAGCGAGGATGTCTTCCGCAGGTACTGACATGGTGCGTCACGGTATGGAGGAGAGGCCGGGCGCACGCAAGTGTGCATGGGGGCACCGAGGCTGTCGGTACAGCAGTCTCCAGCCGTTCCCGCCTGCGTCACTCCCCGCTGCCCTCCGCTGACAGCGGCGTCGCACACCCGCCGCTGCCCTGACCGGAAGGCACTACAGTGCTCTTGCGCTGTACGTCATCTCATGTCATGCAGTAAGTGGCTGGGATGGATATAGCCACGTATGCGCGAACTATGGGATTTGGGGGGTTTGTGTACGAGATGGTGAAGGGCTCGAACGTTGCCCTGTCGGCTCTGAGCGCGACGCTGGACTCGGTGATCGTCGGGCTGAGCTGGGTCAGCCCGACTGGTGAAGGTGATGCGGACGTGTCCGTCCTGTTACTGGGGGCGGGCGGCAAGGTGCGTGGAGACAGTGATTTCTACTTCTACAACAACCCGGTCGCCGAGGACGGGAGCGTGCAACTCCTCGGTAAGACACCGACGGAGAACGGTGACGAGGACCGCATTAGTTTTGACCTGACCGCTGTCTCGCCCGGCGTCGACCGGATCGTGGTGGCAGCGAGTCGTTACGGCGGAGCCGGTTTCGGAGAACTGGAAGACCTGAAGGTCACGTTGGCCGACGGGGCGGGGCAGAGCATCCTCAGATTCGCCATCGACGACCCCGCCCCGGTGAGTGCAATCATCTTCGGCGAACTGTATCGGCGTGCGGAGGAATGGAAGTTCCGTGCTGTCGGCCAGGGGTATGAGTCTGGCCTGGCTGGTTTGGCAACGGACTTCGGCGTCGATGTCGACGACGACGCAGGTACAGAGGAAGCGTCGGAGAATCCGGATGCCCTAGAAGAGGATAGTTCTACGGGTGCAGTTCCGGACGTCAGTGCGGATGCGCAAGCAGCCTCAAGCGCCGTTCCGGCGCCCCGTCCGCCCGGCGATGCGACCGTACAGAAGACGAGGCCGGCGCGACCTCGTACCGCGAAGAAGAAAGTCACCTTGCCCAAGGTGGCCAAGAAGTCTCTCGCGGAGAACGAGTCCTGGAGGCAGGCCAGGCTCGTTCCCGTCTCGGCGCTCAAGAGTGACCGGGACCGGGAGGTGCGCGCCACCTCGGTGCTGCTGTCCGTTATGGCACAGGTGCCGGAGTTCGGCAGGAGACTCACCGCGGGTTTCGGCGCCCCGGCGGGCCGCATGGAGACGTTCACGGAAGTCTCGTTGCCGAACGGAGAGGAACCTCGGCGGCCTGACGGTGTGATACGCGTGGAGCGGGCCGGAAAGCTGTGGACCGCGCTGGTCGAAACCAAGACCAACGGAAGCTCCCTCAAGTCCGACCAGGTGCAGGCGTACATGGACATTGCTGCACGCCGCGGTTACGAAGCTGTGATCACGTTGTCCAACGACGTCGCGTTGGAGGGGAGTCCGCTCGTCGACGTCAAGGTTGACGGACGGCGGAAGCACAAGGTCGCTCTCTGGCACCTGTCGTGGGCTGAAGTCGCTTATCAGGCACAGATGTTGATTCGGCACGAAGGTGTCGGAGACAAGGCGAACGCCTGGTTGCTCCAGGAACTTCTCCACTATCTGCAGCACGAGAACTCGGGCTGTCACGGATTCCAGAATATGGGTCCGGGGTGGGTGCCCGTACGCAACGGAATCAACGATGAAACGCTGTGCAAGGGAGATCCGCGCGCGCTGGATGTGGTGGAAAGCTGGGAACGACTCATCCGTCAGCTTTGCCTCAGTCTCGGAGGTGAACTCGGACAGAAGGTCCTTCCTGTCCAACGCGCCAAGCGTGGAGCCGACCCGGCGGTGCGCAGAAACCGTCTGGCCGACCAGCTCTGTCTCGACGGGAGGCTCCAAGCGGAGATTCGGATCGAGGGCGCGCCGGGGATTCTGGCGATCAACGCCGACCTGCGCACCGGCAAGCTCCGCACAGCCATCGAGATCCCGGCACCGGGAAAGGGCTACCCTCTGAGCTGGGCCAAGCGCCTCATCCGCCATCTCGCCGAGGCGCCCGCAGACCTCCATGTCGAGACCCTGACCGAGGGAGAAACGGGAGGCCCGAGGGGCACGCTGGAACGACTTCGTCCTGAACCTGCGGACATGCTCCCGAAAAACGCGGATACACGTATCACCGGCTTCCGCCTGTCCCTGCTCAAGGGCATGGGAAGCAGCCGCGGGAATGCTGAATCCGGCTTCATCCGCAGCGTCGACGAGGCCGTCCACCGCTTCTACACGACAGTGGTGGTCCCCCTTGACCGGCCGACACCTCAGCGAACTCCGTCGAAGGAACGCATCGACGCACGATGAGGGAACAGCGGCAGGGGGCGTGCTGAGCGAGGTGTTCGGGCGGGCTTTCTGATGGTCGACGAGGGTCGGCCAACGAACCTCACAAGCACGCGAATTGCTCCGCCAGCCTCCGCGCCGCCCCCTCCCCGAAGCACAGCTCCAAAGTCGCCGCCGACTCCCTCGCCGCCGCCTCGCTTCGGGGGAACAGGGGTGCCTCGTACGCGGCCAAGGCTGTCTCCACGTCCGACGGGTGGGCGGCCAGTGACTGGGCCAGTTCGGCGGCGTCCTGCAGGGCCAAGTTCGCGCCCTCTCCCGCGAAGGGGGACATCAAGTGGGCCGCGTCGCCCAACAGGGTCACGCCGGGGACTCGGGGCCAGTGGTGGTTGGTGGGGAGTACGTGGATGGGGCGGGGGGTCAGGGGGCCCTCGGAGTCGGTGAGGAGGGAGGTGAGGGCGGGGGACCAGTCGTTGAAGTGGGGGAGGAGGGCGTCGGCTTGAGGGGGCGGGAAGGCGTTCTCGGGGATGCGGAGGGCCGTGTAGACGTGAAGTGAGCCGTCGGATTCCCGGTGGGCCAGGAAGCCCTTGCCGTCGTCCAGCGCGAAGAGCATGCCGCCGCCGACGACCTCAGCGCCGCGCGGGTGCCGGGTGTCCGCGTCCGGCAGGTCGCCCTCGACGAAGGAGATCCCCGCGTACGCAGGGCGAGCCGAGGAGAGCAACGGGCGTACGACGGACCACGCGCCGTCCGCGCCGACCAGCAGGTCCGCGGTGAAGGAGGAACCGTCGGCGAGGGTCACGGCGTGGCGGCCGTCGGGGAGCGTGCGTACCGACTCCGCCTTCGCGCCCCAGCGGACCGTTCCGGCGGGCAGCGAGTCGAGGAGCAGGTCGCGCAGGTCGCCGCGGTCGATCTCGGGGCGGGTGCCGTCGCCCTCGTCGGCCTCCTCCCAGTGCACGGTGCCGTGCCGGTCGAGGATGCGCAGCGCCTCGCCGCCGGGGAGCACGCGGCGGCGGAACTCCTCGTACAGGCCCGCGGCGCGCAGAGCCGCCTGGCCCGACTCCTCGTGGATGTCGAGCATGCCGCCCTGGGCACGCGCGTCGCGGGACGCGTCGCGGTCGTACACGGCGGCCTCGATCCCGTTCACGTGCAGCACGCGGGCCAGCGTCAGGCCGCCGAGCCCGCCGCCGACCACGGCGATGGAGTGGTGGGTGGTCACGGTCGTCTCCTCAGCGGTCGGTACGGGGCTCAGCCGTCGGTACGGGGCGTGTGCAGCGCGCCGTTGATCAGCATGTGGAAGGCCCACCGCACGCGCTCCTGCGGCGTGCCGGAGAGCAGGTCGTCCCCGAGTGCGGCGATGCGCGGATACGAGGCGGCCGGGGCCTCCCGCAGCGCGGCGGCGACCCCCTCCGGCCCGGCCCCGTCCCCGCCCGCGTGCTCCGCCGCCGTCGCCGTGGCCACCTGGAGCAGGACGTCCACGCCCCAGGCCGCCCGCGCGTCCGGGACGCCGCCCTCGTGCAGCAGGGACAGCAGCGCCTCGACCAGGGCGAGGTAGTTGCGGCCCGCGGGCCGGGCGGTGAGTGCGGAGCGGGCCAGCTCGGGGTTCTCGAAGAGGACGCCGGTGTACGAGGTGAGGACCGCGACCAGGCGCTCGCGCCAGTCACCCTCATCGCCCGCCGGCCGCAGATCCACCCCGCCCAGCAGCTCCTCGAGGATCGCGGCGTGCAGCTCGGCGGTGTCGCGCACGTACACGTACAGCGAGGCCGGTCCGGTGTCGAGCTCCCCGGCGAGGCGGCGCATGGTCACCCGCCGGAGGCCCTCCTCGCGCATGAGCCGGACCGCGGCGTCCACGATCCCCTCGTAGGTGAGCGCGGGCTTGGCGGGACGTTCGCGGCGGCTGCGGGGTGGCATGCCGTCCACCGTAACGAACTTGTTCGGAACGAACAAGTTCGTAGCATTCGCCCCGCGTCGGCCCGCCTCCGAACCCGCCCCCGCCCCCGCTGTCCGCGACCCGCACGCACGGGATATCTTGATATCGAGACGATGTAGACCTGAAGCGGAGTACCGGTGACAGACTCGACGATCATCTACACGCAAACCGACGAGGCCCCGGCCCTGGCCACGTACTCGTTCCTGCCCGTCGTCACGGCGTACGCCGCGACGGCCGGGGTCGGTGTCGAGAGCCGTGACATCTCGCTGGCGGGGCGGATCCTCGCGCAGTTCCCGGAGTGGCTGGAGGAGGGGCAGCGCGTCGAGGACGCCCTCGGCAACCTGGGCGAGCTGGCCAAGACGCCCGAGGCCAACATCATCAAGCTGCCGAACATCTCTGCTTCGATCCCGCAGCTCAAGGCCGCCGTCGCGGAGCTCCAGGAGCACGGCTACGCGCTCCCGGACTACCCCGAGGACCCCAAGACCGACCAGGAGCGCGACATCCGCGCCCGGTACGACAAGGTCAAGGGCAGCGCGGTCAACCCCGTGCTGCGCGAGGGCAACTCGGACCGCCGCGCGCCCGCCTCGGTGAAGAACTACGCCAAGGCGAACCCGCACCGCATGGGCAAGTGGACCGCGGACTCCAAGACCAACGTCGCGCACATGGACGGCGACGACTTCCGCTCCACCGAGAAGTCCGCTGTGGTCGCCGAGGACGGTGCGCTGCGCATCGAGCTCGTACGCGACGACGGCAGCACCGAGGTGCTGCGCGAGTCGGTGCCGGTGCTCGCCGGTGAGGTCGTGGACGCCGCCGTGCTGCGCGTCGCGGCGCTGCGCGAGTTCCTGACCGCCCAGATCGCCGAGGCCAAGGCCCAGGGCGTGCTGTTCTCGGTGCACCTCAAGGCGACGATGATGAAGGTCTCCGACCCGATCATCTTCGGCCACGTGGTGCGCGCCTTCTTCCCGAAGACCTTCGCGAAGTACGGCGAGACCCTGGCCGCCGCCTGGCTGAGCCCGAACGACGGCCTGGCCGGCATCTACAAGGGCCTGGAGTCGCTGGACAACGGCGAGGAGATCAAGGCGTCCTTCGACGCGGAGCTCGCCGAGGGCCCCGACCTGGCCATGGTCGACTCGCACAAGGGCATCTCCAATCTGCACGTGCCGAGCGACGTGATCGTCGACGCCTCCATGCCGGCGATGATCCGCACCTCGGGCCACATGTGGAACAAGGACGACCAGGAGCAGGACACCCTGGCCGTCATCCCGGACTCCTCGTACGCCGGGATCTACCAGGTCGTCATCGACGACTGCCGGGCCAACGGCGCCTTCGACCCCTCGACCATGGGCTCGGTGCCCAACGTCGGCCTCATGGCGCAGAAGGCCGAGGAGTACGGCAGCCACGACAAGACCTTCGAGATCGCGGGCACCGGCACCGTGCGGGTGCTGGACGGCAACGGCAACGCCGTGCTGGAGCAGGCCGTCGGCGAGGGCGACATCTTCCGGATGTGCCAGACCAAGGACGTGCCGATCCGCGACTGGGTCAAGCTCGCCGTCACCCGCGCCCGCGCCACCGGCGACCCGGCCGTGTTCTGGCTGGACGAGGGCCGCGCGCACGACGCGAACCTGATCGCCAAGGTGAAGCAGTACCTCCAGGAGCACGACACCGAGGGCCTGCGCATCGAGATCAAGTCGCCGGTCGAGGCCATGAAGCTCTCGCTGGAGCGCATCCGCCGCGGCGAGAACACCATCTCGGTCACCGGCAACGTGCTGCGCGACTACCTGACCGACCTGTTCCCGATCCTGGAGCTGGGCACCAGCGCCAAGATGCTCTCGGTCGTCCCGCTGATCAACGGCGGCGGGCTCTTCGAGACCGGCGCGGGCGGCTCGGCGCCGAAGCACGTGCAGCAGCTCGTCAAGGAGAACTACCTGCGCTGGGACAGCCTGGGCGAGTTCCTCGCGCTGGCCGTCAGCTTCGAGCACCTGGCGCAGAAGGACGGCAACGCGCGCGCCCAGGTCCTCGCGGACACCCTGGACCGCGCCACCGGCACGTTCCTCAACGAGAACAAGTCGCCCAGCCGCAAGCTCGGCGGCCTCGACAACCGCGGCAGCCACTTCTACCTGGCCCTCTACTGGGCCCAGGAGCTGGCCAAGCAGACCGAGGACGCGCAGCTCGCCGAGGCGTTCGCGGGCCTGGCCCGCACCCTCACCGAGCAGGAGCAGACGATCGTCGACGAGCTGACCGGCGTGCAGGGCTCCCCGGCCGACATCGGCGGCTACTACCAGCCGGACGACGCCAAGGCCGGCGCCGTGATGCGCCCGTCGAAGACCCTCAACGAGGCGCTCTCCTCGCTGGCCTGAGAGTCATGAGCGGGGTTCCGGCCCCGTGAGAGAGGCCCCCGGTGCGGTTCGCCGCGCCGGGGGCCTTCGTCGTACGGGGATGCCTCAGGGTTTCCAGGTGTACGTGGCCAGCGCGCCGCCCGTGAGGCGCGCGGTGAAGGCACGGCCCCGCCACGAGACGCTGAACTCCCGTACCGCGTCGGAGGTGTTGGTGACCACCAGCGCCACGGTCCCGTCCGGGTTGCGGAACGCGGTGTTGTGCAGCGCTCCCGCGTTCTCGGTCCCGATGCGGACCGCGCCCGGTGCGACGAACCTGCTCATGTGGCCGAGGGTGTAGAACTCCGCGTTGCGGGTCACGCGGTCGCCGTCGACGGCCAGGACGCCGGTGCACACGCCCGCCGGGTCGTTGCCGCAGCCCCCGTTGACCGGGCCGCCCCCGGAGTCCAGCGCGAGGTTCCAATTGGCCACCGAGCGGGCCCAGTTGCGGGTGGCGCCGATCTGGAGGTGCTGGGCGTGCCGGCGCAGGGTGTTGGCGAAGTATTCCGCGTACGCCTCGCCCCTGCGGTGCCACCCCGAGCCCTCGGTGAACCAGATCCCCTTGCCGGGGAACGCCCTGTGCAGCGCCGACTGCCGTTCCGCGCTCCCGTGGTAGCCGTGGAACGCGGTGCCGTCGATCCACCGCGCCGCCGGGCCGCGCAGCGCGTCGAAGGGGTAGTCCGGCTCCGGATCCGCGCCGGCGCGCTCCGCGTCCCGGCGGTCGTCGGGGTGCAGCGACCAGTTGTGGTCGAAGGAGAGGATCCTGACGTGGCCGAGCCCGGCGCGCTCCAGCATCGGGCCGAGCTCGGCGATCACCCGGTTCTGGTCGGCGACGGGCATCGCGGTGCCGGGGTAGCCGTCGGGGGTGCGGTTCTGCGGCTCGTTCTGCACGGTCAGCGCGTGGACCGGGACGCCGGCGCGCGCGTAGGCCCGCACGAACTTCACCAGGTAGCGCGCGTACGAGGCGAAGTAGGCCGGATCGTCCTTGAGGGAGCCGCCCTCCAGGCTGCCGCCCTCCTTCATCCACGCGGGCGGGCTCCAGGGCGCCGCGATCACCTTGAGCCGCGGGTTGAGCTCGCGGGCGCGGCGCAGCAGCGGCAGGATGCGGGGCTCGTCGTGCGCGATGCCGAAGTGCCGCTGCGCCAGGTCGGTTTCGCCGGGCGGCAGGTCGTTGTACGTGTAGTGCGCGCCGTCCACGAACTCCGAGGAGCCGACCGGCTGCCGCAGCAGGCTCAGCCCGATCCCGCCCCGCTCGCCCGGGGCGAAGAGCGAGCGCATCACCTCGTCCCGCCGCGCCCCGGACATCCCGTACAGCACCGAGGCCGAGGAGTCGGTGAGCGAGGCGCCGAAGCCGTCCATGGTCTGGAACGTGCGGGAGGGGTCGACGTGGAGCGTCGGTGCAGGGGCCTTGTCGTCGCCGGTGGCGTGGAAGGGGAGCGGCCTTCCCGGCTCCAGCAGCCGGGAACGGTCGGGGGTGGTGATCCACGGCCGTGCGGCGCGCGGCTCGTCCCCGCCGCCCGGCGCCTCCGCCTGCCAGAGCAGCGCGGCGAGGGTGAGGGAGAGGGCGAGCATCACGAGGGCGAGTGCGGGGGTGAGCCGGTTATCGTGGGGCGCATGATGGCTGTCTTCTCCTGAGCCGCGGGTGCACCAGAGGTTCCTTTTGCATGCCCGCCAACAGGCTTGAGAAGAGAGCGACTTCATGCATCATCCCCTTCCCCGTACGGCCGGCGCCGCCGACGCCGCGCCCGCGCTGGCCCGGCGCATCGGGCTGCTCCGCGCCGCCGCCGCGGTCGAGCCCCGCATCGACGGCGTCCTGCTCTACGGTTCGTGGACGGTCGGAGAAGCCGACGCCTACTCCGACATCGAGGCGTACGTCTTCCTGCGCGACGACAGCTTCCCGGGCGGCGACGGCCTCCCGGGCGGCGACGGCGCGCGGGACTTCGACGGTACGGAGTTCCTGCGGCGGCTCGGTGAACTCCGGCTCGCCTACACCAATATGTTCGGCACCCTCGCGGTGGTCTTCGACGACCTGATGCGCGGGGAGTTCCACTTCGAGCCGGCGGGGCCCGGCATCGAGAAGGTGGCCTCCTGGGAGGGCATGGTCCATCTGCCCGACCCGGAGGCGGCGGTGCTCCTGGACCGCGGCGGGCGCCTGACCCCCGTCGCGCGGCGGCTCGCCGACCTCGGCCCGCCCGAGCCAGGCCCCACCGCGCGCCGCCTCACCGCCGAGCTCGCCAACTGGACGCTGATGCTCGCGCACGTCCTGGCCCGCGGCGAGACCGCGCGGGCCCACGCACTGCTGCACACCATGGTCGCCCCGCAGCAGCTCCGGCTCTGCCGCCTGCTGCGCGGGTCGACGGCGCACTGGCTCACCCCGAGCCGCGCGCTGGAGGGCGACCTGCCGGAGGCCGACGTGCGGCGGTACGCGGCGACCACGGCACCGGCCGAGCCCGCGGCCGTACGCGCAGCCGCCCGCGCGAGCTGGGCCTGGAGCAGGGAACTCGCGGCCGAGGCGGCGTCGCGCTGGGGCCTGGAGCTGCCGCGCGAACTGCACGAGGACATCGCGCAGTTGCTCTAGCGCTCCGCTCCGCCCCGGGGCTCAACGGCCGTGCCGTGCGCGCCAGTCGCGTACGGCACGGTCGACGTCGAAGGGCGTCAGGCGGTGCGGCGGCCCGGACGGCGGGGTGCGGATCGCCTCGCGGATCCTCTCGTTGATCTCCGTGAGGATGCGCCGGACCTCGTCCTCGGAGGCCGCCGCCTCGGCCGCCTCGCGCGCGTCCTGGGCCTCCTTGCGCAGGGCCAGGGAGGGCGGCAGGTACGAGACCTGCTCGCGTTCCATCTTGTCCCGCACCCACCACATCGCGTCGTACGGCTCGTTCAGCCCGCGCAGCGGCTTGCCCTTGCCCGGCAGGTCCTCGAAGGCGCCGCGCTCGGCGGCCTCGCGGATCTGCCGGTCGACCCAGGACTCGAAGTCGACGCCGGGCGGCTTGCGTTCGGTCATGAGCTGCTCCTTCAGGCGGTCAGGCGGTCAGGCGCCCGGACGCTCAGGCGCTCCTTCTGCGGCGGAGGAGGTAGGTGTCCATGATCCAGCCCTTGCGGGCCCTGGCCTCGGCCCTCGTGCGCTCGATCTCGGGCGCGACCTCCCGCACCGGGCCCGAGACCAGCAGCTCGTCCTCGGTGCCGAGATAGGCGCCCCAGTGGATGTGCCAGTCCTCCTCCGGATCGAGGCCGGTGAAGGTCTGGTGCGCGTCGAGCATCACCACCAGGTCGTCCACGTCCTCGGGCGCTCCCTCGGCGAGCCGCCGGCCCGTGGTGATCTGTACGGGGCGGCCGACCTGGTTCAGCGCGGTGCCGTGCCGCGCCGCGAGTGCCGAGACCGCGCTGATGCCGGGGATCACCTCGTGGGTGAACTCCACCGTGCCGCGCCGCCGCACCTCCTCCAGCGCCGCGAGGGTGGAGTCGTACAGCGAGGGGTCGCCCCACACCAGGAAGGCGCCGGTCTCGCCGTCGGCCAGCTCGTCGCGGAGCGCCCCCTCGTACAGCCCCGCACGGCGGCGGCGCCAGTCGTCCACCGCGCCCTCGTACGCGGACGGCGCGGCCTGCCTGTCCCGCTCCGGGTCGCGGACCTCCACGATCCGGTGCGGCTGCGGGGCGTGCCGCTCCAGCAGGAGCTGCCGCAGGTCGGTGAGGTCGCGCTTCTCCCTGCCCTTGTCGACGACGAGGAAGACGTCGGCACGGCCCAGGGCCTTCACGGCTTGCAGCGTCAGATAGTCGGGATCGCCCGCGCCGATCCCGATCACGAGGATGTGTCGCACACCCGCCAGTGTGCCCGGCCGGCGCGCGCGGCGCCGGTGGCGGGTCGGCGGTGCGGTGGCCCTGCCGGGTGCCGCGGAGGGGTCCCGCCGAGGTCCCCTCCGCGGCCCGTCAGGGGGCGGGCCGGCCGTCCTCCGCGCGGGCTCTTACGGCAGGAGGCTGCGCACCAGCCGGCAGGTCGTGCCGGACGGCGGGTGCACGCCGATGCGGTCGGCGGTCGCGCGGATGACGCGGTCGGGCGCCTGGCGCGGGGTGTAGACGCCGGTGTCGAGCAGAGCTATGGCGATCCGCATCGCCTTGAGCTGCCTGTTGTGCGTGATGTACCACTCGCGCGGGCGGCCGGCGGGCAGCTTCTTCTTCGGCAGGACGGGCAGGGTCGAGAAGTGGGTGAGCGGGGTCGTGGTCGTCGTCTTCGGCAGCGTGCTGAGTGCGGTCATCGGCGACCTCCAGAGTGCTCCGTGCCCGGCGGACCGTGCGTGGCCACCGCGCGGATTCTGGTACCCAGAATACCGCCGACCACTGACAAAACCCCTGCTGAAGACGGCAGTTGGGAAAACTGTTCGAATTGGGGGAGAGGGGGTGCGAGCGGCATCCCCCGCCCCTCTCAGGCCGCCACCGGCTCCGGCACTCCCGCCACAGGGAGCGGGAGGTGGAAGTCGCGGAGGACCTCGTGGGTCACCCGGCGCGCGGACACCAGCGCCCCCTGCGGCGAGCTCGTGTCGCGGTGCCCGCCGCACACGTACAGTCCCGACAGCACCCGCACCGGCCGGCGCAGGTCGTGCGGCGCGGGCATCGCGGGCACCGCGTACGGCGAGTGGTGCGCGGCGAGCAGGGTCCAGCGCTCGGCCGACGCGCCGTGCAGCGCGGCGAGCTGGGGCCGTGCGGCGCGGTCGAGCGCGGCGGGCGACTCGGACGCGGCGCGCCCCAGCACCACCGAGGTGACCAGCGAACGGCCGCCGGGCGCGCGGGCCGGATCGGCGGCCGAGGCATCCCAACTGTGCGAAACGGGTCCGCCGTTGTCCACGTCGATCAGGAGCGAGGGCGCGCCGTTCGCGCTGCCCGCCGCGCCCTCGCCGGGCTCGGCCGCGTGGTGCAGCACGGTCGCCGCGTGGAAGCCCGGCACCCGCAGGCCAGGCAGCAGCTCGGCCGCCTCCCGCGCGCCGGTCGCCACCACCGCCGACCTGCACCGGAACGTGCCGTGCTGCTCCGTGGTCACCGCGCTGGTCGCCACCGACACGACCCGCACCCCGGTGCGCACGGTGCCCTCGGGCAGCCCGGCGGCGAGCAGTTCGGGCAGCCGTCCCGCTCCGCCCTCGGGGACGCACAGCCCGCCGCGCGCGAAACAGCGCAGCGTGAGGTCGGCGACCCGGCTGGAGGTGGTCAGCTCGGGGTCGTACAGCAGCGCCGCGAGCAGCGGGCGCACCAGCGAGTCGACCGTGCGGGACGGCAGCCCGCGCGCCGACAGGGCCTGCGCCGCGGGGAGTTCGGTGCGCGAGAGCAGCCGGTCGGGCGGCAGCGTGGCGAAGCGCGCGAGCGCGTTCCGCAGCCGTACGAGGTCGAGCGCGCCGGTCACGGCGGCGGCCCGGCCGCGCGCGCTGCTGAGCGCCCGCGCGGTGCTGAGGGCGCCGCCGGAGAGCGGGCCGGCGCGCCGCCCGTGCCGCCGCTCGGGGCGCTCGGCGCGGTCGGGGCGTTCGGGGCGCTCAGCGGAACGTTCCGGCACGGGGGTTCCGCAGCCCGTGCCGTCGTTCGCGGCGCCGTAACTCCCGTCGTCGAACCAGCCGTTGGAGCGCCCCGGCGCGAGCCCCTCGCCGTGGCCGCCCGCGCCTGACCGGCCCTCTCTCGCCGCGTACCGCGGGATCCCGTACCGCTGCGCCGTACGCAGGGCGACCGCGCCGGCGGGGGAGCGGCGCAGCTCGCCGACGCGGTGGGTGCGGCCGTCGGCGCGCAGCAGCGCGCCGGGCGCGAGCGGCCGCAGCGGGAGGCCGGCCAGCGCGGGCAGCCGGCGCAGCTCCGGCCAGGCGGGGCACAGGAGTTGGGGCCCGCGGTCCAGCAGGAAGCCGTCCACGCGGTCGGTGACCATGCGCCCGCCGACACGGTCCGAGGCTTCCAGCACGGTCACCCGCAGTCCGGCGGCCGTCAGGTGGTGCGCGGCGGCGAGGCCCGCGAGGCCCGCGCCGACGATCACCACATCGGCGTCTTCGGTGCTCTCGTGCTGGGGTCCCGCGGTGCTGCCGGTGTGCTGGGTGTGCTGGGTGCGCACGGTGCCTCCCCGAGTTCGGCGCGCGGTGTGGACGGCCCCCGGCTGAGCCGGGGGGAGGTGCGAGCGGAGCGGAGTGGTGCGACGGGGCCATGGTGCGGCCGCCTGTTCGCATCTGTCGTCGTGATGCCCCAACGGACACGGGTAATACCCGGGTTGCGCACGACTGTGGGGACTCTATGCGGACCCCTCCGCTTCACCAGCCGCGCAGCGCGAGAGCACCGGTGCACGGGGGAGCGCACGATTCCGCTCGGCACCGCGCGACGGAGCACGACGGCGCTCCGCTGCACCGACGCGGCACACCGTTCCGGCACGTTCTGCACACGGACGCACACAGCGCGGCCCCGTGCGCGGAGGCCGGAGACCCGTACCGCGCCCTCAGCGCAGCGCGGCCCGCACCGCGTCGTCGATGCCGGGGAAGGCGAAGCCGAAACCGGACTCCAGGAGCTTCGACGGCAGCACGCGCTGGCTCCCCACCACGTCCTCGGCGAACTCGCCGAGCGCCAGGCGCAGTACGGCCGCCGGCACCGGGAACGGCGTCGGCCGGTGCAGCACCCGCCCCATCGCGGCGGTGACCTCGCGGTTGGTGACCGGCTCGGGGGCCGTGAGGTTGACCGGGCCCGACAGCGAGGGGGTGTCGAGGATGTGGCGGAGCGCCGCGATGTGGTCGTGCAGCGCGATGAAGCTCCAGAACTGCCGCCCGTCGCCGAGCCGTCCGCCCAGCCCCGCCTTGAAGATCGGGAACAGCCGCCCCCAGGCCCCGCCCTCGCGCGAGACGACCAGCCCGGTGCGCCCGTACGCGGTGCGGATGCCCGCCTCCTCGGCCGGGGCCGCTGCCGCCTCCCAGTCCACGACGAGATCGGCGAGGAAGCCGTCGCCTGGCGGCGCGCCCTCGTCCACCGCGCGGTCCCCGGTGTCGCCGTAGTAGCCCACGGCCGTGCCGACCAGCAGGGTGTGCGGCGGCTCGTCCAGCGAGGCGACGGCCTCGGCGATCGCGGCTGTGCCCAGCACCCGGCTCTCCCGCAGCTCCCGCTTGTAGGCCGCGGTCCAGCGTTTGTCGCCGACCCCGGCCCCGGCGAGGTGCACCACCGCCTCGCAGCCGATGAGCCCCGCGGCGTCCACGTACTGCCGCTTGGGGTCCCACTCGACCTCGTCCGGCGCGGCGGCCGCGCGCCGCACCAGCCGTACGATCTCGTGTCCGTCCGCGCGCAGCGAGGTGCTGAGCGCCGTGCCGATGAGCCCGCCTGCTCCGGTGATCGCGATCCGCATGGGCCCATCCTGCCGCGCGCGTACGGCGGACGGTACGGCCAGGGTGCGGCGCGTCCACCCGCCCCGCCGGGCAGTGCGGGACGGACCGGACGGCGCAGGCGCTCTGGACGTACGCGCGGGAACAGGGCACCGTGGCGCGCATGGGGTCAGAGACCGTCATACGGGTAGCGGAGGCGGAGGACGGCGGGGCGCTCGGCGATCTCGACCGCCGCGCCTGGTCGACGCTGCATTCCGTCCAGCCGCGGCCGCGCGCTCCGCACGGCCCCTTCTTCGACTCGGCGCACCGGCCCGAGGAGTTCCTCGTCGCGGAGATCGGCGAGGAGGGCATCGCCGGGTACATCCGCGTGGTCCCGCCGACCTGGCTGCCCGCGAACGCGCACGTCCGGCAGATCCAGGGCCTCGTCGTCCACGAGTGGGCGCGCGGCCGCGGAGTGGCCCGCGCCCTGCTGGACGCGGCCTGCGACCGGGCGCGGCGGGAGGGCGCCGTGCGCATCACGCTGCGGGTGCTGGGACACAACGAGCCCGCGCGGCGCGTGTACGCGGCGGCGGGCTTCGTGGTGGAGGGGGTGCTGCCGGGGGAGTTCGTGCTGGACGGCGCCTATGTGGACGACGTGCTGATGGGGCGTTGGCTCACCGGGAGCCGGGTTCCGCCTGCGCCTCCCGGGCCGTGGGAGCGCCCACACCCCTGAACCGCTCCCACAGGAGGGGCAGCCGCTCCGCGAGCGCCGACTCGTCCTCCAGGTCCAGCGGGACGCCGACCGGGTCCTCCGGGGGGTCGGGCAGCCCGAGCTCGGGCAGGTCGACGCCGGTGAGCTGCTCGTACGCCTCGTCGGCCGCGTAGCCCACGTCGTCGGCGTCGCCGTCCAGCTCGGGGTCGAACTCGGTGAGCAGGTGCGCGAGCGCGTCCGCGTCGTGCGCCGCGCCCTCGAAGACCTCGCGGCCCTGCGCGATGAGCCAGCAGCGGAACGCGTCGAAGGCGTCGTCGCTCACGCCGTCCAGCAGGATCCACGCCGCGGCCCACAGGTCCCACTGGAAGGCGCGGTTGAAGCGGGACTCGAAGTGCCGCGCGAAGTAGGTGACCGCGTCCGGGTCGAGCTGGGTCAGCCTGTCCACGAGCAGGTCGGCCTGTTCCTCGGGGTCGCCCTCGGCGCTCTCCCGGGTGGAATCGATCAGCTCCCAGAACTCCGCTTCTTCCATCACGCACACAGCATCGGCCCTGTGCGGGCGCGACGCACGCGGACCGCGGCATGCGTACGGAAATCCGCGCGCAATCCCGACACAGGCTGTCCGGTATCGGTGCGAGGCTCGGTCCCGTACGGCGACGAACCCGGAGAAAACGGGAGATGGCGCGGGGCTCGTCCCCCGGGAAGAGGAGCAATCATGGGCGGAGCGGCACCACTTGCGGGCGAGGCGGGCGGAGTGGGCGGAGCGCCCCTTGCGGGCAGGGTGGCACTCGTCGCGGGCGCCACCCGCGGCGCGGGCCGGGCGATGGCGGTCGAGCTGGGCAGGGCGGGCGCCACGGTGTATGTGACCGGCCGCACGACCCGCGACCGGGTCAGCGAGGTGGGCCGGGCAACGGAGACCATCGAGGGCACGGCCGAGCGGGTCACCGCGGCGGGCGGCACCGGTGTCGCGGTCCCCACCGACCACCTCGACCCCGAGCAGGTGCGGGCGCTGACCGAGCGCATCGACCGCGAGCAGGGGCGGCTGGACATCCTGGTCAACGACGTCTGGGGCGGCGACCACCTGGTCCAGTGGGACAAGAGGATGTGGGAGCACGACCTGGAAGCGGGGCTGCGCGTCCTCCGCCTCGGCGCCGAGTCGCACATCGTCACCAGCGCGTACGCGATCCCCCTGCTCATCAGGGAGCCGGGCGGACTGGTGGTGGAGGTCACCGACGGCACGGAGGAGTACAACCGGCGCTATCGCCGCCCCTTCTACTACGACCTCGCTAAGTCGGCGCCGCTGCGGATGGCGCGCGGACTGGCCGAGGAGCTCAAGGAGTTCGGGGCGACGGCCGTGTGCCTCACGCCGGGGTGGCTGCGCTCGGAGGCGATGCTCGACACGCACTTCAAGGTGACCGAGGAGCACTGGCGGGACGGCTGCGCGCAGAACCCGCACTTCGCGATCTCCGAGAGCCCCGTCTTCGTCGGGCGGGCGCTCGCGGCGCTCGCCACCGACCCCGAGGTCTCCCGCTTCAACGGGCAGTCGCTGTCCAGCGGGGGCCTGGCCAAGGAGTACGGATTCACCGACGCGGACGGCTCGGCGCCGGACGCGTGGCGCTACATCACCGAGGTCGAGCACGCGGGGAAGCCGGCGGACGTGACGGGTTACCGCTGAGGGGTGCCGGTGCCGGTGCCGGTGCCGGTGTCGCTGTCTGGGCCGGTGCCCGTGCTGCCGGTGCCTGTGTCGTAGAGCGCGGTCATGCGGGTGGCCGCCTCCCTGAGCCGGTCGCGGAGGGCGGCCGGCTCCAGCACCTCGCACTCGGGGCCGAGCGTGAGGAGCTGCGAGTACGCCACGTCCAGGGACTCCACGGGGAGGCGCACGGTGAGGCGGCCGTGCGCGTCCTCGCCCTCGCCGGCGCGCGCCTTCTCCAGCGCCTCCTCGGCAGCCGTACGGTCGGTGACGTGCCGCAGCCGGCGCGCTCCGGCCGCGGAGAGCCGCACCACGACCTCGTCCCGCAGGAGGGAGCGAGCGAAGGCGGCGGCGCGCTCCTCCCAGAAGTCCGCGAGGGCGAACTCCGGGTCCCGTACGAAGTGTTCGCCGGTCCGCGCGGTGCGGGTGACCCTGTCCACGCGGTAGACGCGCCATGAGCTGCCGGCCCCGGTGTGTACGCGCGCCGCGAGGTACCAGACGCCCGCCTTGAGGACGAGCCCGTACGGCTCCGCCTCCCGCTCCACCTCGTGGCCGCCGTCGTGGTCCTTCCTCCGGTAGGTGAGGGTGACGCGGCGGTCCTCCCACGCCGCCGAGGCCAGCTCGGGGAGCGTCTCCGGGCGCTCCGGCGGGGTCCACCAGCCCGGGGCGTCGAGGTGGAAGCGCTGCGCCGCGCTGTCCTCGGCGTCCCTGAGCTCCGGGGTGAGGGCGGCGGCCACCTTGAGGCGGGCGGCGGAGGCGGTGTCCTCCAGGCCCATGTCGCGCAGCGCGGCGGGGACGCCGGAGAGGAAGAGGGCCTCGGCCTCGCTGCGGCCGAGGCCGGTGAGCCTCGTGCGGTAGCCGCCCATGAGGCGGTAGCCGCCGGTCCTGCCGCGGTCCGCGTACACGGGTACGCCCGCCTCGTTGAGGGCGAGTACGTCGCGGGCGACGGTGCGCTCGGAGACCTCCAGCTCGGCGGCGAGCTCGGCGCCGGTCATCGCCTGCCGATTCTGCAGCAACAAAACGATCCGAATAAGCCGCCCAGCACGCATACAGCGATTCTCTCTTGTCGCCCCCACTCATGTGTGGGCGCTTCGCGCCGCGCCGCCTCCCCGCTCGGAGGTGTGGGCGGTCGTTCCGCAGGGGCGGAACGGGCGGGCACACCGGAACCGCCAGCCGCGAGGCCGTCCCCACCCCGCACCCGACGTACGCGCTCACCGCGGGCGTTCACGGGGCTGCGCCCCGGGCCCCTGTTGGCAACGTGGTTGCGGGGGGCCGGGGGGCTGCGGTCCGGTTGTGCCCACCCTCCCCCAAGCTCTCCGGCTTCGCTCCGAGCAGGGAGGTACCCCCCTCGCCCCAGCGGAACGAATGCCCACAACCTCGTGCGGGGAGTGGCGGGTGGGCAGAGCCCCGGGCTTGACCGCAGCCCGCAGCCTCGTGCGGGAGCGGTGGGCGGGGCTGAGCCCCGGGTCGGGCGCAGTTCGGGGGCGCATGGAAACGGCCGGGGCGTCCGCACACGGGACACCCCGGCCGTCAGCCGGTCAGCGTGAGGCTCAGGCCAGGCCGTACTTCTCTGCGGCCTTCTTCACCGTTTCCTGCTTCACCTCGCCCCGCCGCGCAAGCTGCGCCAGCGCCGCGACCACCACGGACTCGGCGTCGACGCCGAAGTGGCGCCGCGCCGCGTCCCGCGTGTCGGAGAGGCCGAAGCCGTCCGTGCCCAGCGACGTCCAGTCCTGCTCGACCCACTGCGAGATCTGGTCGGGAACCGCCCGCATCCAGTCGGAGACCGCCAGCACCGGACCCTGCGCACCCTCCAGCGCCCGCTGCACGTACGGCACACGCTCCTCGCCGCGCAGCGCCGCCGCGTCGCACTCCAGCGCGTCGCGCCGCAGCTCGCTCCAGGACGGGGCCGACCACACGTCGGCGGTCACGCCCCACTCCTCGCGCAGCATCTCCTGCGCCTGGAGGATCCAGTGGATCGCCGTACCGGAGGCGATGAGCTGGGTGTGCGGGGCGTCGGCGCCCGCGGACTCGCCCTGCTTGAAGCGGTACAGGCCCTTGACGATCTGCTCGTCGGTGACGCCCTCGGGAAGCGCGGGCTGCACCTTCGGCTCGTTGTAGACCGTCAGGTAGTAGAAGACGTCCTCGTTCTTCTCCGCGTCCGGCCCGTACATGCGGCGCAGGCCGTCCTTGACGATCGCGCCGACCTCGAAGGCGAAGGCCGGGTCGTAGATCAGCGCGGCCGGGTTGGTCGAGGCCAGCAGCGGCGAGTGGCCGTCCGCGTGCTGGAGCCCCTCACCGGTCATCGTCGTACGGCCCGCGGTCGCGCCCAGCACGAAGCCGCGGCCGAGCTGGTCGGCGAGCGCCCAGAACTGGTCGCCGGTCCGCTGGAAACCGAACATCGAGTAGAAGATGTAGAACGGGATCATCGGCTCGCCGTGCGTCGCGTACGACGTGGCCGCGGCCGTGAAGTCCGCCATCGAACCGGCCTCGGTGATCCCCTCGTTGAGGATCTGACCGTCCTTGGCCTCCTTGTAGTACAGGAGCTGGTCGCGGTCGACCGGGTCGTAGGTCTGGCCCAGCGGCGAGTAGATGCCGGCCGAGGGGAAGAGCGACTCCATGCCGAAGGTGCGCGCCTCGTCGGGGACGATCGGCACCCAGCGCTTGCCGGTCTCCTTCTCCCGCATCAGGTCCTTGACCAGCCGGACGAACGCCATCGTGGTGGCGATCTCCTGCGAGCCCGAACCCTTCTTCAGCGCCTCGAAGGGCTTGTCGGCCGGGGTCGGCAGGCCGACCGGGTGCACCTTGCGGGCGGGCGCCGGGCCGCCGAGCTCCGCGCGCCGCTCCTGGAGGTACTTGAACTCGGGGGAGTCCTTGCCCGGGTGCACGTACGGAACGAGGTCCTCGTCCAGCTTGCTGTCCGGGATCGGCAGCTCCAGCAGGTCCCGCATGGCGCGGAACTCCTTGCCCGTGAGCTTCTTCATCTGGTGGTTGGCGTTCCGCGACTCGAAGCCCGGACCCAGCGTCCAGCCCTTGACGGTCTGCGCGAGGATCACGGTCGGCGCGCCCTTGTGCTCGATCGCCGCCTTGTACGCCGCGTACACCTTGCGGGGCTCGTGGCCCGCGCGGGAGGTCTGGAAACACTCGGCGATCTTCGCGTCGCCGAGCACCTTCGCCATCTCGACCAGCGCCGGGTCGGCGCCGAAGAAGTGCTCGCGGATGTACGCGACGTCGCGGGTCGCGTAGGTCTGGAACTGCGCGTCCGGCACCTCGCGTATGCGGCGTACGAGGGCGCCGGTGGTGTCGAGCTGGAACAGCTCGTCCCAGGCCGTACCCCACAGGGATTTCACGACGTTCCAGCCCGCGGCGCGGAACTGGGACTCCAGCTCCTGCACGATCTTGAAGTTCGCGCGGACCGGGCCGTCCAGGCGCTGCAGGTTGCAGTTGATGACGAAGGTGAGGTTGTCGAGCTGCTCGCGCCCGGCGAGGGCGAGTGCGGCGGTCGACTCCGGCTCGTCCATCTCGCCGTCGCCCAGGAAGGCCCAGACGTGCGAGTTGGAGGTGTCCTTGACGCCGCGGTTGGTCAGGTAGCGGTTGAACCGCGCCTGGTAGATCGCGGAGAGCGGGCCCAGGCCCATGGAGACCGTGGGGAACTCCCACAGCCAGGGCAGGCGCCGCGGGTGCGGGTAGGAGGGCAGGCCCTTGCCGTTGGCCTCCTGGCGGAAGCGGTCGAGGTCGCCCTCGTCCAGCCGGCCGTCGAGGAAGGCGCGGGCGTAGATGCCGGGCGAGGCGTGGCCCTGGATGTAGAGCTGGTCGCCGCTGCCGTCACCCTCCTTGCCGCGGAAGAAGTGCTGGAAGCCCGTCTCGTACAGCCAGGCGGCCGAGGCGAAGGTCGCGATGTGGCCGCCGAGGCCCAGCTTCGAGCCGCGGGTGACCATCGCGGCCGCGTTCCAGCGGTTCCACGCGGTGATCCGGCTCTCCATCTCCTCGTCGCCGGGGAAGTCCGGCTCGGCGGAGGTGGGGATGGTGTTGACGTAGTCCGTCTCCAGGGGCTCCGGCACATCCAGCCCGCTGCCGCGCCCGTGCTCCAGCGTGCGGCGCATCAGGTACGAGGCGCGCTCGCGCCCCGCGTTCTCGGTGACGGCATCCAGGGACTCGCGCCACTCGGCGGTCTCCTGCGGGTCGCGGTCCGGGAGCTGGTCGAGCTCGCTGGGCTGCGGGTGTACGGCGTCGGGCATGGTGGCCACCTTCCGGACAGACGGACAAGGGGGTGGTTGGGGTCGGAATCCCTGTGGGGGCAGGACAGGGTGGGGGCCCCAGCGAAGCGACTGTACGCCTGCGATCGATGATCGATCAAAGCTCCGCGTGAAATTGGCATTCCGTGCCGCGAAAGTGGGCACGGCGTGCCCCGTCTGCGCCCGTTTCCTCCCGCTACGGGGTGGCCCCTGATTGCCCCCTTTTCCGGGGCTTCGCCCCGGGCCCCGTTGGGTGCGGGGCTGGGTGGGTGCGGCGGCTGCCGGTTCCGGTGTGCCCACCCGTTCCGCCCCTGCGGAACGATTGCCCACACCTCGTACGGGGGTGGGCGAGCGGCGAGAAGTGACTGTCCATACGTCACCCGGGGACGCCGCAGACCGGAGCGAGGCTCGACCGCAGGCGCGGAGCGTCGGAGGGCGGGCCGTGACTCAAAAGACGGGCGCAACCACACACCCACATCCCGCCGCAGCGGAAAGCAACCACTCACCCAAAGGGCCGGCGGTTACGACGCAAAGCACCGCACTGCGCGCCTACTCCGCGGAGCGGGGCGCGCACCCCAGCACGTGCCGCTTGACCAGCGGCCCAATGCCCGGGTCGCGGCGCAGGAACGCCTCCATGACCGCCTCGTGCTCCTCGGCGTACGACTGCTGCACCGTCCCGAGCCAGCGGATCGAGAGCGCGGTCCACACCTCGATGCCCAGGCCCTCCCACGTGTGCAGCAGCACGCTGTTGCCCGAAGCCCGTACCAACTCGCGGTGGAAGCCCACCGTGTGGCGGGTCTGGGCCTCGCCGTCGCCGTCCCTGTCCGCCTCGTACAGGGCCTCGACGTGCGGACGGAGCGCGGAGACGTCGTCCGCCAGCCGCGGCGCCGCCAGCTCCGCGGCGATCTGCTCCAGACCGGCCCGCACCGGATAGATCTCCTCCAGGTCGGCCGCGGTCAACTCCCGCACCCGCACGCCCTTGTTGGGCGCCGACTCGATGATCCGCATCGCCTCCAGCTCGCGCAGCGCCTCGCGTACCGGCGTCTGGCTCACCTGCATCTCGACCGCGATCCGCCGCTCCACGATGCGCTCACCCGGCTTCCAGCGGCCGCTGACGATGCCGTCCACGATGTGCTCGTGGATCTGCTCGCGCAGCGAGTGGACAACGGTCGGAGTCATGCGCGCTCCTCGGAGGCAGGAAAAAGAGGGTGTCTCGACAATAACGGCGCGGCGGAACGACGAAGCCCCCACCCGGAGTTACCGGGCGGGGGCTCCGCGTCACGCCGATGGCCGGGGCACTTACAGTCCCAGCTCGCCCTCGAACTCGCCGGCCTCCAGGCGGGCCTTGACGTCGTTCAGGTAGCGGGCGGCGTCCGCGCCGTCCACGAGCTGGTGGTCGTAGGACAGGGTCAGGTAGACCATGTCGCGCACGGCGATGGTCTCGCCCAGCTCGGGGTGGTTGATGACGACCGGGCGGCGCACGGTGGCGCCGATGCCCAGCTCGGCCACCTGCGGGTAGTTCACGATGATCGTGTCGAACAGGGCGCCGCGGGAGCCCGTGTTGCTGATCGTGAACGTGCCGCCGGACATGTCGTCCGGGCCCAGGCCGCCGTCGCGGACCTTGCCGGCCAGCTCGGCGGTCTTGCGGGCGATGCCCGCGAGGTTGAGGTTCCCGGCCTCCTTGATGACCGGGACCATCAGGCCCTTCTCGGAGTCCACCGCGATGCCGATGTTCTCGACGTCGTGGTAGGTGATCGTGCCGTCGTCGTTCAGACGGGCGTTGACCGACGGGTGGGCCTTCAGGGCCTCGGCCGCGGCCTGCACGAAGAACGGCATCGGCGAGAGCTTGACGCCCTCACGCGACTGGAAGCCCGCCTTGGCGCGCTCGCGCAGCCGCATGATGTTGGTGACGTCCACCTCGACCACGGTGGAGAGCTGCGCCTGGTTGTGCAGCGCCTTCATCATGTTCTCGGCGATGACCTTGCGGATGCGGGGCATCTTCACGGTCTGGCCGCGCAGCGGCGAAGCCTCCAGCTTGGGGGACTTCGGCGCCGAGGAGGCGGCGGGGGCCGAGGGCGCGGCCTGCGCCTGCGACTTGGCGGCCTCGGCCGCGGCGGTGACGTCCTGCTTGCGGATGCGGCCGCCGACGCCGGTGCCCTTGACCGCGGACAGGTCCACGCCCTGCTCGTTGGCCAGCTTGCGGACCAGCGGCGTGACGTACGCGCCGTCGGACTCGCCGACCTGGGCCGGGGCCTGCGGCTGCGGGGCCGGCTGCGCCGGGGCAGCGGTGGCCTGGGCCGCCGGGGCCGGTGCGGCGGGCGCCGCCTGCGGCTGCGGCTGCGGCTCGGGCGCGGGCTGGGCCTGCGCGGCGGGCTGCGGGGCCGGGGCCGGCTCGGGCTGCGGCTGCGGCTCGGGCTGGGCGGCCGGGGCCGGGGCCTCCTGCGCGGGGGCGGCGGCCGGGGCGGCACCGGCGGCGCCGATGACGGCGAGCTTGGCGCCGACCTCGGCGGTCTCGTCCTCGCCGACCACGATCTCCAGCAGGGTGCCGGCGGTCGGAGCGGGGATCTCGGTGTCGACCTTGTCGGTGGAGACCTCGAGCAGCGGCTCGTCCTCGGCCACCTCCTCGCCGACCTGCTTCAGCCAGCGGGTGACGGTGCCCTCGGTGACGGACTCGCCGAGCGCCGGCAGGGTCACGTCGGTGCCCTCGGCGGAACCGGAGGCGGCGGGGGCCTCCTGGGCCGCGGGCTGCGGGGCGGCGGCCGCGGGCTCCGGCTGCGGCTCGGGCTCCGGCTGCGCGGCCGGAGCCTCGGCCTGCGCCGGGGCCTCCTGCGCCGCGGGGGCGCCGGAGCCGTCGTCGATGAGCGCCAGCTCGGCGCCGACCTCGACGGTCTCGTCCTCGGCGACCTTGATGTTGGCCAGGGTGCCGGACGCCGGGGCCGGGATCTCGGTGTCGACCTTGTCGGTCGACACCTCGAGCAGCGGCTCGTCGGCCTCTACGTGCTCACCCTCGGCCTTCAGCCAGCGGGTGACGGTGCCCTCGGTGACGCTCTCGCCGAGCGCGGGAAGGGTTACGGAAACCGCCATGGTTTCTGGTGCTCCTTATTGCGAAGTGCGGAAATGGTCGTGCGTCGCGCCCGACGTACGGTCAGTCGTGGGAGTGCAGGGGCTTCCCCGCGAGGGCCAGGTGGGCCTCGCCGAGCGCCTCGTTCTGCGTCGGGTGGGCGTGGATGAGCTGCGCGACCTCGGCCGGCAGTGCCTCCCAGTTGTAGACCAGCTGGGCCTCACCGACCTGTTCGCCCATGCGGTCACCGACCATGTGGACGCCGACCACGGCACCATCGCGTACCTGGACGAGCTTGATCTCGCCCGTGGTCTTGAGGATCTTGCTCCGGCCGTTGCCCGCCAGGTTGTACTTCAGCGTGACGACCTTGTCCGCGCCGTACACCTCCTTGGCCTTGGCCTCGGTCAGACCGACGGAGGCGACCTCGGGGTGGCAGTAGGTGACGCGCGGAACGCCGTCGTAGTCGACCGGCACCGGGTTCAGGCCCGCGAGCCGCTCGGCGACGAGGATGCCCTCGGCGAAGCCCACGTGGGCCAGCTGGAGGGTGGGGATCAGGTCACCGACGGCCGAGATGGTCGGCACGTTGGTGCGGCAGTACTCGTCGGCCAGGACGAAGCCGCGGTCGGTGGCGACCCCGGCCTCCTCGTAGCCCAGGCCCTGCGAGACCGGGCCGCGGCCGATGGCCACGAGCAGCACCTCGGCCTCGTACTCCTTGCCGTTGGCGAGGGTGACCTTGACGCCGTTCTCGGTGTACTCGGCCTTCTCGAAGAAGGAGCCGAGCTGGAACTTGATGCCGCGCTTGCGGAAGGCGCGCTCCAGCAGCTTGGAGCTGCTCTCGTCCTCGGCGGGGACCAGGTGCGGCAGGCCCTCGACGATGGTCACGTCGGTGCCGAAGGACTTCCACGCGGAGGCGAACTCGACGCCGATGACGCCGCCGCCCAGCACGATCGCGGACTCCGGGACGCGGTCCAGGGTCAGCGCGTGGTCCGAGGAGATGATGCGGTTGCCGTCGATCTCCAGGCCGGGCAGCGACTTCGGGACCGAACCGGTCGCCAGCAGGATGTGGCGGCCCTCGTAGCGCTGGCCGTTCACGTCCACCGAGGTGGGGGAGGACAGCTTGCCCTCGCCCTCGACGTACGTCACCTTGCGGGAGGCGACCAGGCCCTGGAGACCCTTGTACAGGCCCGAGACGACCTCGTCCTTGTACTTGTGGACGCCCTGGATGTCGATGCCCTCGAAGGTGGTCTTCACGCCGAACTCGGCGCCCTCGCGGGCCTGGTCGGCCAGCTCACCGGCGTGCAGCAGCGCCTTGGTGGGGATGCAGCCGTTGTGCAGGCAGGTACCGCCCAGCTTGTTCTTCTCGATCAGGGCGACGTCGAGACCCAGCTGCGCGCCGCGCAGCGCCGCGGCGTAGCCGCCGCTGCCGCCACCGAGGATCACTAGGTCGAAAACGGTGCTGGCGTCGTTCGCCACGTCACGTCCTCCATGCATGGGTACGCCGGAGCCGGTCTGCTGTGACCGGGCGGCTGTAGGTTCGGCCGCTGTTCTTCCTCGGCCCTGGACTCGGCTTGTGGTGAAGCCGCGCGCTGGGGCCCTGTCCTGCCGGTCATCCATCTTGTCACTTGTCGCTCGCGGGCGGGACGCCGGGCCGGTCTACCGCGAGGTACGGCCCCGTTCGCCGGTAGCGATCGGGGCCGTACGGTGTTGCGCGGCTCACACGTGCCGTGCTGTGCCGCGCGAGGGCTCGGGCCTGTCGGCCGGGCCCGTCAGCGGTGGCCGCTCAGGCCAGGCCGCCGTCGGCCGCGCGCTCGGCGAGTCCCACCAGGGTGCGCACGCCGGAGCCGGTGCCGCCCTTGGGGGTGTAGCCGTACGCGGCCGAGTCGTTGTAGCCGGGGCCCGCGATGTCCAGGTGGGCCCAGTTCGTACCCGCCGGCACGAACTCCTCCAGGAAGAGGCCGGCGACCAGGCCGCCGCCCATCCGCTCGCCGATGTTGGCGATGTCGGCGGTCGGCGACTCCATGCCCTTGCGCAGGTGCGCGGGCGCCGGCATCGGCCAGGAGTCCTCGCCCGCGGCGGTGGCCAGCTCGTGCACCGTGCCGCGGAATCCCTCGTCGTTGCCCATGATCCCGAAGGTACGGAGGCCGAGCGCGACCATCATGGCGCCGGTCAGGGTCGCCACGTCCACGATCGCGTCCGGCGACTCCTCGCCGGCCCGGGTGATCGCGTCGGCCAGCACCAGGCGGCCCTCGGCGTCGGTGTTCAGCACCTCGACGGTCTTGCCGCTGTACATCGACAGCACGTCGCCCGGGCGGGTCGCGGAGCCCGAGGGCATGTTCTCGGCGAGCGCCAGCCAGCCGGTGACGTTGACCTTGAGCCCGAGCCGCGCGGCGGCCGTGACCGCGGAGAACACCGCGGCGGCGCCGCCCATGTCGCACTTCATGGTCTCGTTGTGGCCCGCGGGCTTCAGCGAGATGCCGCCCGAGTCGTAGGTGATGCCCTTGCCCACGTACGCCAGCGAGGCCTTCGCCTTGGGGTGGGTGTAGGCGACGCGGACCAGCCGCGGCGGGTTCGAGGAGCCCTGGCCGACGCCGATGATGCCGCCGTAGCCGCCCTTGGCGAGCGCCTTCTCGTCCAGCACCTCGACCTTGAGGCCGTGCTCCTTGGCCGCCGCCTGCACGCGGGTGACGAAGGTGGCCGGATTCAGCGCGTTGGAGGGCGTGTTGACCAGGTCGCGCGCCCGGTGCACCTCCTCGGCCAGCACCTGGGCGCGCTCGGCGGCTGCCTTGTGCTCCTTGTCCCGGGGCTTGGCGCCGAGCAGCGCGACCTCGGCGAGCGGCGCCGACTTGTCCTTCTTCTCCTTGCCGGCCTTCTCGCCCTTGTCGCCCTTCTTGGCGCCGTTCTTCGCGGCCTCGCCCTCGGTGCCGCGGAACTCGGTGAAGGCGTACGCGCCGAGCAGCGCGCCCTCGGCGACAGCGGCGACGGCCCCGGCGTCCGCGACCGGCAGCGCGAAGGCGGCCTTCTTGGAGCCGGCCAGCGCGCGGGCGGCGGAGCCCGCGGCACGGCGCAGCGCCTCCGCCTCGTACCCGGCGTTCTTCCCCGGCGCCTCGCCCAGCCCCGCCGCGACCACCACCGGTGCCTTCACGCCGCTCGCCGGTGCCGGGAGCTTGGTGACCTCGCCCTCAGCGCCGCTCGCGCCGAGCGCCTCCAGCGTCGCGGCGAGCTTGCCGCCGTACGCCTTGTCCACTGCCTCGCCGCCGGGCGCGACGACGGGCCCCTTCTCGCCCTTGGCGACGCCCACGACGACGGCGTCCGCGCGCAGCGTGGCGGCGGACGAGGAACTGAGAGTCAGAGCAGACACGTTGGGTGCGACCTTCTTCCGTTGCGGGTCCAGATGGCGTCCGGAGGGCCCGGGCCGCGGGGTGTGCGCGCCGCGGGGCCGGTTTCCGGACAGGCTTCGGGGCATCGTATGCCCCGCTTCGTACGGACGGGCGTGCGGCGCGGATTCGGGTATGCGCCGGGTCGGCCGCTCAGTGGAGCGAGAGCACCACGAGGGCCGCGGTCGCCGCGGTCTCCGCGAGGGCGCCGAAGACGTCGCCTGTGACGCCGCCGAATCTGCGGCGGCAGTGGTGGAGCAGCAACTCGCTTGCGCAGAGCCCGAGTACGACGGCCGCTGCGGCGTACGCGGCTGCCGCGGGGGACAGGGGTACGGCGACGAGCGCGGCCAGCACGGCGACGGCGGCGGCGACTGCGTACGCGGCGCGCACCGGAACCGTTCCGGCCACGGCGGCGCCCAACCCCTCGGGGCGGGCAGCCGGTACGCCGTGCCGGGAGGCGAGGGTCAGCGCGGTGCGGGCGGTGACCGCGGACACCGCGATGCCGAGCGCGCCGTACGCCCAGCCGTCGGGGCGCGCGAACAGTCCTGCCACGGCGGCGACTTGGCCCAGCAGCACGAGCAGCAGCGTCACCACGCCGAACGGGCCGATGTCCGAGCGCTTCATGATGCGCAGCGCGTCCTCGGCCGGCTTGCCGCTGCCGAGGCCGTCGGCGACGTCCGCGATCCCGTCCAGGTGCAGGCCGCGGGTGAGCACGGCGGGCACGGCCACCGCCGCGACGGCCGCCAGCAGGGGGCCGGCGCCGAGCAGTTGGAGCAGCACGCCCAGCACGGCGGCGGCCGCGCCCACGGCGAGGCCCGCGAAGGGGGCGCTCAGCATGCCCTTGCGCGCGGCCGCCCGGTCCCAGCGGTGCACGGTCACGGGCAGCACGGTGAGGGTGCCGAGCGCGAAGCGGAGGCCGTCGGAGGCGGAGCCCTTCTCATCCGGAGCGGTGTTCCCGGTGTCCTCGGTGTTCCCGGTGTTGTCGCTCATCAGGTGGCGTCGTCGAGGTTGTCCTCGACGTGCTCCTCGGTTTTCGCCTCCGGCTCGGACACCGGGAGGTCGGCGGCCAGGCGCGCCGCGCCGCGGATGAGGGGGAGGGCGAGCAGGGCGCCCGCGCCGCCGCCGACGGCGAGGCCCTGTTCCACGAGCGGTTCGAGCGCCATCCGGTCCAGCGCCTTGGCCTGCGCGGGCTCGCCGCTCAGGTGCCCGGCGACCCACCAGTCGGGCGCGCGGAACGCGGCCCGCTGCGCCACCAGCGCGCAGGCCGCCGAGACCACGCCGTCGAGGACGACCGGGGTACGCCGCACCGCTGACTGGAGCAGGAAGCCGGTGATCGCGGTGAGGTCGGCGCCGCCCACGGCGGCCAGGAGCTGGAGCTGGTCGCCGAGTACGGGCCGTGCGCGACGCAGGCCGTCCCGTACGGCCGCGCACTTGCGCATCCACGCCAGGTCGTCGATGTTGCCGCCGCCGCGGCCCGTGACCACGGAGGCGTCGGTGCCGCAGAGCGCCGCGATCAGCGTGGCCGCGGCCGTCGTGCCGCCCACCGACAGGTCGCCGAGCACCACGAGATCCGTACCCGAGTCGGCCTCCTCGTCGGCCACCGCGACCCCGGCGCGGAAGGCGCGCTCGGCCTCTTCCGCGGTCAGGCTGTCCTCGGTGTCCAGCTTCCCGGAGGAGCGGCGCACCCTGTGCCTGGTGACGTCCTCCGGGAGCAGGTCCGGGTCGCAGTCGAGCGACATGTCGACAACGCGGAGCGGGACGCCGTGCGTTGCGGCGAGGATCGCCGCGGGGGAGGCGCCGTCCAGTGCCTCGCGTACGAGGGTGTACGCGGAGCCCGGTGCGTACGCCGACACCTGCTGCTCCGCGATGCCGTGGTCCCCGGCGAACACCACCATCCGCGGCTGCGCGACCGGGCTGACCGGCAGCTTCCCCTGGGCGGCCGCCAGCCACTCGCCGAGCTCGTCGAGCTTGCCGAGGGCCCCTTCCGGCAGCCCCGTACGGGCCCGCCGCTCCTCGGCGTCCCGCCGGAGTCCTCCGTGCGGCCGCTCGATGAGATCGGAGAAGTCATCCAGGTCCAGCGTGCGGTCACTCATGCTCGCGAAGCGTACGGCACAGGGTTCCGCCACGGCGGGACAGGGGCTACTCGCCGCTCACCTCTCGTCCGCCGCGGAATGAGTGCGGCTGCCCCTGGCGCCAGAACCCCCTGTCCGCCGGAGCGGCGAGCAGTCCAGCGGGTCTGGTCGGCGGTTGGAGCGCGGCTGGCGCTGCCACCGCCGACGGCTCCCGCTGGACGGGCGTTCCGCCGCGGCGGGACAGGGGGTTGCTGACCGCCGCTGCGGCGGGGGAGGGGTGTTGGCCGCTGCGGCGGCGACCCCACCGCCAGGTGGGCAGCGTGGCCGCCCGGTGCCAGAACCCCTTGTCCGCCGGAGCAGTGAGCAGCCCAGTGGGGCCGGCCGGCGGTTGGAGCGCTACCCGTGCCGGGCGCAGCCGCGGGGCCGGTGGTGCGACGCGCGGCGTCAGTGCAGCGCGAAGGCGGGGGCGCCCAAAGGTTCAGCGCAGAGGCTGGACCAGGCCCGCTGTCGTCAGGAGCACGGACTCGCATTCCGATGCGAACTCCGCGTTCACCCGGCCCAGTTCGTCGCGGAAGCGGCGGCCCGCGGGGGTCGAGGGGACCACCCCGGAGCCCACCTCGTTGCTGACCGCCACCACCGTGCGGGACGTCGTCCGCAGCGCCCCCACCAGACCCGACACCCGCTCCCGCAGCGCCCGCGGCGCCTCGCCTGCCCGCCACTTCGCGTCGTCCCACGCGCCGACCTCGTCCATGACGTGGGTCAGCCACAGGGAGAGGCAGTCGATCAGGAGCGGCGGGCCCTCCCCGGCGAGCAGCGGCACCAGGTCGCAGGTCTCCTTCGTGCGCCAGGACGGCGGCCGCCGCTCGCGGTGCGCGGCGACACGTTCCGCCCACTCCGGGTCCCCCTCCCGCGTACCCCCGGTCGCCACGTACAGCACCCCGGGGAACGCGGCGAGCCGCCGCTCCGCCTCCGCCGACTTGCCCGAACGCGCCCCGCCCAGCACCAGCGTGCGGCGCGGCACCTCGGGCACCTCGTGGTACTCGCCCACGCCGAGCGAGGCCCCGTCGGGCACGGCGCGCGCCCCGGCCGCCGCCAGCCGCCGGTGCAGCTCGGCACCCGGGTGCACGTCGTGCCCGATGTGCACGGCCAGCACATCGGTCGCCGCGCCCACCGCACCCGAACTCCGCAGCCTGGCCAGCGCGTCGGGCCGCCCCACCACGTCCAGCGCGACCACGTCGTACGGACCCTCGTCCGCCGCGCTCTCCTCGAGACCGGCCGCAGAGGCCCCGGGCGGCAGATACAGCAGCCGCTCCCCGCCGGGCCCGGTCACCAGGTAGCCGGTGCCGGGCGCGTCCAGCGGCACTGCGCGCAGCCGGTGGCCGCTGATCAGGGCCAGTTCCTGGCCGTCGGGCACCCGTACGGGAGCGGGCAGCCCGGCCGGCACCTCCAGCGCCGGGCCCTCGTGCGGGTGGGAGAGCGCGACCTGCCGTACCCCTTGCAGGGTCTGCCCCGCGCGGGCCGCGGCGAAGGCCGGGCCCGGCGTGAGGTCGAGCAGCAGCGCACCGTCGATCAGCAGCGCCGTGGCGGCGCGCGCCTCATCGCCGACGGCGGAGGCGCAGGCCGCGCAGGGGCAGCCGGGGCGGGGGAGACCGGCGGGCGCGCCGGTGCCGAGCAGAGTGAGTTCCACACCACGATCGTCTCGTGTGCGGTCGCCGGGCGCGCACCCAGGACTACTCTGCGGACAGCAGCCACAGCAGCAGTCGATGTCGGGAGGCGCAGATGGCGTGGACGTGGCGGTTCGAGAAGTCCGACGGTACGGAGACGGAACCGGCCGTCCAGCCCGAGGAGTTCCCCACCCAGGGCGACGCCGAGTCGTGGGTCGGCGAGGTCTGGAAGGAGCTCCAGGAGGGCGGCACCGACCAGGTGACCCTGCTGGACGACGGAGCGGTGGTGTACGGCCCGATGAGCCTCCACGCGGAGGAGCCGGCGGAGAGCTGAGGCACCCCGCCGCCCGCACGTGCAGAAAGGTGCCCCCTCCCGGGAGGAGGGGGCACCTTCTTGCTGCGCGCGTACGCCAGGAGGCCGCGGCCGCCTTGCGTGCGTCAGGACGCCGCGGCCGCGGCCTGCCGGGAAGCACAGAGGTGCAGCATCGGGGCCACAGCCCGGTACGGGTCCGTGCGCCCGGCCTGCAACTCCGCCTCCATCTCGGCCTCCTGGAGCCGTTCGTCCCGGTCGTCCCCGGCGGCCCGCGCCTCCTGCGGCGCGGAACCGGAGAAGACCTGCACCCCGTACCACTGCCGCAGCGGCACCCCCAGCCGCGAGAGCAGCGAGGCCAGGTCGTCGAGCCGGAAGGTGCGCTCGGTGAAGCCCAGCGCCGCCAGCGTCGCGTCCCAGTCGCCGGCCCGCGCGGGGATCAGGGCCAGCGCGTCGTCGTTGCGTACGAGCAGGGACAGGAGCCCGCCCGCGTCCAGCACGCGCGCCAGCCCGGCGAGCGTGTTGGAGGGGTCCTGGGCCTCCATGAGGTCGCCGTGCGAGAGCACCAGGTCGAAGCTGCCCGGCAGGAAGTGCGCTCCGGTGGCCTCGCTGCCGCCGGGCACGACCCGTATGCGGCGCCGTATCTCCTTCGGCTCGGCGTCGACCGACTCGCGCGCCAGCTCCAGCAGATCGGGGTCGGATTCCAGGGCGGTCACCCGGTGACCCTCGCGGGCGAAACGTATCGCCCTGTCGGCGCGGTCACGGCCGAGCGAGGTGTCGAGCACGCGCAACTCGCGGCCCACGGGAAAGTGGGCCGCGAGCTGTTCGTCGAGCTGCCGGGAGACCAGCCGCTGCGGCTTCAGGGCCTCTCGCCGCGCTTGACCTGCGGCTTCGGCAGGCGCATGCGGCGCAGCTGGAGGGTGCGCATGAGGGCGTAGCGGACGACCCCGCGGCGGTTCTCCTTCGGGAAGCGCTCGGCCAGGGTGCTCCGCAGCCGCATGCCGGTGACCACCGAGTCGATCACGATCATGACGATCACGAAGACCCAGAGCAGCAGCGAGATGTTCTTCAGCTGGAGCGAGGGCATCATGCTCAGCACCAGGATGATCACCGCGATGGGCAGGAAGAACTCCGCGACGCACCAGCGCGAGTCCACGTAGTCCCGCGCGAAGCGGCGCATCGGGCCCTTGTCGCGCGCGGGCAGATACCGCTCGTCGCCGTTGGCCAGCGCCTCGCGCTGGCGCGCCATGTCGGCGCGCCGCGTCTCGCGCTGGCGCTGGGCCGCCTCCTTGCGGCTGGAGGGCGCCTTCACGGCGGTGCGGCGCTGCGACTGCGCCTCGCTCCGCTTCGGCGTCGGGCGGCCCTTGGGGGCCTGCGGATCGCGGGTCTGCTTGGGCTCGGCCTCGGTCACCGCTGAGGTGTGGGCCTGCCCTTCCTTCGAACGGCTTCGGAACACAACCCCAAGAGTACGGTGTGCGCCCCCGGACCCGGCAGTCCCTCCCCTCGGCCTTTTCGCCGGGGCCCGCGCCGGGGCCCCGCTCCGCACCCCTCCCCGGCACCCGCCACCCGCGCCCCTCCTCCGTACGGCTCCCCGGTACGGCTCCTCCGTGCCGCTCCTCCCTGCGCGGGAGACTCCGCCGCACGATCGTTCTCCAGGAGGACCGCATCCGGTTCCGAACGGTGCGGTAATGGAACCGGGCCCCGTAGGCTGGGGTCTGTACATGTGCGTAAGGCCCAGTCCGTTACGAAAAAGGGGGCGCGCGAGGCCCATGAGCGGTGTCATGAAGCGTATGGGGATGATCTTCCGCGCGAAGGCCAACAAGGCCCTGGACCGGGCCGAGGACCCGCGCGAAACGCTCGACTACTCGTACCAGAAGCAGTTGGAGCTGCTGCAGAAGGTGCGCCGCGGCGTCGCCGACGTGGCCACCTCGCGCAAGCGCCTGGAGCTCCAGCTCAGCCAGCTCCAGGGCCAGTCCTCCAAGCTGGAGGACCAGGGCAAGAAGGCGCTGGCGCTCGGCCGCGAGGACCTGGCGCGCGAGGCGATCTCCCGCCGCGCCGCGCTCCAGCAGCAGGTCTCCGACCTGGAGACGCAGCACCAGACCCTGCAGGGCGAGGAGGAGAAGCTGACGCTCGCCGCGCAGCGCCTCCAGGCCAAGGTGGACGCCTTCCGTACGAAGAAGGAGACCATCAAGGCCACCTACACCGCCGCCCAGGCGCAGACCCAGATCGGCGAGGCCTTCTCCGGCATCAACGAGGAGATGGGCGACGTCGGCATGGCGATCCAGCGCGCCGAGGACAAGACGGCGCAGATGCAGGCCCGTTCCGGCGCCATCGACGAGCTGCTCGCCTCCGGCGCCCTGGACGACCCGTCCGGCATGGCCAAGGACGACATCACCGCCGAGCTCGACCGCCTCTCCGGCGGCGGCGACGTGGAGCTGGAGCTCCAGCGGATGAAGGCCGAGCTGGCCGGGGGCTCATCCGACCAGGGCAGGCAGGCCATCGAGGGCGGCCAGCAGGGGACGCAGCAGGGCCAGGGCGAGTCGGCGGGGCAGCAGAGCCCGGAGACGCCTAGGTTCGACAAGCAGTGAGCCGCGCGCGGCCCACTGCCACACCAGGACGTGAGCCGCAGGGACGAGCCGCACGCCGTGACGCGCATGCCGTGACCCGCACGCCGTGACCCGCGCAGGACCGCCGGACCGGCTCCCCGCCGGAAGGAGAGCGACATGATCGTACGGATCATGGGCGAAGGCCAGGTGAAGCTGGAGGACAGCCACTTCGCCGAGCTGAACAAGCTGGACGACGAGCTGCTCGCCGAGATGGAGGGCGGGGACGAGGCCGGTTTCCGGCGCACCCTCACGGCGCTGCTCGACGCCGTGCGCACGCTGGGCACCGCGCTGCCCGACGACGCGCTGGAGCCCTCGGAGCTGATCCTGCCAGCGCCGGACGCGTCCCTCGGCGAGGTGCGGGAGATGCTCAGCGAGGACGGCCTGATCCCGGGCTGACCCCGGGCCCTCACGGGGCCTGCGCGGTCCCGCGCCCGGGCCGGGGCTCCGTGCGGGACGGGGCACGCGCCAGGACCGGGCCCGCCTCGCGGGTACCGGCTCCCGCGCCCGCACCGGGGAGCCGTAACGTGCCTGAGGTGACGAACAGTTCCGTGACGAACGGTTCAGCGGCGAGCCGTCCGGCCGCCGCGCGGGAGTGGCTGCGGGCGCACCCGTACCTGGTGGACGTGCTGATCGCGCTGGGCGCCCTCGCCGCGGTGCTGGTCGGCGCCTCCACCGAGCCGCACGGCGCGCACGGCGGCCCCGCCGTCGGCCAGCGGCCGCTGACCCCGCACACCGTGGTGCCCGCGCTGCTCGCCTGCGGCGCGCTGGTGCTGCGCCGCAGGGCCGCGCTCCCGGTGCTCTGCTTCACCGTGCTGGTCTGCGTCGTCTCCCTCGTGCTCGACCCGCGCAGCGGCGTGCAGGCCGACCGCCGCGCGCCCGTCGTGGCCGCCGCGGTCATCGCGCTCTACACGGTCACCAACTCAACGGACCGGCTGACCAGTTGGCGGGTGGGCGCGGCCACGGTCGCCGTGCTGACGGCAGCCGGCATGCTCTTCGGCTCGGGCCCCTGGTACGCGCAGGAGAACCTGGGCATCTTCGCCTGGACCGGACTGGCCGCCGCCGCGGGTGAGGCCGTACGCAGCCGCCGGGCCTTCATCGACGCCATGCGGGAGCGCGCCGAACGCGCCGAGCGCACCCGCGAGGAGGAGGCCGGGCGCCGCGTCGCCGAGGAGCGGATGCGCATCGCGCGGGAGCTCCACGACGTGGTCGCCCACCACATCGCGCTGGTCAACGTGCAGGCCGGGGTCGCCTCGCACGTCATGGACCAGCGCCCGGACCAGGCGCGGCAGGCGCTCGCGCACGTACGGGAGGCGAGCAGGCACGCGCTGGACGAGCTGCAGACCACGGTGGGGCTGCTCCGGCAGTCCGGCGAGAGCAGCGCCCCCACCGAACCGGCCCCGGGCCTCGGCGTGCTGGACGAGCTGGTGGACGGCTTCGTACGGGCCGGGCTGACCGTGACCGTGGAGCGCGACGGCCGACCCGGGGACGGCCAATCCGGGGACGGTCAACCCGCCGCCGGGGGAGCGCAGTTGCCCTCCGCCGTGGACCTCACCGCGTACCGGGTCGTCCAGGAGGCGCTGACCAATGTGCAGAAGCACGTGGGCACCGGTGCGCGGGCCGAGGTGCGCATCGCGCGGCAGGCGGCGGACCCGGCGGCCGGGGGCGAGGTCCTGGAGGTGACCGTCACCGACGACGGCGCCGGGGTCGCGGCGCCGGCCGACGCGGGGCCGGGGGAGGGGCGCGGCGGCCACGGGCTGCTGGGCATGCGGGAGCGCGCCGCGGCGCTGGGCGGACGCTGCGAGACGGGGCCCGTCGCGGGCGGCGGCTTCCGCGTACAGGTGCGGCTGCCGCTCCAGCCGCCGCGCACCGCGCCGCCGGCCGGTGCGGACGAGACGGAGACGAAGGAGCCCGCGCAGTGATCAGAGTGGTGCTCGCCGACGACCAGGCCCTGCTGCGCAGCGCCTTCCGCGTCCTGGTGGAGTCCGAGGCGGACATGGAGGTCGTGGGGGAGGCGGCCGACGGCGACGAGGCGGTGCGCCTCACCCGCGAACGGGCCGCCGACGTCGTGCTGATGGACATCAGGATGCCCGGCAGCGACGGCCTCTCGGCGACCCGCGCGATCACGGCCGACCCGCAGCTCGCCGGGGTGAAGGTGGTGATCCTCACGACCTTCGAGGTGGACGAGTACGTGGTGCAGGCGCTGCGCGCGGGCGCCACGGGCTTCCTCGGCAAGGGAGCCGAGCCGGAGGAGCTGCTGAACGCGATCCGCGTCGCGGTGCACGGCGAGGCCCTGCTGTCCCCTGCCGCGACCAAGGGGCTGATCGCCAGCTTCCTCGCGGGCGGCGGCGGCGCGGGCGCGTCCGGGCCGCCGGAGGAGGACGCGCGGCTGGCCGCGCTGACAGGGCGGGAGCGCGAGGTGCTGGCCCAGGTCGCGCAGGGCCGCTCGAACGACGAGATCGCCGAGCGGCTGGCCGTCAGCCCCCTGACCGTGAAGACCCACGTCAACCGCACCATGTCCAAGCTGGGCGCCCGCGACAGGGCGCAGCTCGTGGTCCTCGCGTACGAGACCGGTCTGGTGCGGCCGGGAAGCTGACGGCCGCCCGCGCGGCTGCTTCTACGGCAGCGCGAGCATCCGCTCCAGTGCCTGCTTGGCGAACTTCTCGGTCTCCGCGTCGACTTCGATGCGGTTCACGACCGTGCCCTCGGCCAGCGATTCCAGGGCCCAGACCAGGTGCGGCAGGTCGATGCGGTTCATGGTGGAGCAGAAGCACACGGTGCGGTCCAGGAAGACGATCTCCTTGTCCTGCTCCGCGTACCGGTTCGCCAGCCGCCGTACGAGGTTGAGCTCGGTGCCTATCGCCCACTTCGAGCCGGCCGGCGCCTCGTCGAGCGCCTTGATGATGTACTCCGTCGAGCCCACGTAGTCAGCGGCCTCCACCACCTCGTTCTTGCACTCGGGGTGGACCAGCACGTTCACGCCGGGGATGCGCTCGCGGACCTCGTTCACGGAGTCCAGCGAGAAGCGGCCGTGCACGGAGCAGTGCCCGCGCCACAGGATCATCCTCGCGTCGCGGAGCTGCTCGCGGGTCAGCCCGCCGTTCGGCTTGTGCGGGTTGTAGACGACGCAGTCGTCGAGGGACATGCCCATGTCCCGCACCGCGGTGTTCCGCCCGAGGTGCTGGTCGGGGAGGAAGAGCACCTTCTCGCCCTGCGAAAAGGCCCAGTCCAGCGCCCGTTTCGCGTTGGAGGACGTGCAGATCGTGCCGCCGTGCCTGCCGGTGAACGCCTTGATGTCGGCCGAGGAGTTCATGTACGAGACCGGCACGGTGGTCTCCGCGACCCCCGCCTCGGTCAGCACGTCCCAGCACTCGGCGACCTGCTCGGCGTTGGCCATGTCCGCCATGGAGCAGCCCGCGGCGAGATCGGGAAGGACCACCTGCTGTGCGTCGCTGGTCAGAATGTCGGCCGACTCCGCCATGAAGTGCACGCCGCAGAACACGATGTACTCGGCGTCGGGCCGCGCCGCCGCCTCCCTGGCCAGCTTGAAGGAGTCACCGGTCACATCGGCGAACTCGATGACCTCGTCCCGCTGGTAGTGGTGGCCCAGCACGAAGAGGCGGTCTCCGAGCTTCTCCTTCGCGGCGCGTGCGCGCTCCACCAGATCCGGGTCTGAGGGAGCCGGCAGGTCCCCGGGGCAGTCCACGCCGCGCTCGCTCTTCGGGTCGGCGTCCCGCCCGAGAAGCAGCAGCGCAAGGGGCGTGGGCTGTACGTCGAGTGGCTGGGCGGTCACGGCACCCACCCTTTCTGTAGCGCCGTACCGGCTGGCCGCCGCACGGCTTTTCGTCTAACTGACGTTATCTATCATAGCCGCTTCACGTCAGATTGACGATGGGCATCGCGTCAATGTGACGCACTCCCCGCCGCCGCCTCCGGTGTGCGAGCATGTGGGACGAGAAAGCCGTAAAGACGTGCCAAGCCTGGAATGAATCCGGGAGGCCTCCGGTTGACCCCGGTGGCAGAGCAGTCCGTACAACCCGGGAGAGAAGCAGATGTCCGTTTCGGACGAGACCGCTGTGAGCGAGGGCATCATCCTGTCCGACACCGCCACGGCGAAGGTCAAGAGCCTGCTCGAGCAGGAAGGCCGCGACGACCTGGCGCTGCGCGTCGCCGTCCAGCCGGGTGGCTGCTCCGGCCTGCGGTACCAGCTCTTCTTCGACGAGCGCTCGCTCGACGGCGACGTGGTGAAGGACTTCGACGGCGTGAAGGTCGTCACCGACCGCATGAGCGCCCCCTACCTCGGCGGCGCCTCCATCGACTTCGTCGACACCATCGAGAAGCAGGGCTTCACGATCGACAACCCCAACGCCTCGGGCTCCTGCGCCTGCGGCGACTCCTTCAGCTGAGCCCTCCACCGGGCATCGGCGGTACGGCCTCGCCGTACGACTGAACGGCACGACGGCGGCGGATCCTGCGCGGATCCGCCGCCGTCGTTTCCGTATGCGCGCCCGCTGATCTCCGCCGGCGCGTGCCGCCTGATCAACTGCCGGGCAGCGCCTTGTCGTTGCGCGCGTCCACGACCTTGCGGTCGCCGAGCGGCTTGTCGAGCTCGACCTCGACGGTCTGCTTCTTCGCCATCTTCACGCAGATCTTCTTGGCGTCCGGGTGCTTCGGCTGCACGGTGACCTTCACCTCGTCACCGCTCTCCTCGGCCGTGCCCTTGTACGTGTCGCAGACGCCGCCCCAGAAGGTCAGCTTCAGCGTGCGGCCGTCCGCCTTGTACGTGTTGACCGCCTGCTTCACGGCCTTGCCGATCCCGGCGCCCGCATCGCCCCTGCCGCCGTCGCCGCCCTTGCCGGGCTCGGCGGGCTTCGCGCCGCCGCTCGGCTCGTCGGGCTTGGCGGGGTGCGGGAGCATCGGGCCCTGGCCGGGCGCCGACTCCAGGAACTTCGGCTGGATGGCGGGCTGCGCGACCGGCTCCGCGTTGTCGGAGGCGTCCTTCACCTCGTACAGCCAGGACGGCACCAGGACCGGCTTGCCGTGCGAGCGCTCGACCGCCAGGCCGAGTCGGGCCTTGGACACCTCGGCCGGCTTGGGCTCGTCGGCGCCCTTGGGGAGCTTGGGCCGCTGCTCGTTGAGCTGCTTCAGGGTGTCCTCGGCCGAGAGCAGCGGATAGCTGTCGCCCTTCTCGGTCTGCGCCAGATTGCCGTGCCCGCGCAGCAGTTCGCCCTTCGGGCCGACCGTGAACACGCTGTCCCAGCCCTGCACCGGCAGCCCCTTGATGTGCGGCTGCGCCTCGACCACGCGCTGGCCGCCCATCGTGGCGTCCGCCGAGGTCTTCGCGCCGGGCAGGCCGAGCGCCTCGAGCGCGGGGGCCGCCGCGTCCTCGGCCTTCTTCGCCGAGAGCGGCTCGCCCTCGGTGGAGTCCGCCGCCCTGCCGCCCTTCTCGTACGTCCAGTTGCCCGCCGAGGAGCCGGTGTCCACCGTGAGCGAGGGCTCCTCGCCCTTGCCCGGGGCGCCGACCGTCCAGCGGTCCTGCTCCTTCTTCGGCGTGCCCTTCACCTCGAGCGCCTTGGCCAGCGCGGCGACCTGGCCCTCGCTGATCTTCCCGGACGGGCGGTACACCGCCGCCTTGCCGGGGCCGTCGGGGAGCGCGCCCGGCGCCGCCTTGAAGGGCCGCGCGTTGGTCGGCTCGCCGGGCGCGATGCCGGTCTGTGCGCCTCCGTTCACGCCTCCGTTGACCCCGCCGTTCACGCCGCCCGCGCCCTTGCCGGGGGCCGCGGGGCCGCTCTTGCCGCCCGCGGCGAGGCCGTCGAGGGCGAGCCGGGGCGGCCCGCCGGAAGCGGAAGTGTTCTCGTCACTGCCGGCACCCGCGGCCCAGTACGCGCCTCCGCCGCCGGCCACCAGGACCGCCAGGGCCACGGCCAGTACGGTCCTGCGCTGCCTGCGCCGCTGCTGCGGGTGCCGCTCGTCGGGGGCGTCTGCATCCCCGCCCAGAGCAGGGGACGGTTCCGTGCTCACCTCATCGCTCCTTCTTCGGCTCCGCTCACCATGTGAGGCCCGCCGTGGGAAGGCCGTGCCCCTCATGTGCTGACGCCGATGTGACGGAGCGCCGGAGCGGGCGGTTCCCCGCAGGTGGGCCCGCGGATTTACGGGGTGGCTGCCGCGAAGGGTGTGCGCGCTCGGACCTCGTACCGCTGCGCCGTGCAGTGCCCGGGCCGCGCCGTACGTGGCCCGGTCCGGGTGCCCGCGGTCTCCGTTCCCTCAGTCCCCGTACTCGGACATTCCGTCCAGCAGGCGGGCAGAACGGGCCGGTACGCGCACGCCGTGCAGCTCCTCGGGCCGCGCGGGGACCGCGGGGAGCTCGGCCGCCGAGTCGGTCACCCTCCAGTGCGGGGTCATCAGCGCACAGTCACCCAGAAGTTGCTCGAGGGAATCGTGCTCGGCGCCGTGAAGCGCGGTGTTCTCCATGGATTTGACGCTACGCAGCCGGTGACCTGCCGGGAAGGCCCTACTATCAGGTAGTTCCGTCCTGTTCGTATCTGGGGCCCAAGCGGGTAGCGTGCGCCTGTGCCCTCGGGAAACGAGGGCTGCCCACTAACCGTCTCCTCCCAGGAGCAGATTTAGTCGTGCGTATCGCAGTTGCAGGCTCTATCGCGAACGACCACCTGATGACCTTCCCGGGTCGGATCACCGACCAGCTGGTCGCCGACCAACTCCACACGGTCTCGCTGTCGTTCCTCGTCGACGCCCTCGACGTCCGTCGAGGAGGTGTCGGAGCCAACATCGCCTTCGGCATGGGCCAGCTCGGGGTCACCCCGATCCTGGTCGGCGCGGCGGGCGAAGACTTCGACGATTACCGGGCCTGGCTCGACCGGCACGGTGTGGACACCCAGTCGGTGCACATCTCGGAGACCGCCCACACCGCCCGGTTCACGTGCACCACGGACTCGGAGCACAACCAGATCGGCTCCTTCTACGTCGGTGCCATGGCCGAGGCCAGGAACATCGAGCTGAAGACGGTCGCGGACCGCACCGGCGCCCTCGACCTGGTGCTCATCGGCGCGGACGACCCCGAGGCGATGCTGCGGCACACCGAGGAGTGCCGCTCGCTCGGCATCCCGTTCGCCGCCGACTACTCGCAGCAGATCGCCCGCATGGAGGGCGAGGACATCCGCACCCTGACCAAGGGCGCGAAGTACCTCTTCTCCAACGAGTACGAGCGCGAGCTCATCCTCACCAAGACCGGCTGGACCGAGGAGGAGCTCCTCGAGCAGGTCGAGATGCGGGTCACCACCCTCGGCAAGAACGGTGTGCGCATCGAGCGCAAGGGCGAGGAGCCCATCACCGTCGGCGTCCCGCAGGAGGAGGCCCGCGTCGAGCCGACCGGCGTCGGCGACGCCTTCCGCGCCGGCTTCCTCTCCGGCCTCTCCTGGAACGTGAGCCTGGAGCGCGCGGCCCAGATCGGCTGCATGCTGGCCACCCTGGTGATCGAGACCGTCGGCACCCAGGAGTACGAGCTGCACCGCAGCCACTTCCTGGAGCGCTTCGAGAAGGCGTACGGCCACGACGCCGCCACCGAGGTGCAGGCGCACCTGCCCGCCTGATCCGGCAGGACGAGTACGACGGACGAAGGGGTGCCCCGCACGGGGCACCCCTTCGGCGTGCGGGCCAGTTGTGTGCGCCGGCCGTGCGGGCTACTCCTCTGCGGCTTCGTCCTCCGGGGCCTCGCGCCGGACCCGGTACGCCGTGCCCTCGTGCCCCAGATAGGTGTGCCCGCGCATATGGCACCAGGCGGCGATGTCAAGACCGGCCACCTCGTCGTCGGAGAGCACCGTGACGGTGCCGCCCACCGGCACGTCGCCGATCACCTTCGCCAGCTCGATCACCGGAACGGGGCAGGCCTCGCCCAGCACGTCCACGGTGATCCCCTCCCCGCCGGCCCCGGCCGGCGTGCCGCGCGCGGGCCGGGCGCCGAGCTGCGCCCGCACGCCGCGCACCGCGTCCGGCAGCACGGCGAGGAACCGCTCCACGTCTTCTTCGGCCGTACCGGGCGGCAGGGACACCCGGACGTTCCCCTCCGAGAGCACGCCCATCGCCCGCAGCACATGACTCGGCGTCAGGGTGCTGGACGTGCAGGAGGACCCGGAGGACACCGAGAAGCCCTCGCGGTCCAGCGCGTGCAGCAGGGCCTCGCCGTCCACGTACAGGCAGGAGAAGGTGACCACGTGCGGCAGCCGTCGTGCGGGGTCGCCCGCGACCACCACGTCGGGGACCAGCTCGGGAACCCCCGTCCTGATCCGGTCCACCAGGGCGCGCAGCCGGGCGTCCTCGGCGTCCGCCTCGGCGCGCACCGCGCGCAGCGAGGCCGCGGCCGCGACCACGGCCGGCAGGTTCCCGAAGCCGGGGGAGCGGCCCGACTCCCGTTCGTCCGAGGGCGCGGGCGGCGCGAACCTCGTGCCCTTGCGCACCGCGAGCAGCCCGACGCCCGGGGGACCGCCCCATTTGTGGGCGCTCCCGGTCAGCACCGACCAGCCCGCCTCGGGGGTGCGCCAGGCCAGCGTCTGGGCGGCGTCCACCAGGAGGGGCACCCCCTTCTCCGCGCACACCTCGGCGACCTCGCCGGCCGGCTGCACGGTGCCGACCTCGTGGTTGGCCGACTGGAGGCAGGCCAGCGCGGTGCCGCCCTCCGCCAGTGCCTCCGCGTACGCCGCAGCCGTCACCCTCCCCGTACGGTCCACCGGCACCTCGGCCGCCCTGCCGCCGCGGTCGGTGTGCGCCCCGGCGGCGTGCAGCACGGCCGAATGCTCGACGGCGGAGTGCACCAGGCGGTCGCCCGCACGGCGGCGCCCGGCGAGCGCGCCGGCAATTCCCGTGTGCAGGGCGTGGGTTCCCGAGGGGGTGAAGACCAGCTCGTCCGGGCGGCAGCCCACCGCCTCGGCCGCGGTCTCGCGCGCGGCGTCCAGCAGCATCCGGGCCCGCCGCCCCTCGCGGTGCAGCCGCGCGGGGTCGGCCCAGCCCTCGTCCAGCGAGGCGAGCAGCGCCTGCCGCGCGACGGGGTGGAGGGGGAGCGCTGACGCGGCGTCGAAGTACGGCACGCCCTCACGCTAGCGCGCGGCCTGACACGCCCGGACGGCCCAGTGGGCCAGGCGTTCTCCGCGTACGGGAGGGGCCGGGTGCAGCGAGCGGCGCGCCGCCGTGCGTCGAAGCGTCATATCCCGTGCCGGAACCGGGGGTTCCACCCCTTCGGAGCTGCGCGCGGCGCGTTGGGGACCCTCCTCGCGCGGCCCAAAATCGAGTCCAGTAGGGTTTGGTCCGCATAAACATCCAAACCCCTGCCCGCCGCCAGGGCCCGCGCCCGAGCAGCATCAAGGCCGAGCCCGGGAGGGCGGGCGAGAAGACTCTCGGGAAGGCGCTACGTGAGTCCCAACGGCCCCGACCGCTCGTCGCGGCGCCCGATGCGGCGGAAGCTGCACCAGGCGCTTGCCGCGGGCCTGGTCCTGGCGACCGCGACCGGTTGCACATATAAGGACTTCCCCCGCCTTGGTATGCCCACCCCGACCACGGAAGAGGCTCCGCGGATCCTCTCCCTGTGGCAGGGCTCGTGGGCGGCAGCGCTCGCCGTGGGCGTGCTGGTCTGGGGTCTGATCCTGTGGAGCGTTTTCTTCCACCGGCGTTCCAAGACCAAGGTCGAGGTCCCTCCGCAGACGCGGTACAACATGCCCATCGAGGCGCTGTACACCGTGGTCCCCATCATCATCGTGGCGGTGCTCTTCTACTTCACCGCGCGCGATGAGTCGAAGCTCCTCGAGACCTCCAAGAAGCCGGACCACGTGGTCAACGTGGTCGGCTATCAGTGGAGCTGGGGCTTCAACTACATCGAGGACGTGGACGGGAAGCCCTCGACCTCGAACACCAAGAGCAAGGAACTCGACGCCATCCCGGACCGGATGACGAAGGCGTTCCCCAAGGGCGCGGAGGGTGTCCACGACGTCGGCACCCCCGGCGAGCGGAACCCGCAGAACAACAACCCGGGTCCGACGCTGTGGCTGCCCAAGGGCGAGACGGTGCAGTTCGTGCTGACCTCGCGCGATGTCATCCACTCGTTCTGGGTACTGCCGTTCCTGATGAAGCAGGACGTCATCCCCGGCCATGTGAACCGCTTCGAGGTGACCCCCAACAAGGAGGGCACCTTCAGGGGTAAGTGCGCCGAGCTCTGCGGCGCCGACCACTCCCGGATGCTCTTCAACGTGAAGGTCGTCTCCCCGGAGCGCTACCAGAAGCACCTGGAGGACCTGGCGAAGAAGGGCCAGACCGGATACATCCCGGCGGGTACCGCCACCACGGGCGGCGCCAAGAATGCGGAGACGAATAACCCGTGAGCATCCAAGACGAAACCAGGGGTGCCGCCGCAGCGAAAGCCGAGGCAGCACCCAGCTATCCAAAGAAGAGCCCCGGTGCCGCCGTCGTCGACTGGCTGACGACCACCGACCACAAGAAGATCGGGACGCTCTACTTCGTCACGTCCTTCGCGTTCTTCTGCCTCGGCGGGGTCATGGCGCTCCTCATGCGCGCCGAACTCGCCCGCCCGGGTACGCAGGTGATGTCGAACGAGCAGTTCAACCAGGCGTTCACCATGCATGGCACGATCATGCTGCTGATGTTCGCCACTCCGCTGTTCTCCGGCTTCGCCAACTGGATCATGCCGCTCCAGATCGGCTCGCCCGATGTGGCCTTCCCGCGGCTGAACATGTTCGCGTACTGGCTGTACCTCTTCGGTTCGCTGATCGCCGTGGGCGGGTTCCTCACCCCGAACGGCGCGGCCGACTTCGGCTGGTTCGCCTACTCGCCGCTCTCCGACGCGGTGCACTCGCCGGGCGTCGGCGGCGACATGTGGATCATGGGTCTCGCGCTCTCCGGATTCGGCACGATCCTCGGCTCGGTCAACTTCATCACCACCATCATCTGCATGCGCGCTCCCGGCATGACGATGTTCCGCATGCCGATCTTCACGTGGAACGTGCTGCTCACCGGTGTGCTGGTGCTGCTGGCCTTCCCGGTTCTCGCCGCCGCGCTCTTCGCGCTGGAGGCGGACCGGAAATTCGGGGCGCACGTCTTCGATTCGGCGAACGGAGGGGCGTTGCTGTGGCAGCACCTCTTCTGGTTCTTCGGGCACCCCGAGGTCTACATCATCGCCCTGCCGTTCTTCGGCATCATTTCCGAGGTCATTCCGGTCTTCAGCCGTAAGCCGATGTTCGGCTACATCGGCCTGATCGCCGCCACGATCTCGATCGCGGGCCTCTCGGTCACCGTCTGGGCGCACCACATGTACGTGACGGGCGGCGTGCTCCTGCCGTTCTTCTCGTTCATGACGTTCCTCATCGCGGTGCCGACGGGTGTGAAGTTCTTCAACTGGATCGGCACGATGTGGAAGGGCTCCTTGTCCTTCGAGACGCCGATGCTGTGGACGATCGGCTTCCTGATCACCTTCACCTTCGGTGGTCTGACCGGCGTCATCCTGGCCTCGCCCCCGATGGACTTCCACGTCTCGGACTCGTACTTCGTCGTGGCGCACTTCCACTACGTGGTCTTCGGCACCGTCGTCTTCGCGATGTTCGCCGGATTCCACTTCTGGTGGCCGAAGTTCACCGGCAAGATGCTGGACGAGCGGCTCGGCAAGATCTGCTTCTGGACGCTGTTCATCGGCTTCCACGGCACCTTCCTGGTGCAGCACTGGCTGGGCGCCGAGGGCATGCCGCGCCGGTACGCCGACTACCTGGCTGCCGACGGGTTCACCGCCCTGAACACCATCTCGACGATCAGCTCCTTCCTGCTGGGCCTGTCGATCCTGCCGTTCCTCTACAACGTCTGGAAGACGGCCAAGCACGGCAAGAAGGTCGAGGTCGACGACCCCTGGGGCTACGGCCGTTCGCTGGAGTGGGCGACCTCCTGCCCGCCCCCGCGGCACAACTTCCTCACGCTGCCGCGCATCCGGTCCGAATCCCCGGCGTTCGACCTCCACCACCCGGAGATCGCCGCCCTCGACCAGCTCGGCCACGGTGAGGCCGCCGAGAAGTCGCTGGCCGGCAGCAAGGAGGCCGGAAAGTGAAGATCCAGGGCAAGATGTTCCTCTGGCTGGCGGTCTTCCTGCTGGCCATGGCCATCGTCTACGGGGTCTGGTCCAAGGAGCCGGTGGGCACCACCGGGCTGTTCCTGGCCTTCGGCCTGGCCGTGATGATCGGCTACTACCTGGCGTTCACCGCTCGCCGCGTGGACGCCGGGGCCCAGGACAACAAGGAAGCGGACGTCGCGGACGACGCCGGCGAGCTGGGCTTCTTCAGCCCGCACAGCTGGCAGCCGCTCGCGCTGGGCGCCGGTGGCGCCTTCGCCTTCCTCGGTGTGGCAGTCGGCTGGTGGTTCGTGTACGTCTCGGCGCCGCTGCTGCTCATCGGCCTGTTCGGCTGGGTCTTCGAGTACTACCACGGGGAGAACAGGACCCAGTAGGTCCGCGCTCCCGCAGCTCGCAAGGGTCGGCCCCCGGAAACGCTTCCGGGGGCCGACCCTTTTGCATGCGCTCAACGGGCCCGCGCTGATGGCTCTTCATATTTTGGGCCTCATGAACCACTGGTCGAACACATCGCGCCGCCGGATCGCGCTGAGCGGCGCCCTGGTACTCGCTCCCCTCGCGGGGCTCACCGGGTGCGGCGGCACCGACGCCGACCCGCTGGCCTCCCCTCCGTACGACGCGAGCAACGCGGTCGCGGTCAGTGCCGGCTCGGACGCCAAGTCCGTCGATCCCGCCAAGCCCCTCCAGGTCTCGGCCAAGGGCGAGGGCGAGAAGCTCACCGATGTGATCGCCGTGGACGCCGCGGGCCGCTTCGTGAACGGCGAGCTGTCGGCCGACGGCAGCAGATGGCACTCCACCAGCCCCCTGGCGGCCGGCGTGGAGTACACGGTGCGCGCCAGCACCGAGAACGAGGACGGCGAGCCCGGAAGGCGCACCCTCAACTTCCGCACCAAGCCCGCCGACCAGAAGAAGCTCTCGGTCACCTTCGGCCCCGACAGCGGGACGTACGGGGTCGGCCAGCCCCTCACGGCCGAGCTGAGCCACAAGGTGAAGGACCCGGCGCAGCGGCGGCTGGTGGAGCGCGGGCTGCGGGTGGAGTCACAGCCGCAGGCCGAGGGCTCCTGGTACTGGGTGGACAGCCAGAAGCTGCACTTCCGCCCGAAGGCGTACTGGCCCGCACACGCCACTGTGCGGGTCAGCTCGAAGCTCGCCGGGATGAAGATCCGGGACGGGCTCTACGCGGCGCCCAGCAAGCCGCTGAAGCTGCGCACGGGCGACCGTGTGGAGGCCCTCGCGGACGCCGGGACGCACCAGCTGACCCTGAAGCGGAACGGCAAGGTCGTACAGACCGATCCGATCACCACGGGCAAGGCCGGATTCAGCACCCGCACCGGAACCAAGGTGGTGCTGGGCCAGGAGTCGTTCGTGCGGATGCGCAGCTCTACGATCGGCGTCGCCGAGAGCGGCTCGGAGGGCTACAACCTGCCCGTGCACTGGGCCACACGGCTGACGGACAGCGGCGAATACGTGCACGCCGCGCCCTGGTCGGTGGGTTCGCAGGGCTCGGCGAACGTGAGCCACGGCTGCACCGGCATGAGCACCGGCAACGCGCACGCCTTCTTCAGCGCCGTACGGCCCGGCGACCTGGTCACCCACACCAACACCGGCGGCGAGAAGATGCCCACATTCGGCAACGGCTTCGGCGACTGGAACATGAGCTGGAAGGAGTGGCAGAAGGGGAGTGCGCTCTACTCGGGCGAGAACGGCAGCGAGATGGACAAGTCCGGGCGCACGAACCAGACGCAGCAGGCCGCTCAGGCCAGGCTGCGTCCGGAACTGTAGGGCCGCGTGTCCCCAGGGGCGTGCCGGGCGTGCGGGGTGCGCGGGTGTGAGCGGCGCCTCAGCGGCTCACGCCTGCGCGGGCTCGCGGCTGCCGTTCCGCAGCAGCCCGGCCAGCGCGTCGGCCAGCGCCACCGGGTCCACCGGGTGCGAGACCGTCGCCTCGGCGCGGCTCCAGGTCGCCAGCCAGGCGTCCTGCGGGCGGCCGATCAGGAGCAGCACCGGCGGGCACTCGAAGATCTCGTCCTTGATCTGCCGGCACACGCCCATGCCCCCGGCCGGGGCCGACTCGCCGTCCAGGACGCAGACGTCGACCTCGTACTCCTCCAGAGTGCTGAGGACCGCGGGGAGCGTCGCGCACTCGATGTACTGGATCTTCGGGGCATCCGCGGCCGGCCGCCTGCCCGCCGCGAGCCGCACCTGCTCGCGGGTGTCGGCGTTGTCGCTGTACACCAGCACCGTGGCCGTGCGCTCCATCGTTCCTCCGCGTCGTCGCATCGAGGTCGGGAGCCCGGATGCTACTCCTTCCGACGCCCCGTCAACACCGGTTCGTACGCCTTCGGGAGGAGCCGTTTGAGCTGGACACCGGGCCAGACACACCGAACGGGACCCCCCGAAGTGAGGCCGGGATAAGCGACCGACATAATGTCGGTCGTGGCGACAGCAACAGCAGTAGAAACCGGGCACGCGCACCCGTCGGTCAATAGGCCGAACCTCACCAGCGTCGGAACCATCATCTGGCTGAGTTCCGAGCTGATGTTCTTCGCGGCCCTCTTCGCGATGTACTTCACCCTGCGATCGGTGACCGGCGCCGATTACTGGAAGGAGCACGCCGATGCGCTGAATCTTCCGTTCTCGGCGACGAACACCACGATCCTGGTGCTCTCCTCTCTCACCTGCCAGCTCGGCGTCTTCGCCGCCGAGCGCGGTGATGTGAAGAAGCTCCGGGGCTGGTTCATCCTCACCTTCGTCATGGGTGCGATCTTCATCGGCGGCCAGGTCTTCGAGTACACGGAGCTGGTCACGGGTGAGGGCCTCTCGCTCTCCTCGGACCCGTACGGATCGGTGTTCTACCTGACCACCGGCTTCCACGGGCTCCATGTGACGGGCGGTCTGATCGCGTTCCTGCTCGTACTCGGCAGGACGTACGCGGCAAAGAGGTTCACTCACCAGCAGGCCACTGCGGCCATCGTCGTGTCCTACTACTGGCACTTCGTCGATGTCGTCTGGATCGGCCTCTTCGCCACGATCTACCTGATCAGGTAACTGATCGGGCGTCGGCCGACCGCCACGCGCGGCCGGACGCCGGAGAAGACCAAAGCCAGAAGCATCGACGCAGAAGATCCTGACACCGGGGTAATCCGTGAAAAAGCTCTCCGCACGACGGCGCCATCCGCTGGCGGCGCTCGTCGTCCTCATCTTCGCGCTGGCGGCCACCGGGGGGCTGTACGCCGCGCTCGCCCCTGCGGGCGAGGCGAAGGCCGACCCGGAGAAGTCGAGCCAGTCCCTCGCCATCGAGGAGGGCAAGAAGCTCTACGACGTCGGCTGCTCCTCCTGCCACGGCACCGGGGGGCAGGGCTCCAGTGACGGTCCGAGCCTCGTCGGCGTCGGCGCGGCCGCCGTCGACTTCCAGGTCGGCACCGGCCGCATGCCCATGCAGCAGCAGGGCGCCCAGGCACCGCGCAAGAAGCAGGCGTACAGCCAGGACGAGATCAACCAGCTCGCGGCGTACGTCGCCTCGCTGGGCTCGGGCCCGGCCCAGCCGACCAAGGAGCAGTACGACCCCAACGGGGCCGACATCGCCAACGGCGGCGAGCTGTTCCGCACGAACTGCGCCCAGTGCCACAATTTCACCGGCAAGGGCGGCGCTCTGACGCACGGCAAGTTCGCGCCCACCCTTGAGGACGTGGATCCGAAGCACGTCTACGAGGCCATGCAGACCGGCCCGCAGAACATGCCTTCCTTCCCCGACAGCACGCTGACGGCGGAGGACAAGAAGGACATCGTCGCCTACATGAAGACGGTGAACAGCAAGGACACGAAGCACCCCGGTGGCTTCAACCTCGGTGGCTTCGGCCCGGTGGCCGAGGGCATGTTCGCCTGGGTCTTCGGCATCGGTGCGCTGGTGGGCGTCGCCGTGTGGGTCGCCGCTCGGACCGCAAAGGCCAAGAAGTCATGAGTAGCCAGACTGGATCACACGAGAACGTGTCAGACGAGAACCTGCCCAAAGAGCAGGCAGACGCGCACGGCGCGGTGACGGCGCACGACGATCCGTTCGCCGACCCGGGAGTGCCCCCGCACGAGCACCGGGTGCAGGACATCGACGAGAAGGCCGCACGGCGCTCCGAGCGCACCGTGGCCCTGCTCTTCACGGTCTCCATGCTGGCCACCATCGGCTTCATCGCCTGCTACGTGGCCTTCCCGGTGGACAAGTTCATCACCGTCTGGCCGCTGGGGCACATCAGCGCGCTGAACTTCACGCTGGGCGTCACGCTCGGCATCGCCCTCTTCTGCATCGGCGCCGGCGCGGTCCACTGGGCCCGCACGCTGATGTCGGACGAGGAGATGGTGGACGAGCGGCACGCCGTCGAGGCGGAGCCCGAGGTCCGCGAGAAGGTCATGGCGGACTTCCGGCAGGGCGCGAAGGAGTCGCAGCTCGGCCGCCGCAAGCTGATCCGCAACACGATGTTCGGCGCGATGGCCATGGTGCCGCTCTCCGGCGTGGTGCTGCTTCGCGACCTCGGGCCGCTGCCCGAGAAGAAGCTCACGCACACGCTGTGGGGCAAGGGCAAGATGCTCATCAACGAGAACACGAAGCAGCCGCTGCGTCCCGAGGACATCCAGGTCGGCTCGCTGACGTTCGCGTGGCCCGAGGGTCTGGACGAGAACGACGAGGAGTTCCAGACCGAGATCGCCAAGGCCGCCCTGATGCTGGTGCGTCTCGAGCCCAAGGACATCAAGGACAAGCGCGAGCTCGACTGGTCGCACGAGGGCATCGTCGCGTACTCGAAGATCTGCACGCACGTGGGCTGCCCCGTCAGCCTCTACGAGCAGCAGACCCACCACGTGCTCTGCCCGTGCCACCAGTCGACGTTCGACCTGTCGGACGGCGCGCGCGTCATCTTCGGTCCCGCCGGCCACCCGCTGCCGCAGCTCAACATCAGCGTCAACAAGGACGGTTACCTCGAGGCGCTCGGCGACTTCGAGGAGCCCGTCGGCCCGGCTTACTGGGAGCGCTCCGCATGAGTACTTCAACAGACACCACCGCTGCGAAGCGGAAAGCGCCCGCGGGCGAGCGGGTAGCCGACTGGGCCGACGGCCGGCTGGGCATCTACAGCCTCGCCAAGGCCAACATGCGCAAGATCTTCCCGGACCACTGGTCCTTCATGCTGGGTGAGGTCGCGCTCTACAGCTTCATCATCATCATCCTGACGGGTGTCTACCTGACGCTGTTCTTCCACCCGTCGATGAACGAGATCGAGTACCACGGCTCGTACGTGCCGATGCAGGGCATCAAGATGTCCGAGGCGTACGCGTCCACGCTCGACATCAGCTTCGATGTGCGCGGTGGTCTGCTCGTGCGGCAGATCCACCACTGGGCCGCGCTGATCTTCCTCGCGGCGATGTTCGTGCACATGATGCGCGTGTTCTTCACCGGCGCGTTCCGCAAGCCGCGCGAGGTCAACTGGATCTTCGGCTTCCTGCTGTTCGTGCTCGGCATGTTCACCGGCTTCACCGGCTACTCGCTCCCGGACGACCTGCTCTCCGGCACCGGTGTGCGGTTCATGGAGGGCGCGATCCTGTCGGTGCCGATCGTGGGCACCTACCTGTCGATGTTCCTCTTCGGCGGGGAGTTCCCGGGGCACGACTTCGTGGCGCGGTTCTTCTCGATCCACGTACTGCTGCTGCCCGGCATCATGCTGGGCCTGCTGGTGGCGCACCTGATCCTGGTCTTCTACCACAAGCACACGCAGTTCGCGGGCCCTGGCCGTACGAACAAGAACGTGGTCGGCATGCCGCTGCTGCCGGTCTACATGGCCAAGGCCGGAGGCTTCTTCTTCCTGGTCTTCGGCGTCATCGCGGTCATCTCGGCGGCGTTCACGCTGAACCCGATCTGGGACATCGGCCCCTACCGGCCCGACCAGGTCTCCACCAACGCGCAGCCCGACTGGTACATGGGCTTCTCCGAGGGACTCATCCGGTTCATGCCGGGCTGGGAGATCCATCTGTGGGGCCACACGCTGGTGATGGGCGTGTTCGTGCCACTGATCATCTTCCCGCTGGTGCTGGTGGCCATCGCGGTCTACCCGTTCATCGAGTCCTGGGTCACCGGCGACAAGCGCGAGCACCACATCGCCGACCGCCCGCGGAACGCGCCGACCCGTACGGCGTTCGGCGCGGCCTGGATCAGCTGGTACTTCGTACTGCTGGTCGGCGGCGGCAACGACCTGTGGGCCACGCACTTCCACCTGTCGATCAACGCGATCACGTACTTCGTCCGCATCGGCTTCTTCGTGGTGCCGATCCTGACGTTCATCGTGACCCGGCGGATCTGCATGGGCCTGCAGCGGCGGGACAAGGAGAAGGTGCTGCACGGGCGCGAGTCCGGCATCATCAAGCGGCTCCCGCACGGTGAGTTCATCGAGGTGCACGAGCCCCTGTCGCAGGAGCAGCTGCACACCCTCACCGCGCACGAGCAGGTCAAGCCGCACGAGATCGGCCCGGCGACGGACGCCAACGGCGTCAAGCGCAAGATCTCGCGCATGGAGAAGCTGCGCGCCAAGCTCTCCAAGGGCATGTACGGCTCGAACGCGCAGGTCGAGAAGGCCTCCGCCGAGGAGTACAAGGAGATCAGCAGCGGCCACGGGCACCACTGACCCGACCCGCGAGCTGAGCTGACGCCACACAGCAGCAGAGCGCGCTGCCGCACGAGGGCCCCGTCCACACCGAGTGGGCGGGGCCCTTCGGCGTGTCCGGCCCCGATAGGGTTGGAGCCGATTCCCGTCCGATTGCCAGGAGTGATTCCCATGAGCGCTGCGTTCCCCGCCGGAGGCGACACCACGGCAGCGCGCACCTGGCCGGATGTCCTGGGCACGCTGCTCGCGGGGGAGGACCTGAGCGCGGAGGCGACCGCCTGGGCGATGGACCGGATCATGCGGGGCGAGGCCAGCGACGCGCAGGTCGCCGGGTTCGCGGTGGCGCTGCGGGCCAAGGGCGAGACCGTCGAGGAGATCTCCGGGCTCGTCGACGCGATGTACGCGCACGCCAACACCATCGAGGTGCCGGGCCCCTCGGTGGACATCGTCGGCACCGGCGGTGACCGGGCCAAGACGGTCAACATCTCCACCATGTCCTCGATCGTGGTGGCCGGCACCGGCGCCAAGGTCGTCAAGCACGGCAACAGGGCTTCATCGAGCGCGAGCGGCGCCTCCGACGTGCTGGAGCGGCTCGGGGTGAATCTGGAGCTCACGCCCGCGCGGGTGGCCGAGGTCGCGGCCGAGGCCGGGATCACCTTCTGCTTCGCGGTGAAGTTCCACCCCTCGCTGCGCCATGTGGCCAACGCGCGCAGGGAGTTGGGCGTGCCCACCCCGTTCAACTTCCTGGGGCCGCTGACCAATCCCGCGCGGGTGCGGGCGCAGGCCACCGGCGTGGCCGACGCGCGGATGGCGCCGATCATCGCGGGCGTGCTGGCCAAGCGCGGTTCCTCGGCCCTGGTGTTCCGCGGCGACGACGGGCTCGACGAGCTGACCACGACCGCCACGTCCACGGTGTGGGTGGTGCGGGACGGCACGGTGCGCGAGGAGTCCTTCGACCCGCGGGACGTGGGGCTCGACCTCGTACCCGTGGAGGCGCTGCGCGGGCAGGACGCCGGGTTCAACGCGGAGGTGGCGCGGCGGCTGCTGGAGGGCGAGCACGGTCCCGTACGGGACGCGGTGCTGCTCAACTCGGCCGCGGCGCTGGTCGCGCTGGCGCCGACGGACGCGCCGCTGCCCGAGCAGATCCGCGCGGCGATGGCGCGCGCGGCCGACTCGGTGGACTCCGGCGCGGCGCGTGCGGCGCTGGAGCGGTGGGTGAAGGCCAGCGCGGTCTGAGGCGTCCGCCGGTCCCCTCCGGGCCGTACCCGGTCCCTTCAGGGCTATACGCAGCAGGGTTCTGCTTGAAAGGCTCTGCTGCGTACCGGCGTTGGAGAGAGGGACAGGGATGACTGAGGCGTCGTCGAAGGTGGCCGTGGTGACCGGGGCCAGCAGCGGGATCGGCGCGGCCACCGCGGTCCGGCTCGCCGAGCAGGGCTACCGGGTGGTGCTCGGCGCGCGGCGCGCCGAGCGCCTGGAGCAGGTCGCGGACAAGTGCGGCGGCCGCGCCGAGTCGCTGGACGTGACGGACCCGGCCTCCGTCGAGGCGTTCTGCGCCACCGTGGAGCGCTGCGACCTGCTGGTGAACAACGCGGGCGGCGCGCTGGGCACCGACCCGGTGGCGGAGGCCGACGAGGACGACTGGCTCGCGATGTACGAGTCGAACGTGCTGGGCACGCTGCGGATGACCAAGGCGCTGCTGCCCAAGCTGATCGCCTCCGGCGACGGCCAGGTGATCACGATCGGCTCGATCGCGGGCCAGGAGCCGTATCCCGGGGGCGCGGGCTACAACGCGGCGAAGCACGCGGTGACCGCGCTGACGAAGGTGCTGCGCAAGGAGATGCTGGGGCAGCCGGTGCGGGTGTGCCAGATCGATCCGGGGCTCGTGCACACGGAGTTCGCCAAGGTGCGCTTCGGCGGGGACGAGGAGCGCGCGGAGAAGGTCTACGAGGGCATGACCCCGCTCTCCGCCGAGGACATCGCGGACTGCGTGGGCTGGGTGGCGGCCCGGCCCGCGCACGTGAACATCGACTCCATGCTGGTGCTCGCCAGGGACCAGTCCTCCGCGCAGGTGGTGCACCGCAGGCAGCAGGACTGAGTCAGCGGGACTGAGTCAGCGGAACGGCCCCGGTGAGAGGGCCGGGGCAACACGACTGACGTACGGCCGCAATGTGGCGCAACGTCATGTCAACACTCCTCTGGAATCGTCGCCTCCGGGGTGCGGACGGCACCCCGGAGCTGCGATGAGGACGAGGTAGTGGCGGTAGAGGAGAAGGCGGCCGAGCCCGCGCGGGAATCCGCCGAGGGCGCGAACGGGCTGCGCACGGGGCTCAAGCGGCGCCATATGAACCTGATCGCGCTGGGCGGGGTGATCGGCGCCGGGCTCTTCGTGGGCAGCGGGGTCGTGATCGGCTCGACCGGTCCGGCCGCCGTGGTCTCCTTCCTGGTGGCGGGCGCGCTCACGGTGCTGATCATGCGGATGCTCGCGGAGATGACCGTGGCGCGCCCGGTGCAGGGCTCCTTCTACGTACACGTGCGGGAGGAACTGGGGCGCCGGGCCGGCTTCCTGACCGGGTGGCTCTACTGGTACTTCTTCGTGATCGTGGTCGCCGTGGAGGCGGTGGCCGGGGGACGGATCATCCAATTGTGGCTGCCGGGCGCCCCGTTGTGGGCCGTCAGCCTGGTGCTGATGGTGCTCCTCACGGCCACGAACATGGTCTCGGCGCGTGCGTACGGGGAGTTCGAGTACTGGTTCTCCTCGGTGAAGGTCGCGGCGATCGTGGTGTTCCTCTTCGCCGGCGTGCTCTGGCTCGCGGGGGTGCTGCCCGGCGGGGGCGGCGCGTCGGAGGCGGCCGGGAACCTGGTGGGGCACGGCGGATTCGCGCCGGCGGGGGCGGCGGCCGTACTGGCGGCGGTGGTGCCCTGCATCGGCTTCTTCACCGGCGCGGAGATCGTCACCATCGCGGCCGCCGAGTCGGAGGAGCCCGAGCGCGCGGTGGCCGACGCCATGCGCTCCATCATCCTGCGGGTGGTCGCCTTCTACGTGCTGTCGGTCGCCGTGGTCGTCTCGGTGGTGCCGTGGAACTCGCACGCCGTGCAGGTCAGCCCGTACGGGGCCGTGCTGGGGGCGATGGGGGTCCCGGCGGTGTCCACGGTGATGAACGCCGTGGTGCTGACGGCCGTGCTGTCCTGCCTCAACTCCGCGCTCTACACGTCCTCCAGGATGCTGTTCGCGCTGACCGGCAACGGGGACGCGCCGCGCGGGCTCGCGAAGATCGGGCGGGGCGGGGTGCCGCGCCGCGCGCTGCTGGCCGGGACGGTGGTCGGCTTCGCCTCCACGGTGGCCGCGTGGGCCTCGCCCGACGGGATCTTCCAGTTCCTGATCAACTCCTACGGCGCGGTCGCGCTGTTCGTGTACCTCCTGGTGGGACTGGCGCAGATCAGGATGCGGCGGCGCCTGGAGCGGGAGGACCCCGACCGGCTGCGGCTGCCCATGTGGGGCTATCCGTGGCTGAGTTGGCTCGCCGTCGCGGGGATGGCCGCGGTGCTGCTGGCCATGGCGGTGCTGCCGGACAGCAGGGCGCAGTTCTGGATGAGCGCGGTCACGCTGGCGGTGGTGCTGGCCGGGTACGAGGTGCGGCGGAGGGTGCGCGCCGAGGGCTGAACTCCCGCCCGTACGCGGCCGGACCCCTGCCCGTACACGGCCGAAGTCCCGACCGTACGCGGCCGAGAAGCGCCGCTCCTCGTAACGCGCCGTCAACCTTTACCCGACAATGTGTGGCCGGGGGAGTGGTGTTGCCACACAGGGGAGGGGACTGGCACATGGAGGATCACCTCAGTTCGCTGGATGCGGCCTTCTGGGGCATGGAGTCGCGGGAGGCGCCGCTGCGGCTGGGGGCGCTGGCCGTGTTCGGCGCCGGGGCGCGGACGCGCACGGCTGAGGAGCTGGCGGCGCTGCTCGCCCAACGGGCCTCCGCGCTGCCGCGGTTGCGCCAGGTGGTGCGGCAGGGGTGGAACCCGCTGGAGGCGCCGCGCTGGCACGAGGTGCCCTGGTTCGACGCGCGGGCCCACGTGGAGGTGCGCCACCTTCCGGCCGCCGCACGGGGATTGGAGGCCGCGGCCCTGGAACGTGAGGCGGCGCGGGCCGCCTGCGGGGCGCTGCCGGAGGGGGCGCCGCCGTGGCGGCTGCACCTGTTCACCGGGCGGCGGCCGGAGGAGGGCTTCGCGCTGCTCGCCGAGTTCCACCACGCCTCGGTCGACGGGCTGCGGGCGATGGAGCTGGGCGCCGCGCTCTTCGACCCGATGGAGGTGCGCGGGCGGACGTTCGGCGGCCCGCCCGAGGAGGGCCGGGAGGGCGGCGGCGGGGAGCCCGTCGGGGGAGTGCTGCGGTACGCCGATCCGCGCCGCGCCGTGGACGCCGTACGGGCCATCGCGGGGCTGCCGGGGCGGATACCCGGTCAGGTGGCGAGGACCCGCAGGGCCGCCGAGATCGCCGCGTCCGTCGCGGCCACCGCGGCGGGCAACGCGCTGCATCCGCAGGCCAGTCCGCTGCACGCGGCGGTGGGCCCGGCCGCCTGCGGCCGGGCCTTCGCGTTCCCCGTGCTGCCGCTGGACGCGGTGCACCGGATACGCAAGGCGCACGGCGGCACCGTCAACGACGTGCTGCTCGCGCTGTGCGCCGCCGCGCTGCGCCACCGCATCCAGGCCGCGGGGCACGATCCGGCGGCCCGCCCCGTACGGGTGCTGGTGCCGGTCAGCAGCAGGCGCCGCCCCGGCGACCCCCGGCTCGGGAACCAGCTCTCCGGGCACCTCCTGCGCCTCCCGCTCGGCGAGTCCGACCCGCTGGAGCGGCTGCGCCTGGTGCGCGAGGCGATGCGCGCGCACAAGGAGCGCGGCCCCCGCCGAGGCCCCGGCGCCTTCGCGCTGCTCACCGACCTGGTGCCGCCCGCCGCGCACCGGCTGGCCGGGCCGCTGCTGCGGGAGTCGGCGCCGCTGCTGTTCGACGCGCTGGCCACGAGTGTGCCGTTGCCTGACATCCCGTTCACGCTCGACGGGGCGCCGCTGCGCGCCCTGCACCCGCTCGCCCCGCTGGCCGGAGGACACCAGCTCGCGGTGGCGATGACCCCGTACCGGGGCGCGGTCCACTTCGGGCTGCACGGCTCGGCCGACGGCGCCCTGCCGCCCGCCGCGCTCGCGGGGGCGCTGCACGGGGCGCTGCGGGAGCTGTGCGCACTGTCGTAGCCGCGGGGCTGCGAACCGCGAGCGTGAGCCGTGAGCCGTGAGCCACGAGCCGTGAGCCACGGGCCGCGCGGGACCGGTGGCGTGCGTGCCGCCGGTCCCGCCATACGGACACCCTTGCGGAACGGGCGATCACCTGTGCCATACTCCTGCCCAGGTCACGAGCGACAGCGAAGAAGGCCCCGGCCCGCTGTCCGGCAACCCTCCTGCCGTGGTGGGGTGCCCCGGGTGATGACCAGGCCGCACGACAGCAAGGTCTGCGGCAAGCACGGATCCCTCAGCCAGGGGTCCTGGTCTTCGAGGGAGCTTTCTCGTGAGTCAGCGAATGCGATAGGGCCGCGCCGGTCTCTCCGGTAGCGCCGGCCCTTCTCCGGTTCTCCGCATCCTCAAGCACCGCGTTCCGCGCGCCCGTCGCCCGGGCCGTGCGTCGCCACGCGTGTGTCTCGCCTGCCTTCGTACGGGAGTTTTCCGCCATGTCGTACCTGTCCTCCGCCCAGTCCGCGCCCTCCGCCGTCTCCGCGCCCACCGGCTCCGCCGCGGCCGGGACCGCCGATGCGGAGCCCGCCTGCGCGCCGCTTCCCCTGCCCGTCCTCGGCCGCGACGTCAGCGTCCCGCTGGTCACCGGCGGCGAGGTCAGCTACGCCGCGCTCGACTACGCGGCGAGCGCCCCCGCGCTCCAGCGGGTGTGGGACGACGTGGCCGCCTACGCCCCGTACTACGGCAGCGTGCACCGCGGCGCGGGCTACCTCTCGCAGCTCTCCACCGAGCTGTTCGAGCAGAGCAGGCGCACGGTCGCGGAGTTCACCGGGTGCCGCGAGGGCGACGAGGTGATCTTCACCCGCGCCACGACGGACTCCCTCAACCTGCTCGCCTCCGTACTGCCGCAGGGCACCCGGGTGTTCGTCTTCGAGACCGAGCACCACGCCTCGCTGCTGCCCTGGCGCGGGCACGACACCACGTTCCTCGACGCGCCCCGCTCGCCCGAACAGGCCGTGCACACCCTGGAGGAGGCGCTGCACCAGGCGCCGAAGGGTCCCAAGCTGGTGTGCGTGACCGGCGCATCGAACGTGACCGGCGAGATCTGGCCGGTGCGCGAGCTCGCCGAGGCGGCGCACCGGCACGGCGCGCGCATCGTGGTGGACGCCGCGCAGCTCGCCCCCCACCACCCGGTGAGCCTGGCCGAGTCGGGCGCCGACTGGATCGCCTTCTCCGGGCACAAGCTGTACGCGCCGTTCGGCGCCGGGGTGCTCGCCGGTCGCGCCGACTGGCTGCGCGAGGCCGAGCCCTACCTCGCGGGCGGCGGCGCCAGCCGCAAGGTGTCGCGCACCGCCGAGGGCGGCGTGGAGGTCGAGTGGCACACCACCGCCGCGCGCCACGAGGCCGGTTCGCCGAACGTCATCGGCGCGTACGCCGTCGCCTCCGCCTGCCGCGCGCTGACAGCCGCCGGTTTCGACCGCCTGGTGGAGCGCGAGCGCGAGCTGCTGGAGAAGCTGGAGTCGGGCCTGGCGGGAGTCGAGCAGGTGCGGGTGCTCTCGCTGTTCGGCGAGGGCACCGACAGGGTCGGGGTGCTCTCCTTCGTCGTGGACGGCTGGAACAGCTCGCACTTCGCCGCCGCGCTCTCCGCCGAGTACGGAATCGGCGTACGGGACGGGCTGTTCTGCGCGCACCCGCTGCTGCGCACCCTGCTCGGCGGCGAGGAGAGCGACCCCGGCGAGTGCGGAGCCCCCGAGGCGGCGCCCGGCGAGAAGTCGCTGAACGCGATCCGGGTCAGCTTCGGCGCCGGTACGCCGGACGAGCACGTCGAGCGCTTCGTGCGGGCCGTGCGCGAACTGGTCACCGACGGCGCGCGCTGGACCTACCGCACCGAGGACGGGCGCTGCGTGCCGGACAGGACCGGCGCGGGCTCGGGCTCCTCCGGCTCCGAGGGCTGAGCGGCCTGGGCGCCCGCCGGCCTGAGGCGGGTGCCCAGCAGGACCATGCGCAGGGCGTGTTCGGCGGCGTCGGCGAGGTATTCGGCGCCGCGGTCCAGGGCCTCGGCGAGACCGACGGGCGCGGGCAGTATCGACCGGTAGGCGTCGATGCCCGCGGCCCGCGCCTCGTGCGCGCCCTCGCCGAGGGTTCCGGCCAGCGCGAGTACGGGGCGTCCGTACCGCTTCGCCCTGCGCGCCACCTCGGCCGGCACCTTGCCGCGCGGGGTCTGCCCGTCGAGCGAGCCCTCCGCGGTGATCACCAGATCGGCGCGTGCCAGCCGCGCGTCCAGGCCGAGGCCGTCGAGCCCGAGCCCGTCGAGCAGCACCTCGAAGCGGGGGAGCAGCCGGGCGCCCAGCGCCGCGAGGCCCGCGCCGAGCCCGCCGGAGGCGCCGGTCCCTGGCCCGTACCGCAGGTCGGTCACCGCGCGCGGCCACCCGCGCAGGTCCCGCTCCAGCACCCGGGCCCAGCGCTCGAGCCCGTACGAGAGCCGCTCCGTCTGCGCGGCGGTCGCGCCCTTCTGCGGGCCGAAGACGCGGGCGACGCCGCGGGGGCCGCACAGGACGTTGAACGGGTTGCAGGCGACGAGCAGTCCGGCCTCGCGCAGCCGCGGGTCGAGTCCCGCCGTGTCGATGCGGTCGAGCCGGGCCAGGGCCGCGCCGCCGGGCGGGAGCCGCGCTCCCGAGGCGTCCAGCAGGCGCGCGCCGAGCGCCTCCAGCGCGCCCGCGCCGCCGTCCGAGGTGCCCGAGTCGCCGCAGCCGACCAGGATGCGGCGGGCGCCCGAGTCCAGTGCGGAGCGCAGGAGTTCGCCGACGCCGTACGTGGTCGTCGCGCCGGGATCGCGGAGTTCGCGGGGTACGAGGGAGAGCCCGGCGACGGCCGCCATCTCGACCACGGCGGTGCGGCCCGCCGCGGACGCGCCGCCGCCGAGCAGCGCGAAGTGGGTGTCCACCGGGGCGCCGACCGGGCCCGTCGCGGTGCGCCGCAGGAGCCGCCCGCCGGTCGCCGCCGCCAGCGTCTCGGCGGTGCCCTCGCCGCCGTCCACCAGGGGTACGAGGTCGATGGTCGCGCCCGGTTCGACCCGGCGCAGCCCCTCGGCGATGGCCTCGGCGGCACCCTGGGCCGACAGCGACTCCTTGAAGCCGCTGGGGGCGACGGTGAAGTGGTGCGCGTGCACGGGGAGTTGGGGCGTGAGGTGAGGCATGACGTACTCCTTCGTCCAAAGGGGTGGCGTGCGGCGGTCAGATCACCGGGACGCCGAGCAGCGGCCACACGGCGAGCGCGAACAGCAGCACCAACAGCGCGCTGACCGGCGCCAGCACGGCGGACAGCCGCAGCAGGTCGCGCGGCGCGTAGGTGGGGGTGCCGGGGACGTCGGCGAAGAGGGCGACCGGCTTCGCGGAGGCGGGGAGGGTGTGGCAGAAACCGGCCGCGGCGGTCGAGGCGAGGCCGGCGGCGACGGGGTTGACGCCCGCGCCCGCGGCGGCGGCCACCACCAGCGGCACCAGCACGCTGGACCGCGCCGAACGGGACTGGAGCAGCAGATGCGCCGCCGTGCTCACGCCGACGACCACGGCGAGGAAGGCCCAGGGCGGCAGCGCCTCGCCGGGCAGCCCGGCCACCAGCCAGCGCGCCGCGCCGGATTCCATGAGCGCGACGCCCATCGCCATGGTCGCCGCCATGAACAGGAGCAGCGCCCAGGGGACGGTCTTGAGCGCGTCCTTGAGCGGCACCGTTCCCAGGGCCGGTGAGGCCGCGACGACGGCGCCGATCAGCGCGACGAGTGCGGGGGACACCCCGTGGACGGGCTCGCTGCACCACAGCACGACGACGGTGGCCAGCAGCAGCGCGGCCCGTGCCTCGTGCGGGGTCAGCGGCCCGGTGACCGGGGTGTCGGTGTGCTGCTCGATGTCCTGTGCGGTGACGCGTACGGGGCCGCGGCGGTCGGCGCGCTTCGTGGTGGTCAACAGGACGGCCTCCGCCGCCGCGTGGGAGGTCGCCACTGCGAGGGGCAGGCCGAGGAGCAGCCACTTCGTGAAGCCGATCTGTTCGCCCGTGGTCTCCAGCAGCACCGCGACGGTGATCAGGTGGGCGCCGGCGCCGATCAGCGTGGCCACGGCGGAGAGCAGGATGACGGTGGGGAAGAGGAGCGCGAGCATCACCACCACGCGGGTGCGCCCCGCGAGCGCCTTCGCCAGCGCGAGGAACACCGGGAGGGCCAGCGCGGCCCTGCCGGAGGTCGCCGGGATGGCGAACGCCGAGACCACGAGCGCCGCGGTACTGAGGTGCGCGAGCTGCCGTACGCTGCGGGCCCCGCTCACCAGGAAGGCCGCCGCGCGGGCCGCGAGTCCTGTGCGGGAGACCGCGGCTGCCAGTACGAAGGCGCAGATCAGCAGCCATACGGTGGGGTCGCCGAGCGTCCCGAAGAGCTGCTCGCTGCTGATCACGCCGGTCGCGGCGAGGGCCAGTCCCGCGCCGAGGGCGATGTAGGTGTCGTCGATCGGGGTGCCGATCCAGGCGCAGGTGGCGCAGGCGAAGACGGCGAGGGTCAGCCGTGCGTCGGTGCCGAGGGTGGGGAGGACGCCGGGGACGGCGAGGAGTGCGCACAGGGTGAGCGCGGTGCAGAGTGCGGCGGCGTGGCGTATCGGCATGGTGCCGAGCCTCTTTGGGCGCGGTGAGGGCCCAATGAGCCGTTTATGAAGGTGAGTTCACCTTGTCCGGGGCTGGGCCCCGGGCCCCGTTGGGAGCGGGGTTGCGTGGGAGCAGGGGGCGCGAGTCCGGTTGTGCCCACCCGTTCCGCCCCAGCGGAACGAATGCCCACAACCTCAAAGGGACGCCGATACGGAAGTCGACCACAGGCTTGTGCGGAGCAAGGCTCGGCCGGAGGCGCGGAGCGTCGTAGGGCGGGCCGGAAGGCACAAAGTCGGGCGCAACCACAACCCACATCCCGCCGCAGCGGGAGGCGACCAGAAGCGCACCCGACCGGCGGTCCAAGCGGGACGCTAAGGCAGGCGATACCCCATCCCGCGCACGGTCTCCAGACAGTGCGCACCCAGCTTCTTGCGCAGCGCCCGCACGTACACATCCACGATGTTCGAGCCGGGGTCGAAGTCGTACCCCCACACATGCGACAGGATCTGCTCGCGGGAGAGCACCTGGCCCGGGTGGCGCAGGAACAGTTCCAGCAGGACGAACTCGCGTGCTGTCAGGTCCACCGTCCGCCCGCCCGCACGCGCGCGCCGCGTGCGCAGGTCCAGCGTGAGGTCCCCGTTCCGCAGCACCGTCACCTCCGGCGCGCGGGCCGCGGTGCGCAGCCGCAGCCGTACGCGCGCCAGCAGCTCCTCGAAGCGGAACGGCTTCGTCATCCAGTCGTCGGCCCCGCCCTCCAGGCCCGCCACGGTGTCGCGTACCGAATCCCGCGCGGTCAGCACGATCACCGGCATCGTCACCCGCGCCTCGCGCAGCTCCCGCAGCACGCTGAACCCGTCCCTGCCCGGCAGCCCGATGTCCAGCACGGTCAGGTCGAAGCCGCCGGTGCACGCGTAGTCGAAGGCGGTGTCGCCGTCGGCGGCGACGGTCGTGGTGAACCCGTTGGCCCGCAGGCCCTTCTCGACGAAGGCGGCGATCCGCTCCTCGTCCTCGGCGATCAGGATGCGGTTCAACTCTCTCCCTCTGTCCCTGTCTCCTCGTCGGCGTGCCCCGGATCGCCCTCCACCGGCAGGACCAGCGCGAACGTCGCGCCCCCGCCCTCCGTCGCGCGCAGCTCGGCCCTGCCGCCGTGGCCCTCCACGATGGCCTTCACGATCGACAGCCCGAGCCCGGCGCCGCCGCTGCGCACACCGCGCCGCGCGCTGCCCCGCCGGAACCGTTCGAAGACCAGCGCCGCGTCCTCCGGGCTCACCCCGGGCCCGCTGTCGACCACGTACAGCTCGACCTCGCCCGAGGGGAGCCGCCGCGAACCCAGCCGTACGGTGTCGCCCTCCGCCGTGTGCTGCACGGCGTTCTGCGCGAGCTGCACCATGGCCTGGGTGATCCGCTGCGGGTCCAGGCGCACGGCGCCCTCGGCGACACCGTCCAGCCGCCACGCGCGCTCGCCCAGCGCGCGGGCCTTCACGTACACGTCGGCCGTCAGCTCGGCCAGCTCGACAGGCTCCGGGGTGACGAAGTCCGGGCGCTCGGCCTTGGCGAGCAGCAGCAGGTCCTCGACTATGCGGCTCATCCGGTCGAGTTCCTCGGTGACCAGCCGCACCGTCTCCTCGCGCTCGGCCGGGTCCTCGCCCATCAGCTCCAGGTGGCCGCGCACGATCGTGATCGGCGTGCGCAGCTCGTGCCCCGCGTCGTCCACGAACTGCCGCTGCGCCGCGAACGCCCGCTCCAGCCTGTCCAGCATCGCGTTGAACGTGGCCGCCAGCGCCGCCATGTCGTCCCTGTCCTCCCGCCCGTGCACCGGGATGCGCCGGGTGAGGTCCTGCCCGGTGAGCTGCGCGGCCGTCGTACGGACCAGCCGTACGGGGGCGAGGATGCGGCCCGCGACCGCCCAGCCGATGCACACGGTCATCAGCAGCGCGGCGCCCGAGATGGCCAGCAGCAGCCGGAAGACCTGCTCGGCGCGCTGCTGTTCGCGGTCCACGTGGAAGGCGACCACGAAGGTGCCGCGCGGACCGCTGCCGTCCGGCTCGATGGTGACCTTCGCCCAGCGGACCTCGCTCGCGCCGCCGCCCGGCCGCAGCGTGCCCGAACTGTCCCGGTCCGCCGCGATGTTCCGCAGCGCAGCCTTGTCCCGGTGCAGCGGGTGCGGGCTCGGGATGTCCCTGCGCTGCCGGATCACCGAGTCGCCGACGGCGCCCAGCAGCTCCTCGTCCGGATCGGCGTACTGCCGCTCCAGGAACACCGTGAGCAGCCTGCGCGCCGAGCCGAACGGCCTGCCGGTCTCCGGATCGCGGCCGCGCTCCACGAAGTTGGCGAACTCCCCGGTCTCCTGCGCCAGCAGCCCCGAGGTCCGCTGGTCCACGTCGCGCAGCAGGATCGAGCGCGTGGTGAGGGCGACCGCCGCGAGGGCCACGGCCATGACCGTCAGCAGCCACAGCAGGATGCGCACCCGCGCGGTGACGACCCGCCGCCTGCCGCTCCCGGCCCCGGCGCCCGCGGGCGCTCCGGCCTCCCCCGCGTCCGGCTCCACCTCCTCGTACGCCTCCCGCTCAGTTGTCGTCGCCGCCGGGGCCGTCGTCATCGTCGTCGTCGGCCTTGTCATCGGTGGCCTTCTCGTCGGTGGCGGAGGGCTGCGGTACGGACTCGTCGCCGGGGGTCGCCGAGGGGCTGCCCGAGGGCGTGCCGGTGCCCGGCGTACGCGGCTCGTCGCTCCCCCGCGGCGAGGGGCTCTCGCTCTCCAGCTCCACCTTGGAGGGGGACTTGGGCGGGTCGGGGCTCTCGGTCAGCGCGTAACTGGTGGCCGCGATGCCCAGCGGGATCGCCACCACGGCCGTCAGGGTCGCCATGCGGTGTGTGAACGCCATGGGGGAGAGGCTGGCGTGCGCGGGCGAACGGGCGGATGAAGCCCGGATGAGGAAATCCTCATCGGGGGAGGCCGGTCGCCCTTCGCGATCCGGTTTCCCGGATTCCTCAGGACCGGATTCCTCAGGAATCCAGCCCGATGGCGAAGGCCGACTCCAGGTCGTGCTGCGAATACGTGCGGAAGGCGATGTGCGTCTCGGTCGACTCCACCCCGGGCACCTTGCTGATCCGGCCGGGGATCACGTCGGCCAGGTCGTCGTGGCGCGCCACCCGCACCATCGCGATCAGGTCGTGCGCCCCCGTGACCGAGTAGACCTCGCTGACGCCCTCCAGCGCCGCGATCTGCTCGGCGATCTCGGGGATGCGGTCGGTGCTGGTCTTGATGAGCACGATCGAGGTGATCACGGTGCGGACTCTCCCTTGGTGGCCGGAGCGGGCCCGCCCACCTTATCCGCCCCCGTCACCTCCGTACCGGTGCGCCCGTCCCCGCCCGCGCCCTCGCCCGCCTCCGTACGGCGGACCTCTCCGCGGCGCAGCAGCCAGGCGTACCCGAAGCCCATGGCGAAACCGAACACATGGGCAAGGTGCGCCACCCCGGGGCCGCCCGCCGCGTCGCCGCGCACGCCGCCGCCCTGGATCAGCAGCCAGAACGGGAGCACCAGCCAGGCGGGAAGGCGCAGCGGAAGAAAGAAGAGGAACGGGAAGAGGCTCGTGACCCGCGCCCTGGGAAAGAGGAACAGGAAGGCGCCCAGCACCGCCGAGATGCCGCCCGATGACCCCACGACGGTCTCGGTCGAAGAGGGGTGCACCGCCGCGTAGCAGACCAGCGCCGCACTGCCGGTGACCAGGTAGAAGAGGGCGAACCGCAACGACCCCACGCGCTCCTCCACCCATCCGCCGAACACGAACAGGAAGAGGAGGTTGCCGAGCAGATGCACCCAATTCCCGTGCACGAACAGGGCGGTGACCGGAGTGAGCAGCGGACGCGCGGCCCCGCTCCACAGATCCCTGGGCAGTACGCCCCACTCCGCGAAGTACGCCTCCTGTGCCCGCTCCAGCGCGTGCCCCGTCCCGTACACCCCGAGGAAGCCGGACGCCGGACCGGTGAGGAAGAGCACAGAGCTGACCACGATCACCGCGAGGGTCACGCCCGGCCGGCCGCCGTACGCCCCCGACCTGGGCGGAAAGGGGACCCGGAAGCTCATCGCGCGCACCCCGCCACCGCCTTCCCCGCTCCTCCCGAGCCGCCGTGTCCGCATCTGCGGATCATGACTGCCGGGAAACGGGGCAGGCTCCACGACACACGCGTGTCGGCGGCAGGACTTAGGGTGACCGGATACCGGGGGCACTCCCGGTACCCGTGTGCCCGCGGCCCGGCGGCGGCGCGTGTGGACGAATGATGACGGCAAGGCTCGACTCGACGGCTCACAAGCCCCGTCGGTGACCCCGGAGCCCTCCGGAGTCCGGCGGGAGGATGAGAGAAAAGGACGACACCATGACCGTTTCCGCGCCCACGGCCACGACACGCTGGCGCTGCACGCTCTGCGGCAATCTGACCCGGTTCGATGTGACCCGGTCCAGCAAGGTGGTGGAGTACGTCCATCTGGACCTCGCCGGTGACGCGCAGGTCGAGGAACAGGAAGTGCTCAGTGAGACCATCGAGACCGTGCGCTGCCGCTGGTGCAACGCCGTGGACGAGGTCGAGCTCGTGGACCGGCCGGGCGCACACGTCTGAGGAACGGCAGGTGTGAACGGTGGTTGGACCGACAGGCGGCGAACGCGATCCCGAGCGTGAGCCGCCCGAGGACGTGCCCGGGGAGGAGGCCGCGGACGAGGGCGCCGAGGCGCTCGAAGGACCGCTGCCCGAGAAGGTGCGGCGCCGCGTCGTCGCCCTCACCTCGGACGCGCTCGGCGGCCTGACCATCGCCGAACTCCCGGCCCCGCTGCGCCAGTACGCCCGCTTCACCCCGCAGCGCCGCACCCGCTTCGGCGGCAACGCCATGGCGGCGGCGCTGGCGGGGGACTCGGTGTTCCGGCAGCGGATCGCCGGGCGGCTGCGCGAGCGGCTGCCCGAGCTCACCGAGGTGGTGGAGGGCGGCGACCCGCCGGCCGCCGCCGATCCGGTGGACGTCGCCGCCGTCGCGTATGTGCTGCGCCCCGACGGCTGGGTCAAGCTGGTCGCCGCCGCGGGCGAGGAGGCCCAGCGCGCCCAGGCCGAGCAGGCGGGCGAGGAGGCGCAGCGCGAACTCACCCGGCTCCGCGAGGAGCTGGCCGAGGCCCGCAGGGCGTCCCGCGCCGAGTCCGAGCGCAGCAGGGGCGAACTCGACTCCGTACGCAAGGAGCTGGAGGCCACCCAGCGGAAGCTGCGCAGCGCGCGCAGCGATGTGAAGCGCGGCGAGGCCGAGGTGCGCAAGCTGCGCGCCGAGCTGGAGTCGGTGCGGCAGGGCGCGCAGACCGAGAAGGCCGCGGCCGACAGCGAGGTGCGGCGGCTCAAATCCCGCCTCGCCGAGGCCGAGACGGCGCTGGAGGCCGGGCGCAAGGCGGCCCGCGAGGGCCGCAGCGTCGAGGACATGAGGGTGCGGCTGCTGCTGGACACGGTGCTCGACGCGGCGCAGGGCCTGCGCCGCGAGCTGGCCCTGCCGCCCTCCGAGGGCCGGCCGGCCGACACCGTGGACGCGGTGGAGCCGGGGCGGATGACCCCCAAGGACATCGCGGCGCGCGCGCTCTCGGAGACCGACCCCGCGCTGCTGGACCAGCTCCTGGCGCTGCCGCAGGCCCACCTCGTGGTCGACGGGTACAACGTCACCAAGACCGGTTACCCCACCATGCCCCTGGAAAAGCAGCGACTGCGCCTGCTGGGCGGACTCGCCGTGCTGGCGGCCCAGTCGGGCGCCGAGGTCACCTGCGTCTTCGACGGCGCCGAGCTGGCCGCGCCGGTGCTGCTCGCGCCACCGCGCGGGGTGCGGGTGCTGTTCAGCAAGCCGGGCGAGACGGCCGACGAGCTGATCCGCCGCCTGGTGCGGGCCGAGCCCGAGGGGCGGCCCGTCGTCGTGGTCTCCTCCGACCGCGAGGTCGCCGACGGCTGCGCGGCGGCCGGGGCACGCCCGGTGGCCTCGGCGCTGCTGCTGAAGCGGCTCGCGCGTACGTAGCCTGCCTCTCCGGTACGGGGTCCGGCGCTGCGACACGGGGCCCGGCGCCCCCGCGCAAGGTGCGGCGCCTCGCGCCCGGTTGACGGCGCTTTTCCCAAGTTCCGCGCCCCGTCCGTGAGTTGAAAAACGAGCTGTCCGTAGTGCTCAAGTCGCAATCCGTGGGCGGGGGGTAAAGAATAGGCTTGAGTGACGGGATTTTTGTCAGAGGGATTTGATCCGATCAGTTACGCGTGGCTAGTGTCTGGCCCAACCTTCGCGAGGTTGATCGTCCATCGGGGGCGACGGCGAAGGTCCGCCTAGGTCCGCGGAGCGTTCCAGCGACGCGGAGCCGGAGTGACTGAACCGGCAGGCGGCTGAGGAAGAAGGAGACCGCCCCAGTGGCGTCCCACCGTCGACTGAAGCAGCCGAGCCGCGCCCGCGTCACCGTTTTCACGGCGACCGCCGCGGCAGCCGTAGCGCTCACCTCGCAGGCAGCGCACGCCGACCCGGGGACCTCCAAGAAGAAGGAGGTCAAGGAGAAGGTCGACAAGCTCTACCACGACGCAGAGGCGGCCACCGAGAAGTACAACGGGGCCAAGGAAGACCAGAAGAAGCTCCAGAAGCAGGTCGACGACCTGCAGGACAGCGTCGCGCGGGGTCAGCAGGACCTCAACAAGATGCGCGACAACCTGGGTTCGATGGCCAGCGCCCAGTACCGCACCGGCGGCATCGACCCCTCCGTGCAGCTCTTCCTCTCCTCGCACCCGGACAACTACCTCGACAAGGCCGGTGCCCTGGACCAGCTCAGCACCAAGCAGGCCGGCGCGCTCAAGGAGATCCAGAGCAAGCAGCGCACCCTCGCGCAGCAGCGCAAGGAGGCGCAGGGCAAGCTCGCGGACCTCGCCGACACCCGCAAGGAGCTCGGCGAGAAGAAGAAGGACATCCAGGGCAAGCTCTCCAAGGCGCAGTCGCTGCTCAACTCGCTGACCGCCAAGGAGCGCCAGAAGCTCCAGCAGGAGCAGGCGAAGGCCGACAAGGCCTCGGCGTCCAAGGCCGACCTGGGCGACCTCGGCTCCGCCTCGCAGCGCGCGGTCGCCGCGTTCAACGCCGCCAAGACCAAGATCGGTTCGCCGTACGTCTGGGGCGCCACAGGGCCCAGCTCCTTCGACTGCTCGGGCCTGACCTCCTGGGCGTACAACCAGGCCGGCGTCTCGCTGCCGCGCACCTCGCAGGCGCAGGCCAACGTGGGCACCCGCATCAGCAGCGAGAGCCAGCTCAAGCCGGGCGACCTGGTGTTCTTCAACAGCGACCTCAGCCACGTGGGCTTCTACGCCGGCAACGGCCAGATGCTGCACGCGCCGAAGCCGGGCGCCTCGGTGCGCTTCGAGGCGCTGGAGTTCGGCGGCGACTTCATGTTCGGCCAGCGCGTCGGCTGACACGCGCCGCGCCGGCCGTACGAGCCGAGCCGGCTGACACACCGCGCCGGCGGATCCGCACTGTGCGTGATCCTCCCGGCACCGGGCCTCGTTCGTACGAGTGAAACCCGGAGCCCCGATCTCATAGCCCCGCCCCGCCGGTGACCTGCGTCGTCCGGCGGGGCGGCGGCGTTGCGGGGCCGGCGGCCGACTCCGGGGCGCGGCGCGGTTCTTGGACCCTCCGTGACAACCCCGCTACATTCGCGCGCACTCTCGCCTAGCGGAAGGACAGCGCGCTCCGTGGTCTCTTACCGGTCCTCGTCCCTCACCCTGCTGTCGGCGGCCGCCGGCGCCGCGGTGGTGCTGATCCCCGTGGCCGCCCCGGCGGACGCCGCCCCCGGCGACGACGCGCACTCGCGCTCGGCGCTCAACTCGCGTGTGGACAGGCTGTACCACGAGGCCGAGGTGGCCACGGAGAAGTACAACGGGGCGCGGGAGCGTGCCGGGCGGCTGCGCGAGCAGGCCGAGCACGCGCAGGACCGGCTCGCGCGCGGGCAGGGCGAGGTGAACCGGCTGCGCCGGGCGCTGGGCGCGGTCGCCGGGGCGCAGTACCGCTCGGGCGGCATCGACCCGACCGTCGAGCTGCTGCTCTCCTCCGACCCCGCGGGCTATCTGGAGCGCGCCGCGACCCTCGACCGCATCGGCAGCAACCAGAGCACCAAGCTGGACCGACTGGACGAGGCGCAGCGCGGATTGGCGCGGCAGCGGTCCGAAGCGACCGCGCGGCTGGGTCAGTTGGAGCGGGAGCAGCGGGCGCTGCGGGAGCACAAGCGGTCCGTACGGGAGAAGCTGGGCACCGCGCAGCGGCTGCTCAACCGCATGTCGCCGCGGGAGCGGGCGGAGCGCGAGCGGCCGTCGCGGTCCGGTACGCGGGGTGTGCCGGACTTGTCGGGGGCCGGGGCCTCCTCGGCGCGGGCCGCGTCCGCGGTGGCCGCGGCGCAGTCGGCGATCGGGTCGCCGTACGTGTTCGGGGCGGCGGGGCCCGGGGTGTTCGACTGCTCCGGGCTGATGCAGTGGGCTTATGCGCGGGCCGGGGTCGCGTTGCCGCGTACGTCGCAGGCGCAGGCGGCGGCGGGGCGTTCCGTGCCGTTGTCGGCGGCGCGGCCTGGGGATCTTGTGGTGTACCGCGATGACGCGAGCCACATCGGGATGTACGCCGGGGGTGGGCAGGTGATCCATGCGCCCTATCCCGGGGCGGTGGTCCGCTACGAGTCGGTGAACATGATGCCGGTGCACTCGGTGGTGCGGCCCTAGCCGGGGGCTGGGGCGGCGGGCGAACCGCAGCGAGGCTGGTCGGCGGTCGTAGACCGGCGTTCTTCGCCCCCGCGGGGAAACGTACGATCGCACGTGTGGGTGGTCATAGGTCCTGGCGTGGAGTGGCGAGCTTGCTGTGTGTGGGGGCGCTGCTCGCGGGGGCGGCCGGGTGCGGGCCCCCGGAGGAACCCCATCGCGCGGAACGCGACCACGTGCAGAAGCTCCTGGACCGGCAGGCCCGCGCCGTGCGGGACAAGGACGAGCGGGCCTATCTGGCCAGTGTGTCGCCGGGTCCGGGCGAGCGGGGATACCGGGACGCGCAGCGGGACGTCTTCCGGAATCTGGAGCGGCTGCCCCTCGCCGAGTGGTCCTACCGCGCGAGCGGCGTACAGGTCCCCAGGGACGGCGGCTTCACCGCCCAGGTGCGGCTCTCCTACCGGCTGCGCGGCCACGACCGCGCCCCGGTGACCACCACCGAGCGGCTGGCCTTCGACAAGCGCGGGGGCCGCTGGTACCTCACCGGGGAACTGCCCGGCTCCGCGCCCCAGTTGTGGGAGCAGGGCCGCATCCGCCTCGTACGCGGCGAACGCAGTCTCGTGCTCGGCGTCGGCAGGGACGAGGACGAGCTGCGCTCCCTCGCGCGCGAGGCGGACCGCGCGGTGACCGCCGTCGCGAAGGAGTGGCCGCACCACTGGCCGCACCGTGTCGTGCTCGAAGTGCCGGGCTCGCTGCGGCGGATGGCCGAGCTGCTGGACGCGCCCGCTTCCTCGTACCAGGGCATCGCCGCCGTCACCACGGGTGAGGCCGGGGCGTCCGAGCGCGCGCCGGCCGACCGGATCGTGGTGAACCCGGAGGCGTACGGGCTGCTCGGCGAGTCAGGCCGCCAGGTCGTCATGACCCACGAGACGGTCCACGTGGCCACCCGCACCGCCACCTCGGACGCCACGCCCCTGTGGCTCTCGGAGGGGCTGGCCGACTGGGTCGCGTACCGCGGCGGCGACAGCTCGCCCCGCCAGGTCGCGCCCGAACTCGCCCGCGCCGTGCGCGCCTCGGGCCCGCCCCGCACGCTGCCCTCGGACCGCGACTTCCGGTTCGGCGGCGACCAGCAGACGATGGGGCGCGCGTACGAGGGAAGCTGGCTGGCGTGCCGGATGATCGCCGACCTGTGGGGGACAGGGCGGCTGGCCGCGCTCTACCGCAAGGTGGGGGAGGGCGAGCGCCACGATCCCGCGCGGCTGGACCGCGTACTGCGGGAGGAACTGGGCGTGTCCACCCGCAAGCTCACGGCGTGGTGGCGCGACTATCTGGAGCGGGAGCTCGGCTGAACTCCGCCTGCTCCTGGCCCTGCTCGTGCCCCCGCCTCTGCCCGCGCGCCCGCGCCGAGTCGGGCCCGTGCCGCGGCCGGTACCGGGGCCTGCGGGGCGCGGGCTCGCGCCCGGAGACCGTCGCGCGCCACAGCCGTACGCAGGCGATGAGGGCCGCGGCCGCCAGCAGCCCGTTGCGCACCGCCAGCACCAGCAGCCCCTCCCAGTCGCTCGCCACCACGTGCCCGAACCACAGCGGGAACTCCACCAGCGTCACCCCGGTCGCCAGCACGACCAGCACCGCCGGCAGCGCCATCCGGCTGCCCCGCACGGTGAGGCAGACCGCGGCGACGCCGACCAGCCACACCGTGTACTGCGGCGAGATGACCCGGCTGGTCACCGTGAACAGCAGCACCGCGGTGAACGCCGCGTCCGCAGGGGTGGCCGCCGACCAGGCGCGGGCCCGCAGCCGCCACAGCAGCAGCCAGCCCAGCGCGAGCGCGTTGAGCGCCAGCGCCGCGTTGCTGACCAGGTCGACGTACGGGCCGAGGAACTCCACCGAGCCGTAGTTCAGCAGCACCTGGCCGTCCCAGCCGAAGTGCCGTGCCACGTGGAAGACCAGCGCGCCCAGCGACTCCACCTCGGTGCCGCGGTCGGTCTGGTACGAGAGGAACGCCAGGGCGCCCGGCATGCTCAGCGCGAATCCCGCGGTCAGCGCCGCCGCGGTGAGCACCGCCATGGTCCAGCTCCTGCGGGTGGCCCGGCCGCGCGGCATGCCCAGCAGCACGAGCACGGGCCACACCTTGAGCATCGCGCCGAGCCCGGCGAGCACACCGGCCGTACGGGGACGGCGCGCGGCCGCCAGCAGCGCGGCGACGGCGACGGCGGTGACCATCACGTCGTAGCGCGCGTACGCGGTCGGGCCGAGCAGCGCGATGCCCGCGACCCACACCCAGACGCCCGCGCGGGGTCCGCCGCGGCGGCCCGCGTACAGCAGGAGCGCCATGGTGAGCGCGTCCGCGGCGCAGACCATCACGTAGAAGCCCGCGTCGTAGTGGAGGGAGGGGAGCAGCCCGGGGGAGAGGATGGCGAGCGCGGCGGCCGGCGGATACTGCCAGGTCACGTCGTGCGGCGGGAAGATGCCGCTCTTCAGCGCCTCGAACCAGCCCTGATAGATGATCAGGACGTCGTGGGTCACGTCGGGCCCCGGCACGGTGAACACCTTGAACACGAGCATCAGCAGCACCGCCCGGGTGGCCACCCATGTGGCGAGCGGCGCCGCGAGCGAACCGCGTCTCGCGGGGGCCGCGTGCCCCGCCCCGGAGCCCTCCGCCATGCCCGCCTCACCGCTCCTCTGCTCGCTCACCGCCGCCATGATGCCGAACCGCGCCGCCGCGCGGTCGTCCGGCCCCGGGCCGGACCCGGGCCGAACCCGGGCACCGCCGCCGGGACGTCACCGGGACGCCACCGGGGCCTTTCGCCGGGTACGGACTCGCCGCTGGGCCCGGAGACGTACACGGTACTGTCGGCGGCGATGGACAAGACCTTGATCGTCACCAACGACTTCCCGCCGCGTCCCGGCGGCATCCAGGCGTTCCTGCACAGCATGGCGCTGCGCCTGGACCCGGAGCGGGTCGTCGTCTACGCGTCCACCTGGAAGCGCGGCAGCGAGGGCGCCGAGGCGACCGCGCGCTTCGACGCCGAGCAGCCCTTCCCCGTGGTGCGGGACCGCACCACCATGCTGCTGCCCACGCCGGGCGCGACCCGGCGGGCCACCGAGCTGCTGCGCGAACACGGGTGCAGCTCGGTGTGGTTCGGCGCCGCGGCGCCGCTCGGGCTGATGGCGCCCGCGCTGCGGAAGGCGGGCGCGCGGCGGCTGGTGGCGACCACGCACGGGCACGAGGCGGGCTGGGCGCAGCTCCCCGCGGCGCGGCAGCTCCTGCGGCGGATCGGGGAGAGCACCGACACGATCACGTATCTCGGCGAGTACACCAGGTCGCGGATCGCCCGCGCGCTCACGCCGGAGGCGGCGGCGCGCATGGTCCAACTCCCGCCCGGTGTCGACGAGAAGACCTTCCACCCCGGCTCGGGCGGCGACGCGGTGCGCGAGCGGCTGGGCCTCAGTGAGCGGCCCGTCATCGTGTGCGTGTCACGGCTCGTACGCCGCAAGGGCCAGGACACCCTGATCAGGGCCATGCCGCGGATCCTCGCCGAAGTGCCGGACGCGGCGCTGCTGATCGTGGGCGGCGGTCCGTACGGCGACGAGCTGGAGAAGCTCGCCGCCTCCCTCGGGGTGTCGGAGTCGGTGCACTTCACCGGGCCCGTGCCGTGGGAGGAGCTGCCCGCGCACTACGGCGCGGGCGACGTCTTCGCCATGCCCTGCCGCACGCGGCGGAAGGGGCTCGACGTGGAGGGCCTCGGCATCGTGTACCTGGAGGCCTCCGCGACCGGGCTCCCCGTCGTGTCCGGCGATTCGGGCGGCGCGCCGGACGCGGTGCTGGACGGGGAGACGGGGTGGGTCGTACGGGGCGGCTCCGCCGAGGAGGCCGCGGAGCGGGTCACCGCGCTGCTGCGTGATCCCGAGCTGCGTGCGCGCATGGGGGCGCGGGGCCGCGAGTGGGTGGAGTCCCAGTGGCGCTGGGACTTGCTCGCCGACAAGCTGCGAACGTTGCTGTAATTCGGGGTTTCAGGGCTCAGGGCTCCGGGGGGCTCTCCCCCCCCACGAGCTGTGGGCATTCGTTCCGTCGGGGCGGAACGGGTGGGCACAGCGGACGCAAGCCCCCGCACCCGCCCGGCCCCGCACGCAAAGGGGTCCGGGGCGAAGCCCCGGACCCGACAAGGGTGCGGGTTACGCGTAAAGCCCCTCGATCTCCCCCGCGAAGTCCTTCGCCACCACGCCCCGCTTCAGCTTCAGCGACGGCGTCAGGTGGCCCGAGTCCTCGGTGAACTGCGTGTCCAGGACGCGGAACTTGCGGACCGACTCCGCGCGCGACACCGCCTCGTTCCCGTGGTCGATCGCCCCCTGCAGCTCCGCCATCAGCTCGGGATCGGCGAGCAGCTCGGCGTGCGAGAGCTGGGACTTGCCGTGGTCCTCGGCCCACCGCGGCAGGAACTCCTCGTCCACGGTGAGCAGCGCGCCCACGAAAGGACGCCCGTCGCCGACCACGATGCACTCGGCGATCAGCGCGTGCGAGCGGATGCGGTCCTCGATCACCGCGGGCGCCACGTTCTTGCCGCCCGCCGTCACCAGGATCTCCTTCTTGCGCCCGGTGATGGACAGATAGCCGTCCGCGTCGAGGGTCCCCAGGTCACCGGTGTGGAACCAGCCCTCGGACAGCGCCTCCTTGCTGGCCGGCTCGTTGTTCCAGTACCCGGTGAAGAGGTGCTCGCCGTGCAGCAGCACCTCGCCGTCGTCGGCGATCCGCACCACGGAGCCCGGCAGCGGCTGCCCGACGGTGCCGATCTTCGGCCGGTCGTACGGGTTGAAGGCGGTGGCCGCGCAGGACTCGGTCAGCCCGTAGCCCTCCAGCACGGTGAAGCCGATGCCCCGGTAGAAGTGGCCGAGCCGCTCGCCCAGCGGCGCGCCGCCGGAGATCGCGTGGGTGGCCCGGCCGCCCAGCACCGCGCGCAGCTTGCTGAACACGATCTTGTCGAAGACCTTGTGCTGGAACTTCAGCTTGAGCGAGGGGCCGCCCGGCTCGTCCAGCGCGCGGCTGTAGGCGATCGCGGTGTCGGCCGCCTTGTCGAAGATCTTGCCCTTGCCCTCGGCGGTCGCCTTGGCCCGCGCCGTGTTGTAGACCTTCTCGAAGACGCGCGGCACGCCCAGCACCATCGTGGGCCGGAACGAGCCGAGCTCGTCGGTCAGCGTCTTCACATCGGCGACGTGCCCCAGCTTGATCGGCGCCATCAGCGCGGCGACCTGCACCAGGCGTCCGAAGACGTGCGCGACGGGCAGGAAGAGCAGCACCGAGGACTCCCCGGTGCGGAACATCGGTTTCAGCCGCTCGACCACGTTCCCGCACTCGGCGAAGAACGCCCGGTGGCTGAGTACGCAGCCCTTGGGGCGGCCCGTGGTGCCGGAGGTGTAGACGATCGTGGCGGGCGAGTCGGCGTGCGCCGAGGAGCCGCGCTCCTCGACGGTGCGGTCGTCGATCTGCGCGCCGGCGACGGCGAGTTGGGCGAGCGCGCCGTCCTGGCCCGGGCCCGCGTCGATCTGCCAGACGTGCGCGAGGCCGCCCAGTCTGTCCCGCACCGACTCGACGGCCTTGCTGTGCGCCTCGGTCTCCACCAGGCAGGCCACCGCACCCGAGTCGCCCAGGATCCAGGCGATCTGCTCGGGCGAGCTGGTCTCGTACACCGGCACGGTGACCGCGCCGGCCGCCCAGATCGCGAAGTCGAGCAGGGTCCACTCGTAGCGGGTGCGGGACATCAGGCCGACCCGGTCGCCGGGCTGCACGCCCGCGGCGATCAGACCCTTGGCCGCGCCGGTCACCTCGTCCAGGAAGGCGGCCGCCGTGATGTCCTCCCACGTCCCGTTCCGCTTGCGGGCGACAACGGGAACGTCAGGGTGCTGAGAAGCGTTACGGCGGATGAGATCCGTCAGGTTTCCGTCCGCGGGGACCTCGTAGAGGGCCGGAAGGCTGAACTCGCGCAAGACTGCTGCTCCTCGTCGGCGCCGGACATGGATGGCCGTCGCCGTGCGGCCTCCATTGGCTCTGTCCTCAAGACCACGTGTGATCTTGGGGGTTGACGGCCCGGACGTTACCCATCGGTACAGCTGTCGGGGTAGGGGGTGGCGCAGAGATATGTTGTGCGTCACATGGTTCGGACTGCTCGCAGCAGCGTAGTCCAAGCGTTCGGTGACGCGGAAGTAACCGAGGGCGCATCCCGGCCCCCTCACCGAGCCCTCACCCGGCCCCCGCGGAGGCGCCACCTCCACCGCTTCCCCTGCCGTATCCCTTCCCGGCTCCCGGCCTCCGCGACCTGGCCCGCTGCCCGGTGCACCGATCTAGGGTGTGGGCATGCGAGTCCACGTAGTGAGCGATGTGCACGGCAACAGCCGCGACCTCGCCAAGGCGGGCGACGGTGCCGACGCGCTCGTGTGCCTGGGCGACCTGATCCTCTTCCTCGACTACGCCGACCACTCGCGCGGGATCTTCCCCGACCTGTTCGGCACCGAGAACGCCGACCGGATCGTGGAGCTGCGCACCGCGCGCCGCTTCGAGGAGGCCCGCGAGCTGTCCGCGCGGCTGTGGGCCGGAGTGGACCGGCAGGCGGCCACCGAGGCGGCGGTGCGCAGGCAGTACGCCGAGCTGTTCGCCGCCTTCCCCACCCCGACGTACGCCACGTACGGCAACGTCGACATGCCGCCGCTGTGGCCGGAGTACGCGGGCGAGGGCACCACCGTGCTGGACGGCGAGACGGTGGAGCTCGGCGGGCTCCGCTTCGGCTTCGTCGGCGGCGGCCTGCGCACCCCGATGCGGACCCCGTACGAGATCGACGACGAGACGTACGCGGAGAAGATCGCGGCGCTGGGCGAGGTCGACGTCCTGTGCTCCCATATACCGCCCGAGGTGCCGGAGTTGTGCTACGACGTCGTGGCCCGCCGCTTCGAGCGCGGGAGCCCGGCGCTGCTGGAGGCCATTCACGAGGTGCGGCCCCGTTTCCACCTTTTCGGCCATGTCCACCAGCCCCTGCAGCAGCGGATGCGCGTCGGCGCCACGGAGTGCGTCAACGTGGGGCACTTCAACGCGACGGGCACGCCCTGGGTGCTGGAGTGGTGAGGCCGCGTACGGAGTGGAGCTCGCGGGGCCGGATGTGACCGGAGCGTGCAGACCGCGTACACGGTGCGGTCGTACGCCCCGCCTGCGGGCGAGGTAGCCTGCCAGCCACGGCAGACGGGCCCGGACAGGCATACGGAGGAGCTACGGCGATGGCCGAACACACCAGCTCGAACATCACCATCGATGCGGCGCCCGCCGCGGTGATGGGAGTGATCTCCGACTTCGCCCGCTACCCGGAGTGGACGGGTGAGGTGAAGGAGGCCGAGGTGCTGTCCGAGGACGCGCAGGGCCGCGCCGAACAGGTCAGGCTGCTGCTCGACGCCGGCGCCATCAAGGACGAGCACACCCTCGCGTACGAGTGGGAGGGGCCGCACGAGGTCCGCTGGTCGCTGGTCAAGTCGCAGATGCTGCGCTCGCTGGACGGCGTCTACAGCCTCAAGCCGGTGGAGGGCGGCAAGAAGACCGAGGTCACCTACCAGCTCACGGTGGACGTGAAGATCCCGATGCTGGGGATGATCAAGCGCAAGGCGGAGAAGGTCATCATCGACCGCGCGCTGGACGGTCTGAAGAAGCGGGTGGAGTCGGGCGGCGCGGACGCGGGCTCGGATGCCGGCAACTGACGACGGCGGCACGGCTCCGGCCGACGGCTCCCCGATATCCGGCTCAGCCGCGCCCGGTTCCCCGATATCCCGTACCGCGCCGCGCACCGTCCTGGTCAGCGGACTCGGCGGCGCGGGCCGCAGCACGGTCGCGGCAGCCACGGCGCTGGCCGCGGCCCGCACCCCGGGCCGCACCCTCCTGCTGAGCGCCGAGCCCGCACAGGTGCTGGAACCCCTGCTCGGCGCGGCACCCGGAGGCGTCGACGGGGCGGCCGAGGTCGCGCCCGGCGTGTGGGCCGCGCGCGTGGACTCCGGCGCCGACTTCCGCGCCAGGGCCGCCGCGCTCCAGGAACAGGCGCGCACCGCCTTCGAGATGCTCGGCGCCGAGGCGCTGGACGACGACGAACTCACCGAGCTGCCCGGCGCCGAGGCGCTGGCCCTCCTGCACGCCCTGCGCACCGCGCTGCGCGACGGCGACTGGGACACCGTCGTCGTCGACCTGCCGCCCGCGCGCCGCGCGGTGGGCCTCCTCGCGCTCCCCGAACAGGCGCGCCGCTACCTGCGCAGACTGCTCCCCGCCGAACGCCAGGCGGCACGCGCGCTGCGCCCCATGCTGGCCCAGCTCGCCGGGGTGCCCATGCCCTCCGAGTGGCTGTACGGGGCCGCCGCCCGCCTGGAGGAGGAACTCCGCTCCGTACAGGAGCTGTTGGAGCACCCGCGCACCGAGCTGCGGCTGGTCGCCGAGCCGGGGCCGCAGGCCGCGCCCGCGCTCGCCGAGGCGCGCGCCGGATGCGCGCTGCACGGGCTGCGGCTGACCGGGATCGTCGCCAACAGGCTGTTCCCGACGGGCGGTTCGGACCCCTTCCTGGGGCGGCTCTCCGGTCAGCAGCAGGCCGCGCTGAAGGAGCTGCGCGAGGACTGCGCCGGGTACGGCGTACCGCTGTACGAGCTCCCGCACCTGGGCCGCGACCCGCGCGGCGCCGAGGACCTGGCCCGGCTCGCGCAGCCGGCGAAGGAGGCCCCGGGCGCCGGGGACCGCGAGCGGCCGGCGGACGGCGGAGCGGCCGAAGGCCGGGCAGCGCACCACCCGGTGCTCGGCCGCGTGACCGACCGGCTGCGCGCGGACGGGCTGCTGATCTGGGAGCTGCCGCTGCCCGGCGCCCGCAAGGACGCGCTCGGCCTCGTACGCCGCGGGGACGAACTGATCGTCACCACCGGGCCGTTCCGCCGCGCGCTGCCGCTGCCCTCGGCGCTGCGCCGCTGCCGGGTCGCCGGGGCCGCGCTGGAGGCGGGGGAGCTGCGGGTGCGCTTCGCGCCCGACCCCGCGCTGTGGCCCTCCTCCGGGGCGCCGCCCTTCGGGTAACGTCGGGAGACAGCCGCCGGGTTCGCCGCACGAGGGCGCCCCTGGCACGTCCCCCACACCGCGTCACCGCACGTTCCACATCGCGTATCCGTACGTCGCCGACGTACCCCTCGTCTCCCGCCTAGGAGCCCGCCATGAGCGATGCAGCCGAGCGCCCCGCCGCCGACCGGGCGTCCGGGCCCGAGCCTGACGCGTGGGCGAAGGCCTGCGAAGAGGACCTGGAGGCCGAACGGCGCCGCCGCCGCGAGCAGTACGGCCCCGAGCCGGTGAGCGCGGCCGAGGAGCTGCGCAGGCTGGCCGACGCCGTGTCGCAGAAGATCACCGAGTTCGGCAAGCCCTTCGCTGCCTCCGCGGGGGCGGGCGCGGCGCAGGGCGTGGCGCAGCAGTTCATCGCGCAGGCCAAGGCCGCCGTCGAGCCCGTGGTCGAGCGCAATCCCGAGGTGTTCGGGCACCTCGCGGCCGCGGGCAACGAGCTGCTCGCCGCGTACCAGTCGGCGGTGCGCGACGCCGAGAGCCGCTGGACCTCCTCGGGCTCCCGCACCCACGCCGAGCCCTCGTCCCCCTCGTCCCCCTCGTCGCCGTCGTCCGACGCGCCCTCCTCCGACGCCTCGGACCACATCGGCGTCCAGCGCATCGACCTCGACAAGGAGCAGGGCGACGAGGACCGCCCCTAGCCGTCGCACGCCCAGCCGCCGCACGCCGCCGTACGGGGTGGCGCGCCCCGTGCCCCGGCCCTACTCCGGGGGCCTCCGGGCGGGCGCGGACCTTCTCCGTACGCCGTGACCCCTCCGGTACGGTGGTTCTCAGCGGGGACAGACGGAATAACTGAGGGACACATGGGACTCACTATCGGCGTCGACATCGGCGGCACGAAGATCGCAGCCGGGGTGGTCGACGAGGAGGGCAACATCCTCGAGACCAGCCAGGTGCCGACCCCGCCGACCCCCGACGCGGTCATCGACGCGATCGCCGAGGCGGTGCGCAAGGCGAGCGCCGAGTTCGAGGTGGAGGCCGTCGGCATCGGCGCCCCCGGGTATGTCGACGACAAGCGCGCCACCGTCCTCTTCACGCCGAATCTGAGCTGGCGCCACGAGGCGCTCAAGGACAAGGTCGAGCAGCGCATCGACGTCCCCGTCGTCATCGAGAACGACGCGAACGCCGCCGCCTGGGGCGAGTACAAGTTCGGCGTCGGCACCGGCCACCAGGACGTCGTCTGCATCACCATCGGCACGGGCCTCGGCGGCGGCACGATCATCGGCGGCAGGCTGCACCGCGGACGCTTCGGCGTGGCCTCGGAGTTCGGCCACATCCGGATGGTGCCGGACGGCCTGCTCTGCGGCTGCGGCAACCAGGGCTGCTGGGAGCAGTACGCCTCGGGCAGCGCCCTCGTGCGGTACGCACGGCAGCGCGCCACGGCCACCCCCGAGAACGCGGAGCTGCTGCTCGGCATGGGCGACGGCACCCCCGAGGGCGTCGAGGGCAAGCACATCAGCGAGGCGGCGCGTAAGGGCGATCCGGTCGCCATCGACGCGTTCCGCGAGCTGGCGCGCTGGGCCGGCGCGGGCCTCGCCGACCTGGCCTCGCTCTTCGACCCGGGCGCCTTCATCGTCGGCGGCGGCGTCTCCGACGAGGGCGATCTCGTACTCGACCCGATCCGCAAGTCGTACAAGCGCTGGCTGGTCGGCAGCCGCTGGCGGCCGCACGCCGAGGTGCTGGCGGCGCAGCTCGGCGGCAAGGCGGGCATGGTCGGCGTCGCCGACCTGGCACGACAGGGCTGAGCGCGGGGAGGGGCCGGGCCGATGAGCGCACTCGCCGATCTGCCTGCCTCGGCCACCGGGGCCGACGGTTCGGCCGTGGTCCGGCTCCTCAGCTACAACATCCGCTCGATGCGCGACGACATGGGGGCGCTGGCCCGGGTGATCCGGGCCTGCGCCCCCGATGTCGTGTGCGTGCAGGAGGCGCCGCGCTTCTTCCGCTGGCGCAAGTACGCGGCGAGGCTGGCCCGTGCGACGGACCTGGTGTACGTGACGGGCGGCGCGACGGCCACGGGGCCGATGATCCTCTCCCGGTTGCGGGCCACCGTCGAACACACCGAGGACGTGCTGCTGCCCCGTACACCGGGGTTGCACCGGCGGGGCTTCGCCACCGCCGTGCTGCGCTTCGGGCCGAGCGCGCGGCTGGGGGTGCTGAGCTGCCACCTGAGCCTGCAGAAGGACGAGCGGTACGAGCAGGCGGGCGCGCTTGTGGAGCGGGTCGCGGGGATGGGGGTCTCGCCGGTCGTGGTGGCCGGCGACCTCAACGAGCGTCCCGGGGGCCCCAGTTGGATTCGCCTCACCGGCGAGGGCGGCCTGCGTGACGCGTGGGCGGTGGCGCCGTGGGGCGCGGAGCACACCTCGCCGGCGCGCGAGCCGTATCAGCGCATCGACGCGGTGTTCGCTTCGGGCGGGGTCGAAGTGCTGGGTTGCGGGGCGCCGTTGGGACTGCCGGGCGTGAGTCTTGACGACCTCGCCCGAGCTACCGATCACCTGCCGGTGCTGGCCGCGTTGCGCGTCCCGCCGTCGCCGCCTGGCTGACGCCGCGATTCGACCGCCGGTCGGGTGCGCTTCTTGTTGCTTCCCGCTGCGGCGGGATGTGGGTGGATGGTTGCGCCCGACTTGTGAGTTACGGCCCGCCCTACGACGCTCCGCGCCTCCGGCCGGGCCTCCGCCTGGTCTGCGGCGTCCGCGGAGAGTCGCGTACGAGCCGTCGCCTCCCGCTACTAGCTGTGGGCAGTCGTTCCGCAGGGGCGAGGGGGTACCTCCCTGCTCGGAGCGGAGCCGGAGAGCTTGGGGGAGGGTGGGCACAGCGGACCGCAAGCCCCCAGCGCCAGCGCCCCCGCACCCAACGGGGGCCCGGGGCGCAGCCCCGAAAACCGCGGGGCTAGACGACCGCGCCGCGACCGGGGTCGTCGTCGTCCTCGTCGTCGTCCCGCATGCGGGCGACCAGGGTCGCGAAGCCCCCCAGAAAGCCGCCCACCCCGAGCAGCACCACCCACCACTGCATCGGCTGCCCCAACAGCATCGTGCCGAGCAGCAGCAGGGGCCCGCCCACCGCGGCGATCCAGGCGAACTTCGTGGTCACGTCGGTCTCGGGGAGCGGCGGCGGCTCGGGCGGCACGAAGTGCCCCTCGTCGTCCTCGCCCTCGCCGTCCTCGTCGTCAGGCGCCGACCAGTCCCGCGGCCCGGCCCCCGCCTCGTACACGGTGAAGCTGCGCACCACCGAGGGCCCCGAGGGGCTGGACGGGCCGGGGTGGTCCTCGGGGTCACGCGGGGACTCGCCCTCGCGGCCGCCCGCCTCGTCCTCGCCGGGCCGTTCCGCCTCCTCGCCGTACCCGGCGACGATGCGGGCCCACGCCGCCTCCTCCTCGGGCGGGAGCGAGCCCGGGTTACGTTCCGTCACTTGCCGTCTTCCTCGCTGCGAGCCGGGTGATGAAGCCGTACGAGTCCGCGAATATGCGCTCCGCGTCGTGGTCCAGTGTGGCCACGTGATAGCTCCGCTCGAGGATGGTCTCGGTCACATCCGTGGAGGAGACCCGTCCGAGGATCAGCGCCGAGTCGGCGGGCGGCACGACATGGTCGGTGCGGCTGTGCAGCAGCAGGAGGGGCTGGGTGACCTGCGGCAGATCGCCCCGTACGACGCGGAAGAACTCCCGCAGGGAGTACGCGGCCTGGGTCGGCACCCGCTCGTAACCCACCTCCTGCGCACCCGGCTTGGCGATGTCGCTGGCGATGCCCTTGGCCGAGCGCACCAGATACCGGCCCACCGGCAGCACGAAGCCCTCCGCCCTGGGGAAGGTCGCGGCGGGATTGACCACGCAGACCCCGTCCACCGCGTCCCCGTGCCGCGCCGCGAGCCGGAGTGCCAGCGCGCCGCCCATGGACAGGCCGAAGACGTACACCCGCGCGCAGCGCTGAGAGAGGCGGCGCAGCTCGGTCTCGACCGTCGCGTACCAGTCCTGCCAGGTGGTCGGCGCGAGATCCTGCCAGCGCGTGCCGTGCCCGGGGAGCAGCGGCAGCGAGACGGTCAGCCCCTGCGCGGCGAGGTGCTCGGCCCAGGGGCGCAGCGACTGCGGCGTCCCCGTGAATCCGTGGCACAGCAGGACCCCGGTGTCTGAACCTTCGTGCCGCATCGGCTCGGCTCCGGGAAGGAGGGGCACTCGTGCCTCCAAGGCGATTTCGGTGGGTCGGGGTGGCGCTGACACCCTACGCGCGGCCCGCACGGCCCGGTAGCCGATCGCGGGGCGAGATAGGCTCGTGCTCACCGGATACAGGAGGTTCTCGGTTGTTCTACGGCGCGATGAAGCTGTCGGTCGGGAGCGGGCTCAAGCTCGCCTTCCGCCCCTGGGTCGAGGGACTGGAGAACGTCCCCGACGAGGGGCCGGCCATCCTGGCCAGCAACCACCTCTCGTTCTCCGACTCCTTCTTCCTCCCGGCCGTGCTGAACCGCAAGGTCACCTTCATCGCGAAGGCCGAGTACTTCACCTCGCCGGGACTCAAGGGCAAGCTCACCGCCGCCTTCTTCAAGGGCGTGGGGCAGCTTCCGGTGGACCGGTCGGGGGCGCGCGGCGCCGGTGAGGCCGCGGTGCTCAGCGGGCTCGAAGTGCTGGAGCGCGGCGAGCTGTTCGGGATCTACCCGGAGGGCACGAGGTCCCCCGACGGGCGGCTGTACCGGGGCAAGCCCGGCGGTCTCGCGCGGGTCGCGCTGCGCTCGGGCGCCCCGGTGATCCCGGTCGCGATGATCGACACCGAGAAGATCCAGCCGCCCGGGCAGACGCTGCCCAAGCTCATGCGGCCCGGCATCAGGATCGGCGAGCCGCTCGACTTCAGCCGCTACCACGGCATGGACAACGACCGCTTCATCCAGCGCTCGGTGACCGACGAGGTCATGTACGAGATCATGAAGCTGTCCGGCCAGGAGTACGTGGACATGTACGCCACCGCGGCCAAGCGGCAGATCGCCGAGGCGGCGAAGAAGCGCGCCGAGGACGAGAAGGCCGCGAAGGAGGCGGCGGCGAAGGAGAAGGAGAAGGAAAAGGAGAAGGCCGCCAAGTCGGGGAAGGACGGCGGCGGTTCGGGGGAGGGGCCCGGGGGCGGGGACGGCCCGGACCGGCAGCGCAGGAAGGCGGCGTAGACAGCGCCGCGCGTCCCCATGCCCGCGCAGTCCTGCGACGGGATGGGGGAACTCAGGGGGAGGCGAGAGCGCAGAGATGGCCGCGAAGACCTCGGTGGAGCAGCCGCTGTGGCGGGCGCTCACCGGATACCGCGTACTGACACTCGGCTGGGCCGTGCTGGTACTGGTGTGGGAGTACAAGCAGTACGGGCACCCGATCCCGGCCGTGGTCTACATGTCGGTGCTCGCCGTGTGGACCTTCGCGACGCTGCCGTGGGTGTCCACGGCGCGCCGGTGCACCAAGCGCTTCCTCGCCGCCGACATCAGCATCGCGGTGATCGGCATCCTCATCTCCCCGGCGCTGGACCCCGAGCACAACGTCGCGCCGACCCTGCCGACCATCTGGGTCGCCGGCCCCGTGCTGGCCTTCGCGATCAAGGGCGGCTGGCGCTGGGGCGCGTTCGGCTCCGTGGTGGTGGGCCTCGCCAACATCATCGAGAGCCAGCCGATCCAGCGCTCCACGCTGCACAACGTGCTGCTCGTGTCGATCGCCGCCATCGCCATCGGATACGTGGTCGAGGTGGCACGGGCCAGTGAGCGCACCCTCGCCCGCGCCCTCCAGATCGAGGCGGCCACCCGCGAACGCGAGCGCCTGGCCAGGGACATCCACGACTCCGTGCTCCAGGTGCTGGCCATGGTGCAGCGCCGGGGCACGGAAATCGGCGGCGAGGCGGGCGAGTTGGGCCGCATGGCGGGCGAACAGGAGGTCGCGCTGCGCGCCCTGGTCTCCCGCGACGTGATCCCCGAGCAGGCGACGGAGCGTTACGCGGATGCGGCCGCGCAGGGCGGCCCGGCCTCCGAGGGCTCCGGCTCCGGGACCTCGGCGGCCTCCGACGGCGCGCGCAGGGCCCGCACTTCGGCTCGTACGTCGGCCCGTGCTTCGGCTCGTACGGCAGTTGCCCAGGCTGAGGACGAACGCGCTGCCTCCTGCGATCTACGCGCGCTGCTCTCCCCGTACGCCGGGGCGCGGGTCACCTTCGTGGAGCCCGGCTCGCCCGTGCCGCTGCGGGCCGGGGCGGCGCGCGAGGTGGCCGCCGCTGTCAGTGCCGCGCTGGACAATGTGCGGCAGCACGCGGCGGGACCCGACGGCGAGCCGGCGGCCGCCTGGATCCTGCTGGAGGACGAGCCGGACGCGGTGCTGGTCACGGTGCGGGACGACGGTCCCGGCATCCCGGAGGGGCGGCTCGCGGACGCGGAGGCCGAGGGGCGGCTCGGTGTGGCGCTCTCGATCCGGGGAAGGCTGCGTGACCTGGGCGGAAGCGCCCAATGGTTGTCCGTTCCCGGGCAGGGGACGGAAGTGGAATTGAGGGTGCCGAAGGATGACTGAGCAGCAGGAGCCGCGACCGGAGCCGCGACAGGACGGCGAGCGCGGCCCGGTCCGGGTGATGATCGTGGACGACCACCCGATGTGGCGGGACGCGGTGGCCCGCGACCTGGCCGCCGCCGGGTACGAGGTGGTGGCCACGGCCGGTGACGGCAGGCAGGCCGTGCGCAGGGCCCGCGCCACCGACCCCGACGTGCTGGTCCTCGACCTCAACCTGCCGGAGCTGCCCGGCGTCGAGGTCTGCCGCGAGCTGGTCGGCCCCGAAGCCCGGCTGCGGGTGCTGGTGCTCTCCGCCAGCGGCGAGCACGCCGACGTGCTGGAGGCCGTGAAGTCGGGCGCCACCGGCTATCTGGTGAAGTCCGCCAGCACCGAGGAGCTGGTGGACGCGGTGCGGCGGACGGCCGTCGGCGACCCGGTGTTCACGCCGGGCCTCGCGGGCCTGGTGCTGGGGGAGTACCGCAGGCTGGCCTCCGACCCCGCGCCCTCCTCCGCCTCCGACGACCCCGCCGTGCCGCAGCTCACCGAGCGCGAGACGGAGGTCCTGCGGCTGGTCGCGAAGGGCCTGAGCTACAAACAGATAGCCGAGCGCCTGGTCATCTCGCACCGCACCGTGCAGAACCACGTGCAGAACACCCTGGGCAAGCTCCAGCTCCACAACCGCGTCGAGCTGGTCAGATACGCGATCGAGCGCGGCCTCGACGAGGACTGAGCGGCGAGGCCGGAGCCGGGGGCAGCGGGCAGGTCTCGCCGGGTTTCCGGCCCGCGGTCCTTCGTACGAGTGATCGCGCGGCTCCCAACTCCCCATGAGGGCGCGGCGCTCCGCGTTCCACCCGTCCCGGTGTGACGTGGATCACCGCTAGCGTGGCGCTCGTTGCGTCCAACAGCGCCCAGCGCGCCCACGCGAGAGGAGACCTCCATGCGGGTCGGAGTGCTGACCGGCGGCGGCGACTGCCCCGGTCTGAACGCGGTCATGCGGGCCGCGGTCCGTAAGGGAGTCCAGCGGTACGGGTATGAGTTCCTCGGTTTCCGTGACGGCTGGCGCGGCGTCCTGGAGGGCGACACCGTGCGGCTGGACATCCCCGCCGTGCGCGGCACCCTGCCGCGCGGCGGCACCATCCTGGGCTCCTCCCGTACGAACCCGTTCAAGGAGCAGAACGGCGTCCGGCGGATCAAGGAGAACCTCGCCAAGCACGAGGCCGACGCCCTCATCGCGATCGGCGGCGAGGACACGCTCGGCGTCGCGGCGCAGCTCACCGGCGAGTACGGGGTGCCCTGCGTGGGCGTGCCCAAGACCATCGACAACGACCTGTCGGCCACCGACTACACCTTCGGCTTCGACACGGCGGTCACCGTCGCCACCGAGGCCATCGACCGGCTGCACACCACGGCCGAGTCCCACATGCGGGTGCTGGTCGTGGAGGTGATGGGCCGTCACGCCGGCTGGATCGCCCTGCACTCGGGCCTCGCCGGCGGCGCCAACTGCATCCTCATCCCGGAGCAGCGCTTCGACGTGGAGCAGGTGTGCGGCTGGGTGGAGTCCCGCTTCAAGTCCAGCTACGCGCCGATCGTGGTGATCGCCGAGGGCGCCATGCCCAAGGACGGCGACATGGTGCTCAAGGACGACTCGGAGGACTCCTTCGGTCATGTGCGGCTCTCCGGCGTCGGCGAGTGGCTGGCCAAGCGCATCGAGCAGACCACCGGCAAGGAGGCGCGCACCACGGTGCTCGGCCACATCCAGCGCGGCGGCACCCCGACCCCGTTCGACCGCTGGCTGGCCACCCGCTTCGGGCTGCACGCGATCGACGCGGTGCGGGACGGCGGCTGGGGCACGATGGTCGCGCTGCGCGGGACCGACATCGTGCGGGTGCCGCTCACCGAGGCCACGGCGCGGCTGAAGACGGTGAGCCCCGAGCTGTACGAGGAGGCGGGCGTCTTCTTCGGCTAGCCCCCGCCCAGCCCTCCGCGGTACAGCCCTCCGGCCACGCCCCCACCTGCTCCCTGGTGGGGGCGTACCCGTATATTCGGAGGCGGATGGAATGTGCCGGGTTGTCCGGTTTTCGGGTTTCCGGCTTTCGAGTGTCCGAGGAGGCGCGGTCCATGGCCACGGAGGTCCTCGCGTTCGGCGTGCAGGCCGATGAGCGTCCGATGCTGGAGGCGGCCTGCGCCGAGCACGGGCTCGCGGTCCGCTGCCTCGGCGTCTTCATGAACCGCGACACCGCGCCGCTCGCCGCCGGCCACGAGGTGGTCTCGGTCAGCGTGAACGCCGAGCTCGGCGACGAGGTGCTGCGCGCCCTCGCCGCGGGCGGCACCCGGATGATCGCCCAGCGGGCCACGGGCTTCAACAACATCGCCCTGGACACCGCCGCCGAGCTGGGCCTGACCGTGGCGCGGGTGTCCTCCTACTCGCCGTACTCCGTCGCGGAGTTCGCCTGGGCGCTGGCGAGCGCGGTGAACCGGCACATTCCCCGCGCCGTACGCCGTACCCGCGACTTCGACTTCCGGCTCGACGGGCTGCTCGGCCGCGACTGGCACGGCCGCACCGCCGGGATCATCGGGACCGGCAAGATCGGCGAGGCCTTCGCGCGCATCGCGCACGGCTACGGCATGCGGCTGCTCGGCTGGGACGTGCGGGAGAACCCGGCGTGCAGGGGGCTCGGCATGGAGTACACCGCGCTGCCGCGGCTGTTCGCCGAGTCCGACCTGATCAGCCTGCACGTGCCGCTGCTGCCCGACACCCACCACCTGATCAACGCCGAGGCGCTGCGCGCCATGAAGGACGACGCGATGCTGATCAACTCCAGCCGCGGCGGCCTGGTGGACACCGAGGCGCTGGTGGAGGAGCTGCGCAAGGGGCGCTTCTCGGGGGTGGGGCTCGATGTGTACGAGGCCGAGGCCGGGCTCTTCTTCCTGGACAAGTCCCTGGACGTGATCACCGACGACACCCTCGCCCGGCTGATGACCTTCAACAACGTGCTGGTCACCTCGCACCAGGCGTACTACACCGAGGACGCGCTCGGGCAGATCGTCGAGACCACCGTCGGCAACATCGGGGACTACCTCTCCGGCCGCACCGGCGACAACGTCCTGGTGCGGCCGGAGGACGAGGGCCCGGCGGGCCTCGCCTAGAGTCCGTCGCCCGGCCCGTCCCGCGCCGCTAGCCCACCGCCACCGCGGCCAGGAGCTGCGCCACGATCGCCGGACCGTCCAGCGTCAGCACCGACTCCGGGTGGAACTGGAGGCTCGCGAAGTCGGGCCCGCGCAGCGCGTGCACCTCGCCGGTGTGCTCGTCGCGGCTCACCTCCACGCGGTGCAGGGCGAGTTCGCCGACGGCCTCCTCGTCGCAGCGCGCGGTGTAGGAGTTGTAGAAGCCCACCGTCTCCTGCCGCCCGAACAGCTCGATCCGCTCCTGCGCCCCCTGGTACGGGCGCTCCTTCCGTACGATCTCCAAGCCCAGCTCGGCGGCGAGCAGTTCGTGCCCCAGGCACACCCCGAGCAGGCCCTTCTTGTGCTCCTTCACGAGATCGCGGGTGAGCGCGCGCAGCACCCGCATCTTCGGGTCGGACAGATCGCGCGGGTCACCGGGCCCGGGGCCGAGCACCACGGGACCCTCGTGGGCGAGCGCCGTCTCGCGCAGCCCCGGCTCGTCGTACGGCAGCACCGTCACCTCAAGACCCGTCGAGCGGAGCAGGTGCCGGAGCATCGAGGTGAAGGTGTCCTCGCCGTCCACCATCAGCACCTCGCCGCTCAGCCGCCCCTCTGCCGGCGCCTCGCCGGTCTGCATCCGGAGCCAGAAGGGGGCCAGGCCCGCGCGCCGCGACTCCAGCGCCGCCTGCACCCGCGGGTCCTCGGCCAGCCGCGGCCGCTCGGCGGCAGCGCGCCGTGCCGGCGCCTCGCGCACGCCGAGCGCGGTCAGCACGCCCGCCGCCTTGGCGTGCGTCTCCGCCACCTCGCTCGCCGGATCCGATGCCCGTACGAGGGTCGCGCCTGCCGCCACCCGCAGCTCGCCGCTCGCCGCGTCGATGTCGGCGGTACGGATCAGGATCGGCGAATCGAGGGTCTGTGACCCGCCCGCGTCGCGCCCGATCAGGGCCAGCGCGCCCGCGTAGTAGCCGCGCCCGCCCTCCTCGTAGCGCTCGATCACCCGGCACGCGTTCTGCACCGGAGACCCGGTGACCGTCGCCGCGAACATGGTCTCCCGCAGCACGTCCCGCACGTCCAGCGTGCTGCGGCCGCGCAGCTCGTACTCGGTGTGCGCGAGGTGCGCCATCTCCTTGAGTCGCGGGCCCACCACGACGCCGCCGCGGTCGCCCACGGTGCACATCATCTTGAGCTCCTCGTCGACCACCATGGAGAGCTCCTCGTTCTCCTTGCGGTCGGCCAGGAAGTCCAACAGGCCCTCGGTGCTGGGACCTTCGGCCGGGTAGCGGTAGGTGCCGCTGATGGGGTTCATCACGACCGTGCCCCCGGACATCCGCACGTGGACCTCGGGGCTCGCGCCCACCAGCACGCGGTCGCCGGTGTGCACCACGAAGGTCCAGTACGCGCCCTGCTCGCCGCGCAGCAGCCGCCCGAACAGCGCGAGCGCGTCGGCCCGCGAGAAGCCCGGGATCTCCCCCCGGAAGGTCCGCCGGATCACGAAGTTGGCGCCCTCGCCGGCGCCGATCTCGTCCTCCACCACGCGCCGCACGATCTCCTCGTACGCCTCGTCGTCCACGTCGAAGCCGCCGCGCTCCACCGACACCGGGTGCGCGGGCAGCGCGTCCAGCACGCCGTCCAGCGGGAGCTCGTACCGCTCCCCGGGCAGCAGCACGGACAGCGGGGCGCCGTCGTCGCGCACGTCGAAGCCGCGCTCGCGGATCTGCCGGAACGGGACCAGCGCCAGCGCGCCCAGCTCACCGTCCGGGATGTCGGCCAGCCGCTCGGCCTCGTGCACGGGGCCGGTCAGCACCTCGACGGTGTCGCCCTCGCGGCCCGGCGTGCGCCGGCGCAGCAGCGCGAAGGGCGGAGCGTCGTCGGCGAGCAGCCTGCCGAGCAGGGCCTGCGGCTCCGGCGCGTTGTCGGTCTCCACGGTCTCCATGGGCGTTCCTTCCGGTCACGGTCCGCAGCGGCGTACGGACTGGGGGGAGGGAACGGCCCCGGACACACCGAAGGCCGCCCCTCGGGCGGCCTTCGCGTTCGTCGTGGTGCGCGCAGTCAGTGGGCCGCCGGGTGAGCGGTCCACCACCAGGTGTAGAGGCAGGTCTGCGCGAACATGCGGGAAACCCTACACGAGCCCGTACGCCCGGTGACCGGTGTCTCAGAGTGCGGGCTGAGGGAAAACCCGTGGACGCCACCCCGTAATCTGGACCGCGTGACTGTGAACGCCAACCCCGACGCCGGTACACACACCTGGCGAGACCTTCCCGCGGCGCAGCAGCCGGACTGGCCGGACCAAGAGGCTCTGCGCGAGACCCTTGCCGAGCTCGAGTCCTATCCGCCGCTCGTCTTCGCCGGTGAGTGCGACCAGCTCCGCGCCCGGCTGGGCGCGGTCGCACGCGGCGAGGCGTTCCTGCTCCAGGGCGGTGACTGCGCCGAGGCCTTCGACGGCGTCAGCGCCGAGCACATCCGCAACAAGCTCAAGACCCTGCTCCAGATGGGCGCCGTGCTCACCTACGCCGGCTCCGTGCCGGTCGTGAAGGTCGGCCGCATCGCCGGGCAGTACAGCAAGCCCCGCTCCAAGCCCACCGAGACCAGGGACGGCGTGACCCTGCCGGTGTACCGGGGCGATTCGGTCAACGGCTTCGAGTTCACCGAGGAGTCCCGCCGCCCCGACCCGGAGCGGCTCAAGCGGATGTACCACGCCTCCGCCTCCACGCTGAACCTCGTGCGCGCCTTCACCACCGGCGGCTACGCCGACCTGCGCCAGGTCCACGCGTGGAACCAGGACTTCGTGAAGAGCTCGCCCTCCGGCCAGCGGTACGAGGCACTGGCCAGGGAGATCGACCAGGCGCTGAAGTTCATGCACGCCTGCGGCACCGACCCCGAGGAGCTCAAGACCGTCGAGTTCTACTCCTCGCACGAGGCGCTGCTGCTCGACTACGAGTCGGCCATGACCCGCGTGGACTCGCGCAGCGGCAAGCTGTACGACGTGTCCGGGCACATGGTCTGGATCGGCGAGCGCACCCGCCAACTGGACGGCGCGCACATCGAGTTCGCCTCCCAGGTCCGCAACCCGGTCGGCGTGAAGCTCGGCCCCTCCACCACCCCGGAGGAGGCGCTGACCCTCATCGACCGGCTCGACCCGGACCGCGAGCCCGGCCGCCTCACCTTCATCACGCGGATGGGCGCGGACAAGATCCGCGACCGGCTTCCCGAGCTGGTGGAGAAGGTCACCGCCTCCGGCGCGCAGGTCGTGTGGGTCTGCGACCCGATGCACGGCAACACCTTCGAGGCGGCCAGCGGCCACAAGACCCGCCGCTTCGACGACGTGCTGGACGAGGTCAAGGGCTTCTTCGAGGTGCACAAGGCGCTCGGCACCCACCCCGGCGGCATCCACATGGAGCTGACGGGCGACGACGTGACCGAGTGCGTGGGCGGCGGCGACGAGATCTTCGTCGACGACCTGCACCAGCGCTACGAGACGGCCTGCGACCCCCGGCTCAACCGCAGCCAGTCGCTGGACCTCGCGTTCCTGGTCGCGGAGATGTACCGGGACCAGTGAGCCCCCGTACGGCATGACGGTGGGGCCCGGATCGCTGTGATCCGGGCCCCACTGCCGTTTCGCGGGGGCCGCTTTTGTGGACACTCCCCGACGGGTAAGGTTAGGTTAACCTCAGCGGTCGTAAGGGAGGCCGCTGCGACAGGCGCCAGAACTGTCGGACCGACTCCGTGGACGGAGGTGAGCCGCGTGTACGCCTGCTCCTGCTTCGGCGTCACCGAGCAGCAGGTCCGCGAGCACGCGGAGGCCGGGGCCTGCACCCCGCGCCAGATAGCCTCCGAGACCAAGGCGGGCACCGACTGCGGCTCCTGCGTACGCCGCATCCAGGGCCTCCTCGGGCGGGGCGAGTGCCCGCGCCGCCAGCTCATGGACAAGGGCGTTCCCGCCCTCTCCACCGACGCGCACGAGTCGGCCCTCGCCGTCGGCCCCGACCTCGCCGAGGAGCCGGCCGAGCACCAGCAGGTGGCCGAGGCCGCCTAGAGGCCCGCTCCGGGACCGCCTCGCGGCCCCGTCCCCTCCGCCCTAGCAGTCACGAGTCCGGCTGCTCCACGAGCTGCGCGATGTAGAGCGGCTCGCCGAGCTTCTCGATCAGTTCGAGCTGGGTGTCGAGGTAGTCGATGTGGTGCTCCTCGTCCTCCAGGATGTCCTCGAAGAGGTTCGCCGAGGTGATGTCGCCCTTGGTGCGCATCACCTCGATCCCGCGCCGGAGCCGGTCGATGGCCTCGACCTCGATCTGCCGGTCGGCCTGGAACATCTCGGTGACCGTCTGGCCCACCCGCACATGGAAGAGCCGCTGGTAGTTCGGCAGGCCCTCCAGGAAGAGAATCCGGTCGGTGATCCGCTCCGCGTGCTTCATCTCGTCGAAGGATTCGGAGCGGGTGTACTTCGCGAGCTTCGGCCAGCCGAAGTTCTCCTGCATCTTCGCGTGCAGGAAGTACTGGTTGATCGCGGTCAGCTCCGCGGTGAGCTGCTCGTTGAGGAACTCGATGACCTCGGGATCGCCCTGCATGGCGGCGAACTCCTTCCGGGGCGGGAAATGGCAGGTGAGTGCGCGCGCAGGCGGCATCCTTGCACTGCCCCCGCAGCCCGGTCCAGTAAGTGCAGGCTTACCGAATTTGCCGAAGTTTGCCCGGGTTTACGGGTTGGGCGAGGGCCGGAAAAGGCCCGGCGGTGGCCCCGTACGGGCCGTGCGGCGCCCCCGGTGCGGCCGTTTCACCAGGGGCTGGTGGGCCCCGCGGGGGCATGGTCGGGAGTGGTGCCGGGGTCTGTCACCATGGAGACATGGCTCAGTCGACAGTCCGCGAAGGGGAGCAAGCGGAGCTTCCGCCCGGGCAGCGGCTGCAGCGCGGGTGGCCGGTCACGCACTACGGACCCGTGCCGAAGTTCAAGCCGGACCGCTGGGAATTCCGGGTCTTCGGCGCCACGGCCGACGGCGACAAACACTGCTGGAACCACGAGGAGTTCTCCGCGCTCCCGCACGAGACGGTCGTCGCCGATCTGCACTGCGTCACCAAGTTCAGCATGCTGGGCGCCGAATGGGGCGGCGTGCGGGCGCGCACCCTCCTGGAGCTGGCGCCCCCGGCCCCCGGCGTGACCCACGTGATGGTCTGGGCCGAGTACGGCTACAGCTCCAACATCAGGCTCGACGACTTCACGAGCGAGAAGACCCTCTTCGCCACGCACAGGGACGGTGAACTCCTCACCGCCGAGCACGGTTTCCCGCTCCGCCTGGTGGTGCCGCACCTGTACGCCTGGAAGGGCCCCAAGTGGGTGCGCGGCGTGGAGTACATGACCGCCGACCGCCGCGGCTTCTGGGAGGAGCGCGGCTACCACAACATCGGCGACCCCTGGCAGGAGCAGCGCTACTCCTACCAGGAGGAGGCGGGGGACGGCCCCGAGCTGTAGGGGTTGCCCGGGGCCGGCGTCCCGTTCGCGTGCGGGGCCGGTGTCCCGTACGTGTGGGCTCGGCTTCGGCTCAGCGCCGGTCGCGGAGTCCCTGGAGCAGCGCCACGTCGGCCGCGTGCCCCTCCTTGCCGCCCGGCGTCTCGATCACCAGCGGCACGCCCTCGGTGGCCGGGTGTGCCAGCAGCTCACCGAAGGGCGCGCTGCCGATGTGGCCTGCGCCGATGTTCGCGTGCCGGTCCTTGTGCGCGCCGGCGACGTCCTTGGAGTCGTTGGCGTGGATCAGTTTCAGGCGCCCTGGGCCCGTCACCTCGGACAGCTCGTCCAGGGTCTCCTTCACGCCGCCGGGCGCCGCGAGGTCGTGCCCTGCCGCGTACACATGGCAGGTGTCCAGGCACACGCCGAGCCGGGGGTGGCGGTCCAGCGCCT